>NZ_DASWTN010000045.1:0-137783 GCF_036402135.1 Allosphingosinicella sp. | reverse complement strand
GTCGACCGCGTGATGCTGCCGAATGGCGAGATCAAGGCGGTATCGGAAGTGTCGGCTTCTCCTGAATTTAAGCCTGTTGCCGACAAGCTTCAATCCGCGCAGCAGCTGGTGATCGCGACGCCGCGCCGTGCGACGCTTGCGCCGGGCAAGGGCCAGACGATCCGCATCCGCGTGTCGCCGCCGCCGGCGGCTACCGGCGAATATCGCACCCATCTGACCGTCACCACAATTCCGCCCCGCGACGTGGGCCTTACTGCCGAGCAGGCGGCGAACCAGCGTCCCGGCGAACTTAGCTTCCGGATCCAGTCGGTGTTCGGCCTTTCCATCCCGGTGATCGTCCGTCCGGGCGATGTGGACGTGAAGGCCGCCATCGAGAATGTATCGATGAGCTATGCGGACATCTCGCCCGACGGCGTTGCGCCGCCGAAGCGAACGCCGGTCCTCAGCTTCGATCTTACCCGCGCGGGCAGCAATTCGCTGTTTGGCAATGTGGAAATCCATGGCGCTGGCGGGCAGAAGGCGCCGATCGGCCTCGCCCGCGGCGTCGGCGTCTATCCTGAAATTGATCGCCGTTCGATTCGGATCCCCCTCCAGCGCGCGCCGCAGGCGGGCGAACAGCTCAGCATCGTCTTCACCGATGACGACGCCAAGCCAGGGAGTGTGATAGCGAGGTCGTCCTTCACCGCCTCATAAAGATGCTGGGAGGGCTTACTCTCCTCTCGCTGCAATTGGTGGGGTTGGGGGCGGCGGAAGCGCAGCCCGCGCCGGCCGCTGAAGCAGGCGCTACGGCCGTGAGCGAGGAGGAACTCATCCTCTTTGCGGTCAAGCTCGACAATCTGACGCTGACGGAAACGCTCACCTCCTACGGCGATCCGCAGGACCCTCTCCTCCCTGTCGGCGAGCTGGCTCGCCTCCTTGATCTCGACATCAGCGTCTTTCCGCCCGAGCAGCGCGTTACCGGCCGGCTCGGGGAGGAAGCCCGTGCGCTTACGGTCGATCTCCGCCTCGGCCTCGCCCGCATCGGGGGCAAGGATGTGCGGCTTGCGCCTGGAGAGGTGGCCCTATCGCAGACGGATATGTTCATCCGTGCGTCGGCGCTGGAGCGGCTGCTTCCGATCGACATCCAAGCGGATGCGGAGGCGTTGGAGATAAAGCTCATCGCACTCGAAAAGCTTCCGGTCCAGGCGCGGATGGAGCGGGCGGGGCGCCTTGAGGGTATCAACAACAGCCTTGGCACGGTCGAGCCTATGCTCCGCATCGCATCGCCGTACAATCTGTTTACACCGCCTGCTTTCGACATTGCGCTGGAAAGCGGCAGCGACAGCCGCTCGGGCTTCATCCAGCGCCGTTATGACGTGCGGGTTGCGGGCGACGTCCTCTACACCGGCTTCAAGGCTTATGTGGGGTCCGACGAAACCGGCGATCCTTCCACTGCCCGGGTCGAGTTCTCGCGACGCTCTCCGGAAGGCGGCCTGCTGGGGCCGCTCGACGCCACCTATGTGGCGGGGGGCGACGTCTATACGCCGCAGCTCGGCCTCGGTCCCCACAGCGCGGGCGGGCGCGGCATCTCCTTCACCACCGCGAAGCTCGAAAATGCCAGCGTCTTCCAGCGCATCAACCTTCGCGGCGAGCTTCCCATCGGCTACGATGTCGAGCTCTATATCAACGACGTTCTGCGGAGCGGACAGCGCCAGCCGGTGGACGGCCGCTATGAGTTTTTGGACGTGCCGCTGGTCCGCGGTCTCAACGTCATCCGGATCGTCACCTACGGCCCGCGCGGCGAGCGGTCGGAGGAAACGCGCATCATCAATGTCGGCGGCGGTCAGCTCGCCCAGGGCGAGACGGCGATCGACTTCGGCGTTGTCCAGCAGGGCCGGAACGTCATCGATCTCCAGCAGGAATCGGAGATACTGCCCGGCAATGGCGGCGTTCGTGCCGTGGCGAGCCTTGCCTATGGCCTCAGCGAAGAGCTGACGCTGATCGGCGGCGCCGCTCTTTTCCCCGGCGGCGAAGGCCGCGGCAGGCGCGAACTCATGAGCCTCGGCGCTCGAGGCTCCCTGTTCGGACTCGCCGCGCAGGCGGACCTCGCACGCGACTTTGGCGGCGGAACGGGCGCAGCGTTCGGCATTGCGGGCCAGCCGTTCGGCGTCTCGCTGGTGGGGCGGCACGCGGAATATTGGGGCGGTTTTCTGGACGAGACGAACCGCGTCTATGATGCTCGGCGGCCGCTCCGGCGGCATAGCGAGCTGACGCTCGACTTCGCGCTTCCGCCGATCGGCGGGAAGATCATCCCCCTCTCCTTTCGGCTGGAGCGGGACGTATTCCGCGACGGCGGCACGAGCTGGACCGGCCTCGGCCGCGCCTCCACCACGATTGCCCAGACGCTGGTGTCGGCAGGTCTCGACTATACGCGCGACCAGCGTCCGGATTCGGACAGGCAGCAGCGGCTCACCGGCAACATCACGCTTTCCCGCTTCATCGACTTCAAATGGCAGGTGCGAGGCGTGCTAGATTACGATCTGGTGCCGGACAGCAGGCTTCGCGCACTGACGCTCCTCGCCGACCGCAACGTTTCCGAACGCCTCGGCTTTCGCCTGGGCGCCGGCAAGACCTTCGGCGAGGGCAAGGATCTGACAGTGCAGGGCGCGGCCTTCCTTCGCCTGCCCTTCGCCGACCTCGCTTTCAGCGGCGACTACGCCACGGCGCGGAAGGACTGGCGTTTGGGCGTCCGCCTAGCCTTCGGGCTGGCGTTCGATCCCGGTGCGCGGAACTATCGCGTCACAAGACCGGGCCCCGCCGCGGGCGGAAGTGCCGCTTTCCATGCCTTCACCGACAGGAACGGCAATGGCGTCTTCGATGCTGGCGAGGAGCCCGTTGCGGGCGT
The DNA here is from genome assembly GCF_036402135.1 of Allosphingosinicella sp. Classification (GTDB taxonomy): domain Bacteria; phylum Pseudomonadota; class Alphaproteobacteria; order Sphingomonadales; family Sphingomonadaceae; genus Allosphingosinicella. Next base: position 134,899 of record NZ_DASWTN010000045.1, on the reverse strand, counting down.
CGCCATTGACGGCGCCGAACGAAAAGCCGTGACCGGACCCGACGGCCGCGCATTCCTGACGGGGCTTGGCGACTCCGTCACCGGCCGCCTCAAGGCCGACATCGAGAATATCGACGCCTTCTTCGTTACCTCGCCGCCCGGCAATATCGAAATCTCGCCGCGGCCAGGCAAAGTGGTCGAAATCCCCTACCCGCTCGCGCCCATTTCCGAGGTGCTCGTCAGGGTGACGGTGCGGCAAGGCGACGGCCAGCCGGTGGGGCTTTCCGCACTCCGTGTCCGTATGGTTCGCGAAGGCGCGGAGCCGATCGAAGCGGTGACCGAGTTCGATGGATCGGTCGTGATCGGCAATCTTCGTCCCGGCACCTACCGGCTCGAGCTGGAGCCGGATCAGGCGCGGCGGCTTAACATGCGACTGGCAGCACCGGTCGAAGTGACGGTCCGGGAAGATGGTCGAACGCCGGACGTGAACGCAGAAGCGGTCTTCGGCACCCCCGCCGACTAAGCCTTTGATACACCAGCGCTCCCCTCTATAGTGCGCGTGTGGGGATCAGAGGCTGGATCAAACGCGCCGTAGCGCTCGGCATCATGCTGCTTGGCGCGTCTGCGCAGGCTCAGGATAATGACCGCGTCTGGGTGGAGTCGATCGAGACGCCGGCGCCGGTTCTCGGCAACGTCGCTTCGGCCGCATCTGGTACCACCGTCTTCACCGTCTCGCCGAGCACCGGCACCGTCACAAAGGTTAGCGGTAACGGATATCGAGTCAGCAATGCGTCAACTCGCGCGCTGGTGACTGTCGGCTGCGGCGGACCGGGCTATTGCAACAATTTTGAGGCGCGGATCACCGTCCGCTCTATCGGCTCCCCAACAGGACGGGCGGGACAGCTCACGAACTTCACCGTGTCGCCCATCACGGCCACTATCGTCGCACCGCCTTCCGGCACTAATCCGATGACCTTCACGATCGGACCGATCGGCCGCAACAGCACGAAGAGCTTCTATGTGGGCATGGACTTCCCGATCGAGGGCGACAGTAGCGGCAAACCAACAGGCGCAGCCACCAGCGCATTCGAGGTGCAGGTAGAGCTTATCCATACACCTTTCAGCGGTACCCGCTCCGGCCTCGCGACCGCCACCGTCTTTCGCCCGATCACCATCGGTCTCACCTCGAACCTCGCCTTCGGTACCGTGAGCCGGCCCTTCGCCGGCAGCGGCGCGATCAGCGTCGATGCGGCGACCGGCGCGCGGAGCGTCAGCGGCGCGGGCGTGCAGGCGATGAACACGCCCTCCGCAACTCGGGCCACTTACAGCGCCAATGGCGAGGGCGGGCAGGTCTTCTCCGTCTCGGTGCCGCAGACCTTCGCCATGAACCGCGCCGGCGGCGGCAGCCTCACCGTGACGACGAGCAACACGGCGGCGGGTACGCAGATATTGAGCGGCGCGATGGGATCGTCCGGGAGCTACAGCTTCTCAGTCGGCGGGTCGTTTCCGGTCACCGAAGCGACGCCGCTCGGCAATTACAGCGGCGCCTTTGCGGTGATGGTTCAATATAATTGAGGAAGCCTGGTGCCCCCGGTCGGACTCGAACCGACACTCCTCACGGAACTCGATTTTGAGTCGAGCGCGTCTACCAATTCCACCACAGGGGCACGGGCTGAAAGCTGACTAGCCGAGGCCGCCCCTTTCCCGCAACCGCTTGTTGCTTGCGGCCCGCCGAGCCGCCATTGCGGCGGCCATGCCGATCACCCTCATCTGCCTCGATGCCGACGACACGCTTTGGCACAACGAGACTTATTTCCGGCGTACATCAGGCCTGTTCGCCGATTTGCTCGCGCCGTTCGCCGACCGAGAGGAAGCGCTGCGGCAGCTGGAGGAGACCGAGCACCGCAACCTCGGCGCCTATGGCTACGGCGCAAAGGGATACGTGCTGTCCATGATCGAGACGGCGCATGCCGTCGCGGGCGAGCGGCTGCCGGCGGAGGTGGTCGGGCGCGTCCTCGCGCTCGGCAAGGAGATGCTCTCGCACCCGGTCGAGATGCTGGAGGGGATCGAAGCGGCGCTCGACGATTTGGACGAGCGCGGCCGCCTGATCCTCCTCACCAAGGGCGATCTGTGGCACCAGGAGGCGAAGCTCGCCGCCTCCGGCCTCGGCGACTATTTCACCGGCGTCGAGATCGTCAGCGACAAAAAGCCGGAAACCTACGCCCGCATCTTCGAGCGATACGGCGCCGCTCCGCACGAAGCGGTGATGGCCGGCAATTCGATGCGCTCCGACATCCTTCCGGCCCTCGAAGCCGGTGCGTGGGCGGCTTACGTGCCGTTCGAGATCGCCTGGAGCCACGAAGTCGCCGACGCCCCTGATGGTCATCCCCGCTATGTGGAACTTAAGAGCCTCAGCCAGCTGGCCGGTTGGATCGACAGCCTCAACTCCGCGGAACGCTTTCAGCCTTAATGAAGCGATTTTGCCGCACCACAACCCGTTTCGTACGCCAGAATGGCCACCGAAAAACACCGTAGACGCTAAGCGCGCGCCACTTCTCCCCATCCCATCTCTCAAGCTTGCTCTTCTGAAGTAGGTCGCCCCGCCACGTTTCGACGAGACGACACTCCTCTGATAAGCCGAAGGCAACATATTCCAGTGCTTCTTGCCCTTCGTCAAAATGAAGGTGCCCGCCTCCGTCGCCGTAGTAGACTGTCCACTCGTCAACCTCGTCCGATAGCGTGATCGGAAAACCTCCCTCGTCAGTGGCTTCAATTCGTAACCACCGCTGGCCGTCTTCTACACCTTCTTCAAACCTGAGCTCGGGGTAAGAGCCAATCTTCTCACGAAGCCGTTCAATCGGCGCGAGTCGCTCGTCCATGGTCAATTCCGTGGAGCCTGCCGCCGGTAGCTGAGGGCTTCGGCGACGTGGACGCGGGTGACGGTTTCGCTGCCGGCAAGGTCAGCGACAGTGCGGGCGACGCGGAGGACGCGGTGGAAGCCGCGTGCGGAAAGGCGCATCGCCTCCGCCGCCTGGGCAAGGAGCTTCCGGCCGGGCTCGTCGGGTGTAGCGACACTGTCGAGCAGGTCGCCGTCCGCTTCCGCATTGGTGCGGATGCCGTGGCCGGAAAAGCGGGCAGTTTGGATGTCGCGCGCCGCCTTCACCCGCGCCGCGACTTCGGCGGAGCCTTCGCTGGGCGGCGGGAGGACGAGGTCTGCGGCAGAGACGGCGGCGACATCGACGTGCAGATCGATGCGGTCGAGCAAAGGTCCTGATACCTTCGCCTGATAGTCGGCTGCGCAGCGCGGGGCGCGGGAGCAGGCGAGCGCCGGATCACCCAGATGTCCGCAGCGGCACGGGTTCATTGCGGCGACCAGCTGCACGCGTGCGGGAAAGGTCACATGCGCATTGGCGCGGGCGACGCTGACGCTGCCTGTCTCCAGCGGCTGGCGGAGTGAGTCGAGGACGCTGCGCTGAAATTCCGGCAGCTCGTCGAGGAAAAGAACGCCGAGATGGGCAAGACTCACCTCGCCCGGCCTTGCCTTGAGGCCGCCGCCGACCAGAGCCGCCATCGAAGCGCTGTGGTGCGGCGCGCGGAAGGGGCGCGTTCGGATCAGGCGTCCGTCCACCAGGGAGCCCGCGACGCTAGCGATCATCGAGACTTCCAGCGCCTCGGATGGCGCTAGCTCGGGCAGTATGCCCGGAACGCAGGCGGCAAGCAGCGATTTGCCGGCGCCCGGAGGGCCGCTCATCAAAAGGTTGTGGCCGCCGGCTGCCGCAATCTCGATGGCGCGCTTGGCGGTCTCCTGCCCCTTCACCTGCGCGAGGTCGGGCCCGCCGCCCGGCGGATCGGCCTCTCCGGGCTGCGGCGGGGACAAGGTGGATGTGCCTCGAAAATGATTGAGGAGCGAGATGAGGTCAGGCGGCGCGACCACTTCGATGTCGCCTGCCCAGGCTGCTTCCGCGCCCTGCGCGGCCGGGCAGATGAGGCCTAGGCTCCGCGAAGAGGCATGCATCGCCGCCAGCAGAACGCCGGGCGACGGCGTCAGCCGCCCGTCCAAGCCCAGCTCTCCCACCACCACATAGGCGCTCAGCGTCTCCGCATCGACCGCACCCATCGCGCCGAGCAGCCCCAGCGCGATGGGCAGGTCATAATGCGATCCTTCCTTCGGCAGGTCGGCGGGCGACAGGTTGACGGTGATCCGTTTCGGCGGCAGCGCGAGCCCGATCGCCGCCAGCGCCGCCCGCACCCGCTCCCGGCTTTCAGCGACCGCCTTGTCCGGCAGACCGACCACCACGAAAGCGGGAAGGCCGCTTGCGATCTGCACCTGCACCTCGACGGCGCGCGCTTCGAGCCCCAGGAACGCCACTGTGGCGACGTGCGCAACCATGTCTGTGAATCCCCCTTTGAAGCACTCACTTTGAAGGGGAAGTGGAAGGAAGTCGATAGCACCCACCGCTAAGCAGCTGGGAAAGGCTGCTCCAGCGATCGGGCCGGCTCGGTGAACCATTCGGCCCCATCTTCTGTGACGAAAAAGTGATCCTCGTGGCGAATACCGAATTTGCCGGGGACGACGATCATCGGCTCGTTGCTGAAGCACATTCCGGCCGCAAGCGGCGTACGATCGCCGCGCACCAGGTACGCGGGCTCGTGGATGTCGAGGCCGAGACCGTGGCCGGTGCGATGCGGAAGGCCCGGAAGCCGGTAATCGGGGCCGAGACCCGCTTTCTCCAGCACCGCCCGGGCGGCGGCGTCCACGGCCTCGCAGGGCACACCCGGCCGGACGGCGTCGAAGGCGGCCTGCTGCGCCTCCCGCTCCAGCGTCCAATAAGTGCGCTGCTCCTCGGTCGGCTGGCCGAATACATAGGTGCGGGTGATATCGGAATTGTAACCGTGAAGCTGGCAGCCCGTGTCGATGAGGACGACATCGCCCTCCTTCAGAAATTGCTCGCCGGGTAGGCCGTGCGGATAGGCGCTGCCCTCGCCGAAGGAGACGATGCAGAAGCTACTGCCATTGTCGGCGCCGAGCGCGCGGTGCGCCTCATCTATGAAGCGCTCCACTTCGACCGCTCCGATGCCGGGTCGCAGCATGCGCGCGGCGCGGCGATGCACTTCGAGCGTCATCTGCATCGCCTGGCGGATGAGCGCGAGTTCCGCCTTCGACTTATACATTCGGCAGCCATCGATGATCGCCGAGCCGTCAACCAGCTCCAGAGCCGGAGCGGCTTCGCGGAGGCGGAACTGGCACCAGAGCGGAAGCTGCGGGTCGAGCGCCAGTGTCTTCGCTCCCACGCCGCGTGCGGCCTTGCCGACGAGGGCGAACGGATTCTCATGCTCTTCCCACGTGAGAACCTGGCCCCGCGCCGCTAGGACTGCATCGAAGCTTCCGGTTTCAAAGGCGGGGCAGATGAAGACGGGCTCGCCGTCCCGCGGCAGCAGCATGGCGACAAGACGTTCGCTCATCCTCCACGGCACGCCGCTGAAATAGCGAAGGCTTGTTCCAGCCCCGACCAGCAGAGCATCCGCCGTCCCGGTCCGCGCCAGCAGGTCGCGCGCTTTCTGAAGCCGAGCCTGATATTCGGGCACCTGTATGGGTGCCGCCTTCGCCCTCACACTGCCGAGGCCTTCAAGCTCGCGAGCGGCATCCGAGCCGCCAATCTGTCCCGTCATGCCGTACCTCCCTGCCTGGGCCCGCTGATGCCCGCCAATGAGCGAAGCGCCCACAATCGGCAAGTTGCCTCGAAATATTGCTCCCCCGTCTTGCCCGACTAAGACGCTCTTCCCACATGGCGGCCATGACGTTGCGTGATAGATGGCGGGCGATCGAAACTGTGCCTGCGGTGCGGACCGGTCTCTTCGTCCTGGGCCTGCTCCTGATGTTGATCTCGCCTGCTCTAGGCGTTCTGCCGGGGCCGGGCGGCATCATCGTCTTCGGCGCGGGGCTTGGGCTTACGCTGAAATATAGCAGCTGGGCAAAGCGGCAGTACGCGATCTTCAAGCGCAAGCACCCGAACAAGGGGCGTTGGGCTGATTGGGGCCTCCGCCGCCCAAGCGCGAAAAGGCGCGAGGAACAGCGCAAGCTCAGGGAAGCCGAAGCCGGCGCTCTGGACGATTGACTTTGGCCGCTGCTTTCCTTATCCGCGCCACCAACAAGGCGGTCGCTCGTTCGGCCGCCCTTTTCATTCAAGTTCTTGAGGTATGAGCGATGAAGCGCACCTTCCAGCCGAGCAATCTCGTGCGCAAGCGGCGTCACGGCTTCCGGGCCCGCACGGCGACCGTCGGCGGACGCAAGGTTCTGGCCGCTCGCCGCGCCCGCGGCCGCAAGAAGCTGTCGGCCTAAACTCGCCCTCCGCAGCGCCGGCCTCGATCCGCCGGCGCGCCGATTTCCTTGCTGCTAACAAGGCGCTCCGGGCTCCGATGCCCGGCTTCGTCCTGCTCGTCCGCGATCGGGCCGACGGTGATCCTGGCATGCGCCTCGGCATCACCGTCACCAAGAAGATCGGCGGCGCGGTCGTCCGCAATCGCATGAAGCGCCGCTTTCGCGCCTTGGCCCGGGAAATCCTGCCGTCTGAAGGGTTTGCCGGCGCCGACCATATCCTGATCGGCCGCGAAGGCGGGGTCGAACGGGACTTCGAGGCGCTGAAGGCCGAGCTGTCGAAGGCGCTCGGAAAGCTTCGCCGATGATCGGTAAGCTCATGATCCTGGTCGCGAAGGGCTGGCAGAAGGGCCCTTCCGTCATTCTTCCGCCGAGCTGCCGCTATCAGCCGAGCTGCTCGGCCTATGCAATCACCGCAATTGAACGCTATGGGGCGCTGCGCGGCGGCTGGATCGCCACCAAGCGCCTGTTTCGATGCCACCCCTGGGGGGGAAGCGGCTATGACCCGGTACCGTAAGGGGATGTAAGTGAACGATTCACGCAATATGATCCTGGCGATCGTCCTGTCGGCGATCGTGCTGTTCGGCTGGACCTACATTGCCGAACAATGGTTTCCGACGGCCAATCCGCCTTCGACCAAGGTCGTGGACGGGAAGCAGGTGCCGGTCGCAAAGCCGCAGGCGGACCCCACCGCCGACGCGCCGGTCCAGATCAGAAGCCGGCAGGCCGTACTCGGCGAAACGCCCCGGATTCGCATTGAGACGCCGCGCCTTCAGGGCTCGATCAACCTTCGCGGCGCGCGGATCGACGATCTCGTCCTCACCAGCCATCGCGAGGGCCTGTCGCGGAGTTCCCCGCCGATCCGCCTGCTCTCGCCCGCCGGAGCGCCCGGCGCCTATTTCGCGAGCTTCGGCTGGTCGGGCGAAGGGCTGGCCGTGCCCGGGCCCGATACCGTCTGGCAGGCAAGCGGCACCCGCCTTTCGCCGGGGTCGCCAGTCACCTTGAGCTGGACGAGCCCGCAGGGGCAGCGCTTCGGCATCAAGCTCAGCGTCGACGACGGCTATATGTTCACCGCCGAGCAGAGCGTCGCAAATGCCGGAACCGGCGCAGTCGCTGCCCGACCCTATTCGCTTGTGAGCCGCGCCAGCGCCTCCGCTGACCCCGACAGCTGGACCACGCATGTGGGCCCCGTCGGTGTGTTCAACGATGCGGCCAATTACGACTGGGACTATGACGACCTTGCCGAAAGCGGTGACCAGCGCTTCTCGACGCGTGGGGGCTGGCTCGGCTTTTCGGACCAATATTGGCTCACGGCTATCGTTCCCGATCAGCGAAGCAATGTCGATGCTTCCTTCCGCCGCGGCCCGCGCGGCAGCTTCCAGGCGGATTTCACCACCGAGCCGACCATCGTCCCGCCGGGCCGCGCCGTTCGCACCACCTCCCGTTTCTTTGCGGGGGCGAAGGAAGTGCAGTTGCTCGACCGCTATCAGGATGGCGGCATTGCCCGCTTCGACAAGGCGATCGACTGGGGCTGGTTCGAATGGTTCATGAAGCCGATCTTCGCGCTCCTCAATTGGCTGTTCGCGGCCATCGGCAATTTCGGCGTCGCGATCATCTGCCTCACCCTCATCGTTCGCGCGCTCATGTTCCCGATCGCGCAGAAGCAGTTCAAGTCGATGGCGGGCATGCGCGTCCTTCAGCCGAAGATGAAGGCGCTCCAGGAACGTTACAGGGATGACAAGCCGAAGCTGCAGCAGGAGATGCTGAAGCTCTATCAGGAGGAGAAGGTGAACCCGATGGCGGGCTGCCTTCCGATCCTGATCCAGATCCCGATCTTCTATGCGCTTTACAAGGTGCTGCTGCTCGCCGTCGAAATGCGGCACCAGCCCTTCGCGCTCTGGATCAAGGATCTGTCCGCGCCCGACCCACTGACGCCGGTCAATCTGTTCGGCTTTCTCGACTTCACGCCGCCGGTGTTCCTCGCAATCGGTATCCTGCCCATCCTGCTCGGCATCACCATGTGGCTTCAGTTCCGGCTTAACCCGGCGCCGATGGACCCGGTCCAGAAGCAGGTTTTCGCGATCATGCCCTGGGTACTGATGTTCGTGATGGCGCCGTTCGCGGCGGGGCTTCAGCTTTACTGGGTCACCAATAACATCCTCACCATCGCCCAGCAGAAATGGCTCTACAGCCGCACGCCGGGGATGAAAGATCCGGTGCCAGCCTGATGACGGACGAGGCGCCGGATACCGAGGAAGTCGCCCGGAAGCTGTTTTCCGGGCCGATCGCCTTCCTGAAGTCGGCGCCCGGCCTTCAGTTTCTGCCCGACGCGGAGGTCGAGGAGATCGCCTTTGCCGGCCGCTCGAACGTCGGCAAATCCTCGCTCCTCAACAAGCTGACCAACCGGCGCGACCTTGCACGCACGTCCAACACGCCGGGGCGAACGCAGGAGCTCAATTTCTTCGATGTGGGACAGCCGCTCCGCTTCCGGCTCGTCGACATGCCCGGCTATGGCTTCGCCAAGGCGCCGAAGGATGTGGCGCGGAAATGGCGCTATCTCGTCAACGACTATCTCCGCGGCCGCCAGGCGCTGAAGCGTGCGCTGGTCCTGATCGACAGCCGCCACGGCATCAAGGACATCGACCTCGAAGTCATGAAGATGCTGGACGACGCGGCGGTCAGCTACCACCTCGTCCTCACCAAGGCGGACAAGATCAAGGCGTCCGAGCTTCAGGCGGTTGAGGCGAAAACCGCCGAGGAAGCCCGCAAGCATCCGGCGGCGCATCCGCAGATTATCACGACGTCCAGCGAAACCGGGCTCGGCATCGATCAGTTACGTAAGGCAGTGATCGAAGCGATCGGATAGCGGGACGAGGAATGCTCAAGCTCATCATCGGCAACAAGGCTTATTCTTCCTGGTCGCTGCGCGGCTGGCTCGCCTGCAAGCAGTCCGGCCTTCCTTTCGAGGAAATGACCGTTCCGATGTTCGACGAGGAGTGGAACAAGCGCACCGAAGGCGACGAGTTCGCGCCGTCGGGCGGCAAGGTCCCGGTCCTGTGGGACGATAAGACCGTCATCTGGGACTCGCTCGCGATCATCGAATGGCTTGCGGACAAGGTCGGCAACGAGCGTTTCTGGCCGAAGAACGATGCCGCCCGCGGCATGGCGCGGTCCATGGCGGCGGAAATGCACTCGAGCTATCCGAACCTTCGCCGCGAATGCCCGATGAACGTGCGCAAGCAGTTCGAGAAGTCCGAACTGAAGGAAGAGGTGCGGCGCGAGGTGATCCGCATCCTCGAGCTATGGGCGGAAGCACGGGCGCGCCATGGCGAAGGTGGCCCCTATCTATTCGGCACGTTCAGCGCGGCCGACATCATGTTTGCGCCGGTGGTGACGCGCTTCGTCACCTATTCCATTCCGGTGCCGCGCTTTGCCGCCACCTATATGGAGGCGATCATCCACCATCCGTGGATGGAGGAATGGATAGACGCGGCGCAGGAAGAGCCCTGGATCATCGAACAATATGAGCAGGCGGCTCAGTAAGGGCTGCCATCCTTGTGCTCGTAGCGGCCGGAAGGGCCGTTCCAAACAAGATCGATGTCGGGATAATACGCAACTCCGACCGCCTTCTTGCCGACTGCAAGAAAGATGCAGTCGCTATCGCTCTCATTGATTAGATGGTGACCGTCGCCCGTATTCTTCGGGAAGACAGCAACGTCTCCAGGCCGCATGATCGTGCGGCCCTGATCCTCCACCAGCACCGCCTCACCTTCAAGCATCACGACCAGTTCGTCCTCGTCGACATGCCAGTGGCGCTGGCTGGAGATACCGCCGGGTTTCAGCACCACATGGCTGGCGCCGAAATCCTGTAGGCCCGCAAAATCGCCGACGCGCCGAAACCAGCGCCCGCCCATGTCGGACGCGAACGGCTCGGGATAAGTGGTGCGGTTGGTCTGTTCGATCTGGTCGAGGTCGAGCTTCGGCATGAGAGTCTCCGCTGGGCAGGACGATGGCGCCTTGCTAGGCGAGCGGCATGACCGCTGCAATCGACCCGATCGAGCTCGCCTCCCGCCTCATCGCCGTTCCTTCGGTGACGCCCGCCAGCGGCGAAGTGTTCGACGTGCTGGAGGAGGCGCTGAGGCCGCTCGGCTTCGAGGTGCACCGCTTTACCTTGGGCAAAGCGCCGGACGGACCGGTCGAGAATCTCGTCGCCACGCGCGGGAGCGGATCGCCGCATATCGGCTTTGCCGGACACCTCGATGTCGTGCCTCCGGGCGAGGGCTGGACCGGCGATGCCTTCACTCCGGAAGTGCGCGGCGGCCTTCTCTATGGCCGCGGCGCGGTGGACATGAAAGGCGGCGTCGCCGCCTTCGCAGCCGCCTGCTCCGAGCTTGCCGAGCACAAGGGTACGATCAGCTTCATCATTACGGGCGACGAGGAAGGACCCGCCACCTACGGCACGCCGCGGATCATGGAATGGATGGCGGAGCGGAACATCCGCCCCGACATGATCCTGATCGGCGAGCCCACCTCAGTCGACCGTCTCGGCGATACGGTGAAGATCGGCCGCCGCGGTACGGTGAACATGTGGATCACGGTGCCCGGGGCGCAGGGGCATGTCGCCTATCCGCATAGGGCGGACAATCCGATTCCGAAGCTGGCGCGGGTGATCGCGGCGCTCGACGCTCTGCACCTCGACGACGGCACCGAGGGCTTCCAGCCGTCGAACCTGGAATTCACAGCTGCGGGCACGCCGACCAAGGCGACCAACATCATTCCGGGCTCTGCAACCACGCAGCTCAACATCCGGTTCAACAGTCTGCACAAGGGGGAAGAGCTGGTTGCGCTGGTGCGGCGAACGGTTGAGGAAACAGCGCCCGGCGCCACAGTCGAAGCCAAGATATCAGGCGAAGCCTTCCTGACGCCGCCGGGGCCGATATTCGACATCGTCACGGAAGCCATTCGAGCCGAAACGGGCGTGGAGCCGGAGCTGTCGACGAGCGGCGGCACGTCGGATGGACGGTTCCTGATCAAGCTCTGCCCGGTCGTGGATTTCGGTCTGCCGAACGCGACGATGCACAAACTCGACGAGGCGGCCTCGGTCGAGGATATTCGGGCGCTTACGCGGATTTACGCGCGAGTGCTTCGGACCGCGCTCGGCTGATCAAGCGCTCTTGGCGTCCGGCTGACCCTGACGAAGCCACTCGAAGAAACGCTCTTCCGGCATCGCCTCTGCGAAGGCATGGCCTTGAAAGGTGTCGCAGCCGACGGCGCGCAGTACGTCGATCTGGTCCTTCCGCTCCACGCCCTCGGCAACCACTTCGAGACCAAGGCCATGAATGAGGTGGATGACCGCCGCGATGATGGTGCGGGCATTTTCCGAACTGTCGATGTCGGAGATGAGGCTGCGGTCGAGCTTCACCCGGTCGATCGGCATGTCCTTCATACGGGCGAGGTTCGAATAGCCGGATCCAAAATCGTCGATGGCGATCGAAACGCCATCGGCGCGGAGCGCGGCAAGCTCGGCGATCACGTTATCGCTGCATTGCATCGCCATCGTCTCAGTGAATTCGAGCTCGAGCAGCCAGGGCGGTGAGCCCGTTTCCTCGATTTTCTCGCGCAGGCGCGCGAAGAAACCCGGCCGCTCCGCCTGACCCGGTGAGACGTTGAAGGTGAGCCGCTGCGTCGCGCCGGCGGCTTTCCACCTGCCTAGCGCTTCAATGACGGCGTCGATCACCCAATCGCCAATGGCCCCGATGAGCGTGCTTTCCTCGGCAATGGGGATGAAGCTGCCCGGGAGCAGGGTGCCACGGGTTGGATGGTTCCAGCGGAGGAGCGCCTCCCCCGCAACCACCTCGCCGCTCCGGGCGCAAACCTGCGGCTGATAGGCAAGGGTGAATTCGTCTCGTGCCAGCGCCTCGCGTAACGCTCGCTCGGTTTCGAGCCTGCCGGCGAAGGCGATGGCGAGTTCCTCATTATAGACGCAGACCTGGGAACGGCCGCTTGCCTTCGCGTGATACATAGCAATGTCCGCAGCCTTCATCAGGCTGGCAAGGTCGGTGCCATGGTTGGGGCAGAGCGCAACGCCGATGGAGGCGCCGATGCTGACGGAGTGCGTACCGGCCGCGAACGGCTCGGAAAGCTCGGCAAGCACCTTCTCGGCAATGCTGCGCGCCTCTTCCGTGCTGACGACAGACGGGAAGAGCAGAGTGAATTCGTCGCCGGCGAGGCGGGCAATGATCGGCTGGGAGAGGCGGCCGGGCTCGGCTTGCTCTGTCACGAGCAGGCGGAGGCGGTTCGCCACTGAAGCCAACACTTGGTCGCCCTGTGCATGGCCGAAGCTGTCGTTCACTTCCTTGAAGCCGTCCAGATCGATGAAGAGCAGGGCCGCACGCTCGGCGGGCTGCCGCGCCTCGAGAACAGTCTCACCCTCGCGCTTAAAATAGAGCCGGTTGGGCAGTGATGTTACGGGATCATACATCGCCATGGCCCGCACATCGTCGAGGTTAGATCGGACCTGGTCGAAGAGCGCGTCCACCGCAGTGGCGAGGGCCGGCAATTGCTTGCGAACGATCTTAGGTGCGGGCGACGAGAGGTCGCCGCGCTTCACGGCTAGCAGCCGGTCGATCAGCGCCTTGATCGCCCTCCCCTGCCCGCTGTTTGGACGTTCGGAGGCGATCCAGGTGATGAGCAGTGCGAAGGTACCCATCGTGATCGCGGCAAGGATCTTCTCGTCCAGTTCGCGGAGGACGAGCAGGGCCATCAAGGTGAAAACGAATGAGGAGAAGCCTGCCAGCACGGACAGGACGGCATTGCCGAACTTCTGCAGCCTTTCCTTGAGCATTCGCGCCGACGGTCCCCTTCCCCCCGGCATTTCTACCGGACAGGATGAATTAACCGAAAGGCGTTACGATTTCGTATTCACGTTCTCTTGCGGCGAAGCACGATGTAGAGCGCGCCCGCGCCGCCGTGGCGAGGGTGGGCGTTCCGCACCGCGGCGATGTCGCCGGCATGGCGGGAGGCGGCGAGCCAGTCACCGACCGCTGCCCTGATCTTGCCCCTACGCGCGGGCGGTTCGCCCTGCGGCGGCTTTCCCGTAACGAGGAGGAGGACGCGCGCGCCGGACGCGATCGCCTGCTCCAGACGGCTGTCCAGCAGCGAATAAGCGGTGGCGAGATTGTGCCCATGAAGGTCTAAGGTGAAGTCCGGCTGCACTGTGCCACGGCCGAGCCGCCGGTCCCAAGTTCCGTCGAGCGTGGTGCCGGGGCCGCTTTTCGGAGCAGGCGGCGCGGGAGGTGCCGGGCGGAGTGGCCGGACCTCTAGCGGCCTGGCCGCAGGCAGCGACTCCGGCGCTTCAGGCTCGGCTTCAGCGGCCCCATGGAGCGGCTGGACGGTTGCGACGACCTTTGCCCAGAGCGCCCGCTCCTCAGGGCTGAGGCGGCGGGGCATTGGCAAGGACCCGCGCGACGATTCCCTTCGGCACAAGAACGTAGGCGGTGCCCCGGCCGGACATTCCGCCGGCGATCCGTTCGGCCTCCGCGCCCGCGCCCCAGAAGGTGTCGAAGCGGTTCGCGCCCTTGATCGCGCCCCCGGTATCCTGCGCGACCCAGAGGCCGTTCGCCTCTGGCCGGTCGATCTGGAGGAAGACAGGCGCACCCAGGGGTACGAACATCGGATCGGCGGCGACGGTGGCGCGCGGCGTGACCGGAAGGCCGAGCGCGCCCAAGGGGCCGGGCCCGGTCAGTTCCTTGAAGAAGATGTAGCTCTTATTCTCGCGCATAATTGCGCGGCCTTCCTCCGGATTGGCACGAAGCCAGGCGACGATATGCTGCATCGACGTGCCGCCGGTCTGGAGGATGCCGCGGTCGCGCATGATCCGCCCGATAGCGAGATATTCGCGGCCGTTCTGATTGTCGTAGCCGATCCGCATGACGTTGCCGTCCGGCAGGATCAGCCGGCCCGATCCCTGGATGTGGAGGAAGAACAATTCGATCGGGTCGGCGGCCCAGCCGATCTCCAGCCCCTTGTTCGCAAGCGCCCCATCTTCAATCTCGGACCGCTCGTAATAAAGGACGTACTCGCCTCGCTCATTCAAGCGTCCGCGACCACGCTCGCCGGTCAGCGGATTGGTGGTGAGAAGGTCGGGCGGCGTCCGATAGATCGGCGTCTCATAGCCCGGCTGGCGCGTGCGGGAGCCGCGGATCTCCGGCTCGTAATAGCCGGTGGCGTGGGCGTCGCCCGTGACCGCGGCGGTTTCGAAATGGGTGGTGAAGAAGCCGAGTGCATTGCTCTCCGGCCAAGTGGGAGCAGCGGCGCAAGGGGTCGCCCAGTCGCTGCCACGCGTCAGGCCCGATGCATCGGTCCGGCGCTGAACGGACGGGCAGGAAATTCGGAAGGCGCGGAGGGCGGCGGAGGCCGAAGCGGGCGTGATGCCGAGGCTCTCGATGGCTGGACCGGCGCGGACGCCTGCAAGCACGGCGTTATGCGGCTTCGGCTGCGCCGGAGGCTGCTGGACCGGCGGCTGCTGAACCGGAGGCTTTTCCGGCGGCGTCGGCTCGCCCACCGGCGGAGTCGGTTTCGGAACGCACGCGGCCACGGCCACCAGGCTCGCGACGCACAGCCGTTTCAGCCAAAGGTCACAAAGGTCACACCAACGACGCTTCGAAATGGACCAAATCGAACTGAAGTGATCGATCGAAGAAGCGGCAAGGCTTGAGTCGCGCGTAATCATCCGCCCGGCATAGCGCGGGCGGCAAGCGATAGGAAAGCTGGAGATCAGGCGACTTCGTCGGTTTCGACGAGCAGCCAGTTCGGGTCGTCGCTTCCGAGCGTCCGCTCGAAGGTCCAGACGTCGTGGGTCTGGACCGCGTCGCTGAGCGATCCGGCGACCACCTCGCCCGCTTCGTTGCGGGTGACGGCGGCGATGTCGGCGTCGAAGCGGACTTCGATACGGGCTGTGCGGCCGTTAAGCTCCGCATCCTCGATCACCGCACGCTCGATGGCGATCAGGCGGTTGTCGAGCTTGTAGCCCTGAGCGTCGCGCTCAGTGATCGCTTCCTCAAAGGATGCGCGAACGTCGCCGCCGACGAGATAAGCAAGCTCTTCGCGGTCGCCTTTCCAGAAGGCTTCGAGGATCATGCGGTAGGCGGCCTGCGCGCCTTCGAGGAAACGGGCGACGTCGAAGGCCGGATCGGCCGAGACGATGGCGCGGATGCCGGTTGCGGCGCGATCCTCGTAGACGAGGCCGCTGCCTTCGCTGCGTTCCGGAGCGATGTCGGTGATCGGCGCGGGCGCTTCGGAGCCCGGAACGGCGTCGGGCCGGGTCACCGGCTGCTGCTCATGCCCCGTCCGGCGGCCGAGGACGGCGTAAAGCCGAAGCCCGACGAAGAGGGCCACCATGGCAAGCAGGACGATTTCAACGGTCACCGGTCACGCACTCCAGAGAATTTCGGCATCCTACATAGGCCGCAAGCATGAATGTTTCAAATGGACGAAGGATGAACGATCGGAACCTCAGCATTGTTGCGTGCCGGTAGCGCTCCTGCTACCCGCCGCTGCGACATCGTCGGCTCCTAAGCCGGCGCTTTCCACACCATATCCCGGGGTAACAGAAGATCATGGCCGAAGAAGAAGGCGCACAGGGCGCGGAACAGCTGACCAATGGCGAGAACAACCTTCCGGAGGTCGGCCTCATCTCGCAATATGTGAAGGACCTTTCGTTCGAAAATCCGAGCGCTCCGGCCGTCTATCAATGGCAGGGCGCGCCGCGCATCGACGTCCAGTTCAACATCGGGTCGCAGCAGGTCGGCGACGGCGTTTACGAAGTCGTTCTGAAGATCGATGTGACGGCGAGCGCAGATCAGGGCACCGCCTTCAAGGTCGACCTTCTTTATGCGGGCCTGTTCGGCGCGCGGAACCTGCCCGAAGAGCAGCTTCAGCCCTTCCTCCTCGCCGAAGCACCGCGCATCCTGTTCCCCTTCGCCCGCCGCATCGTTGCCGATACGGTCCGTGACGGCTCCTTCCCGCCGCTGATGCTCGATCCGATCGATTTCGGCGCGCTCTACATGCAGCGGGCGGCGCAGGCGCAGGCGGAGAATGGCGGCGCGCAGGCGCCGGAAATCACCGGCCAGGCTTAAGAACGAAGGGGCGGACAGCCCATGAACCTCTGGAAGGCGACCGGAACGATCGGCGGACTCACCATGGTGAGCCGCGTGCTCGGCTTCGCGCGCGAGATGATCTTTGCACGGGTGATGGGCGCCGGCATGGCGGCCGACGCCTTCGCCCTCGCCTTCCTCATCCCCAATCTCTTCCGCCGCCTGTTCGGCGAAGGCGCGTTCAGCCAGGGCTTCGTGCCCCTGTTCAGCGGCCGGATGAAGGACGGGGACAACGAGGAAGCGCGCCGGTTCGCGGAGGAGGTGCTGGCGGTCTTCATGCCGGTGCTGATGATCATAACGGTCATCTTCATGGTCTTCATGCCGGCCTTCATCGCCCTGATCGGGGCGGGATGGACTGACGAGCCGGAGAAGTTCGGCCTGGCCGTGCTGCTGACGCGGATCACGATGCCGTATCTGGTCTTCATCTGCCTCGTCTCGCTCTTTTCCGGTGTGCTCAACTCGCTGTCGCGCTTCACCGCGGCTGCATTCGCGCCCTCCCTGCTCAATATCGCGCTGATCGCGGCCTTGCTGATCGTGCCGGAAGGCGGGCCTGAGACCGCGCGGGCAATGGCTTGGGGCGTGGTCGCGGGCGGCGTCCTTCAGCTCGCGCTTTGCTGGGGCAGCGCGCATGCGGCGGGCGTGAAGCTCCGGCTGACGCGGCCTCGCCTGACGCCGGGCGTGAAGGAGCTGGTGGTCCTCATCCTTCCGGCGACGCTCGGAGGGGGCATCTATTATATCAGCCAGGCCTTTTACGCCTATTTTGCCACCAGCCTCCCCGAAGGCTCCCTCGTCTATCTGGGCTTTGCGGACCGCCTCAACCAGCTTCCGCTGGCGATCATCGGATCGGCGCTCGGCACCGCCATCCTGCCGGCGCTCAGCCGCTCGGTCATCGCCGCCGACAATGAAGGCGCGGCGCGGGTGCAGAGCCAGGCGATCGAGCTTGCCATGCTGCTGACGCTTCCGGCTGCCGTCGCGCTCGCCGTCACCGCGGGCCCTATCGTCGCGGCGCTGTTCCAGGGCGGCAAGTTCACTGCCGAAGATGCCCGCACCACCGCGCTCGTCCTGTCGATCATCGTCAGCGGCCTTCCCGCCTATGTCCTCATCAAGGTGCTGGCGCCGGGCTTCTATGCGCGAAAGGACATGAAGACGCCGATCATCATCGCGGCCTCGATGTTGATCGTCGGCATCGCCCTCAATTTCATCCTAATCCCGGTGATGGGGATCGCCGCCCTCGCCTTCACGACCGCGCTTGCAGCGTGGCTCAATGCGCTGGCGCTCTACGGCATCCTCGCCCGCCGCGGCCATTTCCGCATCCAGAGCTGGCTCTGGAGCCGCATCATCCGTCAGATCATCGCCGCCGCGATCATGGCGGCTGCGCTCTATTTCGTCCGGGAGGCGCTGGACGGCTTCTTCGCCGGCTCGACCGGACGTCGCCTGATCGGCGTCGGCACGCTCGTATCGGTCGGCGGCGCGGTCTATTTCGCCGTCGCCTGGGTGATCGGCGCGATCAACAAGGAAGACATCCTCATCCTCCTCCGCAAGAAGAAGGTGGACGCCTGATGCGCGTCGTTTCCGGCATCCAGCCGACGGGCAACCCGCATCTCGGCAACTATCTCGGGGCGATCAAGCGCTGGGCGGAGATGCAGCATCAAACCGAATGCTTCATCTTCCTCGCCGATCTCCACGCGATAACCGTCTATAACGATCCGAAGGAGCTTGCCGCCACGATCCGCGAGGCGTCGGCGACCCTGATCGCCTGCGGCATCGACCCGGACAAGGCGGTTTTGTTCAATCAGGCGCGGGTTCCGGCCCATCCGGAGCTTGCCTGGATATTGAACTGCACGGCCCGGATCGGCTGGTTGAACCGCATGACGCAGTTCAAGGAGAAGTCGGGCAAGAACCGCGAAGGCTCCAGCGTGGGCCTCTACGCCTACCCGATACTGCAAGCAGCCGACGTGCTTCTCTATCAGGCGACGCATGTTCCGGTCGGCGAGGACCAGAAGCAGCATATCGAGCTGATCCGCGACATCGCGACCAAGTTCAATACGGATTACGCGGTCGAATTGTTCACGCTCCCGGAGCCGCTGATCGGCGAAACGGGGGCGCGAATCATGAGCCTTCGCGACGGTTCGGCCAAGATGTCGAAATCCGATCCTTCCGACATGAGCCGGATCAACCTCACCGACGACAGCGACACGGTCGCGCAGAAGATCCGCAAGGCCAAGACCGATCCGGAGCCGCTGCCGGGCGACTGGGACGCGCTTGGCGAGCGGCCGGAGGCCCGGAACCTCGTCACCATCTTCGCGGTGATTTCGGGGCGTACGCCTGCGGACGTGCTGAAGGAGTTCGAAGGCCAAGGGTTTGGCACTTTCAAGCCAGCGCTGGCCGATCTTGTCGTCGAAACGTTGCGGCCGATCAAGGCGCGGCTGGACCAGCTACTTGCCGATCCTGCGGAGATCGACCGTATCCTGGTCACGGGATCGGAGCGCGCTGCCGCTACGGCGAGGCCGACGCTGGACGGCGCGTACAAGGCGCTCGGCCTCCCGCGCTACTGAACGAAACGGCTCATCGCCCTTCAGTCACCGTTCAGCGTCTTGGCGGTACGACCAAGTTGTTGTATATTCTCCACAATATGAAAATCGCTGAAAGGACGCGTACCATGTCCGTTTCCAAGAAACTCCTGATGCTTGCCGTTCCGGCGGCGCTTCTTACCCTCGGCGGCTGCGCCACCGGGCTTCCGACGCAGGTCTCGCGCTTTCAGGCGATGCCGGCGCCGCAGGGCCAGAGCTTCGTCATTCAGGCCACGGATCCGATGAACCGCGGCGGCCTCGAATTCTCGCGCTATGCGGACCAGGTTCGTCGGCACCTGATCGCTCAAGGGTATAGCGAGGCGCCGTCCGCGCAGGCCGCCACCCTCATCGTCTCTCTCGATTACGGCGTCGACCAGGGCCGTACCGAGATTGTCGAGACGCCGGGCTTCAGCCGTTACGGCCGCTACGGCTATGGCGGGTTCTACGATCCGTTCTACCGGCCTTACTACTCGCGGTTCGGCTATTACGGCCACCGCGCCCGTTCGCCATTCTACTACGGCTGGGACGACCCGTTCTGGTATTCGCCGATGGGCTATGGCTACGGCGATGTCCGCAGCTACACCGTCTATACGAGCCATCTCGACATGGACATCAAGCGCGCGGCGGACGGCCAGTCGGTGTTCGAAGGCACGGCCAAGGCGCGTTCGCGCACCGACGAGCTCCAAACGCTGGTGCCGAACCTCGTCGAGGCGATGTTCACCAACTTCCCCGGCCGCTCGGGCGAAACGGTGAAGATCACCGTGCCGCCGGCGCCGCGGAACCGCTAAAATTGATCGGCTCAAAGTGATACTTTGAGCCAGCGAAAGAAGAAGTTAGGGGAGGGCCGGTGACGGCTCTCCCCTTTCTCTTGGCAGCCGTATTGGCGGCGCCGGCGGCGGAAACCCTGCCGGAGGGCGTGACGCGGGAGGAGGTCGTCTGGATGGGTACGCTGCCGCGCCGACCGCTGCCGAACGAGGATATCGTCGTCACGACGCCGGAAGGCGGACCACCGCGCTTATCGCTCCGCGCCCGGACGAGCAGGCCGGAGCCGCTTCATCCGCTTCCACTCGGGACGAACCTGCTGACGCAGGCTCGGGCTGTTTCGTTCGGCGTGGACGGCCGTTGTGCCGTCAGTCTCGCGAGTGGGCAGCTGGTGCTCGAATGCACGCCCGGTGCAAGCGTGGCCGGAGCGGTGCTACGCTTCGAAGGCGCGCGGCTCCCGCAGGGCGGAAGGCTGGTGCTACAAACGGCAGCGAGCGGATCGGATAACTTCAGAGCGGAGCTGGTGCCGGCTGGCGCCGATGCACGTGCGCCTCGGCCTTTGGACGAGCCACTTCCCCTCCCGGCGATTGCGGGCCCGGCACAGCTTACCGTCCTGGCGCCGTGGCAGGGCGGAAAGTTGGTTCTCAACAACCTTCGTATTGCTCCGGCGGCAGCCTTTGCTCCGACCTCCAACGCGTCTGCTTGGGCGTGGTCGCCGTCGCTCTGGCGGCAGGACCCACAGGCGCTGATCGCTTCCGCCCGCGCACGCGGGGTGAACCGGCTCTTCGTGTCGCTGGAGGTTGAGGACGGCAAGGTTGCCAACCAGCGGAGCTTACGCCGCTTCCTTGAAGCAGCGTCCGATGCTGGCCTAGCGGTTGAGGCGGTGGAGGGCGACCCTCGCATGGTGCTGCCGGCTGGACGTGCCGCTGCCGTGGAACGCGCGCGGGCTATCGCAGCCTATCAGCGGGAAGCCTCTCCCGCCGCGCGGCTGGCAGGAATCCAATATGATGTCGAACCCTACACGCTCGCCGAATGGGGAGAGACCGGCGCGGCGACCTATGCCGGATGGGCCGAGACAATGCTGGCGCTCGCTGAGGCGACGGGCGAACCCATCCACCTCGTCCTCCCCTTCTGGATCCCGAACGAGGAAGCGGGCCGGGCGATGCTCGAGAGGATCGCCCCGGTCGTGCGCGAGGTGACCGTCATGTCCTACCGCACTGATCCCGCGCTCCTGAGCCAGATCGCGGAGCCCCTGCTCGCCTGGGGCGCTGCGAACGGCAAGCCGGTGCGGCTCGGCCTTGAGGCGGAGCGGCTTCGGGACGAGAAGGAACAGCTTTTCACGACTGCTGCCGAGGGTAACCTTGCCGTCGGAGCAGGAGAGGCACCGCAAGTCCTTCTTCTCGATGGCAGCCGCGCGGTGCCGGGCGCGGCAATGTACCGGGGCCAGCGCACGGTCGACATTCCGGCCCAGAGGCTGAGCTTCCTCGGCGACGAAGTGCGAATGGCGGCACTGGCGCGCGAAACTGCGCATCTGTTCGCCGCATGGCCGAACTTTGCGGGCTTCGCCTTTCACGGGCTCGAGTGGCCCGAAAAGTAAAAGGGGAGAGGCGGGCAATTTCGGCGCGCCTCTCCCCTTCCCCTTTGCCCTTTCGGGCCCCGCTTCTTAGCTTTCCAGCTGCCGCGTCAGCAGACGGATGTCGGCGTCGAGTTCCGCATCCTGCTGCCGAAGCTTTTCGATCTGCCGCACCGCGTGGATGACGGTGGTGTGATCGCGCCCGCCGAAGCGGCGGCCGATTTCCGGCAGCGAGCGCGGAGTCAGCTGCTTCGAGAGATACATCGCGACCTGCCGGGGCCGCGCGACCTCCCGCGCTCGGCGGGCCGAGGTCATCTCGGCCTTCCGGATGCGGTAATGGTCCGAAACCTTGCCCTGGATCTCGTCGATGGAAATGCGGCGCTGATTGGCGCGGAGGATGTTGGCAAGCACTTCGCTGGTGAAGTCGAGGTCGATCGGGCGGCTCTGCATCACCGCATAAGCGGCGATACGGTTTAGTGCGCCTTCCAATTCGCGGACATTGGAGCTGATCCTCTTGGCAAGGAACATCGCCACGTCCTGCGGCACCTCGACTTCGGGAAGCGCTTCGAGTTTCTTCATGATGATCGAGAGGCGAAGCTCGAGGTCAGCCGCATTGATGTCGGCGACGAGGCCCCAACTGAGGCGCGACAGGATGCGCGGCTCGATGCCGTCCAGGTCCTGCGGCGCACGGTCCGACGAAATGACGAGACGGCGGCCGGCCGAGATGATCTCGTTCATCGTGTGGAAGAATTCTTCCTGGGTCGATTCCTTGCCGGCGATGAACTGCACGTCGTCGATCATCAGCAGGTCGGCGGAGCGAAGCTGCTGCTTGAACTGGATCGTCTCGTTGGCGCGTAGCGCGGCGACGAATTCGACCATGAACTTTTCGGCCGACATGTAGATGATCTTGGCGCCCGGGCGGCGGGCGCGGAATTCGTGGCCGATGGCGTGGAGAAGGTGAGTCTTGCCCCGGCCGGTGCCGCCGTGAAGGAAGAGCGGGTTGAAGGCGACATTGTCGGCGGTTGCGAGCGTCCGCGCCGCGTTGAAGGCAACCTCGTTGGCCTTGCCGACCACAAAGGTCTCGAAGCTGTAGCGGGGCTCCAGCTGCGCGGCATAGAGCCCGCCTTTATCCTCCGGCTGCTCCTCTTCGAGGATCTGCGCCGGGATCTCGGCCGCGGTGCGGGACGCGCCCGCACCGACGCCGATCACGACGTTCCGGATCGACGGCGAAGCAGCGCGCCATGCGAGCGACAGCCGCTCCTGAAAGTGCGTGCGCACCCAATCGGCCATGAATTGCGACGGAAGGTCGAGCTTCACCGTGGACGTCAGCGCATCGTAATTACCGAGCGTGATCGGACGAAGCCAGCCGTCGAAGGTGCGGGCGCCACAATCGCGGCGAAGGCCGGTGCGGATCTGCTCCCATGCATGAGCGATGGGATCGACCGGTCCTTTAGTCAAAGCTTCGCCTCTGGCTGGCGTCTGGTCCACGCGAGCACCCCCTCATAAATCCGTTGCCGCTACCCTCGCGGCTATATTTTGAGCAAACGGTCCCCCTCACGGCGAATCACCCCCCGGCGCCGCCGATTCAGTTTCGTTATGCTGTGTTGCGCTCCGTTGGGGAGATTCGCCCCGCCGGAGACGTGTTTTTTGGAAGCAGATCGGGAGTCGATCAAGAGCCAAAAATTGTCGTGGATGAAATAAATGGCGTTGACATGGAAAGTGCCCGCTTTTCCGTCAGAACCTCAGAAAACCGCTGAAAACGCAGCGGTTTGGAACCGTCGTCGATCTGTAACGGAACTGCAATGAAGGCGCGAATCGCAGGAAAACCTAGGGTTCCGCAGCAGGTTTCATTTTGGCACGAAAAAGCCCGCCGGAATGACCGGCGGGCCGAACTCTTTGAAAAGCTTTGAAAGGCTCAGCCGAGCGCTGCGACCCTCTTCGTCAGGCGCGAAAGCTTGCGGGCGGCGGTGTTCTTGTGAACGACGCCCTTGGCAACGCCGCGGGCCAGTTCCGGCTGCACCTTCTGCATGGCGGCGCGGGCCTGATCCTTGTCGCCGGACGCAAGCGCGGTTTCGAGCTGCTTGATGAAGGTCCGGATGCGGCTGACGCGCGCGCCGTTGATTTCCGCACGGCGGTCGTTGCGGCGGATGCGTTTCTTTGCCTGCGGCGTATTCGCCATCGTAAGTGCCTCGTATCGCTGAAAAGAAAACGGCGCGGAATCGAGGCCGCACCGGTCAGGGGCGCTCTCTACGCAGCAAGCGCTGAAAGGTCAACCGCCTAGCGCTGGCAAATGGCGCAATAGAAAGTCGATCTGCCGCTGTCGACGCGGCGGCGAATCGGCGCGCCGCATTCGCATGCCTCGCCTTCCCGCCCATAGACCCGCCATTGCTTGGAGAAATAGCCCAGCTCGCCGTCCGGCCGCGCATAGTCGCGAAGGCTGGATCCGCCCGCTTCGATGGCCGCGAGCAGCACCTGCTTGATTGCCTGCACCAAAGCTTCGAGGCGCGGCCTGGAGATGCGTCCGCCGGCGCGGCCTGGCGCAATCCTCGCCAGATGGAGGGCTTCGCAGACGTAGATATTGCCGAGGCCGGCGACAATGCGCTGGTCGAGCAGCAGCGCCTTGATCGGCGCGGAGCGGCCTGCCAGCACCTCTTTCAGATAGGCGGCGTTGAAGTCGGTGCTCAGCGGTTCCGGCCCCATCTGAACGAACGGCTTGTACGCAGCGACCTCCTCCGTCCGCACGAGATCGAGCGAGCCGAAGCGGCGGGGATCGTTGAGGGAAAGTCGCCTCCCCTCCTCCGTCTCAAGAAGGAAATGGTCGTGAAGGCCGATCTCGGCCGGGTCAATCCGCCAGCGACCGGACATGCCGAGGTGGAAGATGAGCGTATCGCCGCGATCCGTATCGATATGCCCGTATTTCGCGCGCCGGCCGAGCGTCGTTACCCGCGCGCCGGTGAGCCGCTGGCGAAGGTCGGGCGGAAAGGCCCAGCGGAGGTCCGCCCGTCGCGCCTCGACCGAGGTCAGCCGCCGCCCCTCCAGCACCGGAACAAGTCCGCGCACCGTGGTTTCGACTTCGGGAAGCTCAGGCATGGTTGCTTCTATTCATGTCGCCCGCTTCCCTGCTAGAGGCCCCGGCAATGGACAAGGTTTCTTTCGGCTACGAAGAGGTTCCGCCCGAGGAAAAGACGCGGCGGGTGCGCGGCGTCTTCTCTAACGTCGCCTCGCGATATGATCTTATGAACGACCTGATGTCGGGCGGCATGCACCGGCTCTGGAAGAACCAGTTCGTGCGCCGGGTGAAGCCAAGGCGGGGCGAGGCGATCCTCGACATGGCAGGCGGCACCGGCGACATCGCCTTCCGCATGGTGGGTTCCGGCGCGCAGATCACCGTCGCCGACATCAATCGCGAAATGCTGGACGTCGGCATTGAACGGGCGCGGCGGCAGGGGATCGAGGGCTTGGTCTGGGCGGAGGAAAATGCGGAGGCTTTGACCTTCGTCGACCAGACGTTCGACGCTTATACGATCGCCTTCGGCATCCGGAACGTGACCGACATTCCGGCGGCGCTCCGCGAGGCGCACCGCGTGCTCCGCATCGGCGGCCGCTTCTTCTGCCTTGAATTCTCGACCTCCACCTGGCCGGGCTTCCGCGAGCTTTACGACAGCTACAGCCACAATATCGTGCCGCGGGTCGGCCGCGCCGTTGCCGGTGACGAGGACAGCTATCGCTACCTGATCGAATCGATCCGCCGCTTCCCCGATATGCCGACCTTCGCCGGGATGATCGAGAAGGCGGGTTTCGCTCGCGTGAGCGTCGAACCGATCCTCGGCGGCGCGGTCGCCATTCACAGCGGCTGGAAGATTTGACCGCACCGGCAGTCCATATCTGGCGGCTCCTGAAATGGGGCCGAGTGCTTGCGCGGCACGGGGCGCTGCGTGGGATCGAGCGCGACCCCAATACGCCGGCGCCGGTGCGGCGGCTCGCCCGCATCGCCCGCTTTGGTGCGCGCGTGCCGAAGGTGCCGACCTACGCCACCGCCTTTCAGGATATCGGGCCGGCGGCGATTAAGTTCGGCCAGGCGTTGGCGACGCGGCCGGACCTTGTCGGGCCGGAAGCGGCCAAGGACTTGCAGCGACTTCAGGACAGTCTTCCGCCCGCGCCCTTTGATCAGATCAGGGCGAGCATCGAGGCCGCTCTCGAAGGCCCTCTTGAGCGCTTCTATTCGGAATTCGACCCGGACCCGGTCGGGGCCGCCTCCATTGCGCAGGTGCACCGCGCCGTCACTACTGACGGCCGGCTAGTCGCGGTGAAGGTGCTGCGGCCGAACATCGAGGAGGAATTTTCGAAGGCGCTCGATACTTACGAATGGGCGGCGGCGCAGGTTGAAGCGATGGGCGGCGAGGCCGCGCGCCTTCGCCCGCGGCTCGTCATCGCGCATTTCCGCCAGTGGACGGCGCGCGAGCTAGACCTTCGCCGCGAAGCCGCCTCTGCCTCGGAGCTTCGCGAGGGGATGGAGGCCGAGAGTGGCTTTTTCGTGCCTGAGATCGACTGGAGCCGCACCGCCCGGCGCGTGATGACGATGGAGTGGATCGAAGGCATCAAACTCACCGACCGCGATGCTTTGGTCGCTGCGGGGCATGACTTGAAGGCGCTTGCCGCGACTTTGGTCCGTGCTTTTCTCCGCCAGGCGGTGGTGGACGGCTTCTTCCATGCCGACCTTCACCAGGGCAATCTGTTCGCGCTCCCCGATGGTCGCCTGGCGGCCATCGACTTCGGCATCATGGGCCGGGTGGACCGGCAGGCGCGGCTGTGGCTGGCCGAAATCCTCTACGGCCTCATCACCGGCAATTACCGCCGCGTGGCCGAAATCCATTTCGAGGCGCAATATGTGCCCTCGCACCACAATATCGAGGAGTTCGCGACCGCGCTCCGCGCCGTCGGTGAGCCGATCCGCGGCCTTCCGGTGAAGGAAATTTCCGTCGGGCAGATGCTGGACGGGCTTTTCACCATCACCCGCGACTTCGACATGCCGACGCAGCCGCACCTCCTCCTCCTCCAGAAGACGATGGTGATGGAGGAAGGCGTCGCGACCGACCTCGACCCCGACATCAACATGTGGGAGACGTCGGAGCCGTTCCTCCGCGAATGGATCAGGAGTGAGCTTGGGCCCGAGGCGCAGCTTGCGGACGAGATCGTGCGCAATTTTCGAACCCTTCGTAAGCTTCCGGAGCTCATCCGCCGCATCGATTATTATTATCCTCCGCCCGGCGCCGCCCCGCCGCAGCCGCCGCTTCCCGATGTGGTGGTCGTGCAGCCCCGCCATTACGGCCGCTACGCGCTGACCGCGATCGTTTCGGCAGCGGCTGGCGCGGCGGCGGTGTTGCTCCTAAATTAGGCCCATGCGGGGCAAGCGCATCCTTCTCATCGTCGGCGGCGGCATCGCGGCCTACAAGGCAGCCGAGCTCATCCGGCTGATCCGGAAGGCGGGTGGTGAAGTCACCTGCGTGCTGACGAAGGGCGGCGCGCAGTTCATCACCGAAATGACGCTCGGCGCGCTGTCCGAAAACAAGGTCTATACCAGCCTCTGGGACCTCAAGGACGAGGTCGAGATGGGGCACATCCAGCTGTCGCGACAGGCGGATTTGATCGTGATCGCGCCGGCAACCGCCGACCTCCTCGCCAAGATGGCGGCCGGCATGGCCGACGACCTCGCCACCACTATCCTTCTCGCCACCGACAAGCCGGTGCTCGCCGCGCCGGCAATGAACGTCCGCATGTGGGAGCATGCGGCGACGAGCCGCAACGTCGCGCAGCTCAAGGCGGACGGCATCCAGATTATCGAACCCGACGAAGGCGATATGGCGTGCGGCGAATATGGTCCCGGTCGCCTTCCCGAACCCGCGGCCATAATGGAGGCGATGGAGCGGGCGCTGCGGGCATGAGCCTTCAAGGCAAGCACGTCATCATCACTGCCGGCCCAACGCATGAGCCGATCGACCCCGTCCGCGTCATCGCTAACCGCTCCTCCGGCAAGCAAGGCTTCGCCATCGCGGAGGCGCTGGCGGCACTCGGCGCCCGAGTCACGCTGATTGCAGGACCGGTAGCACTGGCGACCCCTCAAGGCACGACGCGGCTCGATGTTGAGACGGCGGTTCAAATGAACAACGCCGTGGAAGCGGCGCTTCCTGCCGATGTCGCAGTCATGGTGGCGGCCGTTGCCGACTGGGCGGTGAACCCGGCCACCTCTAAGCTCAAGAAGGCAAATGGTCCGCCGCAACTCGAATGGCGTGCCAATCCCGATATTCTGGCCAGCCTCACGGGCCATACTCAGCGCCCCCGCCTCGTTGTCGGCTTCGCTGCCGAGACGGAGAATGTCATCGCTGAAGCGGAAGCGAAGCGTGCGCGTAAGGGTGCCGATTGGATTATCGCCAACGATGTGTCCGGCGACGTGATGGGCGGCGACACGAACGAGGTGCATCTCGTCACATCCACTGGCACCGAAAGCTGGGACCGCATGTCGAAACAGGAAGTCGCACGGCGGCTGGCCGAACGGATTGCGGAGGCATTGGGGGAGGAAGGGAAATGAAAGCCGACTGGCTGTTGCTGACGCCGCTGGCCCGCTTTGGAGACCTCGGGCTGTTGCTGCTCCGGTGGATAACCGGCGCCTTCCTCATCTATCAGAGCTACGACAATATCTTCAGCGCCGCGGGGATGGACGAGTTCGAGAAGTTCCTGACGCAGTTCGGCTTTCCCGCCCCCGAATTGACGGCGCCGCTTTGCGTCTGGGCGCAGTTCCTCTGCGGCATCCTTTTCATTCTGGGGCTCCTCACCCGCTGGGCGGGGCTCCTCACCACCTTCGTCTTCATTGTCGCGGTGTGGATGGTGCACTGGCCGCAGGATTTCCCCGGCTGGTGGCCGGCGCTGATCCTCGTCTTCCTCGGGATTCTCTTTGCGACGGCGGGCGCGGGCCGCTACTCCGCCGACGCACTTATCGAGCGCCGGAGAAGCCATGATCGACATCCAGCTTAAGCGCCTGCCGCACGGCGAGGACCTCCCCCTCCCTTCCTATGCGACGGAACATGCTGCGGGCCTTGATGTCGTCGCGGCGGAGACGCTGACGCTCGCTCCCGGAGCGCGCCACGCCGTCGCCACCGGCTTCGCCGTCGCCATACCGGAAGGGTACGAAGTCCAGGTCCGCCCCCGCTCCGGCCTCGCGCTGAAGCACGGCATCACCTGCCTCAACACTCCGGGCACTATCGACTCCGACTATAGGGGTGAGGTAAAAGTGATCCTCGCCAATCTCGGCTCAGATCCTTTCGAGGTCGTGAAAGGCGAACGCATCGCGCAACTGGTTCCGGCGCCGGTGCTGAAGGCTCGGTTTGCAGAGGTCGCGGACCTCGGCGAAACGGGTCGCGGCTCGGGCGGCTTCGGCTCTACAGGGAGGTGAAGATGATATTATCGACTCTCGCGGCAATTTTTCTCAGCACGTCGACGCCGGCGCCTGTGACGATCGAAGTCGGGCGCGCGCAATGGGATCGCTTTCCGAGTCTCGAAAAAAGAGGCCGGGAACTCCCTGTCAGCACGATGGTCGGACTGGTTGAGGAAATGCTGGCATCGAAGCAATGTGAGCTTGAGGGCCAGTCCGCAAAAAGGTTCGATATCACAGTCCCTTATGCGGTGATGCTGGGCCCGGACGGTTATGCGCAAAGGATCGTTGTTGCGGACGTGGGCTGCGCTCCCCTCGAAACAATGATCGGGCAGGCCGTATATGGGTTGTCGTCAAGCGGCAATTTCTCGAAGAGCGGCGCGAAGACAGGCCGCTGGTATGTGGATGAGGTCAGCCTTATCTTGCAGTGATCGGCGTGCATGCGCCGGAAGCCCTGAATAAGTGCAGTTTTAGCCATTCGTGAGATTTCGGACCGTCAGCTTGACCGTTACGCCCGCCATATCGTCCTGAAGGAGATTGGCGGGCACGGTCAGCGCCGGCTGCTTGCGGCGACGGTAGCGATCATCGGTGCAGGCGGAATCGGATCCCCCGCCATTCAGTATCTCGCCGCCGCCGGTGTTGGGCGGCTTCGGGTCATCGATAACGACGAGGTAAGCCTCAACAATCTGCAGCGGCAGATTCTGTTCGGAATAGAGGATGTCGGGCGGGAAAAAGCGGATGTGGCGGCCGACGCTGTTGCGCGGCTCGATCCAGAGATCCGCTTTGAGAGCCTGAAGCGGCGGCTCGACGCGGGGAATGTCGCCGACCTCCTCCAAGGCGCGGACATCGTCCTCGACGGCAGCGACAATTTCGCGACCCGGCTTGTCGTCTCCGACTTCACCACCAGGGGGCAGGTCCCGCTCGTGTCAGCGGCGATTGGGCAGTTCCAGGCGCAGATCGGGACGTTCCGTGGCTGGGAAGAGAACAGGCCCTGCTACCGCTGCTTCGTCGGTGACGCATTCGATGCCGAGGATTGCGACACCTGCTCGGGGCTTGGCGTGCTCGGCGCGATGTGCGGCATCGCCGGTAGCTTCGCCGCGCTTGAAGCAATCCGTCAGATCGTGGGCTTCGGCGATGAGGCCGCGGGCAAGCTGCATGTGTTCGACGGCCTGAAGCCCGAAATGCGGACCCTTAGGATTGTGAAGGATCCGGCCTGCCGCGGATGCGGCGGTCAGGGCCTGAGCAGAGCCTCAAGCTGAAAGAGACTCGGCACAGCGAGCAGCAGGCCGAGCGCGATGTCGAAGATACGGATGCGGTGCATCAAAGTGCCGCGCGAGCGGCTGTAGATGTCCTTCAGCGTGATGAGCAGGATCGAGAGGCCGCAGAAGGCGGTGACCACGAGCGCCGCGACGAACGGCACGAGGAGCTGTTCTGGCCACGACGCGAAGATCGGCCACAGGATCAGCGACAGGACGCCGGCCGTGATGCCGAGCCCCGTCGCCCGCCCGATCGTCCACTGCTTCACCGTCATGGCTGCGGCGGGATGGCGATCAGTTCAATGGTGAAGAGCAGGGTCGAACCGCCGGGGATCGGGCCCTTCCCCTTCGGGCCGTAGGCGAGCGTGTAGGGGATGGCGAATTCGTAGGTGTCGCCGACGCTCATCAGCGGCACCCCCTCCTGCCAGCCCTTGATGAGGCGCGGCAGCGGAAAGGTGGCAGGATCGCCGCGGGCGATCGAGCTGTCGAACTCGACCCCGTCGATGAAGCGGCCGGCATAGTGGATGGTGACGGTGTCGGTGGGGCTCGGCTTCGGGCCGGTGCCGTCCCCCTTTACGCGGCGGTAGCGGAGGCCGCTTGCCGTCTGCATCCAGCCGTCGGACGGTTTGAGGCCGTAAAGGTAGAGCATCTGCCGGTTGAGGTACTCGGCCGTCACCTCCGTGGCAGGAGCGGGCGGCGGCGAAGCCTGCGCGGATGTAAGTGCGAGAGCGAGCAGAGCAATCATCTTCAACCCTTCTTCTTTGCGGCAGCCGCGTTCTTCGCGGGCGCCTTCTTTTTTGCCGGAGCCTTGCGGCCCTTCTTCGCCGGCGCCCGTGCGGCGCGTTCGTCGATCAGCTGCGCCGCCTCTTCGAGCGTCAGCATGTCCGGCTGGATGCTCTTCGGCAAAGTCGCGTTGGTGGTGCCGTCGGTGACATAGGGACCGAAGCGGCCCTCCATCAGCTTGATCTCGGCCTCCGTGCGCGGATGGGGCCCGAGCACCTTCAGCGGTTCACGCGATGCGCCGCGGCCGCGGCCGCCACCTGCAGCCGCTTCCGCGAGTTTCACGACTGCAGCGTTCATGCCGGTTTCGAACACCTCGGAGGTGGAGCCGAGCTTCGCATATTTGCCGTCATGCGCGAGATACGGCCCATAGCGGCCGATGCTGGCGGTGATCTCCTTGCCGCTTTCCGGATGCATGCCCACGGTGCGCGGCAGCGAAAGCAGCTTCACGGCGAGGTCGAGGTCGAGCTCGCCCGCATCCTTCGGAATGGACGCGCGCTTCGCCTCCTTGCCCTCGCCCATCTCGATATAGGGACCGAACCGGCCGGTCTTGCGGCTGATATCCTGCCCCGTCTCCGGATGCTGGCCGAGTATCTCCGGTCCGGTATCCGCCGCACCTTCCTCGCCGCCCTGGGCGAAGC
Organism: Allosphingosinicella sp.; assembly: GCF_036402135.1. Classification (GTDB taxonomy): domain Bacteria; phylum Pseudomonadota; class Alphaproteobacteria; order Sphingomonadales; family Sphingomonadaceae; genus Allosphingosinicella. Next base: position 103,382 of record NZ_DASWTN010000045.1, on the reverse strand, counting down.
GGCGGGTGAACTTGCAGTCCGGGTAATTGGAGCAGGCGACGAAAGCGCCGAAACGGCCGCCGCGAAGCGCCAGCCGGCCCTCGCCACAGGCCGGGCAAAGGCGCGGGTCCGAACCGTCCGCCTTGTCCGGGAACAGGAAGGGGGCGAGAAAGTCGTCGAGCGCTGCAGTGATGTCCGACGGCTTCTGCTCCATGATCTCCGCCGTTTTCGGCTTGAAGTCGCGCCAGAAGGCTTCGAGCACTTTCTGCCATTGCTCGCGTCCGCCGCTAATCTCGTCGAGGCTGTCCTCCAGCCCCGCCGTGAAATCGTAGGAGACGTAGCGTTCGAAGAAGCGCTCTAGGAAAGCAGTGAGAAGGCGGCCGCTTTCCTGCGGAATAAAGCGGTTCTTCTCCAACGTCACATAGTCGCGGTCCTTCAGGGTCTGCAGAATCGAGGCGTAAGTGGAAGGACGCCCGATGCCGAGTTCCTCCATCTTCTTGACGAGGCTCGCCTCCGAATAGCGCGGCGGCGGCTGGGTGAAATGCTGCTCAGCGTGGACGGATTTCTTTGCGGGCGCGTCGCCCACGCCCAAGCGAGGCAGCCGGCGGCTTTCTTCGTCCTGCTCGTCATCGCGGCCCTCTTCATAGAGCGCCATGAAGCCGGGGAAGAGCACCACCTGACCCGTGGCGCGAAGCGCCGTCTGACCGGTGCCGTCGGTCAGTTCGACCGTCGTCCGCTCCAGCCGGGCCGAAGCCATCTGGCTCGCCAGCGCGCGCTTCCAGATAAGGTCGTAGAGCCGCGCATGATCGCCGGAGCCGGCATGGCTGCGGCTGAAGTCCGTCGGCCGGATGGCCTCATGCGCTTCCTGCGCATTCTTGGCCTTGGTCTGGTAGCGCCGCGGCTGATCGGGGACGTAGCCCGCATCGTAACGCTCGACGACTGCGCGGCGGGCGGCGGAGATCGCCTCCGGCGCCATGTCGACGCCGTCCGTCCGCATGTAGGTGATCGCGCCATCCTCGTAGAGCCCCTGCGCCACCCGCATCGTGTGACTGGCGGAGAAGCCTAGCTTCCGCGCCGCTTCCTGCTGCAGAGTCGAAGTAGTGAAGGGCGGCGGCGGGTTTCGCGTCAGCGGCTTCGTTTCGACCGAATTGACGGTGAAACGCCCCGCCTCAACCGCCTGCTTGGCGGCTTCGGCCGTGCCCTGATTGCCAATACTGAGCCGGTCGAGCTTTTCGCCGCGGAAGCGCACCAGCCGCGCGAGGAATTCGGTGCCGTCGGCCTCCATCGTCGCGGCGACGCTCCAATATTCTTGGGGCTTGAAGACCTCGATCTCACGCTCGCGGTCGACGATCAGCCGCAAAGCCACGGACTGCACGCGGCCCGCCGACTTGGCGCCGGGAAGCTTCCGCCACAGCACGGGCGATAACGTGAAGCCGACCAGATAATCGAGCGCGCGGCGGGCGCGGTAGGCGTCGATCAGATCCTCGTCGAGCGCCCGCGGCCTCTGCATCGCTTCGGTGACAGCGGACTTGGTGATGGCGTTGAACGTGACGCGCTGAACTTCCGCCGGAAGCGCCTTCTTCTTTTGAAGCACCTCCTGAACGTGCCAGCTGATCGCCTCGCCCTCGCGGTCGGGGTCGGTGGCGAGGATCAAAGCGTCCGCCTTCTTGGCTTCGTCGGTGATGGCCTTCAGCTGCCGCGCCTTGTCGGCGTAGGCCTCCCATTCCATCGCGAAACCGTTGTCCGGATCGACCGATCCGTCCTTCGGCGGCAGGTCGCGGACATGGCCGTAGGAGGCGAGCACACGATAGCCGCCGCCCAGATATTTCTCGATCGTCTTCGCCTTGGCCGGCGATTCGACAACAACCAGTTTCATGTAAATTCAAAACCCCTCACGCGTACGCGTATAGGGTGGTGAGGCTACGGGGCGCCCGTCAAGCGCCCCGTTCTCATTGCTGGTATTGAGGGTCGAAATCCGCCGGCAGAATGCACTTGCCGCCGTCGTAGCGGCCGACCGAGCGGATCACCTCGCCTTCGCGCGGTTCGATGCGGCGGCCGGAAATCTGCCCGTCGAGGACGCGGCGGACGAGAGCATCGAGCTTGGTGACTAGGTAGCAGTCCACCGCAGGCGGGGCGTGCGGGTTGCCGATGCCGCTGTCGTCGGTGAGGAAGATGTAGCGGGACTGGGTCGCCGCGGCCATCGCCCGCATCACGTATTCGGCCGTGTCGGCAACGCCCGAGGCTGCGACAGGCACGATCTGGATCCGCTTCGCCCGAGCCGCTTCGGCGGCGACCCAGGTCTTGCCGATATTTTCGTCATGCGGCGGCGCGTCGGCGACGAGGAGAAGCGACTTCACCGCGTCCGGTCGCCAATCCTGCGTCACCGCCCGGTGAAGGGCGAGGTCCATCGCCTCCGGATAATCGCCGCCGCCGTTCGCATAATGGCGGCTGAGCGTCGCCTGCATCTGCCCGAGGTCGCGGGTGAAGGGCATTGTCCAGGTGACGTAATCGTCCCCAATGTCGCGATAGGCGACCAGCGACAGGCGCATGTCGAGGCCGGGGTGGCTCCGCGCCAGAGCGCCGAGGATCGAGCGAAGCTCCGACTTCAGGAACTGGATTTCGTCGCCCATGCTGCCGGTGGTGTCGATAGCGACGAGGAGGTCGAACTTCCGCACCGGCTGCACGCCGCGTGAAAGCGTCACCGTCTGCCGCTGACCGCCCGCACCTTGAAGCATGACGCGGCGGACGCCCTGATTGCCGACGCCGAGCGTCACATAGGTGCCCAGCCGGTCCAGCTCAGGATAGAAGACGGCGGTGCCGTCCGCCACGGTGGCGAGTGTCAGGCTGTTGCCGTCGGCGCAGGTAATGCGGACCGGCGCGAAGGGAATGGGACGGCCCGACGGATCCTGCACTGCGACGGTCAGCGCATTGGCGGTATCGACCCGCGGAACACCCTGCATACCGATCGTGCGGAGAAAGCGGTTCACATAGCGGGCGTAGAGTGCCGGATTGAGCAGATCGTCATAGTCGCCCGCTGTCAGCAGCCCCGACTGCGGCTGATAGCGTGGGTAGTAGCCGGGCGGCGGCGGAGGCGGGAGCGACGAAACCGCGGGCGGCGGCGGCGCCGAGCGTGCTTCTCCTCCGTCCACGACCGTGACGGGCGCAGCCGACTCCACGCTCGGGCGCGCGATGCGGCTGCCGGTCACCGCGACTTCCGAAGCTTCTCCGGCATCGGCAGAGGCGGACGGCGCCGCTGGGGCAGCTACGGGCGGTGGCGGAGGTGGCGGCGGAGGCGGTGGTGCGAGCGGCCCAGAATAGACGTCGCCGCGCCTTTCTTCGCGATACTGCCCCTGCTGGTCCTGAACTGGCCGGACCTCCGGCGGCAAAGCGGGAAGAACCGCCGGGCGGCGACAAAGCGGCTCGCTTTGTCCCTGCGTTGACGTTGATGCTATGAGCATCGACGCACTTCCAAGCGCTCCCGCAGACAGGAACGCAATCGCAAGCCCCTTACGCATCACACTCTCCTGAAGCGTTCTTTTTATAATGTAATGTTATAACAATATTGACGCTCAGGCAAGACTCACCTTGCCTCCTGCATGGCGCTCCAGCCGTCCGGCAAGCTCCAGCTCCAGACGCACGGTCTGCAAGGTCGCGGGCGCAAGGCTCGACTGGCGGACGAGCTCGTCCACCGGCACCGCCGTTGGGCTAAGGAGATCGAGCACCGCCTGCCGCTCGCGCTCGCTCGCGTCCGCGGCTGCTGCAGGGGCGGAATAGTCGAAACTCTTTTGCGCGAATGGGCGGTGTCCGACCGGCCGTGTCGCCTCCAGCACGTCCTCGGCATTCTGGATCAGGGTTGCGCCTTCGCGGATCAGCTGGTTGCAGCCCTGCGCCCGCGGATCGAGCGGCGATCCCGGCACCGCCATCACCTCGCGCCCATATTCGGCGGCATAACGGGCGGTGATAAGCGAGCCGGACTTCGGCGCCGCCTCCACCACCACCGTTCCTTGCGCGAGGCCCGCAATGATGCGGTTGCGATAGGGAAAATGCCGCGCCCGCGGCTCCACACCTGGCGGCTGCTCGGCGATGAGCAGGCCGCGCTCCGCGATCGCCTGCTGCCGCGCCTCATTCTCGGGCGGATAGACGATGTCGATGCCGCCGGCGATCACCGCCACCGTGCCGCTTTCCAGCGAGCCGTCATGGGCCGCCGTGTCGATGCCGCGGGCGAGGCCGGACACCACGACGGCACCCTCCTCCCCAAGCTTCTGCGCCAGCATTCGGGCGAAGCGGCAGGCGGCTGCGGACGCATTCCGCGCGCCAACCATGGCGACGGCGGGCTTGTCGAGCAAAGTCAGATGCCCTTTGACGATCAAGGCCGGCGGCGCGCTCTCCAACTCGGCGAGCAGCGGCGGGTACATGCCCTGCCCCAGGAACAGGTAGCGCGCACCCAGTGCCTCGACCCGCTCCATCTCGCGCTCCACCAGCGCCCGCGGCGCGAGCTTCGGCGCGCGGCCCCCGCCCCGTGCGGCAAGATCGGGGATCGCGTCTAGCGCGGCCGACGCCGAGCCAAAGCGGGCGAGCAGCTGGAAATAGGTGACGGGCCCGATATTGTCGGAGCGGATGAGGCGGAGGCGGGCGACCTGATCCTCGGTCGCGGAGCGTTCAAGCATTCGTCTGTTCGGCCTTGGCCCCGCCGACGCGCGGTTCGCTGCCGTCGAGCAGCCGGTCGAGATTGGCCCGGTGCTTCCAGAAGACCAGAAGCGCAAAACCGAGATAGAGTAGCGCAAGATCGAAGCGGCCAAGCGCCGCCGCACCGACAGGCGCCGCAAGAGCCGCCGACATGCCGGCCAGCGAGGAATAACGGCTGATGCCGAGCACGCCCAGCCAGACGGCGGCATAGATAAGCCCGGAGGGCCAGTGGAGGCCGACCATCACACCGAACAGCGTCGCGACGCCCTTGCCGCCGCGGAAGCGGAGCCAGACAGGCCAGAGATGCCCGACCACCGCGCCGATCGCCGCAATCTCCTCGCAGCCCGGCCAGATTGCGCGAACGATCAGCACCGCTGCAGTGCCCTTCAGCATGTCGAGGAGAAGCGTCAATGCGGCGAGACCCTTGCGGCCGGTCCGAAGCACATTGGTTGCGCCAATATTGCCGGACCCGATTGCGCGGAGATCGCCCGCGCCGCTCATGCGCGTCAGGAGGATGCCAAAGGGAATCGAGCCGAGCAGATAGCCGAGCAGCAGCGACAGCAACGGCTCTGCGTAGACTTCGGCGCTCATGGCTCTCCCCTCGCCTGCAGCCTATCAAATTGTGAAGGCCGCGCAACAATTTGCATCAAGATGCTGCGCTGAGGACTTTGCAGCGCCCCTTATGCCCGTCTAAGCGCCGGATATGACGGACATGCGGCCGCTCCTGATTTTCGACTCCGGCGTCGGCGGCCTTTCCGTGCTCCGTCCGATCCGCGCGCTGCTGCCGACCGCGCCCATCGTCTATGTCGCCGACAGCGCCGGCTATCCCTACGGCACCAAGCGCGCCGCAGAGATCGAGGCACGCGTGCCTGCGCTGCTCGGCCGCATGGTCGAGCGCTTCGATCCGGAGCTGATCGTCATCGCCTGCAACACAGCCTCGACCATCGCGCTGGACGCGGTACGCTCCGCACTCGATCTGCCGATCGTCGGGACGGTCCCCGCCATCAAGCCCGCCGCCGCTCTCTCGAAGAGCCGCGTTATCGGCGTGCTCGGCACCGAAGCGACGGTTAAGCAGCCTTATGTGGATATGCTGTCCGGCGAGTTCGCGTCCGACTGCATCGTGCTCCGCCACGGATCGGCGGAGCTGGTCGACCTCGCCGAGGCAAAATTGCGAGGCGAAGCGACCGACGCCGCCGCCTATCGCCGCGTCCTTGCCGGCCTGCTCGACCAGCCGGACGGCGACCGAATGGACGTCGTCGTCCTCGCCTGCACGCATTTCCCGCTCGTCCAGGAAGAGCTGGAGGCCGCGGCGCCGCACCCGCTACGCTTCGTCGACGGCAGCGAGGGGATCGCCCGCCGCACCGCCTGGCTGACTCAAGATCATGTCTGGCCGACGGAGCCTTCGGAAGGATTGGCCCTCTTCACCAGCCGGGACCCAGAGCTTCAGGCCTATCGCCCCGGCTTTGAGCGGTTCGGCCTGAGGCTGGTTGAGCCTCAAGCATCCACTTGCGAGCCGTTTGCACTGGCCTTCCGTGGCGACAAAGTTTATGGGCTGCCGGAGCGACCCCGGGGAGCAGAGTTTCTTGGATTATCAGCGCATTTTCGCGGCTGCGATTGATCGGCTTCATGCCGAGGGGCGCTACCGCGTGTTCATCGACATTCTGCGCAACAAGGGCGCCTATCCCAACGCGCGCTGCTTTGCCGGCCATAACGGACCAAAGCCGATCACCGTCTGGTGCTCGAACGACTATCTCGGAATGGGCCAGAACCCGAAGGTAATCGCGGCGATGGAAGAGGCGCTGCACGATGTCGGCGCAGGCTCCGGCGGCACACGCAATATCGGCGGCAACACCCATTACCATATCGAACTCGAGGCCGAGCTTGCCGACCTTCACGGCAAGGAAGCGGCCCTGCTGTTCACTTCGGGCTACATTTCGAACGAAGCTGCCCTTTCCACGCTCGGCAAGCTGCTTCCGGGCTGCATCATCTTCTCGGACGAGCTCAATCACGCCTCAATGATAGCCGGCATCCGCAGCTCCGGATGCGAGAAGAAGATCTTCCGCCACAACGATCTCGCCCATCTCGAAGAGCTTCTGAAGGAAGCGCCCGCGGACGCGCCGAAGCTGATCGCCTTCGAAAGCGTCTATTCGATGGACGGCGACGTGGCGCCGATTGCGGCCATTTGCGACCTCGCGGACCGCTACAACGCCATCACCTATCTCGACGAAGTCCATGCCGTCGGCATGTACGGCGCGCGGGGCGGCGGCATTTCCGAGCGGGACGCCATCGCCAGCCGCGTCACAATTATCGAAGGCACGCTCGGCAAGGCCTTCGGCATAATGGGCGGCTATATCGCCGCCGACAAGAATATCGTCGACGTGGTCCGGAGCTATGCGCCGGGCTTCATCTTCACGACCTCGCTGTCCCCGGTGCTGGTCGCGGGGGCGCTTGCCAGCGTTAAGCACCTTAAAGCCTCGTCCGAGGAGCGCGAGGCGCAGCAGGCGAGCGCCACCCGGCTGAAGACCTTGTTCGAGGAAGCTCACCTGCCGGTGATGCCATCCACCACTCATATCGTGCCACTGATGGTCGGTGATCCGGTGAAGGCAAAGCGGATCAGCGACATCCTGCTCGCAGAATACGGCATTTACGTTCAGCCGATCAATTTCCCCACCGTCCCCCGCGGCACCGAGCGCCTCCGCTTCACGCCGGGCCCGACCCACAGCGAAGCGATGATGCAGGAACTCACCGCCGCTCTCGTCGAGATCTGGGACCGGATGGAGATGCGGCTCGCCGCTTGAGCCGCGAACCCACTGCACTTTCCCCCGAGTGCTCAATGGGTTCGGCGATCGTCGCTGACGTTCGGCGGATAGGCACCTTCGCCGCATCGCCTGCGCCAACGTCTGGACGATCAGAATTCTTGTTCTTACGAACGGATCATGTCGTGGAAGACAGCGAATGAGCAGACGGCAGAGCAAGGGGGCTAAGTGAATATGGAAACGACGAAAACACGGACTGCGTGGATCGGCAAATGGATCGCGGCGGTTGGTTTCTTTCACTCGATGGGCGGCTTTTTCCTTTTCTATACACAAGGATGGCAGATGATTGCCGATCGCGGCCTCATTGCCTCGGTCAACGATTACGACATCACCGCCACTGCCTTCTGGTTTCTTATCACCGGCCTGCTCCTGATCTTGCTGGGCATGCTTATGGACGGGATGGAGCGCCAGGGCTTTTCCTATCCGAGCTGGCTCAAATGGGCTCTGGCGGCATTGGTTTTCATCCTGATTGCGCCAATGCCAGCCACGGGCGCGTGGCTGCTTATTGTACCCGTCGTCGGCCTATTTCTGCGGAAATAGGCTTGAAACCTTCGACATGAGGTGGAGCAAGCTCCGTACGCTCGTTCGTGAGCGACTTGCCGACAGCGTCGCGGACCGCGTGGATATTCACAGCGCGCGTTACGGCGCATGCGGTTGCGGCCATGCCTGGATCACGCTGGACGGCAAGGTGATCGCCAACTTCTGCACAAGAGCCAAATATGTCGCGCTGGGCTTGGAGCCCGGGAAACCGAACCGGAAGCAGATCTATGCGTTGGCCGATTTCGGCGAGTTCAGCCGACAGGACGCCTACGAAGCGTGCTGGGCGTTCGTGCACGAGCTTTCCGCAGAACAGGCGCTCGGCGATGAGGACCCGCTCGTCCAAAGCTTGGCGATGCTCGATAGGCGCGTCGGCAAGCGGCGCCTTCGTGCCTTGGATGAGGCCAGCCTCCATCCGCTGGCACGACGTCTGCTTCTGATCCGGCTGGAAGCGGAGCAAGGGGCTCCCCTCACCTCAGCCTCAGTCGCCTGACCCTCAGTAACGGCATAAGGGAGGCCCCCTTACCCTTTCGGGTGAATAGAGGCCGTTAAATTGTGGCAAATGGCGCCCGCCTCCACTAGAGGATGTGGATCACTAGATTCCTGGAGACGGAGCGTGCCTCAGCGCATTGCCATTGCTTCCGATCATGCCGCCTTCGAGCTGAAGGCGGCGCTTGCCGAGCATCTGCGCAGCGCCGGGCACGAGGTGCTCGACCTCGGTCCCGAAGGAGCGGACCCCGTTGATTATCCGGACTATGGCTACAAGCTGGCGGAGGCGGTCGCCTCCGGCAAAGCGACTAGGGGAGTGGCTATCTGCGGCTCCGGCATCGGCATCTCTATCGCCGTGAACCGCAACCCGGCTGCGCGCGCGGCTTTGGTGTCGGAGCCGCTGTCGGCGCGGCTCGCCCGCGAACATAACGACGCGAACGTCATCGCCATGGGCGCGCGCCTGATCGGCATCACGATGGCGAAGGAATGCGTGGACGTGTTCCTTGCAACCCCGTTCGGCGGCGACCGCCACCTTCGCCGCGTCGAGAAACTGTCCAACCCCGTCTTTACGAAAGAGCCCGCATGAGCAGCCGTCCCGCCAACGACCTCTCCGACGTTCAGCCCGCGGGCTTCTTCACCCAGGAGTTGCAGCAGGCGGACGGCGCAGTGGCCGGCGCTATTGCCGCCGAGCTCGACCGGCAGCAGAACCAGATCGAGCTGATCGCCTCCGAAAATATCGTCTCGAAGGCGGTGCTCGAAGCGCAGGGGTCGGTGCTCACCAATAAATATGCGGAGGGCTATCCAGGCCGCCGTTACTATCAAGGCTGCGCCCCGTCGGACGCGGTCGAGACGCTGGCGATCGAGCGGGCGAAACAGCTGTTCGGCTGCGGCTTCGCAAACGTTCAGCCGCACTCCGGTGCGCAGGCGAACGGCGCGGTGATGCTGGCTCTGACCAAACCCGGCGACACGATCATGGGCCTCAGCCTCGATGCCGGCGGCCACCTCACCCACGGCGCCAAACCCGCGCTTTCGGGCAAATGGTACAATGCGGTGCAATACGGCGTCCGCGAGGAAGATCACCAGATCGATTTCGATCAGGTGGAAAGCCTCGCCCGCGAGCACCGTCCGACGCTCCTTATCGCTGGCGGCTCCGCCTATCCCCGCCACATCGATTTCGCACGCTTCCGCGCCATTGCGGACGCGGTGGGTGCGACCTTCATGGTCGATATGGCCCACTTCGCTGGACTCGTCGCCGCGGGCGAGCACCCCTCCCCGTTCGGGCATGCCCATGTCGTCACCACGACGACACACAAGACGTTGCGCGGCCCGCGCGGCGGCATGGTGCTGACGGATGAGGAGGACATCGCCAAGAAGATCAACTCGGCCGTGTTCCCGGGTCTTCAGGGCGGGCCGCTGATGCACGTCATCGCCGCTAAGGCGGTGGCGTTCGGCGAGGCGCTTCAGCCGGACTTCAAGACCTATGCCCGCGCCGTGATCGAGAACGCCAAGGCGCTTGCCGGTCGCCTGAAGGAGCGCGGCGCTGACCTTGTCGCCGGTGGTACGGACACGCATTTGGCGCTCGTCGATCTCCGCCCGCTCGGCATCACCGGCCGCGATGCGGACGAGGCGCTGGAGCGCTCCGCCATCACCTGCAACAAGAACGGCATCCCCTTCGATCCGCTGCCGCCGATCAAGACCAGCGGCATCCGCGTCGGATCGCCCGCCGGCACCACGCGCGGCTTCGGTGTCACCGAATTCCGGGACATCGCCGACATGATCGCCGACGTGCTGGAGGGTCTTCGCGCCAACGGCCATGAAGGCAATGGCGCGGTCGAGGCGGACGTGAAGGCGCGGGTGCGCGCGCTCTGCACCCGCTTCCCTATCTATCGGGACTGATCCTTGCGCTGCCCGTTCTGCTCCCATGAAGACAGCCAGGTAAAGGACAGCCGCCCAAGCGAGGACGGCTCGTCCATCCGCCGCCGCCGCCAGTGCGAGGATTGCGGCGCCCGCTTCACCACCTTCGAGCGCATCCAGCTCCGCGAGCTGACTGTGGTAAAGTCGGAAAACCGGCGGGAGCCCTTTGACCGGGAAAAGCTCGCCCGCTCCGTCGAGATCGCGCTCCGCAAGCGCCCGGTGGCACAGGAGCGGACGGACAAGCTCCTCTCCTCGATCCAGCGCCAGCTCGAAACCAGCGGCGAGAGCGAAGTCTCCTCCGCCACCATCGGCGAGATGGTGATGAACGGCCTCAAAGCACTCGATCCCGTTGCCTATATCCGCTTCGCCTCAGTCTATAAGGACTTTCGCGAAGCCAAAGATTTCGAGAATTTCGCCGGCACGGTCAGCGAGGCCGCCAAGGAGTGATGCCGCCCGCAATCGTGCTGGTCCGGCCGCAGCTTGGCGAAAATATCGGCAAAGCGGCGCGGGCTATGCTGAACTTCGGTCTCACCGACCTCCGCCTGGTAAATCCACGCGACGGCTGGCCCAACCCGTCTGCTGGCCCCGCGGCGTCGGGCGCTGACATCGTGCTGGAAAAGGCGCGGGTCTTCGGCAGCGTCACCGAAGCAGTGGCGGACTGCCCTTTCGTCTATGCAACTACCGTCCGGAAGCGTGGCCTAGTCGTGCCGGTCATCGATCCCGAAGAGACGGCGCGCGAGATCCGCACCCAGAACGGCGCCTCCGCAATCCTGTTCGGCGCTGAACGCTCGGGTCTTGAAACCGAGGAAGCCGCAGTTGCGCAGAAGATCGTCACGGTCCCGATCAACCCGGAGTTCCGCTCCCTGAACCTCGCCCAGGCAGTCATCCTCCTCGCATACGAATGGTCTAAACATTCCCGCCTCGTCATGCCCACGGAAAGCGAGGGCACCGAACCACGGGCGACGCAGGAACAGCTCGAAGGCCTGATCGGACAGCTCGATAAGTCATTGGAGAAAGCCGGCTATTACTTCCCGCCCGACCGTACGCCCGCGACCAAGAAGACACTGCGCACCATCCTCAGCAAAGCGGGATGGTCCAATCGAGAGGTCCAGGCACTGCGCGGTATGATCAGAACCCTAGTTAACCCGCGTTCCCGCTAGAACGGATCGCGTCCCACTGATCGAACTCGTGGGCGATCGAACTCTCGATCAGCGCCTCATAAACCGTTTCGATCCTTCCCACCGGCGCCATTTCCTGCGCACCGTGAAAACGGGCCTTCGTTAGCACGTCCGCTTTCCGCCACTCGTCGCGCACGGCCGTGCGATCCGTCTTTATACGTGCGGCGGCGTCCATGTAGCGGAAGCGTTCCGCGAGGAGTCTCACGATCTGTTCGTCGAGCCGATCGACTCCGTCACGAACTTCGACCATCGTCCGGCAATCGGCCGGTAGTACTCGTCCCTTCGTCATGACGCCCCTTTACCTCGGCTCAAGCTCCTGTCGAGCTTGACTTATCGGCCTTCAGCCGCCATGTGCCCGCCTTCGCAATTGGCTCCGCACTCCTGGTGAAGCGGCGGCCGCGTTCGGCATTTTGGCTGAACGGTGCGGTTCCAGGGACTTAACCGCCTCTCGAAGGCACAGCAAATTGGAGTAGACTTATGTCGAAGCGCTCTAGCGCCAAGTACAAGCTCGACCGCCGCATGGGCGAAAACGTCTTCGGACGCCCCAAGAGCCCGGTCAACAAGCGTGAATATGGTCCCGGTCAGCACGGCCAGCGCCGCAAGGGCAAGATGTCGGACTTCGGCATTCAGCTCCGCGCCAAGCAGAAGCTGAAGGGCTATTACGGCGACGTCACCGAGAAGCAGTTCAAGCAGACCTTCCAGGCCGCAAGCCGGATGAAGGGCGACGCTTCGCAGAACCTTATCGGCCTGCTCGAGCGCCGCCTCGACATGATCGTCTACCGCGCCAAGTTCGCGCCGACGATCTGGTCCGCGCGTCAGATGGTCAGCCACGGCCACATTCGCGTCAACGGCGTGAAGTGCAACATTGCGTCGCGCCGCGTAAACGTTGGCGACGTGATCGAGCTCAGCCCGAAGGCGCAGGAAATGGCGCTGGTGATGGAGGCGCAGGCCCTCGCCGAGCGCGATATCCCGGATTACGTGGTTCCGGACGGCACCGCCAAGGCCACCTTCACCCGCGTCCCGACGCTCGATGAAGTGCCCTATCCGGTGAAGATGGAGCCGAACCTCGTCGTCGAGTTCTACTCGCGCTAAGCTGCCTGGCAGATACGGAGTTCTATGGGGCGGCGCCGCAAGGGGCCGCCCTTTTCGCGCCTCCTTGCGACTCCCTCTGCTTGCTGCCAGAAGCCCGCCGTAACTCGTCACGGGAGAGACCAGTGTCCTTGCGAACCGCCGCCGCCCTCCTTGCCGCTTTCGCCGCCTCCGCCTGCACTACTATCGATACCAGCGCCCCCGCAGCCGACGGGCAGATATCGGTCGACACGCTGAAGACGGTTACCGAACAGCTTTCCTCCGATGCATTCGAAGGCCGCGCGCCAACGACGCCGGGCGAAGAGAAGACGGTCAATCTGATTGCCGAGCGCTTCCGCACCGCCGGACTGCAGCCCGGCAACAGGGGCAGCTGGTTCCAGGATGTGCCGCTTGTGGAGACGACCGCCACCCCGACCGCGCTCCGCATCCGAGGCGGACAGTCGCCGCTCGACTTCCAATGGCGGACGGACATGGTCGCGAACAGCTATCAGGTGCAGCCGTCGATCAGCCTCGACAATAGCGACATCGTCTTCGTCGGCTACGGCATCAACGCGCCGGAGCGCGGCTGGAACGACTATGCAGGCGTCGACGTCCGCGGCAAGACGGTCATTATCCTCGTCAATGATCCGGATTATCAGGCGGAAGGAACGGAAGGACCCTTCAACGGCCGCGCCATGACTTATTACGGCCGCTGGACCTACAAATATGAGGAAGCGGCCCGGCAGGGCGCAGCCGCCGCTTTCATCGTCCACGAGACGGAGCCCGCCTCCTACGGCTGGAACGTCGTCCGGTCGTCCTGGACCGGCGCCCAATATAATATGGACGATCCGGACAATCATATGGACCAATCGAAGGCGATCGGCTGGCTCACCCGCGACGCGGCGGTACGGCTGTTCAACGATTCCGGGCTAGACCTCGATCAGCTGAGCCAGGCGGCGAAGCAGAAGGGCTTCCGCCCCGTTCCGCTGAAGAGCAAGGCGTCGATCGGCCTCACCAACACCATCAAGCGGCAGGCGTCGAAGAACGTGATCGGCATCCTGCCAGGCAGCACGCGTCCCAATGAATATGTGATCTACACCGCCCACTGGGACCATCTCGGTGTCTGCGACGCCGACGCTACGGGTGACAACATCTGCAATGGCGCGCTCGACAATGCGACCGGTACCGCCGGCCTGATCGCGCTAGCTGAGGCGCATGTTCGCGCTGGACGTGCGGACCGGTCGATCATCTTCCTAGCCGTGACGGCGGAGGAATCCGGCCTGCTCGGCTCGCGTTATTATGGCGAGAACCCGATCTATCCGCTCGCGCAGACGGTCGGCGGCATCAACATGGACGGCCTCAACATCTTCGGAAACACGCGCGACTTCGTCGTGATCGGCAAGGGCAAGTCGGAAATCGAGGATTATCTGAAGCGTGCAACCGATGATCTCGGGCTTGAGCTCAAGAACGAACCAACGCCGGAAGCGGGCTATTATTACCGCTCCGACCACTTCAGCCTCGCCCGCTTCGGCGTACCGATGCTCTATGCCGAAGGCGGCGAGGATCTGGTGAACGGCGGGCTCCAGGCTGGGCGCGCCGCAACCCAGGATTATCGCGCCAACCGTTACCACCAGCCAAGCGACGAATATGATCCGAGATGGGATTGGTCCGGCGCCGTCCGTGACCTTCAGGTTTATTATCGCATCGGCCGCGAGCTTGCGGAGGGCACGGCTTGGCCGAACTGGTATGAAGGCGACGAGTTCCGCGCCATCCGCGACCGCTCGCGCGCCGGGCAATAGTCGCACATGAGCTGGCGTCAGCCGCCGGAATGGGCGGAGCATGAATGGGTCTGGATCGGCTTTCCAAGTCATGCCGAGCTTTGGGAGGACGATCTTGAGCCGGCGCGCGGGGAAGTGATCGCCTTCGCCCGAGCCGTTCGCGCCGACGGTGCGGGTGAACGCGTGATCCTGGTCGCTGCCGACGACGAAGCAGCGGCAACCGCGCGCGAAATGGCGGGTCCCGGCATCGAGGTGGTGAAGGAGCCGTTCGGCGACATCTGGCTCCGCGACACCGGGCCGATCATCGTCAAGCGTGGCGATACCCGTGCCGCGCGCAGCTTCGGCTTCAACGGCTGGGGCGGAAAATATGAGCTTGAGGGTGACGACACGGTCGGCCTTGGCCTCGCCACCGCCGCGGGTTTCGAGACGCAGCGGCACGACTGGATCCTGGAAGGCGGCGCGATTGACGTGGACGGCACGGGTCTTGTGGTCACGACCGAACAATGCCTGCTCAACCCTAACCGCAACCTCGGCCTCAGCCGGCAGGACATCGAGGCACGGCTTCGCATCGATCTCGGCGCTCAGCGCTTCCTTTGGCTTGGCCAAGGCCTCCTCAATGATCACACCGACGGCCACGTCGACAATCTTGCTCGCTTCGTCGGCGAGAATCGCCTCGCTATTCCCGTCGCCTCCGGCCCGGGCGATCCCAATGCTGCGGTCTATGAAGACGCCCACCGCCGCGCCGAGGCCGCCGGTGTTGACGTGGTCGCACTCCCATCGCCGGGCCGTGTGCTGCGCGATGGGGAGATCATCCCCGCCTCCTATATGAACTTCTATATTGGCAACGCGGCGGTCGTGATTCCCCTCTACGGAACGGCGCATGACGATGCGGCGGTTGAGGCAGTCAGCGCTTTGTTTCCAGACCGGAACGTTGTAGGTTTCCGGGCTGACCATGTGCTCACCGGCGGTGGAAGCTTCCACTGCATCAGCCAGCAGGTGCCCGCTTGAGACGCTTTCCAACCGGTTTCTACCGTGCAGCCGCTGTCGCCTCGTTCCTGACTGCCCTCACCACCGTCGCGCTCATCTTCCTGCCGGATTTCTACGGCCCGGCGGACGGTTTAGAAGGTCGAATGGGGCGGGTGCAGGATCCCGCCTATCAGCTTCGAGCATGGATTTACCTCTTCCACCCGCTGCTCGTCTTCGCTGCCGCTCTTGCCGTCTTCCTGCGTTTTCGGGACCGGCCGGCGTTGGTTCTTCCGGGGATCATCGGCTTCGGCCTTTGGGCCGTCACCGAAGCCGCACAGCAGGCGATGACCCTCTTCATGTTCGACCGCTGGCGCCGCGCATGGTTGGCAGGAGACGAAGCGATCCGGGCCACGATGGACGTCCGGGCCGCAATCTATGATGGCCTCTGGGACGCAAGCTACGTCTTCCTGCTGATCGGCTTCCTTATCGGCTGCGCCTTCTACGCCGCTGAGCTGCTGCGGCACCGCCGCCTGACGCGGGTAGTTGGCGCCTTCTACGCCGCCGCCGCCCTCCTCACCCTGATCTTCCTCGTCGCGGACCTTGGCGGCCCGTCGCTTCCGCCCTCGCTCGGCGCTTGGCTCTATCCTGCCATCCAGCCGCTCGGCCGTTTCCTGATCGGCCTCTGGCTCTGGAAAAATGCGGACGAGGCCTCACCTATAGCGGGATCTTCCCAGCAAAGAGCCGTCAATGAGTGAAGTAACTGTCGCCGCCCTTCAGCTCGCCTTTTCGGACGAGGTGGCCGAGAATGTCGCCGCGGTGTCCGAGCTCGTCCGCGAAGCCGCGGGCAAGGGCGCGAAGGTCATCCTGCCGCCAGAGTTGTTCGAGGGCCATTATTTCTGCCGTACGCAGGATGAGGGGCATTTCGGACGCGCACTCTCGGTGTCGGAGCATCCCGCCGTGTTGGCGATGCAGAAGCTCGCGGCAGAGCTTCAGGTCTATATTCCGACCAGCTTTTTCGAGGCGGACGGGCACCATCATTACAACAGCCTCGCCATGATCGACGATAAGGGCGCGGTGATGGGCGTCTACCGGAAGAGCCACATTCCTGACGGTCCCGGCTATTCTGAGAAATTCTATTTCCGGCCTGGCAATACCGGCTTCAAAACCTTCAAGACGCCGTACGGCCGCGTCGGCCCCGCCGTCTGCTGGGATCAATGGTATCCCGAAACGGCCCGCGCGCTGATGCTCGACGGCGCCGAGATCCTGCTCTTCCCGACCGCGATCGGCAACGAGCCGCACGATCCCGACCTCGACACCAGCCGCATGTGGCGCCGGGCGATGATCGGCCACGCCGTTTCGAACGTCGTCCCGGTCGTCGCCGCCAACCGTATCGGCACCGAGGACGGCCAGACCTTCTACGGCCACAGCTTCATCTGCGACGAACGAGGCGACATTCTCGCGGAATTCGGCGCCACCGAAACCGGCGTCATCACCGCCGACTTCGACCTCGCCCAAGCCCGCAAGCACCGCGCCGCCTTCGGCTTCTTTCGCGATCGTCGGCCGGAGCTTTACGGCCGCCTGACGCAGGACATTTGATCGCAGCTACGGCCGATCAACTTCCTCGGGTCAAAGCGAGCCTGATCGCGGCGGTCCAAAGCACGGCCGCGAAGACCAGATCAATGAGGGCCCGTGCCCGCTCGTAGATGCGGCGGGCCGGTGCGGCCGTCAGGATCGTGGTGACCACCGCATACCAGCCGAGCGTGACGCCGGCCACGATGGCGAGCACGATGCCGACAAGGTCCAGCGTCAGCTTTGGAAACATCGTGATGAAGACGGTTACAAAGAAGAGGATCGCCTGAGGATTGGCAATGGCGGTGGTATATCCGGCGCGAAAGGCGGTGAGGCCGTTCACTGCCCTCGCCTCCGCCCGCTGCAAGGCTTTGCGCCCCCTAATGGCGCTGAGCAGCAGGCGGGTTCCGAACCAGGCGAAATATGCGGCCCCGAAAAGGGCGAGCGCTTGCCGTGTGAGCGGATCCTGCATCAGCAAGGCTGCACCGACCGCGGCGGCGATGCACCAAGAGCAATTCCCTGCCGTCGTGCCAGCCGCGGTCGTCATCGCTGCGCGGCGGGAGACGGTCAGGGCCATATGGCTGATGCGGACGAAGTTCGGCCCCGGCGTCATGACCTGTGTCAGCCAGATGAGCGCAAAGAAAGCGAGCGAGCTGAGCTGGGCGAGCGACATGCTTCCTGATCGCGAGCAGGAGCCGGATCCACAAACGCGGCTTCATTATACCCGCCATAAGCCCTACTAATGCCAATGATGCTGCCGGCCCGCCTTTATCCGTCCCTCTCCATGCTTCGCGCTGCGGATGCGTCCGCGCGGCTGGGCGGTTTCACGGCGGCGGCAGAAGAGCTCAACATCAGCCAGTCGGCCGTGAGCCAAGCCGTTCGACAGCTCGAAGCGCAGCTTGGCATCACTCTGTTCGAACGGACCTCCGGGGGCATTCGCCCGACCGGTCAGGGCCGCCGCTACCTGGAAGCCATCCGGCCTGCGCTCGACATCATAGCCGCTGCCGGAGAGTCGATATCCGAACCGCGCCAGCGACGTATCGTGCTGGGCTGCGTCCGTTCGCTGCTGCACAATTGGCTTCTTCCCCGGCTTCCCGGCTTTGCTGAGACCAAGCGAACTTACGAACTCAGCGTCATCGGTCTCTGTCGTGGGTTGGAAGAGGCGCGAAACTGTGACGTTGCGCTCATACTTGCCGAGCGCGGCGATCAGCCCGAAGCAGCCGTAGAGGTCGCGCGGGAGGTGCTCGTGCCGGTCTGTCTGCCTTTGATCGCGAGCAGCTTGGGTGGTGATTTGGAAGAAGCGAGCAGCAGGCTACCGCCCCTGTTGGGCAGCGGCTGGGACGCCTGGAGCCGGGCTGCCGGTCTTGCCGACCCGCTTAAGCCTGCCGGCATACGCTTCCGCGATACGAGCGCCTCGCTGGAAGCCGCTCGTGCGGGCCAGGGCATTGTGCTCGCCCCGGAGATCATATGCCGCGATGACCTGGCCCACGGCAGGTTGGCGAAGGTATCGGCAGTGAGCGCCGAGCGCGGCCGGGCTTACTGGCTCGTGGGCAAAGGCGATGCCCTGCCCCTCGTCTCAGCTTTTCGCGAGTGGCTCCAGCCGCTCGTGGAAGATGTCGGCAGCTGAGCAATGGCCCCACCCATTTACGCTATCGCCTTAGGCTCCAACCGCCGCAGCCGTCATGGCTCACCTGCCGACACTGTAAAAGCCGCCGCCGAAGCGCTTGGTGTCGAGCGGCTCTCCGCGTTGCATTCTACCACGGCGCTCGGACCCGCCGGACGCGGCTTCACAAACGCGGCAGCGCTCGTCTCCTCCGCTCGCGATCCTGCCGACTTCCTGGCGGAGCTGAAGGCGATCGAGCGGAGCTTCGGCCGCCGCCCCGGTCGGCGCTGGGGTCCACGCGTACTCGATCTGGACATCATCCTCTGGTCGGAAGGCTTCTACGAGGCGCAGGGGCTGGTGATCCCCCACCCCTCCTTCCGAGAACGCCGGTTCGTGCTTGATCCGCTCGCCGAAATCGCGCCCAACTGGCGCGATCCGCTCACCGGCCTCACCGTCCGCCAGCTTTCCGCGGGCCTTGCCGCCAGAAGGCCGGTTGACCGCCACCCGCCCCGCGCCTAGGTGAACGCACCTGGTCAGGGCCCTTAGCTCAGTCGGTAGAGCAACTGACTTTTAATCAGTAGGTCGCTGGTTCGAATCCAGCAGGGCTCACCAAAGGCAGCATGACCGCTCTCACCCGCACCCTCGCCTTCGCCGCTCTGGCCCTCCTCTGGCTGGTGATGCTGATGGCCGGCACCTCGCCTGCCGACCGGGCGTTGCTCGGCCTTCTCTATGCTGGCGATGCAACTCCGCTCGCGCACGCTGCGGGCCTTCTGACGCATCTCGGCGGCTGGATCGTCCTTACCGCCGTCACGGCGGCTGCCGCACTGTACCTCCTCCTCAAGCGGCGCCTGCACGACGCCCTGCTCCTCCTTGCGGTAACGATGGGCGGACGGGCTATGATGGAGCTACAGAAATATGTGGTCGGCCGCGCCCGCCCGGACGAGCTGGAGCATCTCGCGTCCTTCCACTCGCTCAGCTTTCCCAGCGGGCACGCGACAAACGCCACCACCGTCTATCTTGCGATAGCGCTTCTGCTCTTCCCCAGCCGCTGGAGCGTCGCCGCAGCCCTCCTGCTCGCCCTGCTGATCGGCCTCACCCGGCCCATCCTTGGGGTTCACTGGCCGAGCGATGTTGTTGGCGGCTGGGCGTTTGGGCTCCTCTGGACGCTCGGCCTCATTCGGCTCGTCGGCACGCGAGGAACGCCCGCGCCCGTCCGTCATTGATCTTCGAAAGGAGAGTGCAGATGGCTAATGAGAACGACCGGGGCGCAGAGCGCGCCGAAACCGCCCGCCGACATGACGACAGCGAACTGATCGAGAGCATGGAAGATGCGCCGAGCCACGGCAACCGCTCCGGTCACCGCGTAGGGCATGAGATCGGCAGCCGCGACGAACTGAAGCAGGAAGTCGGCGAAGGCAGCGCCACCCGCGTCCGCGACAGCGACAAGCCTGAGGAAGCGAACCTACCCCGCTTCAACGAGAGCAACTAACGCTTCCGGAAAACGATCGACAGATTGCTCGCCGGCATCGGCACGACCGCGTCGAGCACAAGGCCGTGCCGATCCGCTTCGGCCGTTACGTCCTCAAGGGTGCGCACGCCCCATTCAGGGTTCCGCTCCTTCAGCGATCGGTCGAACGCTTCATTGCTCGGCGCCATCTCCGCGCCTTGCTGCCGATAGGCGCCGTAGAGATAAAGCGGGCAGTCGCTGGCGAGCAGCCGCCCGGCGCCCCGCATCAAACCCTCAGTTGCTGCCCAAGGGCTGATATGCACCATATTGATGCAAAGGATCGCGTCCGCCTGTTCCACCGGCCAATTGTCGCCGGACGCGTCGAGATGTACTGGCGCCAGCAAATTGGGTGCGCTGTCGGCCGTCCGCCACGCCTCAACGGAACGCAGCGCCACCGGATCGGCATCGGTCGGTTGCCAGAGCAGATGCGGGAACTCGCGCGCGAAATGGAGCGCATGCTCGCCGCTGCCGCTCGCCACCTCCAGCACCAGACCTTCGTCGGGAAGGATGCCGCGCAGTACGTCGGCGATCGGCCCCGCCGTCCGCGCCACATGCGGCGCCGAGCGGCGGGCGTCGCTCATTCGGCCGCTTCCGCCTGGCGTGGCTCCCGATAGACCAGAATCGGCTTCCGCGCTGCCTGCGTCTCATCGAGACGGCGGCGGGGGGCGTGTATCGGGGCCGCCTTCAGCGACTGGTCGCCGGCCTTGGCGCGCTCGGCGACGCTGCGAAGGGCACCGATGAACTGGTCCAGCGTCGCTTTCGACTCCGTTTCGGTTGGCTCCACCAGCATGGCGCCGTGGACGACCAGCGGGAAGTACATGGTCATCGGATGATAGCCCTCGTCGATCAGCGCTTTGGCGAGGTCGAGCGTGGTCAGGCCCTCGGCAAAGCCTTTGTCGCTGAAGAGCGCTTCGTGCATGCACGGGCCGCTCGCGCCGAACGGGGCGTCTAGGACGTCCTCGAGGCTGCGGAGGATGTAGTTTGCGTTCAGCACCGCATCCTCCGACACCTGTCGCAGACCGTCGGCACCGTGACTGAGAATATAGCTCATCGCGCGGGTGAACATGCCCATCTGGCCGTGGAAGGCGGTCATGCGGCCGAAGCTACGCCCATGATGCTCGCCCGCAGTCTCTTCCTCGATGAGGGCATAGCCGTCACCCTGCTTTTCAACGAAAGGCAGCGGAGCGAACGGAGTCAGTGCCTCCGAAAACACCACCGGCCCCGATCCCGGGCCGCCGCCGCCATGCGGAGTCGAGAAAGTCTTGTGGAGGTTGATGTGCATCGCATCGATGCCGAGGTCGCCCGGCCGGACGCGGCCGACGATCGCGTTGAAATTGGCGCCGTCGCAATAAACGAGCCCGCCTGCTTCATGCACCGCCTTCGAAATCTCGGTCATGTCGGGCTCGAACAGGCCGCACGTGTTCGGATTGGTGATCATCACCCCGGCAACGTCCGGCCCAAGCCGCGCCTTCAGCGCATCGATGTCGACACGGCCGCGCTCGTTGGCTGGGATATTCTCGACCCGGTAGCCGGCGAAGGCTGCGGTCGCGGGATTGGTGCCGTGGGCGCTTTCCGGGACGAGGATCACCTCGCGCGCATCGCCGCGTGCCTCCAGCGCCGCACGCATCGCGAGCAGGCCGCATAATTCGCCATGCGCGCCCGCCTTGGGGCTCATCGCGACCGAATGCATGCCGGTGAGCTTGATCAGCCACTCCCCAAGCATCTCGATCAGCGCCAGCGCGCCCTGCACGGTATCGACCGGCTGCAGTGGGTGGATGTCGGCAAAGCCAGGCATCCGCGCCACCTTCTCGTTGAGGCGGGGATTATGCTTCATCGTGCATGATCCCAAGGGGAAAAGCCCGAGGTCGATCGCATAATTCTGCCGGGAAAGGCGCGTATAGTGGCGCACCGTCTGCGGCTCCGACAGGCCGGGAATATTCATCGGCCTGTTCCGCTCGAGCCCGCCGAGACGGCTCTGAACCTTCGGCGCAGGCGCGAAATCGACGCCGGTTCCACCCTCTTCCTCCATCTCGAAGATCAAGGGCTCTTCCAGCATCAGCGCACGGTTGCCGGTGAAGGTCTCCGCCCCGCCGGTCCGTTCGCCCGATCCCATTTCGGGCTTCCATCCGCTCTGATTGATGCTCACGCCAACACCTCCTGAAGCGCGTTCGCCAGCGCCTCCACATCTTCATCCGTCACGACTTCGGTGACCGCGACGACAAGCCCGTTCTCCAGCGCCTCCGCCCCAGGATAGAGCCGCCCGAGCGACACGCCGCCGAGCACGCCTCGCTCCGCCAGCGCCCGCACCACCGGGCGCGCTTCCTTCGGCAGCCGGAGCGTGAATTCGTTGAAGAAGCTCTCGTTGACGAGGCTGACCCCCGGCACCTGGGAGAGCCGCTCCGCCGCCTGCACCGCCTTGCCGTGGTTGAGTTCGGCGAGTTGCCGTAGCCCCTTCTCACCCAGCAAAGTCATGTGAACCGAGAAAGCCAGCGCGCAGAGGCCGGCATTGGTGCAGATGTTCGACGTCGCCTTCTCGCGGCGGATATGCTGCTCGCGCGTCGAAAGCGTCAGCACGAAGCCCCGCGTCCCTTCCGCATCCACCGTTTCGCCGCAGAGCCGCCCCGGCATCTGCCGCACGAACTTCTCCTTGCAGGCGAAGAGGCCGACATAGGGCCCGCCGAAATTGAGGCCGACGCCGATCGCCTGCCCTTCGCCGACCACTATGTCCGCGCCCATCTCGCCGGGGCTGCGGATCGCGCCAAGCGCCACCGGCTCCGTCACCACCGCGATCAGGAGCGCTCCGTTCGCATGCGCCTTATCCGCAATCTCGCTGAGATCAGTGATGCGGCCGAGGATGTCAGGATATTGCACGACGACGCAGCTCGTACCGCCGTCGATGCTGGACAGCAGCCGCGCCGCATCCGTCTCCGGCTTCAGCTCGGGAAGAGCGGTTTTGATCACGTCGCCGGTGAAGCGCGCCATCGTCTTGGCGACCGAGATGTAATGGGGATGGAGCCCAGCCGACACCAGAGCCTTGCCGCGCCGCGTGATGCGCCGCGCCATCGCAATCGCCTCCCAGCAGGCGGTGGAGCCGTCATACATGGAGGCGTTGGCAACATCGCAGCCGTAGAGCCGCGCCACCTGCGTCTGGAACTCGAACAAGGCCTGGAGCGTGCCCTGCGCGATTTCCGGCTGATAGGGCGTGTAGCTGGTCAGGAACTCGCCACGCTGGATCAGGTGATCGACGCTCGACGGGATATGATGCTTGTAGGCGCCGCAGCCGAGGAAGAAGGGCACTTCGCCCGCAACGAGGTTCTGCCGCGCAAGAGCGCCAAGCTGCCGCTCGACGGCGAGCTCACTGGCATGGTCGGCGAGCCCCTCGATCTTCCCTGAAAGCCGCCCGGCCTCTGGGACGTCGAGGAAGAGGTCGTCGATTGTCTTTGCTCCGATCACACGGAGCATTTCCTGCCGGTCTTTGTCGGCAAGCGGTAGGTAACGCATCAGCTTGGCTTTCTCATGGTGAAGCGGAGACGGACGTAATCGGCGAACCAGTTGCCGTCGGAGCGTTGGAGAATGGTAGCGACGCGGCGCTCGACGGCGGCAGCGATGGCGGGACGCTCCTCATCGGGCACGCCGGCCATGTCCATGAAGCCGGCGCGGAAGGTCAGCACCCAGGGGCGGACGCCGCCCTCAAGATCGGTTTCGCGGGGGATCAAAGCCGACTCGATCTCTTCGAAACCGGCGCCTTCGTAGACGCGGGTGAATTCCTCGATGCCCGCATACCATTGCGGGTCTTCCGCGGGCAGAGCGTAGCCGCGCACCTCAAGCTCCTCGCGGAGGGCGGAGCGCAGGGTGCGGAGATTGCCCTCGCCGCCCATCTCGCCGACGAAGCGGCCGCCGGGCTTCAGGGCGCGAAACACGCCGCGTGCGACCGCATCGGCATCCAGCATCCAGTGCAGGGCCGCGTTGGAAAAGACGGCGTCGAACTGCTCGGTAAAGTCGAGCGCCTGCCCGTCCTTCACATAAGCTTCGATACCGCGCGCGTCGCCCGCCTCGATCATCGCCTCAGAAGCATCGACCCCGATCACCTTCGCGCCAGCGGCCGCAATCTTCTCCGTCAGCACGCCGTCGCCGCAGCCGAGATCGAGGATCGTCTCGCCCGGCCGGGGATCGAGCAGTGCAAGCACCGGCTCCCCCAATGCCGGCACGAAGGCGGCATTGGCTGCATAGGCCTCCGGCGACCAGCGGCTGGCGGCGTTGACGCTCACTGGCTGTCGACGAACGCCTTATATTCGTCGGCGCCCATCAGCCCTTCAAGCTGGCTGTTGTCGCTTAGGCGTAGCTTGAAGAACCAGCCTTCGCCTTCCGGGTCGCTGTTGACGAGCGAGGGATCGGCTTCGAGCGCCGCATTGCCCTCGACCACTTCGCCGCTGACCGGCGCATAGACGTCGGAAGCCGCCTTCACCGATTCCACCACCGCGGCGTCGCCGCCCTGGGTTACCTGCGTCCCCGCCTGCGGCACTTCGACGAAGACGATGTCTCCGAGCTGGCCCTGCGCGAAGTCCGTGATCCCGACCGTGGCCGTGTCGCCTTCGATGCGGATCCACTCATGTTCCTTGGTGAAATAGAGGCTCATTTTTCAGGCTCCCTTGCGGTGATAGCGATGGGGGACGAAGGGCATGGGAACGACCTTCGCCTGGAATATCTTGCCGCGCTGGGCGACGCTGATCGCCGCGCCCTCTTCCGCGAGGGCGGCGGGCACATAGGCCATGGCGATGGGCGCTTCGAGGATCGGCGAGAAGCCTCCGCTCGTCACCTTGCCGACCTCATTGCCCTCCGCATCGACCACCATCGCGCCTTCGCGAACAGGCTGCCGCCCCTCGACGGCGAGACCCACGCGGCGGCGGATCGCGCCATTCTCGATTTCCTGGATGATCCGGTGCCAGCCCGGAAAGCCGCCCTCCCCCCGGCGGCGCTTTGAAATGGCGAAGCCGAGGTCCGCCTCGATCGGGGTCGTCGTCGTGTCGAGGTCATGCCCATAAAGCGGCAGCCCGGCCTCTAGGCGGAGAGAGTCCCGCGCGCCGAGGCCGATCGGCTTCACTTCAGGCTGCGAGGCGATCAGATCGGCAATGCCGGTGACCTGTGTCGCGGGCACTGAAATTTCAAACCCATCCTCGCCCGTATAGCCTGAGCGGCTGATCCAGGCGGTGAGGCCGCCGAGCTGGAAGGCGCCGCCCTGCATGAAGCTTAGCTGCTCGACGCCCGGCGCGAGCCGCGAAAGCGCCTCGACCGCCTTGGGCCCCTGCAGCGCCAGCAGCGCCTGCTCCTTCATATGGTCGAGCACCACGTTCGGCGGCAGCTTGTCCGCCATATGCGCGATATCGCCTTCCTTGGTGGCGCCGTTCACGACCATGTAGAAATGGTCGCCGCGGCGCGTGACCATCAAATCGTCGATGATGCCGCCATCTTCCGTCAGCAGCAGCGAATAGCGAAGCCGTCCCTCCTTCAGGATCGACAGGTCGGCGGGAAGCAGGGTCTCAAGCGCCTTTTCCGCACCTTCGCCGGCGATGACGAGCTGGCCCATATGGCTGACATCGAACAGGCCGGCCGATTCGCGGGTCCACTTATGCTCGGCCATGATGCCTTCATACTGGATCGGCATCGCATAGCCGGCGAACGGCACCATGCGGACGCCGCGCGCCACGTGCCAGTCGTTCAGCGGGAGGGTTTTGTCGGCGGCGTCGCTCATTCCAGTCTCCAGGCGTGCAGTGGACGGCGCCGCTTGCCGGCGAAACCCACGAACTGCACCCCCTCTGTCACTGGACCTGAGAGCTTTCACCGGCCTTGCGGCGGCTTACCCCTTCGGTGGGACGCGTCGCCGCATCCGCTTTCCAGAGTGCCTAAGACCACGCGGTCCTTTTGCCTGAGAGATTCCGGGGCGGTTGCTCCTTCGGCGGCAGCTTTCCGCTGCCCTCTCCCGCGTGGCCAATCCGGAGCGAGCCCCGGCGACGGGGCAAGCTCTGAAGGTTCAGCTTATATGAGTCAACGCACTATCTGGTGGCGTTGTAGCGAAGCTGCTCTTCGGTCAGCTGGAAGCCGACCAGCACCTCGAAGCTGGCGCGGGTCACGGCGGCGCGGACCGCCGGATCGGCCATCGGGTCGAGGGCAGCATCGGGATCGCCAGCCTTGCGGCGGCGGGTGATCTGCTGGCGGATCGCTTCGGGCAGGGTCGCCGCCGAACGGAGCACTTGGCCCGTGGCAGTGCCGGAGGTCTGGGCGCGATACTGGCCGTCAGCGAACTGGAGGCCGATGCGGCTGACGCTCTTCGCAACGACGTTGTTGCCGGCGTGCACGACGACGGTGAAGTATGGGAGTGTCACGTCACGCGCGCCGCGATTGTCGCGGCGCTGCGCCTGCACATCGAATGTGACGTTGGTTGTAATGAACTCGCCCGTCTCGTCGCAGGTGCTGCGGACGTTGGTGATGGTCGCAACCACGTCGATCGCGTTTGCGTCACGGCTGGTGGTGGGGTTGAACAGCGTGATGTCGCCAGTGCCGGCCGGAATGGCGACTGCGGGACAGGCGGATCGGGTGACCGTGATGCCTTCCGTCGTCAACTGTCCGTCGGTGCTGCAAGCAGCCAAGGCCAAGGTCGTGAACGCAAGGAAGGCGGCTTTGGTCTTGAACACTGGCGGTTTTCCCCAAACATACAAAGAAAGCGCGAGAACCGCGCTTATCCGAGGTGCGGGATCATAGGAAGCGGGTTCCGCCGAAGCAAGCAATTGGGTAGAGCCGCCGCATGGCCATATCG
This sequence comes from Allosphingosinicella sp., assembly GCF_036402135.1. GTDB lineage: Bacteria > Pseudomonadota > Alphaproteobacteria > Sphingomonadales > Sphingomonadaceae > Allosphingosinicella. The sequence continues at coordinate 76,481 of NZ_DASWTN010000045.1, read as the reverse complement.
AAACGCCCCCTCCACCTCCTGATCGCGGCGCCGCGCGGCTTCTGCGCGGGCGTGGACCGCGCCATCCGCATCGTCGAGCTGGCGCTCGAGAAATATGGCGCTCCGGTCTACGTGCGGCACGAGATCGTCCATAACAAATATGTGGTGGACAGCCTCAAGGCGAAGGGCGCGATTTTCGTGCCGGAGCTGGACGAAGTGCCGGACGGCGTGCCGGTGGTCTTTTCCGCCCACGGCGTTCCGAAGGCGGTTCCAGCCAAGGCGGAGGAGCGCGGCCTCGACTATCTCGACGCCACCTGCCCGCTTGTGTCGAAGGTGCACCGCCAGGCCGAGCGGCTGATCGAAAGCGGCCATCACATCCTCTTCATCGGCCATGCTGGCCACCCCGAGGTGATAGGCACCTTCGGCCAGGTGCCGGAGGGCCGGATCACGCTTGTCGAGGATTTGGAGGACGCGGAAAGCGTCGTCCCGCCGGAGGCAGGCAGCCTCGCCTACCTCACCCAGACCACGCTGTCGGTCGACGATACCGCCGAGATCATCGACGTGCTTCGTCGCCGCTTCCCGGCGATCAAGGGGCCCAAGAGCGAGGACATCTGCTACGCCACCTCCAACCGGCAGGCAGCAGTGAAGGATATCGCCCGCCGGAGCCAGGCGGTGCTGGTGATCGGCGCCCCCTACAGCTCGAACTCGGTCCGGCTTGTTGAGGTCGCGGAGCGCGAGGGCGTGCCGGGGCGGCTCGTCGGCCGCGCCGATGAGATCGATATTGGCTGGCTTGGAGGGGTTTCGACGCTAGGGCTCACGGCCGGGGCGTCAGCGCCGGAAGTGCTGGTACGCGAAGTCGTCGATTTCCTCTCCGGCCATTTCGAAGTTACCGAGGAGCAGATCGACGGCGTCGACGAACGAATGGTGTTTAAACTCCCCGTCAGCCTTCAGGCCGCCTGACCAGCTTCATCGATGACGCGCGTCGAAATCTACACGGACGGCGCCTGCAAGGGCAATCCGGGGCCGGGCGGCTGGGGCGCGGTCATTCGCTCCGGCACCCACGAGAAGGAACTGTCCGGCGGCGAGCCAACCACGACCAACAACCGGATGGAGCTGCTCGCTGCGATCCGCGCGCTCGAAGCGCTGAAGCGGCCCTGTGCAGTCGATCTCTATACCGACAGCGTCTACGTGCGCGACGGCATCACCAAATGGATCCACGGCTGGCGGCGAAACGGCTGGCGGACTGCCGACAAGAAGCCGGTAAAGAATGCCGAGCTCTGGCAGGCGCTGCTCGACGCTGCGGCGCCGCACAAGATCGAATGGCATTGGGTGAAGGGCCATGCGGGCCATCCGGAGAATGAGCGAGCGGACAAGCTCGCCTGCGACGCGGCGCTTCAGTTCGTGAAACGGCCGGGCGCGTAAGGCGCCGGATCGATGTGGGCGACCGCAGGGTCGGGATCGCGCTCAAGCAACAAGGCGGCCGCCAGTTTGGACGCGGCGGGCGCGGTCTGGATGCCGAAGCCGCCCTGTCCCGCGCACCAGAAGAAGTCCGCTGCCTCAGGCGCGAAGCCGTAGACCGGCACCCGGTCCGGCGCGAAGCTGCGAAGGCCGGCCCAACTATGCTCCACCCGCTCCACCTGCCAGTCCACAACCCCCTGCAGGCGGTCAATCGCAACGGCGATGTCCAACTCCTCCGGCGCGCAGTCGGACGCTTCGCAGGGTATCTCGTCATGCGGGCTGAGCCACAGCCTCCCGCTTTCCGGCTTGAAGTAGAAGCGGCCGAGCGCGTCGATCACGACCGGCAGATCGGGCGGCACTTCAGGGGCAACGCGAAGCTGAACCATGGTGCGCCGATAGGGTCGAATGCCAAGCGGCCGAGCCCCGGCCAGCGTCGCTACTTCGTCCGCCCAAGCTCCCGCCGCATTGACGATCGTCGCGGCCTCGACCTCACCATTGGAAGTGGCGATGCGCCAGCGGCCGCCCCGGTGCTCGATCTCCTTTACGCGCGCATCGGTGATCAACTGGGCACCGGCTTGCCGCGCCGCCTTCAGGTAAGCGGCATGAAGTCCGCCAACGTCGATGTCGGCGCAGCTCGGCTCCGCCAGCCCCCTATCCCACCCTTCCCGCAGGCCGGAAATGGTGGATGCAAGTGCCCGTCGGTCGAGCGGCCTTAGCTCGAGGACGCCTCCGAATTCATCCGCAAGCGCGCGCAGTGCCTCGTCACCCTCGGCATCCGCGACATGGATCGCGCCGCGCGGCTTCAGGAAGCCGCCGTCGGAAAGAAACGGTCTGGAGGCGCTGGTGAGGGGCTGAACCAGAGGCCCCCCGTAGCTTTCCGACCAGAAGGCAGCGGAGCGGCCGGTGGAATGATAGCCGGGCTGCGCTTCGGCTTCGAGGATGAGGACAGAGCAATGCGGCGCAAGCTCCGCAGCCATGCCCGCACCCGCCATGCCGGCGCCGATGACCGCCACGTCCACGCGCTTCATGCGGATGCAAACCGGTCGAGAAAATTGTCGATGCGGCTGAAAGCGTCGAGCCGCACCGGATCGCTCTCCCGGAGTATTTCGTGCGCGGCTTCCGGATACATATGCGTCTCCGCATTGGGGAGGAACGACGCAGCGCGCCTTATCGCGGCGGGGCTGACCAGCCGATCGCGGTAGGTGCCCAGGATCAGGATGGGCGTTGAGACCTTCCGCAGCATGTCGGGCGTGACGGCTCCCGTGGAGCGGTAGGCGGCATTGAGCCAGCCCCAGCTCGGCGGGCCGAGGTCGAAGCCCGGCTGCTGCGCCTTCCACCAAAGTTCGTCCTCGTACCGCTCTTCACAGTGGGTGAGGAAGCCTTGGCGGAAGCGGCCGCTGCCCGGCCTTTGCTTCCACAGGCGCCGCGACTTGAGGCCGATCGTGCTCAGGACGCGGGCGATAAGGCCGCCGATGCCGGGTGACAGCTTCCCCGAATTGACGCCCAGCATTGGAGCGATCAGCACCGCCACGGTCACATCGGGCCGGTGCTTAGCCAGATAGCGGAGCAGCAGATGTCCGCCCATCGAATGGCCGATCAGGATGTGGGGTCCGGCGTGGCCCGCACGCCAATCCCGCACTAGCGCGTCCATGTCGGCCACCAGCGGATCGAAGCTGTCGACATTGCCGCCGATTATGGCGCCACTCGACGCCCCCTGCCCCCGCCAGTCGAAGCTCGCCAAGTTCCAGCCCCTCTCATGCCAGTGGCCGAACGCCTCCAGATATTTCTCGATGAAATCGCCGCGGCCGTTGGCGAAGAGGATGCTGCCGCGAGCTTTCCTTCCCTCCGGCTGTGGCCAGTCCATGCGCCTGATCGGCCAGCCGTCCGGCGCCTCCCATGTGGAGAAGGCTGCGCCTGCTGGATGCGCCCTGCGGTCGAAGCCCTCAACTTTCATGGCGGCTGGTTACGTTTTCGAAAGTAACCACGTCTAGATACTTAATTATGCAAGGGGATATCTCGACTTTTTTCACCTGCGCGCTTGCCGTCCTGCTGCTGATCGCGGCGATCGGCGACCTGCGCACGCGCGAGATCCCGAACTGGCTGAACGGCGCGATCGCGCTGCTCGCCATTCCCTATTGGGTGACGGCGGGCCTGCCTTTCTGGCCCGACATGCTGATCCAGGTCGGCCTGGCGGGCGCGGTGTTCGTGTTGTTCGCGCTCCTTTTCCATTTCGGCGCCATGGGCGGCGGCGACGTGAAGATGGTCGCGGCACTGGCGCTTTGGCTGCCGTTAATGGCCCTGCTTAACCTGTTGGTAATCATGTCGCTGGCCGGCGGCGTGCTGACGATCGGCATGCTGATCCGTCACCGGCTCCAGAAAAACGAGGCGCAGCTTGAGATTCCGTACGGGGTCGCGATCGCCTTTGCGGGTTTCTGGGTGATTGCCGAACCGTTTCTTAACCAATTTGCGTGATGAATGGCCTGAGATTTCAGGACTCCTGAGGAGGCGACTGGCGCCATGGATATGAAGAAGATTTTGCTGCTGGTAGGCGCGCTGGTGATCGCGGCGGTCACGGCTGTGATGGCCAAGAACATGTTCACCGGAGCTGCCGCCCCGAAGGCCGAAGCTGCCGAAGTCGCAGGCCCCGAAGTGCTGGTCGCCACCCGCGCTCTTGCTGTCGGCACCATCATCGATGCCGAGGCGCTCCGCTACCAGCCCTGGCCGAAAGGCCTGGTGCAGGAAGCCTACTTCATGAAGGGTGAGGCCGGCCTCAGCCCGCAGGACCTCCTCGGCACGGTGGTGCGGACCGAAATCACCGCCGGCCAACCGCTTACTCAAGGCGCGCTCATCAAGCCAGGTGAACGGGGCTTCCTAGCCGCGGCGCTTGGCCCCGGCATGCGTGCCGTCACCGTGCCGGTGAACATCACCAGCTCCGTCGCAGGCTTCGTATTCCCGGGAGATCGGGTCGACATCGTCCTGACCCAGTCCGTTTCTGGTACGGGCGAAGGTCCGCCGCTGAAAGCCTCCGAGACGATCCTTCGCAACCTTCGCGTGCTTGCGACGAACCAGAACATGAAGTCGGTCGACAAGGAGGGTAAGCCGGTGGTCACCAAGATCTCGACCGTCACTCTCGAAGCTACGCCGAAGATTGCGGAAAAGATCGCCGTCGCGCAGACTCTGGGCAAACTCTCCCTGACCCTGCGGGCCCTGGCAGACACGCCTGAGGAACTCGATCAGGCGATCGCGTCCGGTGAAATCAATGTCCCTGACGGGGTTGATCCCGCCAAGGAACGCAAGATGCTCGCGTCACTCGCTGCTAAGCCAATGGACGGCGGCACGACTGTGACGGTGGGAGGCGATGTATCTCGCTACCAGCGCACCACCGTTCCAGTATCGGCCAAGAAAGATCCGAAAGACGGCACCTACAAAGGGCCTCTCGTTGCGATCGCTCGCGGCGAATCCGTTCAAGTCGTTCCTGTTGGAGCAATCAAATGAATATGCGTATCCGCATCAGCCGTACTCTGATCGGCACTGCTCTTTCGGCGCTGGCCGCGGCAGGAACGGCAGTCGCAGTCCCCGCTCCGGTTGCAGCCCAAACAGTCGCTCCGCAGCCTACGAACAGGCTAATTCTAGCGGTGAGCGAAGGGCGTCTCGTTCGGCTCCCGGCTAACATGACTGATCTTTTCGTCGCAAATCCGGGGATTGCCGACGTTCAGGTCCGCTCGGCAAACCAGCTTTACATCTTCGGTAAAAGCGCCGGAGAAACGACGCTCTATGCCACCAATGCTGCCGGCAAGGTGATCTACTCAACCAACATTCGCGTCGGGAACAACATCACCTCGGTGGACGACATGCTGCGCGTGACGATGCCCGAAGCCAAAATTCAGGCGACGACGCTGAACAATACCGTCCTGCTCACTGGCACTGTCGCCACCCCTGCTGATGTCGAGGATGCCGAGCGGCTCGTGCAGGCCTATGTCGGAGAAGGCACGCAGATCATCAGCCGCTTGAAGACCGCAACCCCCCTTCAGGTTATGCTGAAGGTAACGTTCGCTGAGGTAAGCCGCTCGCTGCTGAAGAATGTCGGTGTAAACCTGCAAAGCACGGGCGACTTCGGGAATACTGGCGGCTTCAACTTCGTGCGCGGCCGCGATTTCCTTAATAATAACGGCCAGTATACCTACACGGAGGGCAGCTCAGCTCTGGGTATCTTCGGCACTTTGTTCGGAGCCAACATAGCCAGCGATATCGATCTTAACGAAACCAGCGGCCTATCCAGCATCTTGGCAGAGCCAACCCTCGTCGCGCTTTCCGGGGAAACCGCGAGCTTCTTAGCCGGTGGCGAGTTTCCGATCCCGATCTCTAACGGCATCAACGGGGTTTCCGTAGAGTTTAAATCCTACGGTGTCGGCTTGGCTTTCACACCGACGGTGCTGGAGAATGGCCGCATATCCATGCGCGTACTTCCGGAAGTGTCAGAAATCTCTGCAGAAAATTCCGTAACGTTGAATAGCTTCGAAGTGCCTAGCCTTATCACCCGCCGAACTGAAACCACTGTAGAACTCGGGTCAGGGCAAAGCTTCATGATCAGCGGTTTGCTACGTAATAACTCCAGCAACAGCGTCGAGCGTACGCCATTCCTCGGCAATCTGCCGATTCTAGGCTCGCTATTCCGCTCGAATGGGTTCCGGCGGAATCAGACGGAGCTCGTGATCATTATCACTCCCTATTTGGTGAAGCCGGTCAACGCCTCGCAGGTCGCGTTGCCGACAGACGGTTTCCGAACATCAAGCGATCCCGACCGGCTGCTGCTCGACAAGATGCACGACAGCCGCAGCGGAGAGACGCGCCCGATGCCGCGGATGGCGCCGCCGCAAACGGCCACGCCGACCCTCGCCCCCTCTAGCGCCAGTGTCGCTCCCGCCGCTCCCACCGTGCCGCCGAGCAGCACCGTCGTTGCGAAGCCGGGCTTCGGCTTCTGATGATTGATCGAAAGGATATCTCGCTCATGGCACATCCTATTTTTTCGCTCGCCCTCTTGGGTATCGGCAGTGCTTTGGCTGGATGTGCAGAGCTAACGCCGGAGCTTGCCGCCAAGCATAATCCCGGCGTCTATTCGGTGCATCAGCCGGTAGTGCAGCGGCATGATTATGCGATTGACCTCGCCACCGGAAGCGGCGGGCTTGCCTCAGGGGAGGCAGCGCGGCTGCACAGCTGGTTTCAGTCACTCGGCCTGGGGTATGGCGACCGCGTTACTCTAGATGATGAATCTGGCTACGGCGCCGACGCGCGTGCGGATGTCGCCCGCATCACAGAAAATTATGGCCTTCTCTTGAGCGAAGGAAGCCCGATCACGGCGGGTGCCGTTCAACCCGGCGCAATTCGCGTGATCGTAAGCCGCGCCAGCGCAGCTGTGCCTAGCTGCCCGGACTGGTCATACGCACAATTGTCGGGCGCGCCGGTATCCACCGACTCCAATTACGGCTGCGCCTACAACAAGAACCTCGCGGCCATGGTCGCCGATCCAACTGACCTGGTGCTTGGCCAAGCCGGGTCCGGCACCGATCCCAATGCGGCCGCCAAGCCCGTTCGTGCCCTTCGCAACCGCGCCGGCACGGGAGCCGGCGGTACAGTTGCAGCCCCTGGAGTGAACTAATGAACGCGCCCTTCAAAGCTTCGCTTCGCGATCCCTTCACCGCCTTCGTCTGCGACGAAGCCACAGCGGACCTCATCCGTCCGGTCGCCGTCGAGCACGGGTGGTCACCCGAAAAGGTGAACAAGGGTGGACTCCGTAATGCGGTCCAGTCTCTCTCCGTCTCGGCAAGCCCGAACATCCTGTTCGTCGACCTCTCGGAATCGGGCGATCCGCTCAACGACATCAATGGGCTAGCCGAGGTTTGCGAGCCCGGTACGGTCGTCATCGCGGCGGGACAGGTGAACGACGTCCGGCTCTATCGGGATCTCGTTGCAAGCGGCATTCAGGATTATCTGCTGAAACCCTTTACTCAAGATCAGCTGCGCGAGGCTTTTGCTCATGCCCAGCACACGCTCACGGGCCCCCGCGGCAACGATCCGGTCGCGGACCGTCCGCACCTAACAACGGCTGTGATTGGCGCGCGCGGTGGCGTCGGCGCGTCCACTCTAGCATCTTCCCTTGCCTGGCTAATGGGTGAGAAAGCCGGTCGTTCGACCGCGCTCCTTGACCTTGACGTGCACTTCGGGACTGGAGCACTGTCGCTAGACCTCGAGCCGGGCCGAGGCCTTACCGATGCGATCGAAAACCCCAGCCGCATCGATGGCCTCTTCATCGAACGTGCTATGGTTCGAGCAAACGAGAAGCTGAGCGTTCTGTCCGCTGAGGCGCCAATCAATCAGCCAATGCTGACCGATGGCGCCGCCTTTCACCAGCTTCAGGAAGAGCTTCGAAACGCCTTCGAAGGCATGGTCATTGACCTGCCCAGGCCGATGTTGATCCAGCACCCGCATCTTGTGCAGGACATCCACGTGGCGGTCGTCGTCGTGGAGTTTACCCTCGCGGCCACACGCGACGCGATAAGGATCCTTTCCTGGCTCAAGGCTAATGCACCTCAATGCCGCGTGGTGGTGGTCGCCAACAAGACGCAGGCCGCCGGCGTGCAGGAGGTCAGCAAGAAGGACTTTGAACAGTCGATCGAGCGCAAGGTGGACGTCGTGATCCCGTTCGATCCGAAGACCGCGGCCCTGGCTGCGAAGCTGGGTCAGCCGATGGCAAAGGTGGCGACCACCGGCAAACTCGGTGCTCCGCTCAATCAGCTGATGAACATGGCGGTTTCCGCCGTAGACGCAGCCGGTGAGGCCGAGGGAGGGGCGGCCGCTGGCGGATCGCTGCTCGGCAAGCTCGGACTCAAGTCATTTGTGGCGAAGAAAAAGAAAGAGGCGGAGGCCGCTTAATTGGCGCCAGGCTGAAGCAGAGGCGACGGAAGATGCCGAGTTTTACCATCATTATGATTGCCGGCGCATTGTTCACAATGCTTGGGCTCGTCATCTTCGCCTTTGCCGGGCCATCGGCGGCGAAAGCAAAAGCGCGCCGGCTCGAAGGCCTGCGCGAACGGCACAGTAAATCCTCGGAAGTTGCAGCCCAGGTTCAGATGAAGCGGATCCTCGCGGGCCGCTCCGACACCAAGATGGATGGCATAGCCAAGCGGCTTCTGCCGAACCCTGCCCTTCTTCGTCTCCGCTTGTCCCGTACGGGCCGCTCCTGGACGCTGGGACAGTATTTGATGGCTTGCGGCGGGTTGGCGATCCTCGTCATGACCTTGTTGACGATGAAGGGACTGCCCTTCATCCTAGGGCTCTTCGTTGGTCTCTTTGCCGGTCTCGGTATCCCCCACTTCGTCGTGGGCTTCCTCATCAAACGCCGGATCAACCAGTTCACTTCCAAATTTCCGGATGCCATCGAGCTTATGGTGCGCGGCCTCCGATCAGGCTTACCCATCTCCGAAACGCTCGGCATCGTCGCGAGCGAAGTTCCGGGACCCGTGGGCATCGAGTTCCGCTCCGTGTCAGACAAGATGAAGATCGGACGCACTATGGAGAGTGCGCTCCAGGACACTGCAGACCGGTTAGGTACTCCCGAGTTCCAATTCTTTGTGATCACGCTTGCAATCCAGCGTGAAACGGGCGGCAATCTTGCGGAAACGCTCTCTAATCTTGCGGACGTGCTGCGCAAACGCGCTCAGATGAAGCTGAAGATTCGGGCGATGTCGTCGGAAGCGAAGGCCTCGGCGATGATCCTCGGCATTCTTCCTTTTGCCGTGTTCACCCTGCTCTACTTGATGAACCCGGGATATATGGGCGGCTTCTTTTCCGATCCGCGCCTCATCGTTGCCGGGCTCGGGGGCATCCTGTGGATGAGCATCGGCGTGTTTGTGATGGCCAAGATGGTCAACTTCGAAATCTAGTGGAAAAAGGCGTTTAGTTCGATGGCATCTGCGAGCGGCCCGACACTTCTAGGCATCGACGTGGTCATGGTGGCCACGATGCTTTCTGCCGTCGCGACAATGGCGGTGCTGGTAGCAATTTATGCCGCCACCACCGTTCGTGATCCGATGGCGAAGCGGGTGAAGGCGCTGAATGAGCGGCGCGAGCAGCTTAAAGCGGGCATCATTGCCTCCACTTCAAAGCGGCGGGCGAAGATCACTAACCGTCATGAAGCGACAGATAGAGTCCGGACATTCCTCAGCAAGTTCAAAATGCTGCAGGATGATCAAGTTCAAAAGGCGCAATTAAAGCTGCTCCAGGCTGGATATCGGTCAAAGGATCTCGCCTTTGTCGTTATCTTCGCCCGCTTCATTCTCCCGCTCGTATTTGGCATCATCGCGATCCTTGGCGTGCTGGTCTTCGACTGGTTTCCAGAATGGGGAACTCTCAAGAAGGCGGCATTCGTCGCGGGCAAGATCATCGGCTGGTATAAGGCGCCGGACGTCTTTCTGAAGAACAAGATCACCAAGCGCAGCGCTAAAATCCGCAAGGGGCTTCCCGACGCGCTCGACCTGATGGTGATCTGCGCCGAAGCCGGCCTTACGGTCGACGCGTCCTTCAGCCGCGTGGCGCGCGAACTGGGTAAGGCTTATCCCGAACTCGGCGACGAATTCGCGCTTACCTCGATTGAATTAGGGTTCCTCACCGAACGTAGGTTGGCGTTCGAGAATCTTGCCAAGCGTATCGACCTTGAAGCTGTTCGGGGCGTCGTAACGACCATGATTCAGACGGAGAAATATGGCACGCCGCTCGCGTCGGCCCTTCGGGTGCTGTCGGCCGAGTTCCGGCACGAGCGCATGATGCGGGCAGAGGAGAAAGCGGCGCGGCTTCCCGCCATTATGACGGTACCGCTCATTATGTTCATTCTGCCGGTGCTGTTCATCGTCATCCTTGGCCCGGCGGCGTGCGACATCTCCGATTCCTTCATCAACCGCTAAGGAACCGGCTGCCCCGTCGCCGATTGTAGCGCCGTAACGAATTTACGGAGGATGCAAATGGCCTGGAGCACGACCGAGTGGTTCATCGTCGGATTGGCTTTCCTGATCGGCCTGTGCCTGGGCCTGATGATGTGCAGCGGCCGCAAGTGGAAGCGGCGGTACAAGGATGAGTCGCGGATCCGTGCCGAGCAGGAAAAGCGGCTCACGGAGCTTGAGCGCTCGCACAAGCATCATGAGGCCGAGCTGATCGCCGCCCGCGCCCGGGCCGGCGACGCTACGCCGCCGCCGCGGACCTAGATTTCAGCGCCGCCTGCGCCGCCGCGAGCCGGGCGATCGGCACGCGGTAGGGCGAGGCACTAACGTAATCGAGACCCGTTGCCTCGCAGAAGGCGATGGAGGCCGGATCACCGCCATGCTCGCCGCAAATGCCGAGCTTCAGGCCAGGCGCGGTTCCCCTGCCCCGTTCGGCAGCAAGACCGATGAGCTGACCCACGCCGTCCACGTCGATGCTGACGAACGGGTCGCGGTCGAAGATGCCCTTTTCGACATATTCGGTGAGGAAGCGGCCGGCATCGTCGCGGCTGACGCCGAGGGTCGTCTGCGTCAGATCATTGGTGCCGAAGCTGAAGAATTGCGCTTCCTCGGCAATCTCGCCCGCCATCAAGGCCGCGCGCGGAAGCTCGATCATAGTGCCGACCAGATAGTCGATCCGCCTCCCCTGCTCCTCGAACACCGCCTCGGCGGCCTGATCAATCAGCGCGCGGATCGTCTTCAACTCCGCCTTGGTGGCGACGAGCGGCACCATCACTTCAGGGATCGGCGCTTCGCCACTCTCGTTGGCGACGGCAACCGCAGCCTCGAAGATGGCGCGGGCCTGCATCTCGTAGATTTCAGGATAGGTGATGCCGAGCCGGCAGCCGCGATGGCCGAGCATCGGGTTGAATTCATGCAGCTCGGCGGCGCGGGTGCGGAGCTTCTCGGACGTGGTGCCGGCGGCATAGGCGACCTCAGCAAATTCCTCGTCGCTGTGCGGTAGGAATTCGTGGAGTGGCGGATCGAGCAGGCGGATGGTGACGGGCAGCCCCGCCATGATCCGGAAAATCTCTTCGAAATCGCCACGCTGGGCGGGGAGCAATTTGGCGAGCGCGGCGCGGCGGCCGGCCTCATTGTCGGCAAGGATCATCTGCCGGACGTTGGTGATCCGCTCGGCATCGAAAAACATATGCTCGGTGCGGCAGAGGCCGATGCCCTCGGCGCCGAATTCCCGCGCGGTGCGGCAGTCGAGCGGCGTTTCCGCATTGGTGCGGACGCGGAGGCGGCGGACCTTGTCGGCCCACTCCATCAGCACCGCGAAGTCGCCGACCAGCTCCGGCTGAACGGTCGGCACCGCGCCCAGCATCACCTCGCCGGTCGAGCCGTCGATGGTGATCACATCGCCTTCGCGCACCTCGTGCCCGGCGACCCGCATTATCCTCGCCCGATAGTCGATGGCGATGCTGCCCGCGCCGGAGACGCAGGGGCGGCCCATGCCGCGCGCCACCACCGCTGCGTGGCTGGTCATGCCTCCTCGTGCGGTGAGGATGCCACGCGCCGCGTGCATGCCGTGAATGTCCTCGGGGCTGGTTTCGATGCGGACGAGGATCACGTCCCGGTCCTGGCCCTTCAGCCGCTCGGCCGTGTCGGCGTCGAACACCGCCTGGCCGGAAGCTGCGCCCGGTGACGCCGGCAGGCCCTTGGCAACGACGTTGCGATCGGCATTCGGATCGAGCGTCGGGTGGAGGAGCTGGTCGAGCGCCTGCGGATCGACGCGGAGCACCGCTTCCTCCTCCGTGATCAGCCCTTCCTGCGCCATGTCGACGGCGATCTTCAGAGCCGCCTTGGCGGTGCGCTTGCCGCTGCGGGTCTGGAGCATCCACAGCTTGCCGCGTTCGACGGTGAACTCAATGTCCTGCATGTCGCGATAGTGGCGTTCGAGCAGGTCGAAGACGCGGGCGAGCTCGCCATAGACCTCAGGCATCGCCTCTTCCATCGAGAGCGCCTTCGCCCCCGCCGCCTCGCGCGCGCTCCGCGTGAGATATTGCGGGGTGCGGATGCCCGCGACGACGTCCTCGCCCTGCGCGTTGATCAGATATTCGCCGTAATAAGCGCGGTCGCCCTTGGACGGATCGCGGGTGAAGGCGACACCGGTGGCGGACGTGTCACCCATATTGCCGAACACCATCGCCTGGACGTTGACGGCGGTCCCCCAATCGTGAGGAATGTTGTTCAGGCGGCGATATACCTTGGCGCGTTCCGACTGCCAGGATCCGAATACCGCGCCGATTGCGCCCCATAGCTGTTCATGCACGTCCTGCGGGAAGGGCTTGCCCCAAAGTTCCTCGACCAATTCCCTGTAGCGGCGGGTGAGGCGCTGCCAGTCGTCGGCGTCCAAGTCCGTGTCGAGGTGGACGCCCTTATCCTCCTTCGCGATCTCCAGCGCTTCCTCGAACGCACCGTGATCGAGGCCGAGCACCACGTCCGAATACATCTGGATGAAGCGCCGATAGCTGTCCCAGGCGAAGCGCGGATCGCCGGACGCGGCGGCAAGTCCCTCCACCGTCGCGTCGTTGAGGCCGAGGTTGAGGACGGTGTCCATCATCCCCGGCATCGACACGCGGGCGCCGGAGCGGACGGAGACGAGCAACGGATCGGCCGCATCGCCGAAGCTCTTGCCGGTGATCCGCTCGATATGCTCAATGCCCTCCGCGACTTCGGCGCGAAGGCTGTCGGGGAAGCGCTCGCCCTCCTCATAATAACGGGCACACATCTCTGTGCTGATCGTGAAGCCCGGTGGCACCGGCAGGCCGATCGAGGCCATTTCGGCTAGGTTCGCGCCCTTGCCGCCGAGTAGGTTCTTGTTCCCGGCCTCACCGTCGGAAGCGCCGCCGCCGAAGCGGTAGACGTAGCGCGTCATGCCCGTGCTCCACGTCCGAAATTCACGATGTTCATGGGGTACGCCGCCTTTTCCGTAAACTTCCAGCAGTTATGGAAATGATTTTCCGTAGCTTAGGCCATTTTTGCGCATGCGCGCCCGTGTCGGCTCACCCTTCGATCTTCGAGAAATCCGCAACGCGGTGAACGGCGGCGCGCATGCGGGCGAGAAGGCTAAGGCGCGCAGCGCGTTTGGCCGGATCGGGATCATTCACGGTCACCTTGTCAAAAAATGCATCGACCGGCGCGCGGAGGCTTGCGAGCGCCGCCATTGCAGCGCCGAAATCCTCGGCTTCAACCGCAGCTTTCGCCTTGGGTTCCGCGGCATCGAGCGCCGAAATGAGGTCAGCTTCCTCTTTCTCCGGCATGTAGGAAAGTTCATTCTGCTCCGCCGCGTCCGCGTCCCAATCCTCCTTTTTCAGGATATTGGCCGCGCGCTTGTAGCCGGCGAGGAGATCAGCGCCTTCCCGCGTCTCGACGAAGGCCTGCAGCGCCTTCACCCGAGCGAGCGAGCGGACAAGATCGTCCTCGCCGCCGAGAGCGAACACCGCATCAATCAGATCGTGGCGTACGCCTGCTTCGCGCTGCTGAACTTTGAGGCGGTCGGCGAAGAAGTCCAGGAGATGGTTCAAAGCATCCGCATCCGTTGGAGACGCTTCCCGCAGCCTAAGTTCTCCGAACCTTGCGTCCATCATCCTGACGAACTGATCTGTAGTGGGAGAGACTCCATGCAACTGTTCGAAGCCAAAGAAGATGTCGGTCGCTAATGCCTTCACCTTCGCCTGCGAACCCTGCTGATAATACCGATATCCTGCTGCCAATAACCCGATCGGTAGGCGTAGCCTAAGCTGGTTCTCAAGAATGAGCCGGACAGCTGAAAGCGCTGCCCTACGCAAAGCGAACGGATCCTTAGAACCCGTGGGAGGCATTTGCTCTTTAAAGAACCCAAAGAGCGTATCAAACTTGTCCGCTAGGCTCACCGCCATCGTTACCGGGGCGGTCGGCACCTCGTCCCCCTGTCCTAGCGGCTTATAGTGGTCGCGGACGGCGTCGGCGACGGCGTCGGGCTCGCCTTGAGCGCGCGCGAGATAGCCGCCGATTACGCCTTGAAGCTCGGGGAATTCGCCGACCATGCCGGTGACGAGGTCGGCCTTGGCGAGGCGGGCGGCGCGTTCGGCTTGATCGGCGTCCGCGCCTTTGACGATCCCCTCGTCCACCAGCCAGCGGGCCAGTTTGGCGACGCGTTCCACCTTGTCGGCGACAGTACCGAGCTTTTCGTGGAAGACGATCTGGTCGAGTTTTTTGGCCTGCTCCTCGAGCGGAACCTTGAGGTCCTGTTCCCAGAAGAACTTCGCGTCGGAGAGGCGGGCGGCGAGGACTTTCTCGTTGCCAGCCACGATGGCCGCGCCGCCGTCGGAGGCTTCGATGTTGGCGGTGCAGATGAAGTTCGGCGCCAGATTTCCGTCCGCGTCGGTGCAGGCGAAATATTTCTGGTTGGTGCGCATGGTGAGCTGGATCACCTCGCGCGGGACGTCGAGGAAGCTTCTGTCGAAGCTTCCGAGCAAAGGCACCGGCCATTCGGTGAGGCCGGCATTTTCCGCGAGCAGGCCTTCGTCCTCGACCAACGTCAGCCCGGCGGCCGAAGCGGCCGCTGCCGCGCCTTCTGCGATGATGCGGCGGCGCTCGGCAGGATCGATGATGACGTGGCAGGCGCGGAGCTTTTCCGCATAATCGTTGGCGCTGCCGATGGTGATGATGCCGGGATGGTGGAAGCGGTGGCCGACGGTTGCCGCGCCCGACCGGACGTCGGCGACTTCGAAGTCCACGATCTCCTCGCCGAGCAGCGCGACGATGCCCTGCAGCGGGCGCACCCAGCGGATGCTTTCGGTGGAGACGGAGGCCGCGCCCCAGCGCATCGACTTTGGCCAGGGGAAGGCGCGGATTACGGCAGGAACGGCTTCAGCCAGCACGGAGGCGGTGCTGCGGCCGGGCTTGTCTATGATTGCGAAGAGGACGCCGTCGCGCTCGACCAGCTGCTCGCGCGTGAGGCCGGTCTTGCGGAGGAAGCCTTCGAGCGCCTGCGGCGGCGCCGACGAGCGCGGGCCCTTGACCTCCTCGCTGATCTCTGCGGTTTCGGCCGGAAGATTGCGGGCGATCAGGGCGAGGCGGCGGGGTGTGGAGTAGGTTTCGATCGCCTCCGCCTTTAGACCCGCCTGGCTGAGCTGTTCGGTGAACAGGTGCGCAAGGTCCGTCTCCGCCTTCGCCTGCATGCGGGCTGGGATTTCTTCGGACAGAAGTTCGAGAAGGAAGTCGGCCATTATGCCGCCCACCCGTTCTTTTCCATCCAGGCGGCGCAGGCGCCTTTGGCGAGGTCGCGGACGCGGCCGATATAGGCTTGGCGTTCGGCGACGGAGATGACGCCGCGGGCCTGAAGCGTGTTGAAGATGTGGCTGGCCTTGATCGCTTGGTCGTAGGCGGGAAGCGGGAGCTTGGCGCCAAGGCAATTCTCGCATTCGGCCACGGCCTTGCGGAAGCCTTCGAACAGGGTTTCCGTGTTCGCCGTTTCGAAATGATAGGCGCTGAATTCCACCTCATTCTCGTGGAAGACGTCGCGGTAGGTGACGCCGGTATCGTTGAACTGGAGGTCGAAGACGTTGTCGACGCCCTGGATGTACATAGCGAGGCGTTCGAGGCCGTAGGTGAGTTCGCCCGCGACCGGCTTGCAATCGAAGCCGCCGACCTGCTGGAAATAGGTGAACTGCGTCACCTCCATGCCGTCGCACCAGACTTCCCAGCCGAGGCCCCAGGCGCCGAGCGTGGGGCTTTCCCAATCGTCCTCGACGAAGCGAATATCGTGCTTGGTGAAATCGATGCCGATCGCCGCAAGCGAGCCGAGATAAAGCTGCTGAAGATCGGGCGGGCTCGGCTTCAGGATCACCTGATATTGATAATAATGGCCGAGCCGGTTCGGGTTCTCGCCGTAGCGGCCGTCGGTCGGGCGGCGGCAGGGCTGGACATAGGCCGCCTTCCACGGATTGGGGCCGAGCGCGCGGAGCGTGGTGGCCGGGTGGAAGGTCCCTGCCCCCATTTCGAGGTCATAGGGCTGAAGGATGACGCAGCCCTGGTCGCTCCAATAATCGTGGAGCGTGAGGATCAGCTTCTGGAAAGAGAGAGGTCGGTCGCTCAAGATCGGCCTTCATGCGCGTGCGGGTAAAGGAGAGGTTTCGCTTTGACGGATGGTTTGGGACGGGTCAAGGAAGCGGGCGAAGGAGAGTGCGCGTGATCTGGACCAAGCTTCGAAACGCCGTGGCCGCGGTGGCGGCTCTGGGCGCTGCCGCCTGTACGACCGTGCCGCAGCCGCGGAGTGCGGCGGCGGCGGGAACGGGACCGGCTCTGTGGAAGGTCTCGGACGCGGACACGACAATCTATTTGTTCGGCACGTTCCATATGCTTCCGGAGGGGACGCAGTGGCGGACGCCGGCGCTCGAACAGGCGATCGCGGCTTCGGACGAACTCGTCATCGAGACATTGATCGGCGACCAGATGGCGGCGGCGCGGACGATGGCGCAGATCGGCACTTCGCCGGGGCTGCCGCCCATCCTGGAGCGGGTGCCCGCGGACCGGCGGGACGATCTGGAGTGGGTCATCAAGGCCAGCGGAGCGCCGATGGCGGCATTGGACCGGCTGGAGACTTGGGCGGCGGCGATGGCTTTGTCCGGCGCGACCTTCCGCTCGCTGGGGCTGAACCCGGAACTGGGCGTCGAGAAGGGCTTGGAGGGCACGTACAAGCAGAGGTCGCGGCCGGTGCTTGGCCTCGAGACGGTCGAGGAGCAGCTCGGCTATTTCGACCGGCTGTCGGAGGATGCGCAGCGCAAGTTCCTGATGGGCGTGCTCGACGATCCGGAGGAAGTGCGGCGGCAGTTCGCCGAGATGCTCCGCACCTGGAGCACGGGCGACGTGGAAGGGATCGCGCGGACGTTCGACGCCGACCTCAAGGAATCGCCGGAGCTGCGCGACGCCCTGCTCCTCCGCCGCAACCGTAACTGGGCGGAATGGATCGACGAACGGCTCGACCGGCCGGGCACCACTTTGGTGGCGGTCGGGGCCGGGCATCTGGCCGGAAACGAGTCGGTTCAGCGGATGCTGGAAGGCCGCGGAATCCGAGTCGTCCGGGTGCAGTAAAAAAGCTTCAAAATAGCGCTTCGTCCAACCGGATAGCCGGGTTACGCTCCCCTTGATTCGCCGGGGGGTTGGATCTGATGAAGCTGAAGAAGTTGCTTGCCGCACTGGCTGCGGCGGCCGCCATACCTGTCGCCGCTCCGGCCAATGCGCCGGTCATGGATGCGGACCCTGCCCTGTGGGTGGTGAAGGACGCGGACACGACCATCTATCTGTTCGGGACGATCCACCTGCTCGACGGCCGGCACGACTGGTTCAACGGCGAGGTGAGGAGCGCGTTCGACGCCTCGTCCGAGCTGGTGTTGGAGGCGGATCTGCCTGAAAATCCTGCCGACCTGCGGCCGATCGTGATGAAGTATGCGGTGGACCCGCTCGGGCGGACGCTGTCGAGCAGACTGACGCCCGAGCTTCGGGCGCAGTTCGCGCGGGAGGTAGGGACGATCGGGCTTCCTGCGCGGAACATGGAGCGGCTGGAGCCCTGGTTCGCATCGATGGTGCTGACGGCCTATAGCGGCCAGAAGCTCGGTCTGAAGACTGGGATCGGCACCGAGGCGGTGCTGAAGAGGGCCGCGACTTACGCCCGCAAGAAGGTGAGCGAGCTTGAAGGCGCGGAAGACCAGATCCGCATGATGGACGCGCTTCCGGAGACGAGCCAGCTTGCCTTCATGAAGCAGACTTTGGACGCCAACGTCACTTCGCGCAGCCGCCTGCAGCCGATGATGAACGCCTGGTCGAGCGGCGATGCCGAAGGTTTGGCGCGGCTGGTGAAACAGGGGATCGGCAGCGATCCCGGCCTCTACAAGGCCATCATTTCCGACCGGAATGCGCGCTGGGCCGACTGGGTCGGCGAGCGGCTTCAGACGCCCGGCACCGTGTTCGTTGCGGTGGGCGCCGGGCATCTGGGCGGTACCGACAGTGTCCAGACGATGCTCCGCGCCAGAGGCGTCGGCACGGAGAGAATTGGGTAGGTTCCTCCAAAGCAGCGTCAGCTTAACATGACTTGATGTCATGGAAGCTTGACATACTCGAATCGTGTATGCATATGTAAGGTACACTTGACATGAGGTCAGGTGTTGCTGACAAGGCAGAAAGCAGATGACTGTCGGGGGCTGGGTGCAAAACAGGTTGAAGGTGCTGAGGGCGGAACGCGACTGGAGCCAGGCGGAGCTTGGCGGCCGGCTCGGCGTGTCACGCCAGGCGGTGAATGCGATCGAAACCGGAAAATACGATCCGTCGCTGCCCCTCGCATTCAAGATCGCCCGGCTGTTCGGCCTCAAGATCGAGGATATCTTCAATGATGGCGAAGGCGAGGATGCGCGTCGTGGATGATCTGGGCCGCGGCGCGGGCGAGGAGATGGAGCGGGCGCAAAGGCGCCGACGGGGCGTGATCGTCGGCACCTTATTCGTGCTGGGGACGATCACCGGGGCCTATGGCGGCTGGACGATGGCCGAGACGGATTTCGATCTGTCGCAGCCTTGGTCCCCCACCATCTGCCTGATCCTCGCCGGCATTTATCTGGCGGCGATGCTGTTCGGCAGCATCGCACTCTCGAAGCAGATGGATGAGGTCGAGCGGCAGGTCCACTACAAGGCCGCGGGCGTCGCGGGCGGCACTTATGCCGTCGTCTATCCGACTTGGTTCCTGCTCTGGAAGGGCGGCTTCGTCCCCGAGCCTATCCATTGGGCGCTTTTCATCCTTTTCTGGGTGGCTCTGGCCGCCTCCACTCTCTACTACCGTTTCCGTTAAATCATTAGGGCAAAAGGGGTTTTATGATGATGAAGAAGTTTCTCCTGGGCGCGCTGCTGGCCGCCGTTTCCGCTCCCGCAATGGCGCAGGCGCCGCTTCCCGACGCCGATCCCGCGATGTGGGTGGTGAAGGACGAGGATACGACCGTCTATCTGTTCGGCACCTTCCACCTGCTCGACGGCAAGCAGGACTGGTTCAACGACGAGGTCAAGGCCGCGTTCGACAAGAGCGAGGAAGTGGTTCTGGAAGCGCTGATCCCCGACGATCCGGCCGAGCTTCAGCCGCTGGTCGTCAAATATGCGGTGGACTCCACCGGCAGGACGCTGTCGAGCAAGCTTCCGCCGGACGTGAAGACGAAATTCGACGCGGAGCTGAAAACCGCGGGTATTCCAGGCGAAGCGCTGGACCCGATGGAGCCTTGGTTCGCGGCGATGACCTTGACCAGCGTTGCTGCGATGAAGCTGGGCCTGAAGCCGGAGCATGGCCCGGAGACGATCCTTAAGAAAGCGGCGACTGACAGGAAGCTGGCGCTCGGGGAACTCGAGGGCACGGAATTCCAGCTCTCGTTGTTCGACAAGATGCCGGAGGCGCAGCAGATCAAGTTCCTCGGCCAGACGCTCGACAGCATGTCGAAGATCGACGAGACGCTGACGCCGATGCTCACCGCCTGGGCGAAGGGCGACACGGACGGGCTCGTCAAGATCATGAACGACGGCCTTGCCGAAGATCCGGAGCTTTACGACCTGCTCTTCACCCAACGTAATGCCGAATGGGCGGAGTGGATCGACAACCGGCTCGACAAGCCCGGCACCGTCTTCGTCGCCGTCGGCGCGGGCCACCTCGCGGGCAAGGGCAGCGTTCAGGACATGCTCCAGAAGCGCGGCATCAAGAGCGCGCGCGTTACGCAATAAGCGTCGCCCTCCGCCAAGGGGGCTGAAGCTTGCAAGGAGGGGAAAGCTCCGACCGTACGGGGCTTCTGATACCGATGTGGGAGGTCTTGGCCCCCGGCAAGACCTCCTTGGACACACCCTTGCTCGCACGAGAGCTTTCGTATAGAGGCCGCCCCTTCCCCGTTCATGGTCATCCCTGGAGGCGTGAGCGGCGGATTTTTATCAATCCAAGTTTTGGAGACATGCACATGAGCGAACAGCTTACGCTGTCGGCCGAGACGCGCGAACGGGCAGGCAAGGGAGCCTCCCGTGCAATGCGTCGCGAAGGCCGCGTCCCCGCCGTGATCTACGGCGAAAAGCAGGAACCCCTCGCCATCCACGTCGAGGAAAAGGTCCTCATGAAGATGCTGAACACCGGCCACTTCATGAATTCTGTGATCATGATCGACGTCGGCGGCAAGGCCAACCGCACGCTGCCGAAGGACGTTCAGTTCCACCCGGTGACGGACCGCCCGCTGCATGTCGACTTCCTGCGCATCGGCGAGCATTCGAAGGTGCACGTCAACGTGCCCGTCCGCTTCATCAATGAAGAAGAAGCGCCGGGTATCCGCAAGGGCGGCGTCATCAACGTCGTCCGTCACGAGCTTGAGCTCATTTGCGACGCCGCGGAGATCCCGGACGATATCGTGATCGACCTCGCCGGCCGCGAGATCGGCGATTCCATTCACATTTCGGCGGTCGTACTGCCGAAGGGCAGCGAATCCGCGATCACCGACCGCGACTTCACCATCGCCACGATCGCTCCGCCGACCGTCACCCGCGCGACCGAGGAAGCCGATGCAGCTGCCGATGCGGCCGCTGCCGACGTTCCCGCGGACGAAGTGCCTTCGGAGCAGGGCCCCGGCGGCGAAGAGGATTCGACGCCTCCCGAGACTTCAGAGGGCTAAGACTTCTTGTCCTTCCTGCGCTGGCTCGGCAATTTCTTCGGCGCGAAAGCCGTGGAAGTGCCGGGCCAGCCGCTCGAAGCCGAAGAGGCCGGGAATTGGGGGGATTTCGAGCCCATGCAGATCTGGGTCGGCCTCGGCAATCCGGGCGCGCAATATGCGATGCACCGGCACAATGTCGGCTTCATGGCGGTAGACGCCATTGCCGAAACCCACAATTTCGAGCCACCGAAGAAAGCCTTTCATGGCTGGGCGCAGCAGGGTCGGATCGGCTCCACGCGCATCTTGATCCTGAAGCCAGCGACCTTCATGAACAAGTCCGGCCAGGCGATCGGCGAAGCGATGCGCTTCTTCAAGCGCGGCTTCGGCGACGTCACCGTCTTCCACGACGAGCTCGATCTCGCCCCCTTCAAGGTAAAGGTGAAGACCGGCGGCGGCACCGCCGGACATAACGGCCTTCGATCCACCGAGCAGCATATCGGCAACGAATTCCGCCGCGTCCGGATCGGCATCGGGCACCCCGGCCACAAGGACAAGGTAACCGGCCATGTTCTCGGCAATTACGCGAAGGCGGAAACGGACCGCCTCGCCGACATGCTGGGCGCCATTGCCGCCGAAGCCGAATGGCTCGCCACCGGTGACGACGCCCGCTTTATGAACGAAGTGGCGCTCCGGCTGCAGGATTGATTTGCGCTTTCGGGGGATACGCGGCAGCAGCACTTCATGCAGCCGACCGACGTGAACGAGAGCAACCTCACCATATTTCGCGGCCGGTGCGGCGATCGGAATGATAGGGCAATGGCGGGCGCGTATATGCTCGGCCAGGCGCTCGCCCGGCAGACAGGATCAACGCCGGTGGAGATCGGCCGGCCTGAGCCGCACCTTGGCGTGGGATGGGAAGAGGAGCTTTCCGCCGCCCTTCCCGCGCTCCGCTTACTCTCGCAACGGATCGAGGACGTACTGGGCCGGAAGGAGAGGCCTCTCACGGTGCTGGGCCGCTGTGCGGCGGGCCTCGCTACGATCCCAGTGATCGCCAGACACCGGCCCGATGCGCTGATCGTGTGGTTCGACGCGCATGCGGACAGCAACACGCCCGAGCATTCTACCACCAATTATCTCGGAGGCATGGTCCTGAGCGGTGCGGCCGGCCTTTGGCAGACCGGCCTTGGCGACGACCTCGACCTTCGCAATGTCGTCCTGGTCGGATCGCGCGACATCGATCCTTCCGAACAGGCGCTGATCGATACCGGCATAGTTCGGGTGGTGCCGCCTGGGGAGCGGCTTGCCGAGCGATTGCGAGAGGCCGTTGCTGGGCGCCCGGTCTATATCCACCTCGATTGCGACGTGATGAGCGCCGGCCTCCTGCCGACCGAGTTTCAGGTGGAGAACGGGCTCGACTTCGACGATCTAAGGCGCGCAGCCGAGATATTGGCTGCGGAAGAAGTTCTCGGGATCGAGATAGCGGAATTCGAGGGCGAGTGGCCTGACGGGCGGACTGCAGCCTCGCCCGCGGAACTGTTGTCCGCGCTTGAGCCGCTCACAAAGGCTGTGAACCGAGCCGATTAGTTCCACCTCCATTATGAACATCGGCTGCCAAGGCGGTTAAGGTCCCGATAAAGCCGTCTCCCGCATACCCATCCCACAAGAACAGGGATGAGGAGTTTCCCATGAAGACGATCGTTCTCGCTTTTGCGGCGCTTGCCGTGACGGCTGCGGCGCCCGCGGCGGCGAAGCCCGGCAACGGCCATGGCGGGCACAAGGCTGCCAAGCACCAGAACCATAAGCAGGATCGCGGCCTCGACCGCGGCGGCTTCTACAATTCCGCTTTCGGCGAGCGCCGCATGGGAAACTGCCCGCCGGGCCTTGCCAAGAAGAATAACGGCTGTCTCCCGCCCGGCCAGGCGAAAAAGTACGCCGTCGGCCAGCGGCTGCCGAGCTACCTGTCGCGTTACAATATCCCGGCGCAGTATCAGGACCGCTACTATGACAGCGGCGTCTACAACTACCGGTACGAGGACGATAACATCTACCGCGTCAACCGGCAAACCGGCCTGATCGACAGCATCATCTCGGTGCTCGGCCTCTAAGCCGCCAACCGAGATCAACGAGCCGCGGGCGTCCGAAGCGCCCGCGGCTTTTTCATGTCCGACGCTCGCGCTTTGCCGTGCGCTGCGCTAGCGAAGCACGATGCCGAGCCGCTCCCTGTTCGCCACCCGCTTCTATGAGGGCGACCTTGCCGCGCCCGAACTGCTCGCCGAGTTGGACGAGGCCTGCCGGATGCTGGCGGAGGAGGATGAGGCGGGGCGGCGCTGGTCGAAGGCGCACGGCTATCGCGGCTATACGAGCTACGCGTCCCTCAACGACCTTCCGAGCCGCGACCCGCGCTTCAGCGATCTCGTTCGGCTGCTGAACCGCCATGTCGCCGGCTTCGCCGCCGACTGCGCTTTTGATCTCGGCGGCCGCCGCCTGAAACTCGACAGTCTGTGGGTCAATGTCCTGAAGCCCGGCGGCATCCATTCCGGCCACATCCACCCGCACAGCGTCGTTTCCGGCACAATCTACGTCGCGGTGCCGCCGGGCTCCGGCGCCCTAAAACTCGAGGACCCGCGCCTGCCGATGATGATGGCTGCGCCCCCGCGGCGGGAGGATGCGCCGGAGGGCCTCCGCACCTTCGTCTATGCGGAGCCGAAGCCCGGAAGCATCTTCCTGTGGGAAAGCTGGTTGCGTCACGAGGTCGTCCCCGGCACAGGCAAGGGCGAGCGCATCAGCATCAGCTTCAACTATCGGATTTAGGAAATGGGTTTTCGTTGCGGGATTGTGGGGCTGCCGAATGTCGGCAAGTCGACCTTGTTCAATGCGCTGACAGAGACTGCGGCGGCGCAGGCGGCCAATTATCCCTTCTGCACGATCGAGCCCAATGTCGGCCGCGTGGCGGTGCCCGATCCGCGGCTGCAGGAGATCGCGAAGATTGCGGGCTCCGCGAACATCATTGAGACGCAGCTTGAGTTCGTAGACATTGCCGGCCTCGTCCGCGGTGCATCGAAGGGCGAAGGGCTCGGCAACCAGTTCCTCGGCAACATCCGCGAGGTGGACGCGATCGTCCACGTGCTGCGCTGCTTCGAAGGCGGCGACGTGACGCACGTCGAGGGGCGCGTGGATCCGATTGCGGATGCGGAGACGGTTGAGACGGAGCTGATGCTGGCGGACCTTGAAAGCCTTGAGAAGCGTGTGCCGGCCCTGGCCAAGAAGGCGCAGCAGGGTGACAAAGAGGCCAAGATCCAGGCGAGCGTGCTCGGGCAGGCGCTGGAGCTGCTGCGGGAGAGCAAGCCGGCGCGGCTGACGGAGCCGAAGGACGAGGAGGAACGGAAGGCGCTGGAGCGGGCGCAGCTGCTGACGGCCAAGCCCGTCCTCTACGTCTGCAACGTCGACGAAGGCGAAGCCGCGACCGGCAATGCCCACAGCGCCCGCGTGTTCGAGAAAGCTGCCGCCGAGGGTGCGAAAGCGGTCATCATCTCCGCGGCGATCGAGGCCGAGATCGCCACCATGCCGCAGGAGGATCGCGCCGAATTCCTGCGCGACCTGGGCCTTGAAGAAACCGGCCTCAGCCGCATCATCCGCGCCGGCTACGAATTGCTCGACCTTATTACCTTCTTCACGGCTGGGCCGAAGGAGGCCCGCGCGTGGACGGTGGAGAAGGGGTCAAAGGCGCCGCAGGCGGCGGGCGTCATCCATAGCGATTTCGAACGCGGCTTCATCCGCGCGGAGACGATCGCCTTTGACGACTTCGTAAAACACGGCGGCGAAAGCGGCGCGCGGGATGCAGGCAAGCTCCGTTCCGAGGGCAAGGATTACGTCACCAAGGACGGCGACGTGATGCTGTTCCGGTTTAACGTCTAAGCAGGCTTTCGAACAGCGGCAGCACCTTGTCGCGAGTGAGCGGCGCCAGCGTGAGTTCGCGCGCCTCTGCGAGTGTCACCCAACGCGCCTCTGCAAGCTCCGCGGCAGGCACAACAGTGCCGGACATGCTGACGCGGAAGATTTCCGCCGACACGAGGTGACCGGGCTCGTTCGCCGCCTGCGCGGTGAAGGTGCCGAGCGGAATGCCCTCGCCCGCACTTAGAGCCACCCCCAACTCTTCCTCCAGTTCGCGGCAGAGCGCATCGTGCGGCGCCTCGTCCGCCTCTATCTTGCCGCCCGCCTGCATGAAGGCCCCGGTTCCCTGCTTGCGGACAAGGAGCAGCCGCCCCTCACCATCTTCGATCAGAGCCGCGGCAATGCGGATAATCTTCGCCCCGTCGCTCTCCGAACCCATTACGCCCCCACTCTGTGCTACTTGAGTTCACATCTTCCCGCCCGTACCGCAAGCGGAACGGGAGACGGCAATGATCTACCTCGAAGATATCGAAGTCGGACAGAGAGCCTCGTTCGGCAGCTATCATGTGACGCGCGAGGAGGTGATCGCATTCGCCTCCAAGTACGACAAGCAGCCGTTCCACCTGTCGGACGAGGCGGCGGCGAAGACGCATTTCGGGCGGATCGCCGCGAGCGGGTGGCATACCTGCGCGATGACGATGGCGATGATCGCCGAGAATGTCGTGGCGACGGAGCAGGCGGGTTTGGGGTCGCCGGGCGTGGACGAGCTCCGCTGGCTGAAGCCGGTTTATCCGGGGGATACTCTGCGCGTTGAGAGCGAGATCGTCGAGGTGCGGCCGTCGCGGTCGAAACCGGAGATTGGCTCCTTCCGTACCGCCGTCACCGTCTTCAACCAGGACGATGTGCCGGTGCTGACCTTCACCTCGATCGTGCTGATGCGGCGGCGGCCCGCCTAGGCGAGCCGCCCTCCACGGTCAGTCGCGGCGGTCGCGCCGGTTCTCGCGGCGAAGCTCCTGCCGGTCGCTGCGACGCTCGGCGCGAGCTTCGCGGCGCGTCTCGCGCCGCTCCTGCCGGAACTGCTCGCGGGTGATGGCGCCGCTCTGAAGCCGCTGACGGTTCTCCAGACGCTCGGCGCGGACGGCGCTCCGGTCCTGCTGGCGCTCCTGCCGGAATGCCTGCCAGTTGTCGCGGATCTCGCGGCGGTCCTCGGCCGAAAGACGGGCGCGGCGGCTCTCCCAGTAACGCTGCTGGCTGTCGTTCCAGCGGTAGCGGCTGCCATAGCGGTCGTAGACGTAGAGGCCGGTGCCCGGATAATAATAATTGCCATACCAGCCGTAATAAGGATCGTAATAGCGGCCGCCGTAGCGGCCGTAGCGGCTCCCGTACCGGCCGTAGCCGTAATAGGGATCGTAATAGCCGCCGGTGCTGACGCCGACGGACAGGCCGCCATAGCCGTAGCTGGTGCCGAAGCCGCAGCCGGCGAGCGTGAGGGAAGCGGACGCTGCGAGTATCGCATTGCGAAGACGGGGGGCGAGCATGGGGGCGACTCTCCAGAAAAAGATAGTGAATAGAGAGACTAAGCCGCCGAATGGCTTGAATGGCGGCTTAACGCCGGAGATCGAGCCTCAATGGCCCTCGTAGGCGAGGAGCGCGTGGACCGGCACCCCCTCCGCCCGGAGCCGGTCGGCGCCGCCGAGCTCGACGAGGTCGATAGCGAAGGAGGCACCGGACACCACCGCCCCAGCCTTCCGCAACAGCTTCACGCCGGCAAGGGCGGTTCCGCCGGTCGCGATGAGATCGTCGACCAGCAGCACCTTCGCGCCCGGCGCGCAGGCGTCAATATGCATGGCGAGGCGGTCGGTACCATATTCCAGCGCATATTCCTCGGCGATGGTCTCGCCGGGAAGCTTCCCGTCCTTGCGGATGAGGAGGAGGCCGCGGTGGAGGCGCTGGGCGAGCGCCGCGGCGAAGACGAAGCCGCGGGCGTCGATGCCGGCGATTAGGTCGGGCACCTCATCCAAAGCCGCCGCCATCCGCTCGACCGCGGCGGCGAAGCCGTCCGCGTCGAGCAGAAGAGTGGTGATGTCGCGAAACTGGATGCCGGCCTTCGGAAAGTCCGGAACAGTGCGGATCAGCGCGCGGAGATCGTCGTTGCCGTCGGCCATGGCGGCCGGCCTCAGCCCTCGATCCCCGCCTTGCGCTTCGCCGCCTTGCTCTTCGCCTGGTTCTCCGGGTCCAGCGGGCCTTCCGGCCGCACCGTCCGGCCGCGATTGGAGTGCCAGATATTCTGGTACGCCATGTAGGCGAGCACCGTCGCGATCAGCAGGAAGAACAGCACCGCGATGCCCGTCCGGTGACGGCTTTCGAGGTTCGGTTCGGCCGTCCAGATAAGGAAGGCGGATACGTCCTTCGCCATCTGGTCGCGGGTCGCGGCGGTCCCATCCGCATAGGTCACCTGACCGTCAGCGGTAATGGGCGGCGGCATGGCGATGTTGAGGTTCGGGAAATAGGGGTTGAAGTGCAGCCCCTGCCCCGGCCGCGCCTCGGGCGGAAGGTTGGCGGGCGGGTTCTGATAGCCCGTCAGCAGCGAGTAGATGTACGCACCGCCGCCGTGCCGCGCCTTGGTGATCAGCGAAAGATCGGGCGGCATCGCATTGTTGTTGGCCGCGCGCGCCGCTACTTCATTGGGATAGGGGCTCGGGAAACGGTCGGCGGGGATCGCCTTCCGCGTGTTGGCTTCGCCCGTGTTCGGGTCGATCGAGGGAACCTCGATCTGCCACTGGTCGGCGATCGCCTTGATCTCCGGCTCCTCATAGCCGAGGTCCGCCAGGTTGCGGAACGCGACGAGGTTGAGGCCGTGGCAGGCGGCGCAGACTTCCTTATAGACCTGGAAGCCGCGCTGTAGCTGCTGCCGGTCGAAACGGCCGAACGGACCGTCGGTCGAGAAAGCGACGTCCTTCGGCTCCTTGTGGAACTTGTGCTCGACGGTCTCCGCCGGCGGCTCCGTGACGAAGCTCACCGCGCCGGTGATGAGCGAGATCACCAGGACCAGGATGAAGCCCAGGCCGACCAGGGCGCCAATCAAACGAACCATGACCAGTCTTACCCCTTATTCAGCCGGTGCGGCGCGCGTGCGCTTCGCCCGGGTGGCCGTCTTGTTGGTGCCGAGCGGCGCGGCTTCTTCCGCCTCGCCGTGAAGGACGCTTGCCGAGATGGAGGTCGGCAGCGGCAGCGGCTTTTCGAACTTCGCGATGAGCGGAAGAATGATCAGGAAGTGCGCGAAGTAGTAGATGGTCGCGAGCTGCGAGATCATCACATAGGGCTCTTCCGCCGGAAGACCGCCGCACCAGCCGAGGATCAGCACGTCGGCGACCAGTATCCAGAAGAACATCTTGAAGGTCGGCCGGTAGCTGCCTGAGCGAACCGGCGAGCGGTCGAGCCAGGTGAGGAAGAAGAGCAGCAGGATCGAGGCGAACATCGCGATCACGCCCCACAGCTTCGCCGGCAGGATGAAGTCCACCGTGAAGGCGCGGAGGATCGCGTAGAACGGCCAGAAATACCATTCGGGCACGATATGCGCCGGCGTCGCCAGCGGGTTGGCCGGAATGTAATTGTCCGCGTGGCCGAGATAGTTAGGCGCGAAGAAGAGCATGATCGCGAAGGCGATCAGGAAGATACCGAGCCCGAAGCCGTCCTTCGCGGTGTAATAAGGATGGAAGGGCACCGTGTCCTGCGGCGTCTTCACGTCGACGCCGGTCGGGTTGCTCGAACCCGGAATGTGCAGCGCCCAGATGTGGAGGATGACCACGCCCGCGATCACGAACGGCAGCAGATAGTGAAGCGAGAAGAAGCGGTTCAGCGCCGCATTATCTGGCGCGAAGCCGCCGAGCAGCCAGGTCTGGATCGGCTCGCCAATCAGCGGGATGGCGCCGAACAGGCCGGTGATCACCTTCGCTCCCCAGAAGCTCATCTGCCCCCAGGGAAGCACATATCCCATGAAGGCGGTCGCCATCATCAGAAGGAAAATAACGAGGCCGAGCAGCCACACCATCTCGCGCGGCGCCTTGTACGATCCGTAATAAAGGCCGCGGAAGATGTGGATATAGGTGACGATGAAGAAGAAGCTTGCGCCGTTCGCATGGGCGTAGCGGAGGAGCCAGCCCTGGTTGACGTTGCGCATGATGTGCTCGACCGAGTTGAACGCAATGTCGCCCGCCGGCGCATAGTGCATCGCCAGGATGATACCGGTGATGATCTGAATGCCGAGCGCGATCCCGGCGAGGACGCCGAAATTCCAGAAATAGTTCAGGTTGCGCGGCACCGGATAGCCGCCGCCGACGCTGTTGTAGACGAGGCGAGGCAAGGGAAGCCGCTCGTCGATCCACCGCATGAACGGGTGCTTGGGTTCGTATTGCTGTGCCCAGGGAAAGCCCATCTTGATTTACCTCAGCCGATCTGGACCACGGTGTCGGATACGAAGCTGTATTCCGGCACTTCGAGATTCTTGGGAGCCGGTCCTTTGCGGATGCGGCCGGCGGTGTCGTAGTGCGAACCGTGGCAGGGGCAGAAATAGCCGCCATATTCGCCCTTATTCTCGCCCGGTGCCGCGCCGAGCGGCACGCAGCCAAGATGCGTGCAAACGCCGAGAGTGATGAGCCAGTTGGCCTTTCCTTCCTTGGTCCGCTCGGCCAGCGACTGCGGATCGCGAAGGTCGCCCGAGGGCACGGCATTGGCCTGCTGCACTTCCTGCGGCGTGAGGTTGCGGATGAAGACCGGCTGCTTTCGCCAGATCGTCTTGATCGCCTGGCCGGGCTGGATCTGGCTGATGTCCACTTCGGTGGATGCGAGCGCCAGTACGTCCGCCGACGGGTTCATCTGGTTGACCAGCGGATAGACCACGGCAAGGCCGCCGACGCCGGCGAAGCTTACCGCTGCGATATTGATGAAGTCGCGGCGGCGGACGCCTTCGCCCTCCCCCTGCGTGACCGTGTCATCGGTATGTTGGGCCGTCGCCATCATGATCCTTCGAGCGCGATTCAAACTGGATGTGCGGAAAACCCGCCGCCCGCCAGGAACGACGGAAGCAGGTCAAGCACGCCGCCCCTGAGGTGCCCCCAACAGCGGCTTGGCGCGCCTGATAGCCGCGCAGAAGGCGATTTGCCAACAGCGATTTTTAGCCGAGGCGCGCCGAGCGCAACGAAGCAGCGCGAAGAGTCGCGCCGGGCCGGCCTGCGGCCGAAGCGCCGATCGACGGCGCGGCTTTGCCGCGACGGCTGTTCCTAGGAGGCAAACAGCACGGCCATTGCAAAATAGGATTTCACTTGTTCTTTTTCTGTTCACTTCACTCGAAAGGAGCAGAACATGTCGGACGCCGTCGCAGCCGTGGAGGCGGTGCTGTCCCTGCCGCACGACAAACTGGATTATGCGAGGGCGAAGATCGCGTTCGACAGGATCATCGATCCTTCGATCGATGAACAATGGGTGTTGGCGGAGCTGGACGGGCTGACGGAAAGAGCAAGAGAGCTGGCCGGGGCGAGCGCCCGCGACAACGCCAAGCTCAACGCGCTCCACAAGCTGATTTATCGAAGCGGCCCTTGGAATGAGCACCGGCCCTTTTCCTATGATCATGACGATCCGCTTGGACAAGGAATTTGTCGCAAGCTGCTCTCAAATTATTTGCGGACCCGGCTGGGGCAATGCGTCTCCATGCCGATCCTCTACCTGATCCTCGCCGAGCGGCTAGGGCTTGCTGTCGCGCTTTCAAGCGCTCCGGACCACCTGTTCGTGCGCTACAGCAATGAAAACGGCCGCATCATCAACCTAGAGACAACCAGCGGCGCTCTTCCCGCGCGGGAAGAATGGATGCGCCAATGTTTCTCCATAACGGACGTTGCTCTCAAGAGCGGCCTCTACCTGCGATCATTCTCGAAGCGGGAAGCAATCGGTCGCACGGCAAGTACGGCCAACGAGTATCTAATGGAGCAGGGTCGCTACGAAGAAGTGGCGGGGGTCTCCGCCGCAATCCTCAGACGCTGGCCGAGAGACGACCACGCGCTGCTGAGCTTCGGGTCGGCCTACGGCCATTTGATTGAGGAGTTCAGGAAGAAGTATCCGACGGCGCTCCTCATCCCACCGCCGCTCCGTCACGAACATCGTCGAATGGTTCAGTTAAACGACGGCGCCTTCGAAGCCGTAAAAGCCTTAGGCTGGCAGCCACGCTAAGCTTCCAAACAAATAGGATTTGCAAAATAGGATTTCAGATGTTCTTCATTTGTTCAAGCAAAGGAGAACAGCATGTTCATCAACCCTGCCGACCTTCACGCTCTTCCTGCCCCCACTCCCCTTCGCCCGACTGCGCGCCGAAGCTCTCCTAAGTACAGCCGTTTCGTTCAGCCAGATCCGATTGGGTACGAAGCGGGCATGAACCTCTACAATTATGTTAGCTCCGATCCCATCAACTTTACGGATCCTCTCGGACTTCAGGAAGAAGAAGACGTACCAAATGATGAGGACATAATCGTCATTGGCGATCGCTCGCGAGGAGGCGGTGGCGGCGGCGGCGGCGGCGGTGGGCACTCTGGATGGAACACTCCACCAATTTTGTTGCCGGGGCCGTTCGAGGATCAGCCAAACCCCGGCGTGGAGTGCTTAGGCGAGAATTGTGAAGGAGTGCAGGTAACAGCGCCGCCCCGCGGAACTCCCTTCATCCTGGTGAAGGGGCGCTATGTTCTTAATCGGCATTATATCAGGCCTTGGTGGTCGGACTGCGTCGATTACGGCTTTGTATTTGGGCCTCCGCTGGCTGGGCTTGCCGCAGCCGCTGCACCCGGAGCGGCCATATCGACTGGACGCGCGTTAGGACCCGCAGGTCCCCTTTTTGGTCATCCCGCCTTCGGAGCCACTCATAAAGGAATTTTGAATGGGAGGTTCGGCGGTGGCTTTCGGATCGGCTTTGGAAGAGGTAATAATATGGCGAACTTCCGGGCAGGTTATCGAGATCTGAAAACGGGAGACTGGTTTCGCGTTAAGCCGTGAGAATGCAATGATGAGGAAACTTCTAGAAATCCTGGGTTTTCGGAGTTTGATTACGAGTCCTGAGCGAACGTTTTTGGACCTCAGGTTAGCCGATGTTCCAAAGCTCGTGGAGGCTCATCTAAAAGGCGGTAATGATGAGTTTCATGAGAATGCTCTTTCCGAGTTCCTTCTAATGAAGGCGCCCAAACAGGAACTAACGGCTTTTTGGAAAGATATGGAGAGGATTGATACCCAATTTGGGGAGCCTGGTAAAAAAAATGGCTTGGACACTGATCGGGGTAAAGCTGAGTTGGAAAGATATCTCGTGACACTACTCCGCTGATCAAGTCTCCTCCGATGTTGACAACAAAGTTAGACGGTGATCGCTCTGGAGGAAGATCCTGCAAAGGATTAGGGGCGTATTTCCAATCTTTGCGATAGAGAGGTGACTAGGCTCAATGAAAGCGGTTTAGGAGGAGCGGTTAATGGCTTACCCTACCAATTTGTAGCGGATTGGGATATTCGTCGCAAAGATGAAGTGTATGGAGAGAATCAGCGCAGAGAAATAAATCAGTTTCTACGCCTACTAGATTTTGATCAGCCTTCTGAAATTAAGTAAGCTTCTCTGTGATAAGGTCTTTGACTAAACTTTCTGTAGTGATCACTCGCCACATCGATGGCTCTGGAAATGGATTTGAATTGGATGATCTTCTTAGTGGAGGATATGGCCCAATTGATCCAAGCTTGAGAAATGCCCTTCTCAAGATCGACGAGGAATATCGGAACAGCGAGTTTCGGATTGGGACCTCTAATCCGGCTTCGTATGAGGAGCTTCGATCACTGGCAACAAAGTTGGCAGCCGAAGGAAATTAGCTCTCGGTGTTAGTCCCGACTGCACCGACAAGGAGCGGCCATGCGCCTCGCCCTTTACGAGCCCGATCAGGCGGGAAATGTCGGCACCATTCTGCGGCTCGGCGCATGCCTGGGCGTACCGGTGGATATCATCGAGCCGTGCGGATTCCCTTGGAACGACAAGGCGCTGAAACGGGCGGGGATGGATTATGCGGCAGTCGCCAATGTGACGCGGCATTCAAGCTGGTCCAGCTTCAAGAGCGATGCGGGGGCACGGATCGTTCTCCTCACCACCAAGGCGGACATGCGTTTTGACGAAGCGCAATTCGCGCCCGATGACATCCTCCTACTGGGCTCCGAAAGTGCGGGCGTGCCGGAAGAGGTGCATGCCCGCGCCGACCTCCGCGTGCGCATTTCGCAGGCGCCGGGCACGCGGTCGTTGAATATCGCGGTTGCCGCTGGCATCGCGATCGCCGAGGCGCTGCGGCAGACGAATGGATGGCCGGAATGATCAAGTTGGATGAAGAGCAGCAGGCGGCGCGGGACTGGTTCGAGGGACTCCGCGATCGGATTTGCGCCGAGTTCGAGGCGATTGAGCGTGAGGCGGATAGCGACGCGGCGTTCCAATATACGCCCTGGGACCGCACCGACCATGACGGCTCGCCCGGCGGCGGCGGCGTGCGCGGGCTGATGAAGGGGAAGGTGTTCGAGAAGGTGGGCGTGAACGTCTCCACCGTCGGTGGCAGCTTCAGCCCGGAATTCGCCAAGACCATTCTTGGCGCGGCGGAGGATCCGAGCTTCTTTGCCACTGGGATCAGCCTCGTCGCGCATATGGCCAACCCGCATGTGCCGGCGGTGCATATGAATACGCGCTTCCTCGTCACCACCAAGCGTTGGTTTGGCGGCGGCGCGGACCTCAATCCGCCCCTCCCTTATGAA
Source organism: Allosphingosinicella sp. (assembly GCF_036402135.1). Taxonomy (GTDB): domain Bacteria; phylum Pseudomonadota; class Alphaproteobacteria; order Sphingomonadales; family Sphingomonadaceae; genus Allosphingosinicella. The sequence continues at coordinate 42,679 of NZ_DASWTN010000045.1, read as the reverse complement.
GAGGATACGGCGGATTTCCATGCGCGGCTGCGGGCCGCCTGCGCGGCGCATGACCCGACTTACTATCCGCGCTTCTCGAAATGGGCGGAGGAATATTTCTTCATCCCGCACCGGAACGTGCACAGGGGCGTCGGCGGGATCTTCTATGACCATTTGGAATGCGCGGAACCCGGCAAGGGCGCGGACTTCCACCGGCATTTCGCCTTCACCCGCGACGTGGGCGAGGCGTTCCTCGACATATTCCCGAAGCTGGTGCGGCGGCGGATGGCGACGCCCTTCACGCCCGAGGACAAGGCGCGGCAGCTCGAATGGCGTGGCCGGTACGCCGAATTCAACCTCATCTACGACCGCGGCACATTGTTCGGCCTTAAAACCGGTGGCAATGTCGACGCCATCCTGATGAGCCTGCCGCCGGAAGCGACGTGGAGCTGACATGGCTCTGATCGACATCCCGCCTGGCGAGGTGGGGGCGGTCGTCACCTATCTCGAAATGGCGGAGCGGCCGAGGCTAAGACCCATGCCGCCCTCGCCGCTTCGCCTGAAGCCGTGGCCGGATGTCACGCCCGCCGAATACCGGCTGCTGTTCGAGCGGGTGGGCGGGCGCTGGCTGTGGTTCTCGCGGCTGCGGATGGACGATGCGACGCTTAGCGCGAACATCTGCGAGCTGCACGCGGTCGTGGACCGCTCCGGGATCGAGGTCGGCATGGTCGAGCTCGACTTCCGCGAGAAGGGCGAGTGCCTGATCCGCTTCTTGGGCCTGGTGCCGGAGCTTGCCGGCAAGGGCCACGGCGAATGGCTGATGGCGCAGACGCTTGCGCTCGGCTGGCGGGCGGGCGTGACGCGCGTTCACGTCAACACCTGCTCACTCGACCATCCGGCGGCGCTGAAAGCCTATCTCCGCGCCGGTTTTCGCGCCTATAAGCGCGCCTTCGAAAGCTTTCCCGACCCGCGCCTCACCGGCCTATTGCCGAGGGATGTCGCGCCTCAGATCCCGTTAGTGGGCGGTGCCGGGCACTGAAGCCGCGGGTGCGCTGAGCCTGCGGTAGATGGCGGCGAACAGCACCACGAGAAGCAACGAGAAAAGCGCGCTGAGCGCCGAGGCAAGGATGAGGACCAGCAAACCGCCGACGCCATCCTGGCCCCCGATCAGGATGAAGACCGAGCCAAGCACCGCTGTGACGACCGAAGTGAGTATCCAGCCGACGACCGCGACGATGACAACGAAGCCCGCAACCGCCCAGCCCTTGCGCTTCGTCAGTCTCCAGGAGCCGCCGATCGCTGCGAAGGGGCTGCGGCGCCCCTCCCCCACCATCAGCGCGCCGCTCACGACTAGGCGACCGAGCAGATAGATACCTGGGAGGATGAACCACAGGCCCGCGAACAGGATGAGCGCGGTCGTGAGGAAAGACAGGAGGAAATAGAAGGGCAGGATCGGTAGCGCCCCCGCGATAGCACCCCCTACCGTGTGGCCGTGAACGTCGAACAGCAGCAGATAGATCGCGATCGCGCCCACCATATTGACGATGTTGGCGGCCAGCAGCCAGACCCAGTTTTCGGTGAAATAGGCCTCGATATCGTTGAGCATCTGGGTCATCGTCTCGGCGCCTTCCGGCTGGGGAGCGAAATAGCCGACCAGGAGGGCCGGCAGGAAAAAGAATACGCCGGCTATCCCGAGGAGCAGGGACGCGTTGCTCCGCATCATCCGGACCGTCTCTTCCCAAACCGCGCTGTAGGAGAATTTCATGTCACATCCCTGCTGAACGGCGGGACCATGCCCGCGCGCTTCGGCAGATTCAAGGAAGGCTTGATCCCGGCGGGCGGGTGGATCAGACGCACGCCATGGCATCGGCAAGCGACATCGAGTGGCGGGAGAGCCCGGGCCTGACGCCCTACCCTGAGGCGCTGGCGGAGATGGAGCGGCGCGTCGAGGCGGTGCAGCAAGGCGAGGCGCCGGAGCTCGTCTGGCTGCTGGAGCATCCGCCGCTCTACACGGCCGGGACCAGCGCGGATCCCGCGGAGTTGTTCAACCCTCAGAGCTTTCCCGTCTACGAGGCGGGCCGCGGCGGCCGTTATACCTATCATGGGCCGGGGCAGCGCGTCGGCTATCTGATGCTGGACCTGAACCGCCGCGGCAAGGACGTGCGGCGCTTCGTCCATTCGCTCGAGGGCTGGCTGATCGATACGCTTGGGGAGATCGGCGTCGAGGCGTGGCGCGCGCCGGGGCGGATCGGCATCTGGACCGACCGGCAGGGCGCGGAGGCGAAGATCGGCGCGATCGGAGTCCGGGTCCGCCGCTGGGTCACGATGCACGGCTTTTCCGTCAACATCGATCCGGAACTTTCTCACTTTTCGGGCATAGTGCCCTGCGGCCTGGCCGATTACCCGGTAACCAGCCTGGCCGAACTGGGAGTGTCTGACGGACAGAAACGTTTCGATACGGCACTGAGACAGGGGCTCAGCCAATTCCTCGCCCGCCTTCAGGGGGAGGATGAGGAGGCTTGAGGGCCCCTCCTTTTCCATTTATCATCCACGGTGATTTGGCAAAAGACGGGGCCACCCCGCCCAAATCGTCAAACTAGGGAGTTTCGAGAATGCGTGACCTTTTCAAGAAAGCCGTTGCCGGTTCGATGATCGCCGGTGCGGCCCTGCTCGTTTCCGCTTGCGGCGGCGGCGAGAATGCCGAAGCCAACAACACCGCCATGACCGAAATGGGCACCGATCCGATGATGGACGGCACGACCAATGACGTCACCGCGATCGACGCCGGCACCGGCGCCGACGCCAATATGGCGATGGACGCGAACATGACCATGGACGCGAACACCACCACCAACACGACGACGACCGACGCCAACATGACCAACGGAATGTAATTTCCGTTTTCATATGCGTTTCGGAAGGGGCCGCTCGGGAAACCGGGCGGCCTTTTCTTTTCGCCTCGCCGAAACGAGCGCCGCTTCGCTCTTGCGGCGGACGGGCGGTTAATCCTAGGAACAGGGCGAAGCCGCTACAGGCGGCGCAAAGCCTTTGGAGAGGTTCTGAGAATCATGAAATCGTTCGGGAAATTCCTAGGTAAGGCCATGACCATGGCTGCGGCCGTGACGCTGGTTCCGCAGGCCGCATCGGCGCAGCTGTTCCTGAACGACCCCAATTTCCAGCGCGGACCGATCGATCCCAGCGACCCCCTGGTCGGCCTACCGATCCCTGGCGCGACGCCTGCCGAATATCGCGCCCACCTCCTCTGGAACATGAGGGCCGGCCTCAACGTAGCAGCTCTCCAGTGCCAGTTCTCGCCGTACCTGCGCACGGTCGACAATTATAACGGCATCCTCGCCCACCACTCGAAGGAGCTGGCGGACGCCTACACGACGATGAACAATTACTTCAAACGCGTGAACGGCGCGAAGGCGGGGCAGAAGGCGTTCGACGATTATACGACAATCACCTACAACAATTTCTCGACGCTGCAGGCGCAATATGGCTTTTGCCAGACGGCGGCGGCGATCGCCAAGGAGGCATTGTCGCAGCCGAAGGGCGAGCTGTTCACGCTTGCGCAGCAGCGGATGCGGGAGCTTCGCAACAGCCTGACGCCGGCTTACGATTCCATCGGCACCTATAATCCGCAGACGATCCGCCAGCCGGTATTTCCGTCGCTCGATCCGAAATGCTGGGACAAGAAGAACCGCCTCAAGAAGCAGTGCGCGACGCAGCCGTTCGGCTGATCAGGGCAGCCCAAGCAGCTTGTGCGTCTGGAGGCTGAGCCGCCAGCGCGGATTCTTCATCACGAAATCGATTGAGGCGGCGAGCGCGGCCTCGCGTTCCGGCCCGTCCATAGGCTGGATCAGGAACACGCCGAAATCCCAGTTTTCGAGCGCAGCTGGATCCACCCCCGGCTGAGGCCAGACCAGCTTCAGCTCGTTCCCGCTCCGCTGCACGACCTCGGTCCCCGCCTTGGGGCTGACGCAGATCCAGTCGATGCCGGGCGCCGCAGCCAAGGTGCCGTTGCTTTCCATCGCCACCTCGAAACCCTCGGCATGCAGCGCGTCGAGGAGGTAGCTATCCAGCTGAAGCATCGGCTCGCCGCCGGTGACGACGACCAGCTTCCGCTCCCCCTCGCCCCATAGGTCGGCAACCTTGGCAGCGAGCGAAGCCGCATCGTAGCGGCCGCCGTTCAGGCCGTCGGTGCCGACGAAATCCGTGTCGCAGAAAGTGCATTGTGCGCTCGCCCGATCCTGCTCCCGTCCCGACCAGAGGTTGCAGCCGGCAAAGCGCAGAAAGACGGCTCGGCGCCCTGCCTGCATCCCCTCCCCCTGCAAGGTGAGGAAGATCTCTTTGACCGCGTAGCTCATGGCCGGGCGGCGTAGCGGGTCGGATCGGGCAGACCGGCTTCCGCATAGCCTTTCGAGCGGAGACGGCAGCTGTCGCAGAGGCCGCAATGAAGGTCCCCGGCCGGATCGTAGCAGGACCAGCTCATGCCCGCGTCAAGCCCGAGCCGCTCCGCCTCCCGCGCAATGTCCGCCTTGGTCATGGAAAGCAAAGGCGTGTGGATGCGGAAGCCGTCGCCTTCCACCCCAGCCTTGGTGGCAAGGTTCGCCATCTGCTCGAAGCTTTCGATGAACTCCGGCCGGCAGTCCGGATAGCCCGAATAATCGAGCGCATTGACGCCGATGAAGATGTCCCGCGCTCCGGACGCTTCGGCAAGGCCGAGGCAGAGGGACAGGAAGATCGTGTTGCGGGCGGGAACGTAGGTGACGGGAATGTCGCTGCCGACGCCGTCCTTCGGAACGTCGATATCGGCGGTGAGCGCCGACCCGCCGAAGCGGCTGAGATCGAGCGGCAGGACCAGGTGCCGTTCGGCGCCGAGTGCCTCGGCAATCGCAGCAGCCGCCTTCAACTCCACCCGGTGACGCTGGTTATAGTCGATCGTCAGCGCGACAAGGCCGAACCCCTGCTCGCGCGCGATGCCGGCGGTCACCATGGAATCGAGCCCGCCCGAAAGCAGGACGACGGCGGAGGGAGAAGCATCGTTCATCGGCTGGCGCGGCTAGTCCCGAAGCGCGCGCCGTGCAAGCCGCACAAAATAAAGGGGCCGCCCGATGAGCGGCCCAGTTCCCGGCTTTAAAAGCCAACTAGGGAGGAAAGCGTGCCGATCACGACACGAACATCTGCCTAGCATGATCCATGTAAATGCCGGCTTAACGGCGGCATGAGGCGGTGCGGCGCGCTTCCAGCCGGTATTCGAATGGCATGCCGCCAGCGATCCCCTGTGTGTCGATGATGGCAAGGCGCGGCGAATCCACCCTGATGCTGCTTCGGCCGAAATCGCCGCCCGGACAGGTGTAATGGACCGTCGCCCTATTGCCGTTGTCCGCGATGACGAGCCGGGAGCAGGGCGTACCCTGATGCTGGATTTGCATCAGGATACGCGGGTCGGTGACGCAGATGGAGCGGGGCTGGGCGCGAGCATTGCCGATTTCCCGCATATCCCAGCGGCCGGACTGGAGCTTCGAGAGCGCAGACAGCTGTCCCCGCCCCTGCGTAGAGGCGGGCGCCGTCGTCATCAGGACCGCGCCGAACGCAAGAAGCGCCCGGCACAATGCGCCGCTCATCATGGCCAAAGCCATCCCTTCATATCTGGAGCGAGGGTTTCCCCTGCCCCGCCCCTGTTCAGCGGCCTATGCCCCCGACCGCTATCCTTCTGCCTTAACAGCAAAAGGTTGAAGAATCGACTTCGCTTCAGCTTGAAGTGCCGCTTTCGAGGTCCTTCCGCGACAGCGGGAAGACGCGCGAGCAGAATTCGCAATCGACGCTGATGAAGCCGTCATCGTCCGCCATATGCTCAAGCTCCTCCTCGCCGAAGCGGGCGATGACGCTGCGCACATAGTCGAAATTGCAGCGGCAGCCCTTGGACAGCGGAACGGCGGAGAGCACCCTGATCTCCTCTTCCTCATGGAACAGGCGCCAGAGCAAAGTGTCGAGCGGCAGCTCCTGGTTGAAGAGCTCGTTCGCCTTGATCGTCTCGGCGAGGACGCGGACATGCTCCCATTCGGGATGATCGAGCCGGGTGTGAAGCCGCTCGCGCCCCTCCTCACCCTCCGGCAAATGCTGGATCAGGATGCCGCCGGCGATATGGCCGGTATCGTCGACCGCTAGGCGGACGAGGCTCGGCACCTGCTCCGACTGGCTGAAATAGCTTTCCGCCGCCTCCGCGAGCGAATTGCCTTCCAGCGGCACGATGCCCTGGTAACGCTCACCCGCGCCCGGAAGGTCGAAGGTGATCGCGAGATAGCCCTTGCCGAACAGGGCGAAGAGCGACGGCAGCGACGCTGTCTCGGCCAGCCGCTCCTTGTCGAAGCGGACATAGCCGCGAAGCTCGCCGTCCCGGTAATCGGCGACGAGAAGGTCGATGATACCGCTCTCCGTCTGCGCCTGAAGCGTCACCTGCCCCTCCGGCTCCTTGAGGAGCGAGCCGAGCAGGGCCGTCAGCACCAGCGCCTCCGAAAGGATGCGGGCGATCGGCGCCGGATAATCGTGCGCGGAAAGAATGTGGTCGAGCAAAGGCCCAAGCCGCACCACCCGGCCGCGGGCATGCCGCGCCGGAAGCGTGAAGCTCACCGCCTCGTCGAGATTGGCGGTTAGGACCGCCTCGTTGAAATCGGAAGATGCCATGCGGCTGATGTAAGAAGGGTAGCCGGCTTTTTTAGAGGGGTGGAAGCGCGCGCACGTAGATGTCCGCCATGCCACGCTCCTGACCCTGCCGTTCAAGGGTGCTCGCCAGCCACAGCGACTTGCCGTCGCGGCTGAAGCGCGGCGTGAAGTTGAACGGGCCGAGGTTCACCGATGCGGGCAGCGGCGCAGGTTCGCTCCAGCCTGCCGCCAAGCGGCGGGAAAGCATGATGCGGGCCGTGCCGTCGCCCAAGCCGCGCCAGAAGGCCGCATGCCGCCCGTCGGGGCTGATCGTGAAGTCGCTGTCGCTCTGCGCGCTGTTGAATGGACCCGCCAGCGCTTCGGCCGGTCCGAAGCCGCCCGCCGCCTCCCTTGCCGTGTAGATGTCGAGGCCGCCCTTCCCGCCCCGTCGGACGGACGCGAAGTAGAGGATACCGCCGTGCAGCTCCGGGCCGAGTTCAGGGTTGGGTGAATTGACCGCATCGCCGAGATGCTCCGGTGCGGACCAGACGCCTCTCACCAGCCGCGAGCGCCAGAGATCGAGGTCCTTCTTGTCGGGCCGCGACGCGGTCGGGCGATCGGACACGAAATAGAGCGTCCGGCCGTCCGGCGTCAGCCACGGATCGGAATCGCTGTAGCGCGGATCGGAAAAGCCGATTTGCGCAGGGGCAGCCCATTTGCCGCGCCGCTTCTGCGAAACATAGATTTTCGCGTTCCGGAACTCGGCCTCGGAGCGGGCAAAGACCATCAGGCGCTCCGGGCGATCGAAGCTCGGATTATATTCGTTCAGCGGCGAATTGACGAACTGAAGCGGCTCGGGAGCCGCCCCAGCAAGCGCCAGCGCGGCCACCGCCGCCAGAGGCTTCAACATGTCAGGCCGCGGCTTGCGGAACGTCGTAGTGCCGCGCGGCTTCGGACAGCCGCTCGACGAACTCCGTCACATGCTCTTCCTCGATGATGAGCGGCGGCAGCACGCGGAGCACGTTGTCGCCGGCGGCGACCGTCAGAAGGCCCTGCTCGCGGAGGTAGCCGACGAAGGCGCGGCTGTCGGTCTTCATCTTGATGCCGAGGATCAGGCCCATCCCGCGCACGCTTTCGAACAGATCGTCGTGATTGGGGATCATCTGCTCGAGCGCGCCGCGGAGGCGCTCGCCCATGCGGGTGACATGATCGAGGAATTCGGGCGTGTTCACCACGTCCAGCACCGCCTGACCCGCAGCCATGGCGAGCGGATTGCCGCCATAGGTCGAACCGTGCGTGCCGATCACCATCCCGGCTGCCGCCTTCTCGGTGGCGAGGCAGGCGCCCAGCGGGAAGCCGCCGCCGATGCCCTTCGCCACCGCCATGATGTCCGGCTCGATGCCATAATGTTCGTAGGCGAACATCTTGCCGGTGCGCCCATAGCCGCACTGGACCTCGTCAAGGACCAGCATCAGGTCATTCTCGTCGCAGAACTTGCGGAGGCCCTTGATGAATTCGGGGCTGGCGGGGCGGATGCCGCCCTCGCCCTGGATCGGCTCCAGCAGGAAGCCGGCCGTGTGCTCGGTGACCGCATCGAGTGCCGCATCAAGATCATCGAAATCGACCACTGTGAAGCCCGGAAGCAGCGGCGCGAAGCCGTCGCGGAGCTTCTCCTGATTGGTGGCGCTGATCGTCCCCATCGTGCGGCCGTGGAAGGCGTTCGAGAAAGTGATGAGCGTATGCTTCTGCGGCTGCCCTTTAGCATGATGGTAGCGGCGCGCGGTCTTGATCGCGCATTCGACCGCTTCAGCGCCCGAATTGGTGAAGAAGACGGTGTCGGCAAAGGTCGTGTCGACCAGGCGCTGCGCCAGCGCCTCGCCCTGCGGACTGCCGTAGAGGTTCGACACGTGGATCAGGGTCGCCGCCTGATCCTGGATAGCCTTGGTGAGGTGCGGGTGGCCGTGACCGAGCAGGTTGACCGCGATGCCGCTCGCGAAATCGAGATATTTCTCGCCCTGCTCGCCGTAGAGATAGACCCCCTCTCCCCTCACCGGCCGCACGGGCGAACGCGGATAAACGGGCATGAGCGGAGTGATGGCCATGTCTCTTCCTCTTTGGACGAAGGTTCAAAAGAAAAGGCGACCATCAAGGGTCGCCTCTTCCATTCAGCTATAGAGGGGGACCGGGCGCCGCGCAACGGCAGCGCCCGGTCCTCTGTGCTTAGTCGTCCCAGCGGTCGCGGCGGTCTTCCCACCGATCGCGGCGGTCGTCGCGGCGATCCTCGCGCCCTTCGCGGCGCTCACGCTGGATGCGCTGGCGAAGGTCCTGGAGCCGGTTCTGAATGTCCTGATGCTCGCGTTGGCTGAGGCCGTTGCGGGCGTAATCGTAGAAGCGGCGCTGGATGCCGTCGGCCTGGCTGTGGAGGCTGGTCCGCTCCCGATTGGACAGCAGGCGGCGCTGGTACATCTGCTCGATACGCTGGTGCGTCTGGGTGATCTGGCGCTCGACGGCGACATTATGACCGCGATTATAGCCATAGCCGCCGCCCCAATTCTGCGCAGCGGCCGGAGCAGCTGCGAAGGCGGTGGAAAGCGCCAAAGCCGAAAGGATGATCTTACGCATTACAACTGCTCCTTCTTCTAATGTTGGAAGCAGATGTACCTCGAGTCGACTGTTACGGCGCTGAACAGAGATGACAGCCGCCGTTCAGCTAAAACGCTAAGTAGCTGAACAGACTAGCTTTTGATCTTCCAACCGCTGCGAAGCAGGAAATAACAGGAGGCGCCAAGCACCACGTTGATCGCGAGGAGGAGCACCCCGCCGAACTGCACTGGCGAGTCGGCGACGTCGAGGAAGCCGTACCTGAAGCCGGAAATGACATAGAAGAACGGGTTTGCGTGGCTCACCGCCTGGAAGGCCGGAGCGAGGCTTTCGATCGAATAGAAAGTGCCCGACAGGAGCGAGAGCGGCGCCACGACGAAATTGGACACTGCCGCGGCATGATCGAACTTTTCCGCCCAGATGGAGGTGAGAAGGCCAAGGAAGCCGAGCATCATGCTCCCCATGATCCCGAACCAGAGGATCGCGCCCGGATGCACCGGCGTCACATGGACGCCCGGCCAGAACAGCATCGCCAGCCAAACCGCGAGGCCGACCAGCACCGCCCGGGTGACGGACGCGCCGATCAGGCCGGTGATGAGCTCCCCCGTCGAGAGCGGCGGCATGAGATAGTCGACGATGTTGCCCTGGATCTTGCCGACGAGCAGCGAGAAGCTCGAATTGGCGAATGCGTTCTGGATCATCCCCATGACGATCAGGCCCGGCGCCAGGAAATCCGCGAACGGAACGCCCATTACTGTCCGCCCTGTGCGGCCCAGAGCGACGGTGAAAATGACCAGGAACAGCAGGGTCGTGATGGCTGGTGCCCAGATAGTCTGAAGCTGGACCTTGAAGAAACGCCTCACCTCCTTCAAATAGAGGGTCTTGAGGCCGCCCCAATTGACGCTTCTGATAACCGGAACGCCAGGGTCGGACCGAACCCAATTCGAAGGCTGCTCGTTCATGGCGCCGTCGCTAAAGGCAGACGCTGTGGGCCGCAAGCTGTGAAGGCGATAAAGGAATAATGCATGTCGTGGACCGATGAGCGCATCGACCGCCTGAAAGAGCTTTGGTCGAAGGGCATGACCGCGAGCCAGATCGCCGACGAGCTTGGCGGCGTGTCGCGCAATGCCGTGATCGGCAAGGCGCATCGCTTGGGCCTCCAGTCGCGCCCGTCGCCCGTAAAGCCGAACGAGCCCGCGCCCGTAAAGGCGAAAGCGAAGCCCGCTCCCGCGCCGGAAGCAAAGCCGGCCCCGGCGCCCGTCGCTAAGGCGCCCGCCCAGCCCGCGCCGCAGCAGGCGCAGCCCGTGCAAGCGCCGCGCCCCGATCAGCCGCGCATCGTCTCCGTCGGCCCCGGCGGCTTCCTTCGTCAGGGTCCGGGCGACCAGCAGGCGCCGATCCCGCCCGCTCCGCCGCGCCGCCTCGTGCCGGCCAAGCCCAGCGCCGAAGTGGCCGACAAGACCAGCCTGCTCGATCTCAACGAGAAGATCTGCAAATGGCCGATCGGTCATCCGGGCGAACCCGACTTCCATTTCTGCGGTTCGCCTGCGAACCCGGGCTTCCCCTATTGCGTCGAACATTGCGGCGTCGCCTATCAGGCGCAGCTCCCCCGCCGCGACCGCCGCGCTCCACCGCCGCTTCCGTTCGGCGGTCCGCGCATCCGGTAAATTGCAAAAATCCGCAGAAATCAGCCACTTTCTGATTTAGGTTAAAGCGATTTCTCGGAACGCTGGGCGCTGAATCTCGTTAAGCAGGCACAACCATCTGCCGCCTCGTTCTTCGCCGGCGGCCTGTTCAGGAGTGTCGGAAGGACCATGTCTCACGAGGACGTGAATTATTACGAGCAGCGGGCCGAAGCAGAGATCGAGATGGCCCAGCGATCCAAGAGTACCCCGGCGGTTCAGGCGCATTACCAGCTTGCCACCGCCTATCTCGACAAAATTTACGGTGGGGCGACGCCCGCCGCCGAATGACAGCGCGCGTGCGCTGAAAGTGGCGGCGTCTCCTCCATGGGGCGCCGCCATTTTCATGTTCCGCCAGCTTCTTCTTTTCAGCGCTTTACTCGCCCTTACCGCCTTTGCACCGGTTCCCGACCGCGCGGCGGAGCGAGACCTGATGATCCTCACTATCGAGAATATGGCGGCGACGGCGGGTGCGGAGCGCCACAGGACGATCGATTCATCGGTTCTATCGGCGATGCGGAAGGTGCCGCGTCACCTGCTGGTGCCCGAGGAGGTGCGGGCCCGCGCCTACCAGAACACGCCGCTTCCCATCGGCTACGACGCCACTATTTCGCAGCCCTATATCGTCGCGCTTATGACGGATCTGCTCGAAGTACGGCCGGAGCATAGGGTGCTCGAGGTCGGCACCGGCTCCGGCTATCAGGCGGCGGTGCTCGGCCATCTGGCACACCACGTCTATACGATCGAGATCGTCGAGCCGCTTGCGGCGCGTGCGAAGGCGCAACTTGCCGCCCTCGGCTATGCCAATGTCCACGTGCGCGCAGGCGACGGCTATGCCGGCTGGCCGGCAGAGGCGCCGTTCGACCGGATCATCGTCACGGCGGGCGCCGATCACGTGCCCCAGCCGCTCCTCGATCAGCTCGCGCCCGGCGGCCGCATGGTCATTCCGCTCGCTCAGACGGACAACGAAATGCAGCTGACGCTAATCACTAAAAGCAAGAACGGCGGCATCTCCCGCGAAAAGGTGCTTCCGGTCCGCTTCGTGCCGCTCGTCCGCTCTGGAAGCTGAACCGCAGCTAACAGCCTCGTTGTAATGGGCAGCGGCTGCGGCCAGGAGCCCACTAGGCCCGGAACCCCCTCCTCACGCCGTCTGTTCTTTTCCTCAAGGAAACAGGAGGTTTCAGATGAAGAAGTTCCTTTTGGCAGCGAGCGCCGCGGCGATGGCTGTGAGCATGCCTGCCCTAGCGAAGCCAGGTAACGGCAATGGCAATGGCAATGGCGGCGGTGGCGGCGGCAACAAGGGCGGCGGTCATGCGGCGCATGTCGCGAAGCCGCAGAAGGCCGAACGCCAGTCCTTCAAGGCCCCGAAAGCCGAGCGCCAGTCGTTCAAGGCGGCCAAGGCTGAGCGTGTACAGTTCGGCGGCGGCCGTGTCGAAAAGGCGCAGAAGCGACAGCAGGTGCGCTTTGCGGATCGTCCGGCCAAGGCCGAGCGCAAGTCCATCGCTCGCCGCATCAAGGCGGAGAACAAGCGCATCGAGCGCGTTCGCGAGAACCGCTTCGAGGATCGCCGCGTCAATCGTTGGGATGACGACGACCGGATCCGCACCGCCACTTTCCGTAACTTCAACGCCAATGGCGATTGCCCTCCGGGTCTCGCCAAGAAGAATAACGGCTGTCTGCCCCCGGGCCAGGTCGGCAAGACCTACAATGTGGGCGAGCGGCTGAGCTCGGAATGGTACCAGAACTACAACGTGCCGCTGGCCTATCGCAGCTTCTATGCCGATACGCCGGACTATTATTATCGCTACGACGATAACGGCTATATCTACCGCGTCAGCCGCGACACCAACCTCGTGAACGGCCTCGTGCCCTTGCTTGGCGGCGGCTTCGGCATCGGTCAGGTACTTCCGGCCGGCTACGACATCTACAACGTGCCGCTCCAGTATCGCGACACCTATTACGACACGGACGACTATTATTACCGCTATGGCGACAACGCCATTTACCAGGTCGATCCGCAGTCGATGATGATCGAAAATGTGGTGGCGCTGCTGACGGGCGATACGCTCGGTATCGGCCAGACGCTTCCGGCCGGCTACGACATGTACAATGTGCCGTGGGAATATCGGGATCAGTATTACGATACCGACGAGTATAATTACCGCTATGCGGACGGTAACATCTACCAGGTCGATCCGCAGACGCAGATCATTCAGGCGATCATTTCCGCCCTCGTCTGATCCTGTGTTTTCATGACGCAACCGCAACGGCACTCATGCGTAGTGCCGTTGTGTTTTCTCCCTTCAGAGGATCAGCGTCATGAGCAGAATGCGTCATTCCGTAATCGCATTGGCAGCCTCCGCCCTTCTGGTCGGGGGCTGTCAGCGTGAAGGTGACAGCGGCAACCAGGCCGCGGCCCCAGCAGGCAACCAGACGGCGGCCAAGGGCAAGGCCGGGCAGCAGTCGATCGGCCAGACGCTCGGTCAGTCCGGCGATCATTCGAGCCTAGTCGGCGCGGTGAAGGCGGCGGGGCTCGAGGCGACGCTGTCGGGCTCGCAGCCCTACACGCTATTCGCCCCCACCAATGCCGCCTTCCAGAAGGTGCCGAACGGTCAGGCGCTGCTGCAGCCGGACCAGAAAGCGCAGCTCACCAGCATCCTCACCTATCATATCGTTCCGGGCGTCGTGACGGCGGAGGATCTCGGCCGCGCCATTCAGGCGAAGGGCAAGGCGGAGATCGCAACCATGGGCGGCGTCAACCTCACCGCCACGCGCGAAGGCGATGCGATCGTCGTCACCGATGCCAAGGGCGGCAAGGCGCGCGTGACGCAGGCGGACCAGCTTCAGTCCAACGGCGTCATCCATTCGGTCGATACGGTGCTGATGCCGAGCTGATCGCTCGGCCGAAACGTCAGAAGCGGGCGGCCTTGGTCCAGGCGCCGGCCTTCAGGGTCGCCACTTCGACGCGCTTGCCCATCCATTCGGCAAGCTCTTCGAACGACAGCGGCCGCTTGAAGACGATGCCGGCATAGCCCGCTTTGTACCAGCGGATCGCACCCTTAATCGGGCGGAGGCTTTCCAGCGTCACGACCACGTCCTTGTTGACGCAGTTCCAGTCGCTGATCGACACCTTGATGCCGCCCAAGGAGATGTCCTGCACCTCGGTGCGGTAGAGCACGCCCTCAACCAGCAACTCGGCGCTGCACGTGATGTCGAGGCGCGGCGGACGCACCGTCTTGCCTTTGCCACGTGCGGGACGGTTGGCGAGCAGCTCGCGAAGATCGACATCCTTGTCGAACTTGATCCCGCAGCTCGTCTCGCGCGTCCAGACGACTTCGCCCGGGAGATGCTGGTTGGAATTGAATTCCACCCGCACCCGCGTTCCGATCGGATGGCTGGTGCTGGTTTCGGCGGAAAGCCCGCCCGCCGAGATGTTTCTAACCCGGCAAATGTCCTGCCCGTGATCCATCACCAGCCTGGCGATCGGAAGGACGGCGCGGAGCCGTTCTTCGACCCGGCGGTCGGTCGGACGCGGAACTTCAGTGCTGAGCGAGAAAGTGGTCGTCTCGAAGGCGATATCGTCGGTCCGGCCCTTAAGGCCGCCGAGACTCCTGCGAATGAGATCTCCCAACATTCCCGTTACTTACCCTTCCCGCCAGAGCAGAACCCGGCAAAGCTACGCCCCATCGGTTAAGTTTCCCTTTCCGAACGCCTCCAGAACATTGCTGTGGATTAACGAAGGCCGCTTGCTTGGCAGAAAGAGACGCGGAGCCTTATAGCTCTCTGCCATGACCGATCTGTTTGCGTCCGGACCTCAAGGCAATAGCGACTATGACGCCTCGTCGATCGAGGTGCTGGAGGGGCTGGAACCGGTTAGGCGCAGGCCGGGCATGTATATCGGCGGCACCGACGAGCGAGCGCTCCACCATCTCGCCGCCGAAGTGCTCGACAACTCGATGGACGAAGCGGTGGCGGGCCATGCCAGCCGCATCGAGGTGACGCTGGAGGCCGGAAACCGCCTCACCATCGCCGACAATGGCCGCGGCATCCCGATCGACGAGCATCCCAAATATCCGGGCAAGTCCGCGCTGGAGGTGATCCTCACCACGCTCCATTCGGGCGGCAAATTCTCGGACAAGGCCTATGCGACCTCGGGCGGCCTGCACGGCGTCGGCGTCAGCGTCGTCAATGCGCTTTCCACCGACACGGTGGTGGAGGTCGCCCGCAACAAGGAATTGTACCGCCAGACCTTCGCCTGCGGCCTTCCCACTTCGAACCTTGAAAAGCTCGGCGGCACGCCCAACCGCCGCGGCACGACGATCAGCTTCACGCCCGACCTCACGATCTTCGGCGAGGATGCGAAGTTCAAGCCGGCGCGGCTTTACCGCCTCGCCCGCTCGAAAGCCTACCTCTTCGCCGGCGTCGAGATACGCTGGAAGTGCGATCCGGCGCTCATCACCGACGAAACCCCCGCCGAAGCCGTGTTCCAGTTCCCCGGCGGCCTTTCGGATCACCTGAAGGAACAGGTCGGAAGCCGCGCCTGCGCCACCAGCGACTTCTTCAAGGGCCGGCAGGACTTCCCGGACAGCCAGGGCTCCGTCGAATGGGCGGTCGCCTGGCCGCTGTGGAGCGAGGGCGGCTCATCCTATTATTGCAACACCATCCCGACGCCCGACGGCGGCACGCACGAGCAGGGCATCCGCGCCGCCCTCACCAAAGGCATCCGCGCCTTCGGCGAACTGGTCGGCCAGAAGAAGGCCAAGGACATCCAGGCCGACGACGTGGTCAACGGCGCGGAGATCATGCTGTCGGTCTTCATCCGCGATCCTCAGTTCCAGAGCCAGACCAAGGACCGGCTGACCAGCCCCGACGCCGCCCGCCTCGTCGAAGCGGCGATCCGCGACCATTTCGACCATTTCCTTGCGGATCATATGGACCGCGGCCGTGCTTTGCTCGGCTTCGTACTGGAGCGGATGGACGAGCGCCTGAAGCGCAAGGCCGAACGCGAAGTGAAGCGGAAGACCGCGACCAGCGGCCGCAAGCTCCGCCTCCCCGGCAAGCTCACCGACTGCGCCAACGACGATCCCGCCGGCACCGAACTCTTCATCGTCGAAGGCGACAGCGCCGGCGGCTCGGCCAAGCAGGCCCGCGACCGGAAGACGCAGGCGATCCTCCCCATCCGCGGCAAGATATTGAACGTCGCCTCCGCCACCGCCGACAAGATCCGCGCCAATACGGAAATCGCCGACCTCATTCAGGCGTTGGGCTGCGGCACGCGCGACCGCTGCAATATCGACGAGCTTCGCTACGAGCGGATCGTCATCATGACGGACGCGGACGTGGACGGCGCCCATATCGCCACCCTGCTGATGACCTTCTTCTTCCAGGAAATGCCGGAAATGGTGCGGAAGGGTTGCCTGTACTTGGCCCAGCCGCCGCTCTACCGCCTCTCGGCCGGCAACATGAACGCCTATGCCCGCGACGACGCCCACCGCGCCGAACTCGAAGCCACCATGTTCAAGGGCAAGAAGGTCGAGGTCAGCCGCTTCAAAGGCCTCGGCGAAATGAACCCGAACCAGCTTCGCGAAACCACGATGGACCCGAAGACCCGCTCCCTCATCCGCATCACGCTTCCCGCGGAATATGAGGAACGGCAAGGGATCAAGGACCTCGTCGACCGCCTGATGGGCAAGAACCCCGAACACCGCTTCACCTTCATCCAAAGCCACGCGGCCGAAGTGGACGAAGAAGCAATCGACGCCTGAGAGCTGCAGGACTGCTTTCGAGCCATTGCAGACAATTGCGGCTTAGGACAGCATCGTCAGTATGTTCGATGAAGTGCCCGTCCGCGTCTGGCTCCTGATTGTTATTGCTGTCGCCGCCTTCGCGCCCGCGCAATACGTCTACCGGCACGTCGCTCACTCGCCATCTCGACGCGACATCACTCAGCCAACGGAAGATCTGAGCTGGCGGACGACCGAACGCTTTTCCTTAAGCCTGTTAATGCTCGTGGCGCTCCTCGGCCTTGCCATATTCATCTTCACACCCACTGCGGAGCATGTCGCAGCTTCGCCGCGCTTCTGGCCCGTCTTGATGCTGGTATTCGGCGTCTTTGCAGCGTTCACTGTTGTACAGGGATTCGCAACTAGGCGAATAGAGCCGCTCGTGAGGGGTTTTTCCGGCACCTATGAACGCTCCATCCACCCGAAGCGCTACTGGGCGTCCATGGCGTGGAACGCAGCCATGGGCTGCTTGGTCATCTGGCTAGCGTACCAAGCCAACGAGGACGCATCGACACAGGCCATTGCCGACAAGTGTGTGTCCGCGATCGATGTTCATCTTCTTGAACAGCAGCTGGCGGCTTGTACGAAGTTTATAGAAGCCCGGCCAGACGACCCCGCGGGGTATATGGATCGCGGCCTGCTCTATCTCGACATCGGCGCGCTCGATCAAGCTGCCGCCGATTTCACGAGGGCCCATGGCCTTGACCCGGAAGATCCTGGGCCGCTCGCATATCGGGGAGCCGCGTCCGCTTGGAAGAATGACAGAGTCAGCGCCGAGAAAGACTTCCTCGCCGTCCGCTCGATGGATCCGTCAAATCCGGTCATGCTCCGGGGCGAAGCTATACTAAAGAAAGAAGCGGGGGACCTCGAAGGGGCAGTGGACCGCCTTACGGCCTCCTTGGCTCGTGAGCCGGACAATTTGTGGGCTCTTCGCACCCGCGCTGAACTGTACTGGGAGTTGGGCGAGCACGAGAAGTCAGCCGCGGATGACCGGCGCTGGCTGCAGCTCAAGAAGCAGGTTGAGGGCTCAGGTGAATAAGGCCTGGAAAAAACGCGCGACTCAGGTCGTGCAGCAATGTCCACCTTCCACCCATTGCGGACGCAGAAAGCCCTCGCCTACTACTTTGTCCACAAATTCGCCGGAGCCGCGACGTCCATCAGCCCGAGCCAATCCGCCATCGATCGAAGCTCCGCGAGCAGGCGCTCCGCCGTCTCCGGCGCAGCCTCGGGCTCCAAGTGTGCGCTCTGGACGCGAAGCACCCCCGCTTGCCGGTCCGCCTTCAAGTCGACACGCGCCGCGATGCGGTCGCCGAGGAGGAAGGGCAGCACATAATAGCCGTGCACGCGCTTTTTGGCGGGCGTGTAGATCTCGATCCGGTAGCGGACGCCGAACAGCCGCTCGGTGCGGCTCCGCTCCCAGATTAGCGGATCGAAGGGCGCGAGCAGCGCCTGTCCCATCGCCTTGCGCGGCCGGCGGGCGCCCGCGTGGAGATAAGCGGGCTGGCTCCAGCCCTTAACCGCCACGGGGAGCAGCACGCCTTCCTCCACCAGCTCATCGATGCGCGGCTTCGCATCCTGCGGCTTCAGCCGGAAATAGTCGCGGAGATCGCCCATCGTCGCCACGCCCAGCGCCTCCGCCGCCTTGGCAAGCAGCGCCCGGTGCGCGTCCGCCTCGCTCGGCGTCGGTTGGTTGAAGATGGCACCCGGGATCACCCGCTCCGTCAGATCGTACACCCGCTCGAAGCTGCCCCGCCGCGTTGCGGTGGTTACGCGCCCGATCCAGAACAGCCATTCGAGCGCCCGTTTCGTCTCGCCCCATTCCCACCAGCCGCTCCGGCTCTTGCCCGTCTCGA
Source organism: Allosphingosinicella sp. (assembly GCF_036402135.1). Classification (GTDB taxonomy): domain Bacteria; phylum Pseudomonadota; class Alphaproteobacteria; order Sphingomonadales; family Sphingomonadaceae; genus Allosphingosinicella. The sequence goes on along the minus strand of NZ_DASWTN010000045.1, from coordinate 24,136 downwards.
AATCGGACGCGGCAAGTGGCCCCTCCGCCTCGATCCGCTGAAGCACGCCCGCGATCACATCCTGGTGCGAATTGGCGAAGGCGCGGATGTTCCGCCACACGCCCTCGCCCCGCTCCGCGCGCGCCATGCGCCAGCGGAACAGCGGCTGGTCCTCGATCGGCAGCAGCGACGCCTCATGCGCCCAATATTCGAACAGCCGCCGCTTCCGTCCCCACGCCGCCTCGTCCAGCAAGGCCCGCGGATAGGCGCCGAGCCGCGAGAAATGCGGCAGGTAATGCGCCCGCACCAGCACATTGACGCTGTCGATCTGGTGGAGGTGCAGCCGCCGCGTAACGCGCCCCATATGCCCCTGGTTGACCGTGCCCTCAGCCTTAGGCCGGTCGAGCCCCTGCGCCGCAAGCGCGATGCGGCGGGCAGCGGCAAGCGTCAGCGTCTCGGGCAAGGCAGCCTTATGTCGTGACCGCAGGCGCCACGAGCGGGAAGCGCGGGATGTCCACGGCAAAGGCGGAGCCGTCCGAGCTCACCATGTGGTAGAGCCCCTCCATCGCGCCCGTCGACGTGGTGAGCGGGCAGCCCGAGACATAATCGAAGCTTGCGCCCGGCTCGATCACCGGCTGCTCGCCGACGACGCCCTCGCCCACGACCTCATGGCGTCCGCCGCGCCCGTCGCTGATGATCCATTCGCGGCTGATCAACTGCACCGTCTCCCGGCCGCCATTTTCGATCCGGACGTGATAGGCCCAGAACCAGCGGCCCTTGGCGGGCTCCGACTGTTCGGGAAGGAAGCTGACCGACACCCGGACGGTGACGTCGCGCGTCGTGGCGCTGTGCGGAAAGAGGCTCTTCACGGCGCCGACTTTCTACAGTTGGAAAGGCGGCGTCAACGGACCACCCGCCTGAGCCGCTCCACCAGCCGCTCGCGCGCGGCGAGCACGTCCGCCTGCCGCTCGATCAATATGTCGCGGGCCAGGAAGTGGCCGGTGATGCGGAGCCCGTCGCATATCTCGTCCCATTCCGCCGCGCCGCCGCCCAGCAGGAACAGCGGCAGCGGGAACAGCCGGTCGATATATTCGCCCGCCGCCTCCGCGCTCACCGCGCGCCCGCTCTTCGGGCTGACATAAGCAAGATTGGCCCGACTGCCGGTTGCGGCGCATTCGGAAAGATCGAGGCCGAAGCCCAGCTCGGCAAGGATCAGCAGCTCGTAGCGGACGAGCGCGGCCGCCCATCCCTTGGCGCTCGGCGCCGCCTCCACCGCCGAAAGCACTCCGTCCAGCACCTCGTAAAGCCGCGGATAAGCCTGTCCCTCCGGCAGCGCCGCCGCAGTCAGCGCACACACCCACTCGATCGCGGCGGCAGGCAAGGCCTCGCTCAGCAAGGGCGCCCGGCTATGCACCAGTTCGACGGAAAGCTGCGCCAACTGCTCCTCGGTCCGCGCCCGATATTCCGCCTGCACCACATTGCCGGGCACCAGCACCGGCCGAACCCGCCGCGACCGCCCGCCCCGAACATAGCCCGCCTGCATCCCGTCCAGAGGCGTCAACGCCCGCACCACCGCCCCATGCTCCCCATGCGGGCGAACGGCGCAGATCAGGGCTTGGGTAATGAGGTGCATGAATGCCGCTTAGCATCTCCGGCGGCACGCAGCCAAAGCGGACTACCGTTATTAGTGGCCGCTTACGCTGTATAAGGTGACCGAATTCACGTTCTGGACCCACACGGTTTTTCCGGCTTCAGCAAATCCCATCGCATAATTGCCGCTTGGAGCTGGGATGGTTTGAAGAATCGCACCGCTTTTAAGCGATACGACAGCGATCGAACGCCGCTTGCTATAAAGGACTGAAAACGTCTCGTTCTCTGCAATATCCGTTGGAACAAGTCCGACGAGAGCGAACCGGTTGTCAGGACTGATCGCAGAGCTTGGTGTTTCGTCCTGCGGATCGAACTTCCAGCGGAAGGACCAAATCACATCGCCGGTCACGGCATCATGCATCGCCGCAAGCGTCATTTCCGTGCGCTGCCGAGGCCGGCACGGAGGATGCCTCGGCGGACCGCAGCTCGCTATCACGATAACCTCCGAGTCTCCCGGCGTTTGCGGCTTGGTGAGCAAGACCATGCGGCCGTCGCCCGAGAGCGTATAGGCGCGCGCCTCGGGAAGCTTCGGCCCTTCCTGTATCGGATCACCTTGGTTCCAACTGACCCAACCCTCCGTAAAGTGCAGCAACGCACGCACGCGTCCGTCCGGCAGCTGGGTGGCGAGCACGTGCCGGGTGAGCCGTTGTGCGCCGGGATGCCTCTTGGGCTTTAACAATGGCTCAAGGTTAGCGAGCGGCAAGGCATCGAGCACGCGCCCCGCCGCAGCATCCACGATGGCGAAGGTGGGAGTCGGATTGGGTCGCTCCGGCCGGTAATAGCCCCCGCGGGTGCCGAACTGGGCAAGCGCGCGCCCATTGCCGCCGACCCAAAGCAGCCCATCTAGGGACCCCGCCGGATGTTCCAGCTGCGGCAGGTCTGTCACATGTCCGCTCACAGAAGCGCGGACCGGTTGGAGGGGCGAAAGGGCCCATCCCCCGGTCGGACGCATCCGTTCCTGGCGTGCCGTCCACAAGAACTTTGAATCCGAACTCCACGCTACGACTGGATCGGAGCCCAACGTCCATTCGTCGAATGCCACGCCGGTATCGTAGGAAACGGAGGCTTCCTTCTCCGACATCTTCATGATGCGTAACACGCCGCGGGGGTCGCCGAAGGTCGCGCGATGCCTGGCATCGGGAGACACTGCGGGAGCGCGGTTGTTGTAAGTTCCGATATCACCCGAATGGCAATAGACGGCTCGGAGCGTGAGTGGGCCGGGGCCATGCGGCTGCGGATCGAGCGCGAGTTCCGACGGTGACGTGCAAAACGCTCCGCGAATGAACTTGGTATTTTTTGCGTCGGGAATCTCACGGCCCGCGAGCGTATCCGGCCGCAGCATCGCGAGGGTGGCGAGGAAGGCCATGGTCAACAGGGATCTCATGCCGCCCTCCTTGTAAGCCCCTGACCAGCGTGCGTTCCTTGCGAAAGGATGAAGGTCCGATTGGCACCCGTTGCCGACTTTTGGCTATGGCTAACGGGTCCGTTTCCCATCGGTAGAAATGCGCATCAACCCCTCGGGTGAAAATAGTCGTAGATGCTGCGTGCCATGGTGCGGGAGATGCCGGGCGCTTTCTCCAAATCCTCCAGCGCCGCGCCCTTAACGGCCCGTGCCGTACCGAAATGCATCAGCAGCGCGCGCTTGCGGCTTGGACCGATGCCAGGCACGTCGTCGAGCGGGCTCGTCACCATGGACTTGGCGCGCTTCTGCCGGTGGGCGCCAATCGCGAAGCGGTGCGCTTCGTCGCGGAGCCGCTGCAGGTAGAAGAGCACCGGCGAATTGGTCGGCAGGCTGAATTCGCGGCCGCCCGGAATGTGGAACACCTCGCGCCCCGCATTTCGGTCCGGCCCCTTGGAGATCGCCACCACCGGCACGTCGTGGACGCCGGCATCTTCAAGTGTCTCGCACACGGCCGAAAGCTGCCCCTTGCCGCCGTCGATCAGCAGCAGGTCCGGCCATTCGCCCTTGGTGCGGTCCGGATCCTCTTTCTCGAGCCGGGCGAATCGGCGCGAAAGCACCTCGCGCATCATCGCGAAATCGTCGCCGGGCGCAGTCTCCGGCCGCTTGATGTTGAACTTGCGGTACGCGTTCTTGCGGAAGCCCTCTGGCCCCGCGACGATCATTGCGCCGACCGCATTCGTGCCCATCACATGACTGTTGTCATAGACCTCGATCCGCTGCGGCGGTGCTTCCAGCTCGAACAGCTCGGCAACGCCGCGCAGGTTCTGGTTCTGCGTCGACGTCTCGGCGAGCCGCCGGTCGAGCTCCTCCTCGGCATTGCGCTTCGCCTGCCGCACCATCCGCACATGGTCGCCGCGCTGCGGGACGCGGAGCGTCACCCTCCGCTCCGCCCGCTCGGATAGCGCCTCCGAAAGCAATTCCGCCTCCGCCAGCGGCCGGTCGAGCAGCACCTGCTTCGGCGGCGGCACTTCCTCGTAGAATTGGACGAGGAAGCTCGCCAGCACCTCGTCTTCCGGCACGTCGTTGGTATGCGCGGGGAAGAAGCTACGCGCGCCCCAATTCTGGCCGCCGCGGATGAAGAAGGCCTGGATGCACATCGTCCCGCCCTTGCAGGCGAGCGCGAAGATGTCGGCATCGCCGAGCCCCTCCGCATTCACCGTCTGCGTGCCCTGGATGTAGGTCAGCGCGCGGAGGCGGTCGCGGTAGATGGCGGCAAGCTCGAAATCCATGGCTTCGGCCGCCCCGGTCATCAGCTTGCCGAGCTTCTCCTGCACCTTGTTCGACTTGCCGCCGAGAAAGTCCTTCGCGTCCTGGATCAGCTCGCCATAGCCGTCCTTGTCGATCCGCTCGACGCAAGGCGCCGAGCAGCGCCGGATTTGATAGAGCAGGCACGGCCGCGAGCGGTTGGCGAAGAAGCTGTCCGTGCAGCTCCTGAGCAGGAACAATTTCTGAAGCGCCGTGAGCGTCGTCCGCACCGATCCGGTGCTCGCGAACGGTCCATAATATTGCCCCTTCGCGCGCCTTGCCCCCCGGTGGAGCTGCACGCGCGGAAACGGATGATCCTCGCGCAGCAGGATGAAGGGGAAGCTTTTGTCGTCGCGGAGGAGGACGTTGTAGGGCGGCCGGTAGCGCTTGATGAGCTGCGCCTCGAGCAGCAGCGCCTCCGCCTCCGTATTGGTCGTGACGATCTGCATCGACCGCGTCTGCGCGACCATCCGCTGCAGTCGCTTCGTCAGCCGCGACACCTGCGTGTAGTTGGAAACGCGGTTCTTCAGCGCCCGCGCCTTGCCGACGTAGAGCACGTCGCCCTTGGCATCGAGCATCCGGTAGACCCCCGGCCGCACCGGCAGCGTCCTCACGACGGCGCGGATCGCCGCCACGCCCGCATCGATGTCGGGCTGGTCCGATCCGCGTACGGTATAAGCGGATTTCTCCTCGCTGAAGCGGTCGGAAGGCGGCTTGGTCACGGGGAGGGATTTAGGCGGCCCGCCGCGCCCAGACCACCCTCCCCGGCTCAGAAAGTCGTGATCCGCACCATCCGCTCCGGCTTCAGCATCAGCTCGGCGAGAGCCTCGATCCAAGGGCTTCCCAAGCAGCGGACTTAGGCTCTGCGGCAACAGCCCCACTGCTTCGCACTCAAGGGACAACGGTTGTGAAGAGATACACTCCCAATATTACCAGATGAACCACCCCCTGCAGAATCGTCGTTCGACCGGTAGCGAGGGATAAAGTCGAAACCATCAGTGTCAGGAACAAGAGGATAATCCCCTTGGGCTCCAGCCCCAAAGCAACCGGCAGGTCGACAAAGAGCGACAGTGCGGCAACGCCAGGAATCGTGAGGCCGATGGTTGCCAATGCCGAACCGAGGCCAAGATTGAGGCTGGTCTGAAGGCGATTGGCTCGTGCTGCCCGCACGGCCGCGATGCTTTCCGGAAGCAGAACCAGAGCAGCGATAATAACACCTACCACTGCTCTTGGTGCGCCAGCATCGGCGACTGCCAATTCGATTGGATCGGAGAGCGCCTTGGCCAGCAGGACCACCGCGCCGAGGCAGGCGAGCAGCAAGACCCCGGAAGTAATCGCTCGGCGCTGCGTCGGCGGGTCGGCATGAACCGCCTCGTCCATCGCCATATCCTTAGGCGGCAGGAAATAGTCGCGGTGTCGAACGGTCTGGACCGACACAAAGGTCAAATAAAGAATGAAGGAAACCACCGCCACGAACGCCAGCTGCGGCGGCGAATAGACAGGCCCGGCCGCGCTGGAGGTGAAGTTGGGCAGCACAAGCGTCAGAACAGTCAGTGCGCAAAGCGTGGCGAGCGCGGCGCTAACACCGGTCTGCTGGAACGTCTGCTCGCGATGGCGGATTGCGCCAACCAGAATGCAGATGCCGACAAGGCCGTTGAGGATGATCATCACCGCAGCGAATACGGTATCGCGCGCCAGAGTGGCCGCATCTTCGCCGGCTGCTGCCATCAGTGTGACGATCAGGCCGAGCTCGATGATGGTCACGGCTATGGCGAGCAGGAAGGTGCCGAACGGCTCCCCGACTTTATGGGCAACTACTTCGGCATGATGAACGGCGGCAAGCACTGTGGCGATCAGAGCCGCACCGATGACGATCGGGGGTACGGCCATTCCGGCCAGAGCTAGAACGAAGAACCACGCGACGCCGGGAGTGATCCAGGTCCAGTGTTGAAGCGCGCGTAGCATGAACCCCATCTAGGGCAGCTTCAACTGTCCGCAATGGGCGGAAAGGGGACATTCCTCGGCAGCAGCAATACGTCGATACCCTCAATCCACCCACACCCCTACACGGCGCTTTCCCTCAATCCCGCAGAAAGTGCATTCGCTGGAGCGCCATAGCCTGGCAAGTTGCGATATCGTGGTGGCGGGTTTCTCAAGTTCAGGGATGGCCGCAAGCGGGACGGGAAGTACTTCCTCACAAGCCGCACAAGAGATGGAAACTTGAACCTCATCAGCGATGGCCTCGGCGACGCTGAACTGAAGCAACCAACCCCGAGGAGCGTCTCTCCGACCGATGGGCAGGCCGCCAGTATTTTGCAGTTCGGCACGATTTGCTAGGTGGTACCCAGCGTTCCAGCATCTTCTGGCCCAGTTGGTCTCTGAAATGAGGGAAGCTAGGTGCGTAGGTTGGTATTCCAGCACTTGGTAGCTCGCAACGATGCCCGCGTGGAGGAGGTCTGCGACGCGCCGTTCAACGCAATCGTTTCCCTTTAAAGCAGCCTCCTTTTCGCATTTCATGAACCGACTTAATACCCGGCCTGGAAAGTCATTCGTCTGCCCGACGTATATAGGAGTGCCGGGATTACCTCGCTTATCCGGGTAGCGAGGGTCCCGGATCAGGTAGGTTATCCAAAGCCCCTCTCGCTGCGCGAGTTTGGCTCGCGCTGTTTCAGCCATGATGGCGTCCAGGACAGCCTTCCTTGCGGGATCAGCCTGGTACCGAGGCATGCATGCTCCCCTAAACCTTCCTAGCACGCCAGACGGTCAGCCCGTCTCGCAATCCCCGCCATGCTTTCACGGCTCGATACCAGTCGCCATTCACCCAATGGTCGAACTCACGAAAGTTCAGATCATAAATGTGCTCTTGGTTTCGCTTGTCCCACAGCCAGTTGAGGCGGCGCTGAAGCTTCTTGTCGATTACTTCTAGCTCGACGAGCCGCGCGATACGTTTCTTCTGTCCCGAGCCACGTCCAAGTCCATACTCCTCGGGAAAGATCGTGATGCTCTCGCAAATCGTGCCGAGAAGACAGACAGCTTCCTTGATGATCATTTCCCGGGCCTGACCACTTAAATCGGTATGGTAGGCGAGCCAACGGAGAACATCATGGGTCATTAAAGCGTAGCTGACGTTCCGCTTCAGAGTCTCATCGCTAATGAATGATAGCTTCCTGCGCTTATCCTGAGCGGTTCCGATGAAGCCTCGGGGAAAACGGACTCGTCCGTGCCATGCTTCGCCCGGGTGGAGCTTCGTATAGTCAGCAATCTGTTGAAGCAGCCCGTTGGCCTCAGCGGCTACGGCGATCAATTGATCTTTGTTCTCGATCATGTGTGGAGGGTGTCTGATTAGACATCCACATGGAAGCTTCTAAGCGCCGTTTTCCACAGCTTGCATGCTCAGGCGCCGGATCAACTCCAGCACTCAAGCCTCAGTGCGTCCGCCCAAGCCCCGCGATCGTCTGGTCCACCATCGCCCGGTCCGCGTCCGCATCATGCGCTTCCGCGATAAGCGCGGCAGCGGCGGCGGCGGCGGCAGCGGCGGCGCGGGCGCGGACTTCCGCGACGGCGCTGCGCTCGGCGGCGGCGATCTTGTCTTCAGCCATGCAGTCGCGGGCCGCAGCGAGCGCGATGCCCGGCACGGCATCGGGCGGCATTTCAAGACCTTCAGGGTCGAGCACCTCATCGGTGCCGTCTCTTAGATGCAGGTAATATCGGGGCATGTAGGGCTCCTCGTTTAGGCGGGAGCTCATGGAAGTCTCTCAGTCGCTGATGCCGAACGCCCACCTCATCAGGCCCTCTTGCCTCGATCAGCCATCGCAAGACTCGCCGCCGCCACATGATGAGGCAACGCATTTCGCGCCTGCCCCTTGGATTGGCGGACATGGCACGTTGGCATACGAGCAGAACACGCAGCAGTCGCCCTTCAGTGGGCGCAGCACCTCCCCACAATGCTTGCAGTCGTAGAAGAACTGGCACGCATCGGTCGGCATTGTCTCCACTGAGACACCCCGACATTTCGGGCATGTGAGGGCGGATACGAGTTCGGTCATGCCCCCCCCAGCAATTTCATCAGCGGCTTCTCAAGGAACGAAGGCCATAGAGCAGACAGGAGAACGAACACAGTCGCTAGCGTTAGCATAATGAGCGTTCCTCGCTTTGGCGCCTCAGTGCCGCAACTCGCGTCCGCGGCACAATGCCGCCGTTTCCGCAAGTAAAGCAACCAACCCAAGGTGATCGCCACAGCCGCTGCAATGGTCATCGGCCAGTGGAAAGGCACGAAGGCCGCCAAACCACCGGCTCCGACGCCTAGAGCAGCTAAAACCAGCGGCAGGACGCAACAGGCGGCGGCGGAAAACAGCGCGCCAGCACCTGCAATGGTGCCAACTGCTGCTACCCCGCGATCTGGTGCCTCAGACGAGGTAGAGCGTATCGCAGTCTCATCCATCGATCTGGTCTCCAAGCCGATTCGCTCCTATGTGCCACCTGTAGCTGTTACAGGATCAAGGATAATCGTCATGCCTGCTGCCAGAGCGAGACGCATCACTCGAGGCGAGTTGGCCCGCCGCACGGGCGTCAACATTGAGACGATCCGCTATTTTGAAAATATCGGCGCCTTGGCGAAACCGGAGCGAACGGAGGGCGGACATCGCATCTATGACGAAGGGCATGTTCGCACGCTCGGGTTCATTCGTCGTGCCCGCAGTCTCGGCTTTTCCCCGCAAGAGGTGCGAGCGATCCTTGCTCTTGGAGGGCCAGGGAAAGCGGACTGCGGCGAAGTGCGCACGATCGCGGAGCACCACTTGGAACAAGTGCGAGCCAAGCTGGCCGATCTGTCAGAATTGGAGCGGCTACTGACGCAAACCGTTGAGCATTGCTCTGGAGACGCTGCTCCCGATTGCGCCGTCATGGATCTGATTGAGGAAAGCTCAGCAGCTGAAACGACACTGCCCTGTGTCCGCAATGGGTCGAGAGCAGACATTCGGCGGTGACGGGCACTCGCTGATAAACTCCAGCACGAAGCCTCAGTGCGTGCTGCCAAGCCCCGCGATCGTCTGATCCACCATCGCCTTATCCGCGTCGGCGCCATGCTGCTCGGCAATCAGCGCGGCGGCGGCGGCGGCGGCGGCATCGGCTGCGCGGGCGCGGACTTGCTGGATCGCGGCGCGCTCGGCGGCGGCGATCTTGTCTTCGGCCATGCGGGTACGGCGCTCGACCAGAGCGGCGCTGTCGGCCTTCGCCTGCTCGACGATGGCATCGGCTTCGTGGCGGGCGCGGTCCAGCATCTGCTGGGCTTCGGCGCCGGCCTGCGCGGCCTTGGCTTCATATTCGGCTTTCAGCGCCTCGGCTTCGGCACGGAGTTGCGCGGCTTCGTCCAATTGCTCGCGGATGCCGGCGATCTTCTTGTCGAGCGCGCGGCCGATCGCGGCCGGCACCTTTTTCCAGAGCAGCAGGGCGATGACCACGATCATCGCCAGCGACACCCAGGCGGTGGCGTTCAGGCCAAGCGCCGTCGGGTCGGCGTGCGGCGCCTCGCCATGGCCGCCGTCGGCGGCGGTGGAGGCGATGGCATGCTCGCCGCCATGCGGCAGCTCCGCCTCGCCCTTGGTGGACTGGGCGGCGATATTGGCCTCTACGGCCGCGCTTGCAGAAGGATTAGCCATTGACGAGCGCCCGCTTCACCGCCTTGGCGGCCTGTGCCTTGGTCACCTTCGCGCCCGAAAGCTTTGCGACCATTTCCTGCGCCGCTTCCGCGGCGACATTCTCGATATCCGCCTTGGCAGCGTCGGCCGCCGCGCGGATCTGCGCTTCGGCGGCCGCCGTCTTGTCGTTCAATTCCGCGTCCGCGGCCTTGATCTTCTGCTCGGTCTCGCGGGCCGAAGCGTCCTTGGCGGCTTGCGTCACCTTGAGCGCTTCGGCGCGGTTGACCTCGAGCTGCTGCCGGTATGCCTCCTCCGTCTCGTCGGCCGCCGCGCGGGCGCGCTCGGCGGCTTCGAGATCGTCCGATATCCGCCGGTCGCGCGCTTCCACGGTCGAGCTGATCTTCGGCACCATGCCAAGGCCGATCACCACGAAGATGAGGCCGAAGGTGATGGCGAGCCAGAACAGCTGCGACGCGAAGGTTGCGCCTATTTGGGCTATCTGAGGCATCGGCTGTTTGCTTTCGTCAGCTTAGCCGACGACGAAGAGCAGGATCATCGCAACGACGAACGCCAGCAGGCCGAGAAGCTCGGCGGCGGCGAAGCCGATGAAGAGACGGCCCTGCTGGCTGTCGGCGGCGGCGGGGTTGCGGAGCGCGCTCTCGAGGAACGATCCGAACACGTTACCCACGCCAAGCGCGGCCATGCCGACGCCGATCGCGGCGAGACCTGCACCCAACAACCGTGCTGCTTCTGCGTCCATTATGAAAACTCCTTTTGAATAAACCGGTAAGCGTTGAAGAAACTCAGTGAAGATTGATCGCGTCGTTGAGGTAGAGCGAGGTCAACAAGGCGAAAACGTAGGCCTGGATGGCGCAGACCAGCAGCTCCAGCAGCGTGATGCCGATCATCAGGACGAAGCTTGGCAGGCTGACAATCGGGGCGACCCAGAGCGCCTCCGCATTGAGGCCGTTGATCACGAAGCCCGCAAGCACCTTCATCAGGATGTGGCCTGCGGTCATCGCGACGAAGAGTCGAAGCGCGAGGCTGAACGGACGCACCATGAAGGAGACGAACTCGACCGGGATCAGGATCGGAAGCATCCACCAGGGCGCGCCGTGCGGCACGAACAGGGAGAAGAAATGGAGGCCGTGCTTGGCGAGGCCGACGATCAGGACGATGCCGAACGACACGATGGCGAGGATGCCGGTGACGGTCACGTGGCTCGTGACGGTGAACGGGTGAAGTCCGACCACGCCGATGGGAAGCATGCCCATCAGGTTCGCGATCAGGATGAACATGAAGAGCGAGAAGACATAAGGCGTGAACTTGCGGCCGGCGGGGCCGATATTCGTCGTCATCATCGATGAGATGAAGCCGGTGACGCCCTCGACCGCGGCCTGCCAGCGGCCGGGGACCAGCTCCCGCTTCATGCCGCCGAGCATGAACACCCCCAGCACGATCAGGGTGACGAGCATCCACAGCGCGCTGTTGGTGAAGGCGATCTGCTGACCGCCGATGGAGAATCCTTCCGCGATGGTCTGCACCTCGAACTGGTGCATCGGGTCGATTTTACCCTCTTCGGCCGCCACGCTGTAGTTCCCGTTCAAATAACCCAAACGCCCGAATTTACGGGCGCCGGTTGGAAAGCTTGATGATGTTCCAGAACCCAGCCGCCGTTCCTAAAAACAGCATGATGAGCAGGAGCCAGGGGGAAGTTTCGAACAGCTGGTCCAAAGCCCAGCCGATCGCCGCTCCGCCAAGCATTCCCCCGATCAGATAGGACAGAACGCGGTTGCCGAGCTGCTCGCTTGAGTCAGCGGCCTTCCTGTTCCGGCCGGTCCGTTCCGCTTCGTCCGCCTGCGCCTTTTGAAGCCGCTCGTCGAGCGAAGCCAGCCGCGCATCTTCCGGAAGCTTAGGGTCCTGCCCGGGTTCGTTTTCCGCCATGCTTCTTCCCAAGGTGAGGCCCCGCGGAAAACGAGGTTCACGAAGGGCTGGAACATGCCGGCGAACAACCCCGCCAAGGCGCGCTCCCTTTAGGAAGGGTGGCACCTCAAGTCAACAGCGCTGCTGCAGTGCGAAAAGAAGGAAAAAGGCGTCGCGGGAATCAGCCGCAATAAGCGGGGCGGAGCACCGGCTGACTGCCCTGCCGCTGCCGCCAGATGCCGTCCGGAAGACGATAATATTGCCCCGGCGCGACGGCGGTGGCGAAGATTTCGCAGGCCATGGTCGCGCCCACTTCCTCAATGGTTGCGGCGCGGCGCCCTGCAAGGCTCGTATAGCTCGCCCGCCGCCGCACATTGATCGCGTTCACCGCGGCGCGAATGTCCGCGGGCGCGTTGCTGCCGACGATCCCCAGATACCCGTTCGCCTGCTCACCCACGAAGCCGGTCGCGCGCAGCTCCGCGGCCGTATCCGCCTGCGCATAGGCAGGGGCCGCAAGGCCCGCGGCCGCGGCGATGATCAACCCTCTACGAAACGACATTTCCTAAAAAACCCCCGGCTCCCTCTGGCGCAATTCTCGCACATCCTCGGTCAACCGCACAACAACCTCCTGCCGGATGTTGATGTTGAGGTTGATCTCGATCGGCTTGTCCGGCGCGCTGATTTCAACGCATCCGGGCAGCGCCGCGATCGCGGTCACGCCGGCCAATATCTTCCCCGGCGTGGTGCCGAGACGCACCTTCTCTATTCTGGCCTCTTTCATTGCACTGTCTCACTTTCCTGGGGCTGAACGCTTTCCTGCTGCGGTTGGGTTTGCTGGCTTTGCTGCTCATCCTGCTGGATCACCTCGACTGGCAGATCCTGAAGCTCGGGCGGAAGCACCGGCTGGATGATCTGGCTGGGATCCTCGAACGAGCGGGCGGTGGCGATGAGTGCGCGGAACGGCCCGCGAATGGCGATATTGAATTCGAAGGGTATCTTGGCGATCTGGCTGATGATGTAGCCGGCGATGCCGCCCTGCGGCGCGGTATTGGTCGCGATTCCGTCAAGCTCGATATCGGCCAGGAATTCGCCTTCGAGCGAGCCGTTGAGGCCGATGATGAACTTGTCGTAGCGGAGCGACTTCAGCGCGTTGAAGGCGAGAAGGCCGTAAGCGCCAAGATCCGCTTCGGTCACGACGCCGACATAGGACAATGTGCCGCCGCCCGGGCGCGCTTCCAGCCTGCCGTTGACGATCCGGCCGCCGGTTTGGTCGAATTCCATCGGCAGCACGCCGTCGAAGATGCCGGTCGCCTCGATATTGGCGAATTCCATCTGCTGGATGAAGATCGCGGCATCGAGCCCAATGACGTCGAAGGTAAGCCGTTTCGTCGAAGGCTGGCTGAAGTCGAGCAAGGTTTCGCGAAGGCGAAGCTCGCCGCCCATGAAGGGCCAGACGCCCGATTCGACGCGGACGCGGGAGTCGGGGAGCAGCTGGTAGCGGATCGTGCCGTCCACCACGTCGATGCCGGTGCGGATGAGGTCCACCTGTGCCACCTGCCCCGGTGCGCTAGTGAGGCCGAGAAGATCGGTGAAGTTGACCGTCGTCGTCAGCCCTTCGACCGGGCCGAATGGCGCGGCGAGATCCATATCCTGGGTCGAGAAGGTGCCTGTGCTGCTAGTGCCGTTCCGGTCCCAATTGATCTGGCCGCGGCCGACGAGCGTGCCGTCGACAAGGGCGACGACCCCGGTGGTGAGCCGGGTCAGCTCTTCGGGCTGATAGCCGTCCACGGCGAAGGTGATGCCGGGCACATCCAGGACGGCATTGCCCGAGCCGCTGTTCAGGGAATGGCGGATCGTCGCTTCGGTGACGCGGGTGCCGGTGTCCGGGTCGATCAGCCATCCGCGCGCATCGATCTGGTTGTTGCGCAATGTCAGTTCGAAATCGTTCGAAACTAGCGGCCAGAAACGCGGCGGATCGGCCTGATCGGACACGGTCAGCGATCCGTTCAGCGACAGGTCGCCGCCTGCAAGCCGCCAGTCCCCACGCGCATTTGAAATGTTGAGCGGGACATTGGCGATGGCGCCGTTCGCGCCGGCGAAGGTACCGGCCGCGCCTTCCGCCGTCATGCGGCCGTTGAAGGTGCCCATGTCGATGCGGTTCACATAGCCGCCGCCGCCGAGGCGAATGGCGGCGTCGCTGCTGGTGAAGCTCTTGTCGGCGAGATTGAAGCGGAAGCGGCTGGCGGAGAAGCTGAACGGGCTCAACCCGAGGCGGCCGCTGATCCGCGCGGGCCGGATCTCTGCCCCGCCCTGCACCGGACCGTTGGCCGTCTTCCAGACCAGCGCGCGGCCGGTCGGGCAGAGCGGCAGGCGGGTGCGGCCGAAGCGGAAGTTCGAAATCTGCAGCGCATCGAAGCTTACGGCGACGCAGCGTTCGCCAATCGCGAAGGCGCCACCGCCGAAATAGCCGGCGATCGGAAGCGAAAGGCCGCGGACATAGCCGTCGCCGATCGGCCCGCTCATCACCGCCGCCGTTTCGATACGGGTCGTGCCGTTCCGGCCGGCGCGGAAGCGGATTGGCGCAAGCGCGAGCCGCGCATTGCCCGCCGCCATCGGCGCGATCCGTGCTTCGCCGCGCATCGGCGCGCCGCCGCGCGGCTGGTTGAGGCTGAGACGCGTTGCCGGAAAGCCGCCGCCGGTCAGGCCGAACTCGCCATCGACGCGCATAGCGCCGCTCGGCCAGTAGTAAGTGATGCCCTCCCCGCCATTGAGGCCGATCCGCGCGCCGCTCCGGCTCTCGGCGCTGAGGCGCTCAACCCGCACCGCGCCGTAGCGGGTGGTGTTGACCATCCGGAGCGACGCCGACGCGTCCATGCCGCCTGCCGCGCGCCGAACCGCAGTGGCAAGCGCCGCTCCGATCGGCTCCAGCGGCGTTCCTTCGGCGCCGGCGATTGCGCCAACGATTGGCCCGACAAGGGCATTGCCGCCCGTCACGCCGGTGGCGCTGGTGTCCGCCAGCATGGAGATATCGCCGTTCTTCAGCGAGATCGCGTAGCGGCCCCTGAGGTTGGTTCGCGCGGCACCGAGCGCGCCGACGCGCGTCTGGACGGCCGACAGGTTCATCGCGCCGCGCGTCAGCTTCCGCATGCCGTCGAACGTGATCCGGCCCGATACGCCTGCCGCGCCGTTGGCGCCAATCCGCGCCCGTTGCATGGCGAGGCCCGCATTGCCGCGCCAGGCGTTCAGCGTCTCCGATACCTTGGCATTGAGGTCGATTACCGGTTTGGTCAAGTCGACGCCGGCGCCCGGGCAAAGCAGCCGGTCGGCTCTGAGCGGACCGTCAACCGCAGGGCTGCGGTCGTCAATAGCGACCTTGGCATAGCCGACGACGTTGCCGACCGCACAGCGTCCCAGCAGAAGCTCGGAGGAACGCACCGCCATCTCACCGCGGAAGCCGTCGGCAAGATTGCCCACGCCTTCGACCGCCGCGGCAATGCGGCCGGACTTCGTGTCGATGGCAAGCGCCGCGTCGGCGAGATCGACGTTAAGGTCCGGGAATTCGAAGGGCTTGCCAGTCGGCGGCGGCAGCAGCTTATCCACCTCCCCGAAGGACAGGCGCTCGTCGACTATACGCCCGAACATGCGGACGCCCCGTGCCTTGACGAGGCCGATCTTGGGGCGGCGAAAACCCCAGCTGATCTTTACCTCGACGAATTTGGCGGTGAGGTCCGGCCGGCGGGGGTCGCCGATCACCAGATCCTCCATCTGCTGCGTGCGGAAGCCGACGCGGGTCACGCGGTAGGTCGCCTGCACGCCCCTCCGCTCGAGCTCCCGCTCGATATAATCGGTGGCGAGCTGCCGCCGCTGCGTCCAGATGATGACGATCAGCAGCAGGACGACGAGGATGAATCCGATGATGACGGTCGCCCAGCGCGGCCGCCTCAACGGCAGCCTGATACGCCGCCGGCGATGAACTGCTTCCTCTCCCGCTTCCATCTATCGGCCTTTAACGCAGAACAGGGGACGCGGGAGCCATGAGCATCAAGAACATTGCTCCTAAACCTACGCTATGCGGGAAGCGTTCCGCCACCGTCACTTTTTCCGCACCTCGCTTGCACTAAGGTCACAGCGGCGTTTGCCTAAGGCCACTCCGCGCCTTAAGCCAGTCTTATGGCAGACCAGCCTCTCGACGGAACCGGCCACCGCGCGCGGCTCCGCCAACGCCTCATCGACGGCGGACCCGATGCGTTGTTGGATCACGAACTGGTCGAATATCTTCTCACCCTCACCATTCCCCGCGTCGACACCAAGGCGATGGCGAAGAAGCTCATTCATCAGTTCGGCAGCTATGGCGCCCTTCTCACGGCCGATGCGGAAGCGCTGCATCGTGCGGGAGCATCGGAAGCAGCGATCGGTGCGCTTAAGATCGCGCAGGCCTCCGCGCTAAGGCTCTTGAAGTCGGAAGTGCAGGACCGGCCGGTGCTAGGCTCCTGGCAGGCTCTGCTCGACTATCTCCACGCCGATATGGCGCACAATCCGGTCGAGCGGGTGCGCGTTCTCTTCCTCAATTCGAAGAACATGCTGATCCACGACGATCAGATGTCGGAAGGCTCGGTGGACGAAGCCGCGGTCTATGTCCGCGAGATCATGCGCCGGGCGCTCGACTATAATGCGACTGCACTCATCCTGGTGCATAATCATCCAAGCGGCGACCCGAGTCCGAGCAGCGCGGACATCAAGCTGACCCGCGACATCGCAGAGGCCGGGCGGCATCTCCGCATTGCGGTTCATGACCATGTGATCATCGGCACGCGCGGTCATTCGAGCCTTCGCGCGATGGGATTGATCTAGAACCGCCTCAAGCGTTCTCGCGGTAGGCTGCGCCCATCACGTTGCGGACCGCCTCGGCCAGTTCCTCGGCCTTGATCGGCTTCTGGATCACGGTCACGCCCGGCGCGCGTTCCTCAAGCTCTTCGGCATAACCGGTGATGAAGATGGCGGGGATCTTCCGCCTCTTGCATATCTCTTCCACGGCGCGGAGGCCGTCGCCTGGGAGCAGGCGCACATCGGCGGTGATGAGGTCGATCTTGTCTCCGCCCGCGCCGAACACGGCGGCATCCTCCGACCGGGCGAAACTGAACGACGTAAAGCCCAGATCCTCGAGCATATCCTCGATGGACCGGGCGATAAGCTGTTCGTCTTCTATAATGAACGCGTGCATCAACGTACCTGCTGAGCGAAATTCTACCATCTGGATTTCAGGTATCAACCATCGCCTGCCGGTTCAGTTGCGCGCCCCGCCTATTGCAACAGGCTGCCTGCCGCTCACGTTGAAGCGCAGAAGCGTCTTTGCTACCCCGCGCCTCGCCCAAAGACCGGAACTCCGCATGATCCCTCGGTATTCGCGTCCCCAGATGACCGCCATCTGGGAGCCGGAGGCCAAATTTCGCATCTGGTTCGAAATCGAGGCGCATGCGACGGACGCGCTTGCGGAGCTCGGCGTCGTTCCAAAGGAGGCCGCCAAGGCGCTCTGGGATTGGTGGGCCACCAATCCCATCATCGACGTCGCCGCAATCGACGCGATCGAGGCGGTCACCAAGCATGACGTGATCGCCTTCCTCACCTGGGCCGCCGAGAATGTGGGCGAACAGGCCCGCTTCATGCACCAGGGCATGACCAGCTCAGACGTGCTCGACACCTGCCTAGCCGTACAGCTCGCCCGCGCGTCGGACCTACTCCTGGAGGACATCGACCAGCTGCTTGAAGTGCTGAAGCGCCGCGCCTTCGAGCACAAACTCACCCCCACCATCGGCCGCAGCCACGGCATCCATGCCGAGCCCGTCACCTTCGGTCTGAAAATGGCCGAGGCCTATGTCGAATTCGCCCGCAATCGCGAGCGGCTGGTTGCGGCCCGCAAGGACATCGCCACCTGCGCCATCTCCGGCGCGGTCGGCACCTTCGCCAATATCGACCCGCGCGTTGAAGCGCATGTAGCCGAGAAAATGGGGCTCAGCGTCGAGCCGGTCTCGACCCAGGTCATCCCTCGCGACCGCCACGCGATGTTCTTCGCAACCCTCGGCGTGATCGCCTCCTCGATCGAGCGCCTCGCGACCGAGATCCGCCACCTCCAGCGCACCGAAGTTCTGGAGGCCGAGGAATATTTCTCGCCGGGTCAGAAGGGTTCGTCGGCCATGCCGCACAAGCGAAACCCGGTGCTGACCGAAAACCTCACCGGCCTCGCCCGCATGGTCCGCGCCTATGCCCTCCCCGCGATGGAGAATGTCGCCCTCTGGCACGAACGCGACATCAGCCACTCGTCCGTCGAGCGCTATATCGGCCCCGACGCCACCATCACCCTCGACTTCGCCCTCGCCCGCCTCACCGGCGTGATGGACAAGCTCCTCGTCTATCCGGAGCGGATGCAGAAGAACCTCGACCGCATGGGCGGCCTCGTCCATTCCCAGCGCGTGCTGCTGGCCCTGACCCAGGCGGGCGCCAGCCGTGAGGATTCCTACCGGCTTGTTCAGCGGAACGCGATGAAGGTTTGGGAATCGGACGGCCAGCTCTCGCTGCTGGAGCTGCTGAAAGGCGACCCGGAAGTCACCGGCCTGCTCTCTCCCGCCGAAATCGAGGAACGTTTCGACCTCGGCTATCATTTCAAGCATGTGGACACGATCTTCGCCCGCATCTTCGAGTGAACGCCAGAGCAGCCCTGCGTGCGGCGACCGCGGCCGATCACGCGCGCGTGGACGCGCTCTTCTCGCGCTACGACCTCTCGGGCAAAGAGGGCTACCGCCGCTTCCTCCTCGCTCAGGCCGCAGCCTTCCTCCCTGCCGAGCAGGCGCTGGAGGAGGCAGGCGCTGGCGGTCTGCTGGAGGACTGGCCGCAGCGCCGCCGCTCGCACCTCCTCATCGCCGACCTTGAGGCGCTGATTGCCCCCGCGCCCGAACCCATTCCTCCTCCGCTTTTTCCCGACCAAGCCTCCGTCATGGGAGGAATTTACGTGCTGGAAGGGTCCCGCCTGGGCGGCGCGGTCTTGAAGAGGAGCATTGCCGAAGGAGCGCCCCGGCAGTTTCTCGCCGCAGATCAAGGCCGCGGAAGCTGGCGGATACTGCTGGAAAAGCTGGATATATTTCTGTACCGGTCCGACCTTATCGAAGCTGCGGCAGACGCTGCGAAGAGCGTATTTCAGAGGTTCGAAGCCGGGGGGCTGCGCTATCTGGAGACGAATCAGGAGTGAGTGACGCGTACCCCCAGGTTGACCTGACCAACTGCGACCGAGAACCGATCCACATTTTGGGCGCGATCCAGCCGATCGGCTTCCTCATCGCCCTCTCCTCCGACTGGATCATCCTCCGCGCATCCGAAAATGTGGCGGATTATCTCAGCGCGTCTGCTGAGGAGCTGATCGGCCAGCCGCTCACGTCACTGCTCACGCCGGCTGCTGTGCACGGCCTGCGCAACCGCGTGGCGATGCTTCGCGGGCCGGACTCCGTCGAGCGCATCTTCGGCTGCACCCTCATCGACGGCAAGCACCCGTTCGACATCGCCATCCACATGTCGGGCGGCTCCATCGTCATCGAGGCGGAGCCGGGCACCGAAGAGCATGGAGACGTCACCGGCATCGTCCGGGCGATGATCACGCGGCTCGACCAGACTCCCGATATGACGGCCTTCTTCAACGAAGGTGCGCGGCAGGTCAGGGCGCTCACCGGCTACGACCGCGTCATGGTCTATCGCTTCGCACCGGACGGCTCGGGGGAGGTCGTCGCCGAAACCTGCAAGCCCGGAATCGGCTCTTTCCTGGGCCTTCACTATCCGGCCACCGATATCCCCGCGCAGGCGCGCGAACTCTACAAGCGGAATCTCCTCCGCATCATCACCGACGTGAATGCGGCGCCGGTCGCGATCTTACCGCAGCGCGACGAGGAGGGACGGCCGCTCGACCTGTCGCTTTCGATGCTTCGCGCGGTTTCGCCCATCCACATCGAATATTTGAAGAATATGGGCGTCGGCGCCTCCATGTCGATTTCGATCATGGTCGAAGGGCGGCTCTGGGGCCTCTTTGCCTGCCACCATTATTCCGCCCGCTGCCCGAGCTTCGAACGGCGTTCGGTGGCCGAGCTCTTCGCTCAGATGTTCTCCATGCGCCTCGAAAGCCGGGAGCGGAAGGAGACGGTGGAGTTCGAACGCCGCGCCCGCGATATTTCCGACCAGCTCCTCGGCGCCGTCGCGTCGGACGAGACGCTGCTGAACGATCCCGACTGGCTGTCCGACATCCTCACCAAGACCATTCCCGCGGACGGCGTCGGCGTCTGGATCAACGGCAATCACGCATTTTCGGGCCTTACTCCGAACACCGAGCAATTCTCCCGCATCATCCGCGCCCTCAACGGAACGGCGGCGGGCAAGGTCTACGCCACGGACCGCATCGCCGCCCTGGTGCCCGGCGCGGAGGAATTCGCCTCCACCGTCGCGGGCATGCTCGCCATCCCGATTTCCCGTTCGCCGCGGGACTATGTGGTGCTGTTCCGCTCGGAGCTGATCCGGTCCGTCCGCTGGGGCGGCGATCCGCACAAGCCGATGGAATACGGCCCCAACGGCCCCCGCCTCACGCCCCGTGAAAGCTTCGAGGAATGGAAGGAGCTTGTGGAAGGCCGTTCCCGCGCCTTCACCCCTTCCGAGCTGCGGGTCGCCGAAACGCTCCGCGCAACCCTCATCGAGGTCGTGCTCCGCATGTCGGCCGAGGCCAATGCCGAGCGGCAGCAGGCGAATGAGCGGCAGGAGCTTCTGATCGCCGAGCTCAACCACCGCGTCCGCAACATTCTCGGCGTGATCCGCGGCCTCATCCGCCAGTCGAAGCCAAAGGAAGGCTCATCGATCGAGGATTTCGTCAGGCTGGTGGACGGCCGCATTCACGCCCTCGCCCGGGCGCACAACCAGATCACCGACGACCATTGGGGCCCTGCGCCCTTGCGCGCGCTCATCGACGCGGAAGCCGCCGCCTTCCTCGCGGGCCAGGCCGATCGCGTGGCTGTCCAGGGCCCCGAAATTCTTCTCAATCCGCAGGCCTATTCCACCATGGCGCTGGTGGTGCACGAACTCGTCACCAACTCAGCCAAATATGGTGGCCTTTCCGACAGCGGCCGCGTCCATATCGCCTGGGACCTTGAACATAATGGCGACCTCCTCATCCGTTGGCGCGAAAGCGGCGGCCCGCCGGTCAAGGCACCGACCCGCAAGGGCTTCGGCAGCACGATCATCGATCGCTCCATCCCCTACGACCTCGGCGGCAAGGCGCGGATCGACTATAATCCGGACGGCGTCGAGGCGACGTTCCGCATCCCGGCGAAGCACGTCACCGAGCCCAAAGACCATAGCGGGCCGATCATTCGCTTCGCCAAGCCGGACGTTCCGGTCATGACGGCAAAGCCGGAGCAGGTGATCGCGGGCAAGCATGTCCTGATGGTCGAGGACAGCCTCATTATCGCGCTGGACGCAGAGGACATATTGAAGCGCCTGGGCGCGGCGAGCGTCACCACCGCCGGAACCGTCGAGCACGCCCTGGAGGCAATCCACGACAGCCGCCCCGACATCGCGATGCTCGACATCAATCTGGGCGACCAGACCAGCTTCGCCATCGCCGACCGGCTGCACGAGCTCAACATCCCCTTCCTCTTCGCAACCGGCTATGGCGAACAGGCGCAGCTTCCGCCCGACCACAAGGCACGGACGGTGGTGCAGAAGCCCTATACGCTCGAAAACGTCGCCCGCGCCCTGCCGGAGCTGGTCAAGGAGCCTGCCGAGTAGGCGCGTCTAGTGCGAGTGCGTCTCGCCGCCGTGCACATGTGCCTGCTTCGGCGAACTGCGAAGGCTGTTGTACACCACTTCGACGAATTGGTCGGGCTTGATGAAGCCGTCCAGCATTCCATAGACCGCAACCGGCTTTGACGCCTTGATCTGGTCGAGCGTGCGGCCGGCCGCAATCCCCGCGGCGACTTTCCCACGAATATCGACCATCATGTCGCGATAGGCGGCAAGCTCCCGCTTCGAAGCCACCGGCCCATGACCCGGTATAATGCGCGTCGCATCGTTCGCCATCTCCAGGCCCTTGTTTGCGGCCGCGATCATGCCGTCGATCGAACCGCCGGAGCTGATATCGATTACGGGGAATGTGACTTTGTGGAAGAAGGTGTCGCCCATGTGGAGCACGTTCGCCTTCTGCCAGTGAACCAGGCTATCGCCGTCGGTGTGCGCGTTCCTGACGTGGACCGCGTGGAGGGTGTCGCCGTTGAGGTGCAGCGCCAGCCCCTCGTCGAACGTCACCACCGGCAGCGCGTCTTTGGGCGAGGCGGGGAAGGCCTGGTTCATGAGGCTGATGAACTGGTCGGTCGACATGCGCTGCCGCACATTGTGATGCGCGACGATCACCGCGCCGCGCTTGCCCAGATTCTCGTTCCCGCCGGTATGGTCGAAATGCCAGTGCGTGTTGATGACGAAGCGGACCGGATCGGGATCGAGCGTCCCGACCGCAGCAATGATCTTGTCGGTGAGCGGCGCGAACTGGTCGTCGATAATGACGTTCCCATCCTCGCCATAAGAGAGGCCGATATTCCCCCCCGCGCCGAACAGCACCGCAACACCCGGCGCGATCCGCTCTACCCTGATCTCGACCCTCGACATGTCGTCCTGAGCGACGGCGGAAGTCCCCGCCAGCGCGACCAAAGCCGCAACGAAAATACGCATGATGGATCCCCCTCTTTCGAGCTATCCTATCGCGGTTTTTCCGGCAGGAAAGGGCCTACGCGCCGAAATCCGCGGCAAGCGTCAGCAGCAGGCGGCGGTGATCGCTCGGGCGGAAGGACGAATTCGAAAAGACGTCCCAGCCATAGGTGTTGAACACATTGGTCACTTGCGCCCGGAAGGAAGCGGGCGAGGAGGCCAACGTGAACCGGTAGCGCGCGCCGATGTCGAAGGTGGTGCGGCCCTTGGTCATCAACTGCTCGCCTCCAAGCTCGGCGTAGGTTTGCGCGCTGGCGACACGGCCGCTCAGATTGTTGATCCCGAGATCGACCGACAATGCGTCGAACTCCGGCAGCCGATAGTCGAAGTTCGCCCGCACCGTCCTTGCCGCCGTTCCCACGGGACGCGGTCCAATGATGCCAAGGTCGACAGCCTCGCCGGAAACCTCGGCGTCCATCAGTACGGCTCCGGCGACGACGCTCAACCCCTTCACCGGCTGTCCGGCAAGCGACAGCTCGATGCCGCGATGGCGGACGGTGCCAAGCTCCCGATAGACGCGGGCGGGATCGAGATTGAAATAGGGCTTTCGCACGTCGAACAGGCCCGCAACGAAGCTGAGGTTCGGCATGATCGCATATCGGATCCCGGCATCGCGCTGACTGGTCCGAATGGCGGGCGGCGCCGAGTTGCGGTTGCTTGCATTCGGGGGTGCAATCCCGCTTTCTTCGAGCCCGCGCGTATAACCGGCATAAGCGGCCAGCTTGCTGCTTAGATGAAGCGCGAGTGTGCCGTTATAGAGCCACGGACTGTCCTGCGTGGTGATTGTCGGCCCGGCAGGAACGACCGTCGTTTTGTTGTAGTCGGTTTTCTGAAGTCCGAGGCTCAACTCGCCGACGCCGCGCCAGCGCCCTTCATAGCCGATGCCGCCGGTGATCTGCCGGACCGTATCACGGGTAAGTTCGCCGAAGGTCAGCTCCGGCTCCGGCACGTCTTTCCTTATCCCGAATATCACCGGCCCGAGGTCCCGCTCGGCGGAGCCGCCGTACGCGCGCTGGGTGTCCCGGCCGCGCGCGGACACATGAATGACGTGCCGCCGCGGACCCTCGGCGACGGTGTAGGACGAACGCAGCTCCCCCGAGGTCGATTCCGCGGTCTGGACCTTGCTGGCGATCAATGTGCGCCGTGCCGTTCCGTCCGGCTGAATGTTCCGGTAGAATTCGTAGAGCGTGCGCTTCTGATGATCCTCCCAGCGAAACGCTCCCGCCCTTACCTGCCAGTCTTCCGCAAGCTGAAAGGATCCTACGGCGCCGTACGACTGGCGACTGATGCGGCTGTCGGTCCAATCGAGGCCGAAGTAGCGCCGCTCGATTTTGGGCGGAAGATAGGGGCCGCCGCTGAAGATATATCCGAGCGTTTTGTCGTCGAAATATTCCATCCGTCCGTAGAAGGGCTTGATCTCGACGCGGTCGCTTGGGCGCCAGCGGAGGACGCCGCCTAT
>NZ_DASWTN010000044.1:0-2172 GCF_036402135.1 Allosphingosinicella sp. | reverse complement strand
GGCCGGGAGGGGGCGCCGCCGCCATTATAGAGGAGGTAGGCGTCGAGGTCTGAATGGCGGATGCGGTCGCCGCTGGTCTTCACCTGCGCAAGATGGATGCCGAGATCACGCGCGCGCTGGCGTACAGCGGGTGAGGCAAGCACCTGCGCACTCTGCCTTGCTTCCGGAGCGGGCGCGGCAATCGGCGCAGCGGCCTCGGCGCGGCGGTCCTCGCCGGTGCGGTGCTCGATGCCTTCGCGTTCTTCGCTGCGACGGGGCGCCTGGCGGCGTTCGCCTTCGCGCTTTTCTTCAAGGCTCGGGACGGCCTCTTCCTGCGCTGGCGTCGGCTCGACTAAGCCGTCACCAAGCGCGACGCTATCGTTGCGCTCCGCCTGGGCCGGATCGGAAGCCTGCTCGGCAGGCGCATCACCCTCTACTTCGAACTCGACGAGCACGGAGCCGATGGCGATCTGGTCGCCCACTTCGCCGGCGATCCGCACGACCTTGCCGGCGACCGGCGATTCCATCTCAACCGTCGCCTTGTCGGTCATCATGTCGGCGAGCTGCTGGTCTTCCTTGACCGTGTCGCCGACCTTCACGTGCCAGGCGACGATCTCGGCCTCGGCGATGCCTTCGCCGATATCGGGCAGCTTGAATTGATACAGCGCCATGGCCGGTCAGTCCTCCAAAGCTTTTTTGAGCGCAAGTCCGAGCCGCGTCGGCCCGGGGAAATAGGTCCATTCGAGCGAGTGCGGGTAAGGCGTGTCGTAGCCGGTGACGCGCTGCACCGGCGCTTCCAGATGATAGAAGCAGCGTTCCTGCACCAGCGCAGAAAGCTCCGCGCCAAAGCCCGCGGTGCGGGTGGCTTCGTGCAGGACGACGCAGCGGCCGGTCTTCTTTACCGACGCCTCTATGGTTTCGATGTCGACGGGCACGATGGTGCGAAGGTCGATCACTTCCGCATCGATGCCCTCCGCCTCAGCAGTGGCGAGCGCGACGTGCACCATCGTGCCGTAGGCGAGGATAGTCACGTCATCGCCTTCGCGGACGACGGCAGCCTTGCCGATGGGCACGGTGTAATGGCCTTCGGGCACCTGCGCCGCCGGATGCTTGGCCCAAGGCGTCACCGGCCGTTCGTAGAAGCCATCGAACGGGCCGTTATAGATGCGCTTCGGTTCGAAGAAGAGGACCGGATCGTTGCTTTCAATCGCGGCGATGAGCAGGCCCTTGGCGTCATAGGGATTGGACGGAATGACCGTCTTTAGGCCCGCGACATGGGCGAACAGGGCTTCCGGCGACTGACTATGCGTTTGCCCCCCGAAAATGCCGCCACCGTAGGGCGAGCGGATCACCATCGGCACGGTCCATTCGCCTGCGGTGCGGTAGCGGATCTTGGCCGCTTCCGACACGATCTGGTCGAAGCCCGGATAGATGTAATCGGCGAACTGGATCTCGGCGACGGGACGGAGGCCATAGGTCGCCATGCCGATCGCAACGCCCATGATGCCGCCTTCGGCGATCGGCGTGTCGAACGCGCGCTGCTTGCCGTACTTCTTCTGAAGGCCGGCCGTTACGCGGAAGACGCCGCCGAAATAGCCGACATCCTCACCCAGCACGACGACGTTCGGGTCGCGCTCCATCATCACGTCATGGGCGCTGTTCAGCGCCTCGATCATGTTCATGGCTTTCACTGCGGACGACATCAGCGCTTCGCCTCCTTCTCGGCGAGCGCCTGTTCGCGCTGTTCCTGGAGGTGCCAGGGCAATTCCTCGTACACATCGTCGAACATGGTCGTGATGTCCTGCAGCGGCGCATCCGGCAATGTGCCGAGCTTCTGCGATTCCTGCTGCGCCTTGCGGACTTCCTCGCCCAGTTCCTCGGTCAGCTTTTCGTGCCGCTCCTCGTCCCATTCGCCGAGGCCGATCAGGTGCACCTTGAGGCGCTGGAGCGGATCGCCGAGTGGCCATTTCGCGCCCGCGCCCTGCGGCCTGTAGGCGGAGGGATCGTCGGAGGTCGAATGGCCCTCGACGCGGTAGGTGAACAGCTCGATAATCGTCGGCCCGAGGTTCGACCGCGCCCGGTCCGCGGCCCAGGCGGTCGCGGCATAAACGGCGAGCGGATCGTTGCCGTCGACCCGAAGCGCCGGGATGCCGTAGCCGATGCCGCGCGCGGCGAAGGTGGTTAGCTCCGCCC
>NZ_DASWTN010000043.1:0-67823 GCF_036402135.1 Allosphingosinicella sp. | reverse complement strand
GCATTGATGTCTGCCATTTTAAGTCTCCAAAATCAGAAATAGTTTCGAAAAAATCAGGCGTTTTCTTTGGCCGCATAAGCGCCGAAAACACGCGCAAGCTGCGCCGCCGGCTCGTTGATGGTCCGCGCGATCTTCGATGCGGGCGCCTGGATAAGGCCCACGATCGTGGCACGCAGTTCATCGAGAGACGGAAGCTCGGCAAGCGCCTTCACTCCGTTGACGTCGAGGACGGTGTCGCCCATCGCCCCGCCCACGATTTCGAACCGGTCGGTCGTCTTCGCGAAGTCGACGGCCACCTTGGCGGCCGCGACGGGATCCGGGGAGGTGGCAAGCGCCGTCGGCCCAGTCAGCATGTCGCTGATCGGGGCGTAGGTGGTGCCCTCGACGGCAATGAGAGCGAGCGTGTTCTTGGCCACCTTGAAACGGGCGCCGGCGTCACGCATGCGGTTCCGAAGGTCGGTGCTCTGCGACACCGACAATCCGAGATTGCGGGTGATCACGACCACCGCAGTCTCGTTGAACGTCTGCTTCAGCTCGGCAACCTGCTCGGCCTTTTGAGCTCGATCCATGCCTTCACTCCAATTTGCCCGCCGGCGGGCCGGCAGGCAGGTTACAAGACCTTCCGAAGCCGAAGCTCCGGAGGGACGTGAGTCCGAGGGGATGGGTTGCCGCGCCTGAAATGAACAGGCAGACCCGGCGCTGAGGCCGGTAAAACTCTTCCCCGTCTAGGCTGGAAATTAAGGGGCGATGCCCCACCAACTGTCTCGGACGGCTGCCGAAGAACCAAGGTTCATCGGCGAAGCGGCGCCTATACAGGATTCCAGCGCAGGATCAAGCTTTTCGGCGGGACGCGCATCTAGGCCGAACGCGGCCGCCTCTCCCGAAGGTCGAAGGAATCTCCCTCCGCAAGAACGTGAACCTTCACGTCGTGCATCGAAAGCGTGATGTCGCATTTGGCCTCGGCGACATTCGAGTAGCTGACGCCGGTGCCGTCTACAACATAGACCGCACCGTCGCCGATCACGCGAAGGTGATCGTCGGCCACAATGGCGGCGGTGTCCTCGTCGATGCCGATGCCGAGGACGCGCGGGTTATGCGCGACCGCCCCTAGCAGGCGACCGAAGCGGCCGCGCTCTGCGAAATGCTGATCGATGATGACGTTGCGGATGAGGCCGAGGCCGGGCGCCATGTGAAGGTCGCCAATCCGGTGCGTTTCCTTGCTGGTGCCCTTGACCAGCATCGTGTCGCTCATCACCGACGCGCCGGCGGACGTGCCGGCCACCACCCCGCCGCGCTCGTAGACGGAGCGGACCTTCGCCTCGATGCCGGTGTCGCCGATCTGGCTGGTGATGCGGAGCTGATCGCCGCCCGAAAAGAAGATGCCGGCGGCATCGTCCAGCACCTGCAGCTTGTCGCGGTCGCCCGCTTCGCACCGATCCTCGAAATAAAGCTCAACCAACTCGCCGACGTCAAGATCGGCGAACGCCTTTTCATATTCGTCGAAATAGCCTTCGGGTTGATGGCTTGCGACAGTGGCGAGGACGAGCTTCCCGCCCCGGACATGCTTCGCCACTTCCTTCAGGATCACCCGGTGCCCGCGCGGGTCGCGGTCCTCATGGCCGCCGATGATGATGAGGCAGCCGCGCCGCCGTTCTTCAGCCATGGGAGGCGATGTCCTCGTCCTTGCGCAGCCAAACCTGCGGCCTTTCCGTTTCGCTCGTCAGCATGCCGACCGTAAAGTCGGGGCTGTTATGCCACCATCCGGCGCGGCCCTGCCGGTCGATGGCGATGCCGCCAGCATCCCCGCCGACGCGGTGCATCTGTTCCAAAGCCTTGCGGATCGCCTCTTCAGGCCCGTTCCGCTCGATGGAGCCCATGATCTGCGCCGCCGCGGCGAGACGGGCGATGCCTTCGCCATGACCGGAAAGCGCGACCGCGCCGATATGGTCGTCGGCGTAGAAGCCGCATCCCGGCATCGGGCTGTCGCCCATGCGCCCCTTGAGCGCGCCGCTGAGTCCGCCCGTCGATGTGCCGGCCGCCAAATTGCCGTTCTGGTCCAGTGCCACTGCGCCGACCGTATCCTGCGCTTCCTTCTGTTCTTCGGTGACGAGGTCGGCCGGATCGCAGAGCTCGGCATGATTGTCGCGCGCGAACATGAAGGCGCCTTCGCCCGACAACAGGATCGGATCTTGACGAAGCATGGACCTCGCCACGCTGACCGGATGCTTCACGCCCTTGATGACGCCGACGGCGCCCACGTCGAGCGTGCTGCCGTCCATCAACGCGGCGCACATTTCGACTTCGCCCTTGTTGTTGAGCACCGATCCCGTGCCCGCGTTAAAGACCGGCAATGACTCCAGCACGCGGATCGACGCCTCCACCGCTTCCACGGCACTGCCGCCGCGGGCAAGCACCTCGGCTCCGGCATTCACCGCCTCAATGCAGCCGGTCCGGTTGGCTTCCTCCTCGTGCGGCTCGATCTCTTTCGCCCCGCCATGGACGATCAGCGCCCAGCGCCCCTTCGAATTGCTCATCTGTTTTCCTTATTCCGCCGCGACAAGCGACGCCCGAAGCGGGAGCTCCGTCTTCCTGAATTGCGTCACCTGCTTCCATGCGGCGTCCACCTCGCTCGGCGTCACCACCACCAGCTCGCCCGGCTTCGCCGCCTGAAGCGCGGCCGCGGTGGCTTCGGCTTCGCCGGCGATCAGGTGGATCCGGCATTCCGTCATGCCGCCTTCCAGCGCACCCTGCTTCAAAAGGTTCATGACTTGGCCTCGCGGGCGGCCGCGCGTGCTCGGGTCCTCGCGGAAATAAATCTCGTCAAAGATGGCGCTGGCGATGCGGCCCATCTCGACGATGTCCTCGTCGCGCCGGTCGCCGGGGATGGAGATGGCGGCGAGCGCCTTCTTGTAACGCCTCTGCCGGAGGCCGCGAATAACTTCGCCTAAGGCCTCAAGGCCGGCGGCATTGTGCGCATAGTCGAGGATCACCCTAAAGCCATGTTCATCGAAGACGTTGAGGCGGCCGGGATTCTGCTCGAAGGTCGACTGGAACGTGCCGAGCGCGGAACGGATGGTGAGGAGCGGCACGTCGTGCGCGATGCACATCGCGGTGACGGCGAGGGCATTGGCGATGTTGAACGTGGCCATCCCGTGCAGGGTTGCCGGAATGTCGGCCGCCTGCATCAGCTGCTCGCGCATTCCGCCTTGATGCACGACAAGCGTGCCGCC
Organism: Allosphingosinicella sp.; assembly: GCF_036402135.1. Classification (GTDB taxonomy): domain Bacteria; phylum Pseudomonadota; class Alphaproteobacteria; order Sphingomonadales; family Sphingomonadaceae; genus Allosphingosinicella. Next base: position 64,593 of record NZ_DASWTN010000043.1, on the reverse strand, counting down.
CTCTTCGCCCGGTTCGCGGACGACGGCGAGGCCGCCTTCATCGATGTGGCGGCGGAGGAAATCGGGCATGTCGTTGCCGCCCTTGAGGGAGAACCAGGCGATGCGGCCGCCCGCGCGGCGCGCCATCTTGCTCGTGAGCGGATCGTCGGCGTTGAGGACGCTGGTGCCACGCCTTTTGATCGTTTCGATGATCAGCGATTTGACGTTGGCGAGGTCCTCGACCGTTTCGATCCCCTTGAGGCCCAGGTGGTCGGGACTGACGTTCAGCACGGCGCCAATGTCCGCTTCCTCGAAAGCTAGACCTTCCCGAAGCAGGCCGCCCCGCGCCGTCTCGAGCACCGCGACTTCGACGGTGGGATCGCGCAACACGATGCGGGCGCTTCGCGGGCCTGTGGCGTCACCGGGGGAGACGAGCACGTCGTTGATATAGACGCCGCTCGTCGAGGTTAGCCCCACGGTGCAGCCGGTATAGCGGAGCACATGCTTCACCATTCGGGCGACCGTCGATTTGCCGTTGGTGCCGGTGATGGCGATGATCGGGACTTCGGCCCTGCTCCCCGGCGGGAAGAGCATTTCCATGACCGGACGGGCGACGTCGCGAGACGCCCCTTCGGATGGTTCGATATGCATGCGGAAGCCGGGCGCCGCGTTGACCTCCACGATGCCGCCGCCGGTCTCGCGCGCGGAGCGGGTGATGTCCGGGCAGATGAAGTCGATGCCGGCAATGTCGAGGCCGACGATCAAGGCAGCGCGCCGGGCGATCTCCGCATTGTCGGGATGGATTTCGTTAGTTCGGTCGATTGCGGTGCCACCGGTCGACAGATTAGCGGTGGCGCGCAGTATTACGACCTGACCGGCCGCCGGAACGCTGTTCACGCCAAGGCCGGAGCGTTCGAGATATTCCCTCACATGCGCGTCGATCTTGATGCGCGTCATCACCTTCTCATGCCCGTCGCCGCGACGGGGATCGCGGTTCACCTCCTCGACCAGTTCCTCAATGCTCCGGGCGCCGTCCCCCACCACATGGGCCGGCACGCGCTCGGCAACGGCGATCAGCTTGCCATCGACGACGAGGATGCGGTGATCGGAGCCTTCGAAGAATTGCTCGACGATGACGGAGCGTCCCTTCGCTTCCGCCTGCGCCTCGACAAAGCCGAAGCGAAGCTGCTCCTCGCTCATGACGCTGGTGGTGATGCCGCGGCCGTGATTGCCGCCCAGCGGCTTGGTGACGAGCGGGTAGCGGAGGCGCTTCGCCTCGCGCACCGCATCCTCCGCGTTCCGGACGACCACACCCCGCGGCACGGGAATGCCGGATTCGCTCAGCAGCTTCTTGGTAAGCGCCTTGTCGCCCGCAATCTCGACGCCGATCAGCGAGGTGTTGCCGGTAATGCTGGCGCGGATACGTTTCTGGTGCTTGCCATGGCCGAACTGGATGAAGCTGTGCTCGTTGAGGCGCATGACGGGGATGCCGCGCCGCCGCGCTTCGTCCACCAGGCACTGCGTGGTGGGGCCGTAGGTGGAGCGGCGGACGAGCCGCTTCAGCGCGTCCATGCGCGCGCCGAAGTCGAATTCACCCTCCAATACATAGATGCGGTCCAGAGCTTCGAGGCCGGCCAAGTCCTCCGGGAGCAGCGAGTTGACGAGCTCCAGCGCGACGCGCCCCGCCATCAGCGCGACATCCTCCTCATTATAGGCGAACATCACGTTGTAGACGCCGGGGCGGTTCTTCACCGAACGCGTCTTGCCGCGAGTGGCGCGGCTCCCGGCCATCGTCTGAAGCTCAAGCGCGGCATGCTCGGTCACATGGCCGATCCAGGTGCCGTCCCGCAGCCTACGCACGAAGCCGCCGCGCCTGCGGTAGCAGCAGCCGTGCCGCTCAAGCCCCGGCAGCATCTCGAGCAGGCGGTCGGTAAAGCCTGCGATCCTGTCGGTCGGCCAATCCTCCATCCGCCCAAGATCGAGCATGATGCGGACCATCGGGGTGTGGCTGTAATAATGAGGCCCGCGGTAGACGCCCGTTTCCAAGACGCTCATCGGCTGCGTCAGCAGTCGCGTCGCGGAATCGCTTTTAGAGCCAAAGAACATTCCGCCTGAACCCCTCCAACTTTTGTCCCTGAGGTGGTCGGACGGCAAGAACAGGCATCAGGGAGCTTAGGTAGCTGATAAAATGCGCAGAATCGCGCCGGGGTTCCTGAAGAAGATGCTCACATAAGTTAGCTTGTGCCGCAGGCGTAACGGGAGCTTCGCCAAAAGAAAAGGCCGGAGCTTTCGCCCCGGCCTTTACATTGTTGAGCTGTGAAGCAGCACCTTAAGCGGCCGCGACCTCCGCCACGTCGAGCTTGAGGCCCGGCCCCATGGTGGAGCTGATCGCGGCCTTCTTGACATACTTGCCTTTGGCGCCGGTCGGCTTGGCTTTAACGATGGCGTCAACGAACGCGTCGAAGTTCTTGCGGAGGTCCGCTTCGGAGAAGCTTGCCTTGCCGATGCCGGAATGGATGATGCCGGCCTTTTCGACTCGGAATTCCACTTGTCCGCCCTTGGCGTCCTTCACGGCCTTCGCGACGTCGGGGGTGACGGTGCCGAGCTTTGGGTTCGGCATCAGGCCCTTGGGGCCAAGCACTTTACCGAGGCGGCCGACGATGCCCATCATGTCGGGCGTCGCGATGACGCGGTCGAAGTCGATCTGGCCGCCCTGTATGGTCTCCATCAGGTCTTCGGCGCCGACGACGTCCGCACCCGCGGCCTTGGCTTCGTCAGCCTTGCCGCCGCGTGCGAACACGGCGACGCGGACGTCCTTGCCAGTGCCGGCGGGGAGGGTGACGACGCCGCGGACCATCTGGTCGGCGTGGCGGGGGTCGACGCCGAGGTTGAGGGCGATCTCGATGGTTTCGTCGAACTTCGCGGTGGCGTTCGCCTTGGCGAGCGCGATGGCTTCATCGACGCCGTAGAGCTTCGCCGCGTCAACCGCCGCGGCCTGCGCCTTCTGCTTCTTGGTCAGCTTTGCCATGTCCTTAGCCCTCCACCACTTCGAGGCCCATCGAGACGGCCGAGCCCTCGATGATCTTGGTCGCCGCGTCGAGATCGTTCGCGTTCAGATCCTTCATCTTGGTCTCGGCGATCGCGCGGAGGTCCGAGCGCTTGATCTTGCCCGCGGACACCTTGCCCGGCTCCTTGGAGCCCGACTTCAGCTTCGCGGCCTTCTTGATGAGGAAGGAAGCGGGCGGAGTCTTCGTTTCGAACGAGAAGGACCGGTCCGCGTACACGGTGATGACGGTCGGGATCGGCATGCCCTTTTCAACATCGCCGGTGGCGGCGTTGAAGGCCTTGCAGAATTCCATGATGTTGACGCCGCGCTGGCCCAGCGCAGGACCGATCGGCGGCGACGGATTTGCGGCGCCCGCAGGCACCTGGAGCTTGATGAAGCCCGTTATCTTCTTAGCCATGTCTACTCACTCTATAGTTCGGGCCAAAGCGGTGCCGCGGCCCGGTTTCAAGTTTAGCGGTCCAGACGGCCCTTCTTTTTGAGAAGAACCTCCCGCACTTTTCCGACTGCTTTGAGTTGGAAGCGGCGGCCTCTAGCGGAATTGGCCGGAGATTGGAAGTCTAAGATGGTCAGTAGCAGGTTGCGAGCGGACAAAGCCCAAAGCGGATCTTTGTTCGGTTGGCTTGCAGGACCAGCCCGCCTCTCAAGCGGCTAGTGCATCTTCAATCGCAGGTATGATGTGCTCGAGCCCATAGGCCCGCAGACATGCGCGAGCTGTTGCAGTGTAGGCGGCCTCTGGCCCTGCGACTCTAACCAGCTTTTCATACAGCCGATTGGCACGCCGCTCATCTTGGAGCGTGCATTCGTCATATGACGCGGGGCAAGCCTGTAGGTACTCTTCTATCAGGTCCGACACCTCTCGCCACTTCCTCTTTCTCGCCGCAATAAGCCTAGGGCTATCAAGGAAAAGATAGTGGACGGTCGTTTCAACCCGTTTGCAGAAGATCGCATTCCGAGGGTCTGCAGGAATAGGCACACCTTCTTCGTCAAACGTCATTAGCTTAGGATCGTTCTTGTTGGCAGGGTCGAGAAGTAGCACGCGCTCGCCCTTCGTATCCCTCGCGTCCCATGTCGCACGCACCGAGCCTGGGGCTAATGGAAAATAATCCCACTTGCCGCGAGTCACTCCGTCCCCATCCCTGTGCGGCGAATTAGGATAGCTCCCAGCGATACGGAAGTTCTTCCAGTCGAATGCCAGCCACATATAGCCATCGTATGCCGTCTTGTCGGCGTCTAACGCCTGAAGCTTCGGGCGGAAATGATCAACGTGCCAATCCGATACGGCATCGGGAGCTTCCGAGTACCAGCACTTGTCGTGCGACATAGCGAGCAGTTCTCGTTTGATATCGCTCCAAACCGACCGCTGTGCATTGATGAACGCGCGGCGCTCTTCCAACGTCGCACATGCCTCTAAGGCGGCTTGCAACTCGCCAACCTTGTTGAGCCAATCTGCGGGAATACGAGCCGCGTCTTGAAAGACATAAATCATGGACGGGACTCCTTTCCGGCCACAATCTTTGAGAGGAGGAACTTCGCGACTTGATTACGCCGGGCGAGCTGGTCCGGCGACAACGACCCCCGTCGGTCATGCTTCAATTCATTCAGCGCCCGCAGGAACAATTCGTACTCCGGCTCCCGGTCTTCGATTACAAAGCCGAGGGCCCTCAGTTTTGCACTGAGTTCGACGAGGCGTTCGTTCTCTCGCTCGGTTCTAGCCTCGATCCTTAGCAGACTGTTGCGTTCTTCGAGATCAGCCTGTGTAGCGGGATCGAGGGTCGTTGGGAGCCCGAAAATTTGTGTCAGAATGCTGGTGAAACCTAAACCCCTCGGATCAAGTTCTGGAGGCTGAATCACTACGGAGCCGTCGTCTTTTCTTGATAGAACCTGGACTTGCGAAGCTTTGAGGCTGCCGATGGTGAGCGGGTCGTGAGTGGTTAGAATGATATGGCTTTCGCCTTGGGTGGCCACCTCATTGACTAATTGCAGGTAGTCCCACTTCCAGTTTGGATTAAGATGTGTGTCGGGCTCATCGAGAAGGAAGAGACTTTCTTCCTGACGTGTAAAGCGCATCAGGCCTAGCACGCTAAGGAGCTGCTTTTCACCGTCACTGATTTCGTGGAAGGGGATTTCGCCCTCGACGTTATCCTTTTCAACCCAAATACGGACCTCACGAATCAAGTCGGAAATATCCAACGTCTCAAGAAGGGCAAAGAATGTTCGCTCATCTTCGAAAACACTGGCGATCTTATTGAGATCGGTTAGGTCCTTGATGAAGATGTATATCTGCTCCTCGTTAACTGGTTTGGCTCGATAGTCGTCCTGTTCCCGAGAGCGGTCCGCGATCGGCGCGAGGGCATGTTCCCATAACTTGTCGAGTAGAGAGCGCACGAGCCCTGACGATTCCCAGAACGTCTGGACATCAGTCTTCTTTTTGCCTTTAGCGCCCTGTCGCTCGGCCCACCTTGGCTTTCGAAGCACTATCAACGCGCTGTCAAATCCAACGATGTCCATGTTTTTGCGAAGGAAAGTGCGGGCGGTCTCCGACCCAAAGGCAAAATAGCTTAATAGGGCGAGCTGCCCGTAGGACGGGCGACAATAAAAGAGTCTGCGAAGATCCAGGTTGTGAATATCTTGGGGCGAAGAGCCCGGCGATATCACCTTTTTATAATAGCGCAGCTGATGGCGATCGAATAGCTGCTCTAAACGGCGGCTCGTTCCGGAATAGTAACCAAAAACGTTTGCAGGAAGGTAAGACGAACGGGCCTGGTTGAATGCTGTGCGTGACACAACCTTGCCATCAACGGTAATATTAGCGCGACCGCTTTCAATTGCGTTTTCGACTTCAATTCGGTGACCGTGGCAGTTGTAAGCAATCGAATAGGAAAATTCTGTTGTATCGCCGAGGTCTAAGTCGCGAAAGATTGTTACCAGAGCTTCGATGACGTTTGACTTTCCCGTCCCGTTCTCACCCACTAGAACGGTGGAAAGCTCGCCTTCATCGAAGTTTATCTGTACCTCCTTAAGGTTCTTGAATGCCGTGATTTTGAGCCAATCAAGCCGCATTGAGTACCGCCAGTTCGCCCGGTGTCCTGCCCACCCTGACCGTCCCTGATTGGATTTCAGTTCTAAGCTGCTTATAGAACTCGTCTATCGTTAACCCGCTTTTGCGCCATAGGTCCTTCGCGGAGCTTGAGCCGCCCAAGTCCGTCAGCGTGAGTTGGAGGTGGTTCACTGACACGTCAGCTCTTCGCTTCCCATCCATAATTTCCTCTCTTTTCGTAGCTCCACGTTCCGCCGAAACCTTTCGCGATTTCATCGACCACAGTGCGGAATCGCGACGGCTTCTTATCTCCTTCAGCAGTTCTGCGGCTGTTCGCTTGGCCGGAGCTGGCGCTACGATTCCACCATCAAAGGCCTTTGCGAGTACCGATTTATGAAGCACGGCGAGCGCCTCTAACGCGTTCTGCGCAACCTTGCGCACAGCTTCGATCGCACCGAACTCACGATCAATGGCATCCACAACTGAGCGGTAATCATCTCCTTTGGGCAGCGGAACAGGCAATGCTCGGAGAATGCCGCCGCTGATCTTCGGCATGTTTCCGGAAGTGCCTGTGGCGTGATTGCGAATATATGCTCTAGCTGCCGGGCTGTTGATGTAGCGCCAGATATATCGCCGACGGTCTGGATCGGCGATCCGGATCCGCATCATCAAGTCAGGATAGATGTACGTATTAGCCGGCCCATCAAAGATTGCCGCAGAACCCAGATGCTCAAGAGCATTAGCTCTTTGAACCAGCAAGTCCCCGGGTTGCAGCCAGTATCTCGAATCTGCCGATGGCTGTTCGTAAATGCGCTTTACGGCAGCTTCATCCAGACGGAGTTGGCCAGACGTCGTTGCGGTCAAACGGAGAGTAAGAGCTCCAGTGGCATCTGGTCCGGTCGCTGGTGACCAGCCATTGGATGGACCTTCATCTATCAGCGCCTCCAGGCGGACAAACCTTCGTTCATGGTCCGGATGGTCCGCTTCCGGTGTGAACGCACGGTTGAGAACTGCAACCCAGTATTGGCCAGCGAGCGTCAAAGCGGACTTGAGGCTTTCAATAGCTACCCCGATCTTCGCCTCAGCAGTCTGCAGTGCAGTCGCTATCCGAAGTTGCTCCTCGTGCGGCGGCAACCGAATGAGTGTCTTGGAGAGCACCGCCTTAGTGACGTGCCGGAGGCCGACACCACCGTGTGCTTGATCAATAAGCTCATCAAGCGTCTGGTTTATAGCAAAGGCAAGGTATGTAGAGTCGATCAGGGAGCGATCAAAATCGACCCGGAAAATATGCTGGTTTAGGACCGCATCCTCTCCTTTCCAGATATGGGCACCGAATGAGGTGCCGGGTGTCCCCGACCATGCGAACAAAAGATCCCCGTTGGAGACTGCGTGCTTCGGGTCGATCTCTCCGTCGAAATAGTTGAAAGTGGCCTCAGCACGATTGAGGTTCTGGATCCGAATGATCGGCTTTCCCTCCTCGGCCCACTCGGAGGGCTTGAACGCGCGACCATTTACGAGTTCACATATCTCGCCGAGAGGCGCTTCGACCCAATGCTTGGGTAGAATGCTCATGCAGTATGCGCCTCTTGCGGTGCTAGGTCCTCTGCCAACCGGTCAACGTGGTCGAGAGCCTCGGTAAGGAGCCGCCGTATTTCGGCAGCCAGCTCATCCGGTTCCATGGGGGGAGGCAGGAGGTCCGTATTCCCAAGCCAGGCGATGTCTAGATTGTCGTCTCGGCTCGCGATGTGATCACGGGAGAACACGCGAAACCGACCGCGCTCACCGAGATCTATACGTGGCGACCTCCCGCAAGGATCAGGCCCAAAACACTGCTCAAATTCGGCAAAGTGCGAGCTTGCTAGAGGCTGCTTCTTTCCAAAGCCGGGCATGTTTGAGCGCATATCGAAATACCAGACGGCTTTCGTGTTGCCTTTCTCCTCAGTGCCTCGGGTGAAGAACAAAACATTTGTCATTACCCCTTGAGCGTAAAAGATCCGCGTCGGGAGCCGGACGATCGTGTGCAGGTCACACTTGTCCATGAGGTCGTGGCGGACTCGCTTTCCAACCCCCTCCTCGAACAGAACGTTATCAGGCAGAACCACTGCCGCACGCCCTCCTGGCTTGAGGCCAAGATAAATGTGCTGGAGAAAGGCGAGTTGCTTATTCGCAGTTGGAAAAGGGAGATCTCGGCGTTGTTTTCTTGCGCTGCTGGCTCTCGCTCCAAAGGGCGGATTCGCAAGAACGACGTCTGGTCTTGCAAGCTGGTACACGTCAGACGTAAGCGCATCGCCGAGAATGAGCCTTAAGTCCATCTGATGGAGAAACGCATTCATCAAGCAGATGCGATAGGTACCTTTTTCTATCTCCATGCCTTCAAAAAAAGCTGCTTTGTTCTCTGATGTGCGGCTCGTCCGCCGGACATAGTCGCTAGCAGCGACGAGGAACCCACCACTGCCAGCAGCAGGATCCTGGATCAGTTCACCAGCTGTCGGCTTAATCAGCCGTATTATCGTTTCAATGAGCGGGCGCGGAGTGAAGTACTGACCAGCCCCCGATCGTGCATCTTGAGAGTTCTTCGCAATCAAACCTTCGTAGATGTCTCCCATTGAGCCCATTGAAATGGAAGCCCAGTCTAAACGGTCAATACCATTGATTACCGCACGAAGGTTCTCGCTGTGTGAGAAGACAGTCGTTGGAAACGCATAGATCCTGCGAACACGTTCGTCTTCAGCATGACCGCCCAGGTAGGTAAGGACATCACGATAATGGGTGAGTAGGTCACCGCCCTTATAGCGCGCGATATCGCCCCAACGATATCCTGCTGGAATTAGCTCTTCTATCTTATTCTCAGCGGCAATTTTAAGAAACAGTAGATAGGTAAGTTCCGAAATATACTCGTGATAACTAACTCCGTCACCACGTAGTATGTGGCAAAGATTCCAAATACGTTGAACTATATTGTCCTGAAATCCCACGTAAACCCCCGAGGTCGTAGGGCAGCAACACGACCAATTTAGCGAATGTCTTTTTTAGCCAAGGGCCGCCAGTCTTCAAACTCATTTTCGGTGGCAGTGCGGGAAGCCACCCCAGTGAAATTGGACAAATGCACGAGACTCGCTCTCGCGCGTTCTGGGCCGGCGTGCGGATGAATGTTGGATACAAATAGGATTTCGCCTGCTTCAAGATGAGGATGGCGAGTCCTTTCGCGCACGCTCACTATCTTCAATTTAGGCGCGGCAAAGCCGCGCCGGGACGTCGAACGGGTTCAGCCCGCCTGAGGAACGGCCTGCCCCGCCGGCCGGTCTGCGCCGACTGCGTTCGCTGCTCGCGATTGCTGCGCACTCGCAGCGCTGCTCTCGCGCGGCTTGACTGATGCCTCTCCCCTTCACCCACGCTCAGGTTCATGAGAATGGCCGCTTCCTCGAGGTGCTTGGGCAGACCGGGAATGCGCGGCTCGCTGCTCGGGAGGTAAAGCGGGCGCATTCTACCATGCATGAGCGGCGGACGAAGGACGCCGCGTTCGCTCAGCGCTGGGACGCGGCGGTGGCGGCGGCGCATGCCCGGTTTCATCTTGGCGGCGGGAGGCGAGGCCCAGAGGCCGAGCCGGGGCCGGAGCGGAAGGGGAAGAAGGCGCTTCGACAAGCTCAGGGTGAGCGGGTGCAGACTGCCCTCGGCAGTCCGCAGCCATGCCGGGGGCATGGCGACCCGTTCCTGGACCGGCGGGGGCTTCGCACCAAAGGTGGCGAAGCGGTGGTGGTGCGGACGCGATCGGGGAAGCTGCAGCTTCGGCCGGCGCATCGGGGGAAGCTCACCAAAACATGCGAGCAGTTGTTCCTCCGGGCGCTCGCGGCAAGCGCCAATGTGCGGCTATCGGCGGCGGCAGCGGGGGCTTCGGCGCGGGCTTTCTACCGGCGGCGGGCGGAGAGCCCAGTCTTTGCGCGCGAAATGCGGCTGGCGCTCGAAACCGGTTACGACCGGCTGCAGATGATGATGATCGAACAGGCCGCCGAAGACGAGGATGAGGCCTTTCCCAGCCAGAACGGATGGCGCGCGCATGCCGGCGAGGATGCGATGCCGCGCATGACCGCGGGGCAGGCGCTGCAGCTCCTTTACCTGCACCGGAAGAGCATCGTGATGGGATCGGCGCCGGCGGTCCCGCGGCGGCGGAGCGAGCCGAGGGAGGTGTTCCTGGAGCGGATGCGGATCAGGTGGACCGCGGACCGGAACAGGGCAGCGGAAGACCGTGCGGCGGAGGCTCGGGCGGCGGCGCGAGCGGCGCGTTACGAGGAGACGGGGAGCTGGCGGATGGCGGACGAGGCGGAGCCGCCGAAGCTGCCGCCGCTGGAGCTGGTGACGGGGTGGTCGCGGGCGAGGGGGGAGGCGCCGCACGATGCGGACGTGGCGCTGTTTGGGGGATGGCGGATTCGAGAGATGAGGAAGAAGATGGAGGGGGACGCGGGAGTTAATCCCGCGTCGTCGGTCGGGTCGGCTTAGCCGCCCGCCGTCCGGCAAAAGCCGACTCCTACATTAGCTTGCACTGCGCTGCGCTTAGGCTGCGCTAATGCAGGGCGGCTATTTGCTGAGCTCTACCTGATCGAATTCCAACTCCACGGGAGTCGCACGACCAAAAATCGAGACGCCGACCTTCACGCGGCCGCGGTCGAAGTCGAGTTCCTCGACGATGCCGTTGAAGCTTGCGAACGGCCCTTCGAGCACCTTCACATTGTCGCCGATCTCGTAATCGACGCTGACCTTCTGCTTCGGCGCGGCGGCGGCGGCTTCGTCCTTGGTGTTGAGGATGCGCGCGGCCTCAGCCTCGCTGATCGGCTGCGGCTTACCCGACGAGCCGAGGAAGCCCGTGACCTTCGGCGTGTTCTTGACGAGGTGGTAGACGTCGTCGTTCATCGCGAGCTTCGCAAGCACGTAGCCGGGGAAGAACTTCTTGTCGGACGTGACCTTCTTGCCGCGGCGGACCTCGGTCACCTTCTCGGTCGGGACCTCGACCGCCTCGACCAGCTGTTCGAGGCCCATGCGCTGCGCCTCCGACATGATGGAGTCGCGGACCTTGTTCTCGAAGCCCGAATAAGCGTGGATGATGTACCAGCGGGACATGGGTCTACCTTGATCTGACGCGGTTAGGAGAGAAGGCCGAGAAGCGCCTGGACGATCGCGCTGAACGCGGAATCGACGCCGAAGAAGAAGATGCCGAGAAGCGTGGTCATGATGACGACCATCACGCCCGTCATCACCGTTTCCTTCCGCGTCGGCCAGACGACCTTGGCGGTTTCGGCGCGCACCTGCCGGAAGAATTCACCCGGATTGACCTTGGCCACGGCTCTTATTCCTTACGAGACTTGCGGACAGCCGCCCGGGACCGGATGGCCGGTCAGCCGAGCATTTGCCGATGTAATGCGAAGGGCGCGAGATAGCGAGAGGCGGGGCGGAAGGCAAGGGTAATGGCGGGGTTTCGGCTCTTGCCTTCCCCACGCCACGCGGCTACCTGCCGCTCCGGCCTAGGAGTGTAGCTCAGCTGGTAGAGCATCGGTCTCCAAAACCGAGGGCCGTGGGTTCGAGTCCCTCCACTCCTGCCATTTTCCTTAATAGTAGACGCCGTTGGCCGTCACGGGAATGAATCCCGTGACGTCAGTCCTGTCGCTCTGCGCAGGCTGGCCGGCCGACGCGCTCTCTTCGCGCTGCTCCGGCGGCTGCGTTGCAGCCGGCGTCGCTACGCTCGGGCGCTAGGCTGCGATGTCGTAGGGCTGGATCTCGCCGGAGAGGTAGAGGTTTCTCGCCTTCGCACGGCTCAGTTTGCCGGAACTGGTGCGCGGAAGGGTGCGCGGCGGGACCAGTTCGATGACGCAGTTCATGCCGGTGATCGAGCGGACGCGTTCGCGGATTTCGTTGCGGAGGCGGCTGCGTTCGGCATCGTCCGAGGTGCGGCACTGGACGAGGACGGCGGGGGTCTCTTCGCCGGTCGGGCCGGTGATCGAGAAGGCCGCGATGTCGCCGGCCTTGAAGCCCGGAAGCTGCTCCACGGCCCACTCGATATCCTGCGGCCAGTGGTTCTTGCCGTTGATGATGATCATGTCCTTGGCGCGGCCGACGATGTAGATGTAGCCGTTCGACAGATAACCCATGTCGCCGGTGTCGAGCCATCCGTTCACCAGACAGGCGTCGGTCGCCTCCGGATCGCGGAAGTAGCTGTGCATGACGGAGGGGCCGCGGCACCAGACCTTGCCGATGGCGCGGTCGGGGAGATCGTTACCCTGATCGTCCCGAACGGCGATCTCCATGTCGCGCACGGCCTTGCCGCAATTGACGATGGCGCGGTAGCGCTTCGGCTTCGACGGATCGGCGGTCGCGCCGGAGAGGAGGGATTCCTCGACCAGTTCGACCTCGATGCCTTCGCCCGGCGGCATGATCGAGACGGCGAGCGTCGCTTCCGCAAGGCCGTAGCTCGGCAGGAAGCTCCGCGCGTTGAAGCCGGCATCCGCGAATGCGTCGACGAACGACTGCATGACGTCGGGACGGATCATGTCGGCGCCGTTGCCGGCGACGCGCCAACGGGAGAGGTCGAAGCGCTCTGAAACGTGCGTCTGGCTCGACACGCGGCGGGCGCAAATGTCGTAGCCGAAGGTCGGCGAATAGCTGAGCGTGGTCCCTTCGTTGCGGCTGATAAGATCGAGCCAGGCGAGCGGGCGGCGGGCGAAATCCTCGGTCTTGAGGTAATCGGTTGAGACCTGGTTCGCGACGGGCGACAGGAAGCAGCCGACCAGGCCCATGTCGTGATACCAGGGAAGCCAGGAGATGCAGCGATCGGTGTCGGTCACCTGCATGCCGTGCGCGTGCGCGGCGAGATTGTTGAGGAGCGCGCGGTGCGTGACTGCGACGCCGTGCGGGAAGCGGGTCGAGCCGCTGGAATATTGGAGATAGGCGACGTCGTCGGGGCTCGCCACCGGCAGCGGCGCCTCCGGCGCGGCGCGTTCGGCGAAGCTTTCCCAGTCGAGGCCTTCGCAGCCGGCAATCTTCGCCGCTTCGCCGGCCATCGAGGCAAGCTCGGCCGGGTAGAAGAGCATCTTCGGATCGGAGCTTTTCAGCTGAACCGTAAGCTGGTCGATATAGCTATCCCGGCCGCCGAAGGAGGTTGGCAAGGGAAGCGGCACCGGCCAGGCGCCCGCGTAGACGACGCCGAAGAAGAGAGCGGCGAATTCGGCGCCTGTTTCGGCGACGAGAGCGATGCGATCGCCGGGCGTCACGCCATAGGCGATGAGGCGGTAGGCGGTGAGGAGCGCGTCCTCGCGCAACTCCCGGTAGCTGTATGGGCGGGTGAGGACGCCGCGCGGATCGTGGAAGTTTAGACCGCGCTTGCCTTTCGCCGCATAATCCAGCGCCTCGCCGAGCGTCTCAAATTCCGAATAGAGCCGCGGAAGATCGTCGGCGGTGGGGGTGGGGGCAATCGTGCCGGCAGCCCCATTTACGGGCGCCATGCGCTTGCCTTCAGCTTGTTGCTGCACCTTGGCTATTTCCTCAAAAAGCTCGAAGCATCCCGCGCTTCTTGCACATTTCAGCTCCCTATGTGGGGCTCGACGCGTTCATATTCGGGCTCGACTGTGGCACAAACATGGCCGTGCAACAGGACCGTCATAAAAAGCCGAGGCCGCCGCTCGACGGCGAAGCGCTGGAGCGGCTCGCGCTTTTCTATGCCGGGCGCTATGCGACGACACGGGCGAAGCTTGCCTCATACCTCAAGCGGAAGCTGAAGGAGCGGGGCTGGGAGGGGAGCGGATCGCCGCCCGTCGAGCGGCTGGTCGAGCGCTTTTCCGAGCTCGGCTATGTGAACGATCGCGCCTTTGCCGTTGCGAAGGCGGGATCGCTGCAGCGCCGTGGGTATGGCGGGCGGCGGGTGGATCAGGCCCTGTTTGCCGCGGGCATCGGCGAGGAGGACGCGGTAGAGGCGCGGGAGCAGACGGAGGCGGGCGCATGGGAGGCGGCGCTTCGCTTCGCCGAGCGGAAGCGGATCGGGCCGTTCGCGGCCGGGGAGCTGGACCGGAATGCGCGGCAGAAGGCCTTCGCGGCCATGGTCCGCGCCGGGCATTCGATGGAAACGGCGCGGAAACTCGTCAATGCGCGGGCCGGCGAGGTGCCAGATCGGGACGGCTAGCAAAAAAGATTCAGCTACTGTTCACATTTCCGGCCAAGGCGTGATACTCCTCCCCGAAGTAACAGTCAGGTGCGCGTTGTATGAGTCCGCGTGGGGAGATGCTGGCAGGGCAGGCCGAAGCTCCTGATTATCAGGAAGATAGGTCTGCGCGCGCCGAAGACGAGGCGCTGATCAAGGTCAGCGGCCGGATGAAATGGTTCGACGCCACGCGCGGTTTCGGCTTTCTCGTCAGCGACGACATCAAGGGGGACGTGCTCGTCCACTTCAGCGTGCTGAAGGAACATGACCGGCGAAGCCTTCCAGAAGGCGCGCTGGTCGAATGCCTCGTCGCCGACCAGGAACGCGGCCTTCAGGCGAAGAAGGTGCTTTCGATCGACCTCAGCGAAGCGGTGCTTCCCGATCCGGTCCAGCACAGCCCGCGCATGGGCGAGCGGGTCGATCCGACGGCGCTGCTGGACGATGCCGGCGCGTTCGAGCCGGTGCGGGTCAAATGGTTCAATCGTCTCAAAGGCTACGGCTTCATCAACCGCGAGGGCGACGAGGACGAGGACATTTTCGTCCATATGGAAACGGTGCGCCGCGGCGGCCTGGCCGATCTTTTGCCCGATCAGCCGCTTAGCGCCCGCATCGCCATGGGCCGGAAGGGTCCGCTTGCCGTAGAGGTTGCCCCGAGATGATGAAAAAGCTGTTTTTGTCGGCGGCGGCCCTGTCGCTGCTCGTGGGCTGCCGGGCGGAGCCGCAGACCAACGCGCCGCAGCAGGCGCGGATTTCCACCCAGACGGGGCTTCCGGTGGTGCCGCTGCAAGTGCAAAGGGGCAGCGGCGTGCACCGCTTCACCGTCGAAGTCGCGGCGACCGAGGAGCAGCAGGCGACCGGCCTGATGTTCGTCGAGCGGCTTGACCCCGACAAGGGCATGGTCTTCCCCTTCACGCCGCCGCGTCCGGCGAGCTTCTGGATGAAAAACACGCTGATCCCGCTCGACATGATCTTCGTCCGGCCGGATTGCTCGATCGCTCGGGTGGCGGTGAATACCGTTCCCCATTCGCTGGCGCCGGTCGGGGTGGAAGAGAACCTTGCTGCGGTGCTGGAAATTGCCGGCGGGCGTTCGGTGGAGCTGGGCATCGCCGAGGGCGACTGCGTGAGCTGGCCGGGAGGGCCGGCGGCAAGGCGCTGAAGATTAGCGCATCACCCCTGTGTCTGAATTATGCTCTCGCTGCTCCTCGGCCTGTCGAGAAGGTTCATGTCGTAATCGACATCCGCCTTTAGAACTTTGCAGTAGAAGGTGTTCTATCGGAACCGATCATACCGATCGATATGAGGTGAGAACATCTTGAGCGTCACCGGACCTAGCCTTTGGGACCTGCATCTCCAAGGCCGTAATGAAGAAGCTCTTGCGGGCTATCTCAAGGAGTTCGAACGTACCGGTCACCTCTCCAGCCTACGCAACCGGGCGGGGATTTTCATCGAACTCGGCGCCTTCGCCGAGGCGCTTGAAGAATGTCAGAGACTTCGCTCGTTGGAAGATCCGAATAGTCGAGGCGACGCCGACGCTGTGCGAGAGGGGATTTGCCATTGGTGGCTCGACCAGCCCGGCCTAGCGGTTGAGTGTTTTCGATATGGCCTCAGTGCCGGATATACCAACACCGCCTCCGTCATGGCGCCGTCGGTGCTGCTTTACGCCGGTCTAAGGCTAAATGACGGTGCGGTATGTAGCGAAGCCAAGCGGGTTCTGCGAAGCCTTTCGCGTCCAAAAAGCATCGGATACCCCCGCTTAATTGCCCCGCTGTTGCTCGGACGGGCGACCAAGTTGGAAATCGTGCGGCTTGTTGAGCGGCATACAAACCCCAAATTGCTCGGACGGGCGAGATGCCAATCGGACTTCTATTTATCCATTGACGCGCTTCAGCGGGGAAACATGGCCGGGTTCGAGGATCATTGCCGACGCTGCGCCGGAAGTCCGCATAGCCGTTTGGAGCAGGAGGAGGCCTCTCTCGCTCGTTGGGAAATCGATCGGGGCTTCCCCGCTACGCCTTTTCCGTAGGAGATATGCTTTAGCGTTCTCCTAACTAAAAGAGGCACGTGTGGTAGGTGGCGCCCGTGCCGTTTCTCACGCAGGATCAGCTCTCTTCGTCCAGCAACATTGTACTCGCCCTCTGCTTGCCACAGGTTCAGCGGCGGTTTATCGCGCGCGAATTAGCCTCGCGTGTTTGTTTTGGGGGCCTCTCATCGAAAATCGTCTGCTCGAACCGAGCCGCATTCCAGCCACCCCTCTCGTCGAACGGCTCCGCAGCGGAGCCGGGCGCCGTGCGCTTGGGGTCGGTCTTGCGCTACTCATTGAGGGACTGTTGCTGCTCGTGCTGCTTACGCTCGGCGTGGCAGAGCCGCCTCAGGACAGCTCGCAGCGCATCACGGTCGTTAACGTCAACGCGGACAATGCTTCCGAGGATACGCCTGCTCCGGCAAGCGCTGAGCGCGAACAGCAGAGCGCAGAGCGGCCGGTCCCTCAAGAATCTGCGCCTGAGGAGCCGGTGCCGCCTCAGCCAATCGTGCCGAAGACGCCTCCACCCCTACCCGCCATCATGCCCGCGCCGCTCCCTCTGCCAGTGCCCACACAACCTGCCACACCTTCCATGCGACCCGTCCAGCCCGCGCCTGCGAAAAGGGCTGCGTACGGACCGCCGGACAGAGGCGGCTCCTCGGCCTCCCGCGACACCGAGCGGGTGGGGACGGCGCCGAATGGCGAGCCGCTTTATGCGGCGGCATGGTATCGGGAGCCGCGGGAGGATGAGCTTAGCGGCTATATGTCGACGGCGAGCGGGCCGGGTTGGGGGCTGATCGCCTGCCGCACCGCGCCCAATTACCGGGTCGAGGATTGCGTGGCGCTCAGCGAATATCCGTACGGAGCGCAGATCAACCGTGCGGTGCTGGCGGCGGCGTGGCAGTTCAAGGTGCGGCCGCCGCAGAAGGGCGGAAAGTCGCTGGTCGGCAGTTGGGTTCGGATCAGGATCGACTACGGGATCAAGCGGCGGTAGCAGCCGCACGGCAGCGAGTTGCGGGCGCCCGCATGTGGGGCGCCCGCAAAAGGCTCAGGACCGGCGGCCCTCCATCAGGTCCTTGAAGCGCTGGAGATCCTCGCGTGCCTGGGTCTGCGGTTCGCGGTGGAACAGCTTGGCGACGAGGCGGCCGGCCGCGCCCGCGGGGGGATCGTAGCTGATCGTGGTCCGGACGTTTGTGGCTTGGCCGTTCGACGTTTCAATGAATTCGACGCGGCCGCGGTTGGGGACGCTCGCATCTTCTTCCGACCGCCACGCGATCACGCGGCCGGGCACGTCTTCGGTGATGAAGCTGTCGAATTCGACGCTGGTCCCGGCCGGGGCCTTGATGACCCAGTGCGAGCGCTTCTCGTCGAGCTTCTCGACCGATTTGATATTGTCCATGAACTGCGGGAAGTTCGTGAAGTCGCGCCAGAAGTCGTAGAGTTCCCGGGCTGGGCGGTTGATAATGATGCTCTCCTCGGCGACCGCCGTTTCGGACTTGCTGCGTGAGCTGCTGCGGCCGGAAAGCATGAAGGGGAGGGCGGCGCCGAGGACGGCGCCGGCAACGGCCGCGCCGACTACGGTCGCGCGATTGGGGCTGCTGCTCCGTTCGGTCACCACCAGGTCCCGGCGTTCGGCGGAGCTATATTCCTCGCTGGCGAAGGCGCTGCGCTGGGAGGCTCCCGGCGTATAGGTCGAAGAGGTCGAGCGGCCCCGCGCCTCCGTCGGGTAATAGGTCGTCGTGGTGTCGTTCGATGCGCTGGTCGTTCCTGCGCCCTCGGGCAACGTTCGCTGGTCCTGTGTCACGTTGAATTCTCCTCTTTCCTTTGCTGAGCAGCCGCATCCGAACCTGCGGCTCGAATGGTCAACCGCAGGCACGGGCGCTCGTTCCGCGACCGTGCCTGGTCTGCGGTGATCGGTGGCGGCGCGGAGCCGCTGCGAGTGGGCGGGATGCATCTGCTCATCGACGCTTGCTGCCGCGCCCCTTCAGGGCTAGTCGGACGGCCATGGGCTTCTTCAAGAATCTGTTCACCTGGTGGGAAGGCGCGAGCACCGGGACGCGGCTTACCATGTGGCGCGGCTGGTCGAAGGTCGGCACCGACATGCACGGGAACACCTATTACCAGTCGCGGAAGGGCGACCGGCGCTGGGTGATGTATAACGGCCCCAACGATACGAGCCGCATCCCGCCCGAATGGTACGCCTGGATGCACAAGCAGATCGAGGACGTGCCGGACAAGGCGCTTCCGCCCGCGCCCAAGTTCCTGAGGGAGCCGACGCCGAACCTTACCGGTACGGAGCAGGCCTATCGGCCCTCCGGGTCGCTGGAAAAGGGCGGGCAGCGGCAGGCGGCCAGCGGCGATTATGAAGCCTGGACGCCGCAGTAAGCCGATGCGCCTCGCACTCCTCGCAGCCATCGCCGCCACCGCGCTTGCCGGCTGCGACCAGCGCCCGGACCCGCAGCCGAAGGCGAAGCAGGGGGCGGTGGAGGCGGAGCCCGACACCGTCGACATTCCGCAGGAAGTGGAAAGCCTCGCCCCCGGCACCACGCCCATGGCGCAGCGCGTGGCGGTGCTCGGCCTCCTCAACAAGAGGAACGGCATCGCACAGGACCTGACGCTGCGTCCGGGCCAGGCGGTACGTGTGGGGGGTGTGATCGTGCGCCTGCGGGCATGCGAGACGACGGCGCCGTGGGAGGCGCAGCAGCTGACCGGCGCGTTCGTGCAGCTCGACGTGCGCAACATTGAGGGGCAGTTCCAGCGCGCCTTTTCAGGTTGGCTCTACAAGGAAAGCCCGTCGCTCAACGTGATCGAGCATCCGGTCTATGACGTCTGGCCCAAAAGCTGCGCGATGACGCATCCTGAGGCCGGCGCATCGACCGTTCGGGAAGGATCGGAGTCCAATAGCCGGTCCAAGGCGCCGAACTCCGCGCCGCGATCCGCGCCCCGGCCCTCGACTGCAGTGCCGTCCGGCGAGCCGGCGGCGAGGGCGGAGCCAAGCAACACCATATAATCCGGCTGATCGACTTCGACGGCCCCAAGGCTGCGAAGATGATCGGTCATGAACTGGCAGTCGAGCAGGCGGTAGCCGCCGACCCTGAGCCGGGCGACGAGCCAGGAAAGCGCCACCTTCGACGCGTCCTTTTCGGCCGAGAACATGCTTTCGCCGAAGAAGGCGGCGCCCAGATTGACGCCGTAGAGGCCGCCGACCAGCTCCCCGTCCCGCCAGCACTCGACTGAGTGGGCATGTCCTTCCTTATGGAGAAGGTTGTAGCTCGCCTCGATTTCCGGGTTTATCCAGGTCTCCTCGCGGTCGGCGCAGCGACGGACGACCTCCGCGAAGGCGCGGTCTCGCGTGACGGTGAAGCGGCCGGAACGGATCGTCTTTCGGAGCGAATGGGAAAGGCGAAATTCGTCCAGGGGGATGATTGCCCGGCGACGGGGCTCGACCCAGAAAATCTCGTTCGCATCGCGGCTGTCTGCCATCGGGAACACCCCGATGGAATAAGCGCGAAGCAGCAGGTCGGGATCGAGCACCATGGGCATGAGCAAATTGATGCGAGGCGCCGAAGTGGTCAACCGCCCCGTTAACGCTAAAGTATCTCCCGCACCATGTCCTGCGGGCGGCAGAGGCGAACCCCTTTTTCGGTTTCGACGATGGGCCGTTCGATGAGGATGGGGTTCTCCATCATCGCGTCCAGGATGGCATTGTCGCTGACATGGCCGTCGACGAGGTCGAGGTCCTTGGCGAGCTGCTCCTTGGCGCGGAGGCCCTGGCGGGGCGAGATGCCGGCGCGGTCGTAGAGCCGCTTCAGCTCTTCCTTCGACGGCGGCGTCTTCAGATATTCGACCACCGTCACGTCCGCCCCCTCTTCCTTCAAAATATCGAGCGTTTTCCGCGAGGTGCCGCAATTGGGATTGTGGTAGATCGTGGCGCGCATCGGTTCATCTCCTGGCTAGCGGCGGCCAATTATCATGAGACCTCATCCCGCCAAAGAGGGCTTATGCCGATCCAAATATTTGCCGCAGCCGCATTGGGCTTCGCCGTGCTGGCGGCGGGGCAGGCGGAGACGCAGGGGCAGGCTGAAACCCGGCACCGCTGCGAGGCTGCGAAGTGGGCTGACCTGGGCTTGGCGCCGCATGAATTCGCCTATCAGCGGGCGGTGCAGTCCGACAGTTTGTGGCTGAAGAAGCATCTGCTCGCCCGCTATCCGGACCGGGTCGCGGCCATTTATCATGAGCCGATCGACGGCAACCGGATGCGGCTCCGCATGGTGGTGCGAATGAAGGGCCACGACCCGCTCCCGCCCATGAAGCTGAAGGACCGCGCCGCGCGCGTCCCGGTGGTGGTGCAATATGGCGCGCCGCACAGCCTGGAGGACGTGCATGCGATCCGGCGGCGAGTGGATCACACGCTGACTGCGTCCTTGCTGCCGACGCTGAATGGAACGGCATATAGCGAATATGATCGCGCGATGCGGCTGGACGTCTATGCGGCGGACGAAGGCATGAAGGTGGCGGCGCTTGCGAAATGCGAAGAGCTGGAGAAGCTCTACGGCATGCCCGTGAAGATGGAGTTTCATGCCGGCCGGATCACGCTGATGGAGAGCGGTCCGACACCGGCCAACAAGCCGTCGGAGCGTTGACGTTCGGCTTCGATGTCGCATTTTTGGAGTGGCATAGGAGACGAAGTCGTGGCCGAACCCCGCATCGAGCATGTCAATCTTTCGGTGAGCGATCCCGAACGCACGGCTCGCCTGATGGAGCAGCTATTCGGCTGGCAGATCCGCTGGCAGGGCCCCGCGCGCGACGGTGGGCGTACGATCCATGTCGGCTCGGCGGATCATTATCTTGCCCTCTATACAGGGCCGGGCTTCGCCGCTGAGGCCTGCGCCATGGGGCGGCCCCTCAACCACGTCGGCGTTGTCGTGGACGATTTAGAGGCGGTGGAAGCGCGGGTGGCGGAAGCAGGCCTCGCTCCGTTCAACCACGCCGATTATGAGCCGGGACGCCGCTTCTACTTCCTCGACCACGATGGCATCGAGTATGAGGTGGTCAGCTACGCGCCCGCGGCGGTTTTGGAAGACGGTCTCCGCTAAGTCGAAGGCGGGTTAGCTGTCCTCGCGCGCCAACCACTCCTCCAACCATTTGATCGTATATTCGCCCTCGTTGAATTCGGGGTCGCGGACGAGTTTCTGATGGAGGGGGATGGTGGTCTTCATGCCGTCCACCACGAACTCCTCGAGGGCTCGGCGGAGGCGCATGATGCAGCGTTCGCGGGTGGTGCCGTAGACGATCAGCTTGGCGATCATGCTGTCGTAATAAGGCGGCACCTTGTAGCCGGCGTAGAGGCCTGAATCGACGCGGACGTGCATACCGCCGGGAGCGACGTAATTCTTCACGAGGCCGGGCGAGGGGGCGAAGGTTTTCGGGTCCTCGGCGTTGATCCGGCATTCGATCGCGTGGCCGCGGAAGTTGATCTGGTGCTGCTCGCAGGAAAGGCCCTCGCCGGCGGCGACGCGGATCTGCTCGCGGACGAGATCGATACCGGTGATCATCTCGGTCACCGGGTGCTCGACCTGCAGCCGCGTGTTCATCTCGATGAAGTAGAATTCGCCATTCTCGTAGAGGAACTCGATCGTGCCGGCGCCGCGATAGCCCATGTCGGCCATCGCCTTGGCAACGATGCCGCCCATGCGGTCGCGCTCTTCCTGCGTGATGACGGGGGAGGGCGCCTCTTCGAGCACCTTCTGGTGGCGGCGCTGGAGCGAGCAGTCGCGTTCGCCGAGGTGCACGGCATTGCCGTTGCCGTCGCCGAACACCTGGAATTCGATGTGGCGCGGATCGCCGAGATATTTTTCGATATAGACGGTGGCGTCGCCGAACGCGGCCTTTGCCTCGGAGCCCGCCTGCATCATCTGCGCTTCGAGTTGGTCTTCCGAATGGACGACCTTCATGCCGCGTCCGCCGCCGCCGGAAGCCGCCTTGATGATGACGGGATAACCCGCCTCGGCCGCGATCTTCCTCGCTTCCTCAACCTCCTCGACCGGACCGTCCGAGCCCGGGACGAGCGGCAGGCCGAGCTTCGCGGCCGTGCGCTTAGCCTCGATCTTGTCGCCCATCGTCCGGATATGCTCGGGCTTGGGGCCGATCCAGATGATGTTGTGGAGTTCGACGATCTCGGCGAACTGCGCGTTTTCGGAGAGGAAGCCGTAGCCGGGATGAATCGCGTCCGCGTGGCTGATCTCGGCGGCCGAGATGATGTTGGGGATGTTGAGGTAGGATTCGCCCGCAGGCGGCGGGCCGATGCAGATCGCTTCGTCGGCGAGGCGGACGTGCATCGCGTCCGCGTCCGCAGTGGAATGGACCGCAACCGTCTTGATTCCCATTTCATGGCAGGCGCGGTGGATACGGAGCGCGATTTCGCCGCGATTGGCGATAAGGACCTTGTTGATCGCCATTATTCGATGATGACCAGCGGCTGATCGAATTCGACCGGCTGCGCATTTTCGACCAGCACCTGTTTGACGGTGCCGCCCTTGGGCGCGGTGATCGGGTTCATGACCTTCATCGCTTCGACGATGAGAAGCGTGTCGCCGGCATTCACCGTCGCGCCCGGAGAGACGAACGGCGGTGCGCCCGGCTCGCCGGATAGATAGACGGTGCCGACCATCGGCGACTTGACTGCGCCGGGGTGGGTCGCTGGATTGGCAGGAGCCGCTTCCGCTGCCGGGGCAGGTGCTGCTGCAGGGGCCGGAGCGGCCGCAGGCGCAGCGACCGGCGCGGGCGCATAGCTGCCGGCAAGCTTCCGCTTCACCACGATGCGGCGTTCGCCGTCCTGAACCTCGATTTCGCTAAGATCGGCTTCGCCCAGCATTTCGGCGAGCTGGCGCACCAGATCGGTATCGACCTGCATGGCGCTTTCGGCACCTTGTTTCTCGGCCATATTATCCCTCTGTTTGTTGCCGGGCCTCTGTCAGAGACGGGCCGCCGCGTCCAGAGCAAGCTGATAGCCCAGCGCTCCGAAGCCGGTGATGGTTCCTCTCGCGACCGGCGCGATGAAGCTCCGGTGGCGGAAGCGCTCCCGCGCGTGCGGATTGGAAAGATGAAGCTCGATGACCGGGACGGTAATCGCCTTCACCGCATCGTGAAGGGCAACGGACGTATGCGTATAGGCGCCCGCATTCAGGATTATTGCCTTCGCACCTTCCGCCTGCGCCTCGTGCAGCCAGTCGATCAGATGCCCTTCATGATTGGATTGGCGGATGTCGACCTCGACCTTCAGCTCCCGAGCCCTGTCTTCAAGCGCGCTCGCAATGTCGTCGAGCGTGTCGGAGCCGTAGATTTCCGGCTCCCGCGTGCCGAGGAGGTTGAGGTTAGGTCCGTTGAGGACGTAGATCGCCGGTAGCGCCGCCATGGAAGCTTCCTATATGGCGGACTGAGCAATCACGCAAAGGCACGGCTTTCCCATGCACGATGACGGCACCGCTTCGATCACGGTCAATGGCGAGCATCGGCGCGTCCGCGAAGGCATAACCATCGCCGAGCTGGCGCAGGAGCTGGGACTCGATCCGGCGCGCGTGGCGGTCGAGAGGAACCTCGAGATCGTGCCGCGCTCGACGCATGGCGAAGTGCGGATCGAGGATGGCGACGACATCGAAATCGTGACCTTCGTGGGCGGGGGCTGAGGCAATCAAGGTGAGCATGAAAGAAGATACCTGGACCGTCGCAGGGCGGACCTTCACCTCGCGGCTGATCGTCGGCACGGGGAAGTATAAGGATTTCGCGCAGAACGCGGCGGCCGTGGAAGCGTCGGGTGCCGAGATCGTCACGGTCGCCGTGCGGCGGGTAAACATATCCGACCGGAACCAGCCTCTGCTGATGGACTATATCGACCCGAAGAAGATCACCTATCTTCCGAACACCGCCGGCTGCTTCACGGCGGAGGAGGCGATCCGGACCTTGCGGCTTGCGCGGGAGGCGGGCGGCTGGACGTTGGTGAAGCTGGAAGTGCTGGGCGAGGCCAAGACGCTTTACCCCGACATGATCGAGACCCTGCGCGCGACCGAGATCCTCGCCAAGGAAGGCTTCGAGCCGATGGTCTATTGCGCCGACGATCCCATCGCCGCGAAGAAGCTGGAGGATGCGGGCGCGGTCGCGATCATGCCGCTTGGCGCGCCGATCGGGTCGGGCCTTGGCCTTCAGAATGAAGTGATGATCCGCATCATGGTCGAGCAGGCGAAGGTGCCGGTGCTGGTGGATGCAGGCGTCGGCACGGCGTCAGATGCTGCAGTGGCGATGGAGCTCGGCTGCGACGGTGTCCTGATGAACACCGCAATCGCCGAGGCGAAGGACCCAGTGCTGATGGCGCGAGCAATGAAGCTCGCGGTCGAGAGTGGGCGCATGGCCTACCGCGCAGGCCGTATGGGCAAACGCCGCTACGCCGATCCGTCGAGCCCGCTCGCGGGGCTCATCTAGCCGCTTTACCTTTTCACCCGCCCGGTCCAATTCTCCGCCGATGCAGGTGGGGATCAGGCGCAATCTGCTGAGGCCGCGCAGCGAGGGACGCCACGAGCGGGTCGGCTTCATCGAGCTCTTCTTCGACCTCGTCTTCGTGTTCGCCGTGACGCAGGTCAGCCACGCGCTGATCGAGCATCCGGATCCGGTCGGTTTCCTTCAGGCGGGAATGCTGTTCGTCGCGCTTTGGTGGGTGTGGGTGGATACGGCCTGGGTCACCAATTGGCTCGACGTGCGGCACATGCCGGTGCGGCTGCTGCTGATCGTGCTGATGGCGACCGGAATGCTGATGGCGATCAGCCTACCCGAGGCGTTTCGCGAACGAGGGCTTGTGTTTGCGATCACCTACGTGGTGACCCAGATCGGCCGAAACCTGTTCATGATCCTCGCGCTCCGGCACCATAATCGCGACAACCACCTGAACTTCATTCGCATCTTCCTCTGGAGCCTCGCCGAAGCGCCCTTCTGGATTGCCGGCGCGCTGGTGGAGGATGCGGGGCAGCGGATGGCGCTCTGGGCGATCGGTCTCGCCATCGTTTCGACGGGTCCGATCGCTGCCTTTTGGGTGCCGGGACTGGGCCGGAGCGACACCGCGACCTGGGACGTGGAAGGTCATCATTTTTCGGAACGCTGCGGCCTCTTCATCATTATCGCGCTCGGCGAATCGATCCTGATCACCGGCGCCACATTTGCGGAGACCGAATGGGCGCTGCCGGTCGTCGTCGCCTTCGCCGCCGCTTTCGTCGGCACCGTCGCGATGTGGTGGCTCTATTTCGATACTGGCGCCACGCGCGCCGCACGGCTGCTGGCGCAGGACAAGGATCCAGGGCGGATGGCGCGGCTCGCCTACACCTATTTCCACATTCCCATCGTGGCGGGGATCATCGTCACCGCTGCGTCGGACGAGATGGCGCTTGCCCATCCCACCGGCCATGCGGGCGCCGCGGAGGTTGCCGCCCTGATCGGCGGCCCGGCGCTGTATCTGTTCGGCAACCTCATCTTCAAACGGACCAGCGGGTCCGAATATTTCCCGCTGTCGCACATCGTCGGGCTCTGCCTGCTCGGCGCAATGGTGCTTCCGGCCACCCGACTTAGCCCTGCCGTCATATCGCTCGCAGTGACGGCGATTCTCGTGATCGTGGCGGTTTGGGAACTCATCTCGCTCCGGGAGACGCGGGCGGAGCTGCAGTCGGAATGAGGAACGGCGCGGCCTAGCATCGGTTTTGGACCGAGGAGGCGACGATGGCCGATCTTACCAAGGCACGCGAAAAGATGGTCGAGCGGCAGATTGCCGCGCGGGGCATCAGCGACCGTTCGCTGCTGGAGGCGATGCGGAGCGTTCCGCGTGAGGCGTTCGTGCCGGAGCATCTCATCGAATTCGCCTACGAGGATTCGCCGCTGCCGATCGAATCCGACCAGACGATCTCGCAGCCCTATATCGTCGCTTTGATGATCGAGGCTGCGGAGATCGGGAAGGGCGACAAGGTGCTCGAGATCGGTGCCGGCTCTGGCTACGCGGCGGCGGTGATGGGACGGGTCGCGGGCGAGGTGCTGGCGATCGAGCGGCATCATGAGCTGGCCGAGCTTGCCGGAAAGCGGCTGGAGCGGCTCGGCTATACCAATGTCGACGTTCTAGAGGGCGACGGCACCGAAGGGTTGCCGGAGGAGGCGCCGTTCGATGCTATCCTCGCCGCCGCCAGCGGAAGCCATGTGCCGGAGGCGCTGCTGCACCAGCTCAGCATCGGTGGCAGGCTCGTCATGCCGGTCGGCGAGCCGCAGCAGGTGCAGAGCCTCGTCAAGGTCACGCGCGTCGGCGAGAATGAGTATGAGCAGGAGGATCTGGGGCCGGTCCGCTTCGTGCCTTTGGTTGGCAAGCATGCCTGGGACGAGCAGGGCGCGCCGTCCAAATCTCGTTCGCTGCCGGAGCTGATCCGGGACGCCGCGGAGCCGCTCCCGGACCTTGACGATCCCGCCTTCGGCGCGATGTTCGACCGCTATGCGGACGCTAAGGTGGTCCTGCTCGGCGAGGCGAGCCACGGCACGTCGGAATTCTATCGCGCCCGCGCCGCCATCACGCAGCGGCTGATCGAGGAGCATGGCTTCACGATAGTGGCGGTTGAAGCGGACTGGCCCGACGCGGCGACCATCGACCGCTATGTACGGCACCGGCCGCCGCGCGACGGCGAGGAGGCCGCCTTCACCCGCTTTCCGACCTGGATGTGGCGCAACACCGACGTGCAAGCCTTCATCCGCTGGATGCGGAGCCGGAACGCCGTGGTGGGGCCGGAGCGTATGGCGGGCTTCTACGGCCTCGATCTTTACAATCTCGGCAGCTCGATCCGGGCGGTGATCGACTATCTGGAAGAGCGCGACCCCGACGCTGCCGCGATCGCGCGCGAGCGCTACGGCTGCCTCCGGCCCTATGCGAAGAACCCCCAAAGCTACGGCCGGATGGCGATTACGCGCGGCTTTGCCGAATGCGCGCAGCCGGTGGCGCAGATGCTCCGCGAGCTGATGCAGAAGCGCTGGGAGCTGGTCGCCGAGGATGGAGACGAATGGCTCGACGCCGCCGCCAATGCGCGGCTCGTGAAGAATGCCGAGGAATATTACCGCGTCATGTATCACGGCGCGGCGGAGAGCTGGAATCTTCGTGACACGCACATGTTCCAGACGCTCTGCCAGCTGCTGGAGGCGAAAGGGCCGGACGCGAAGGCGGTCGTCTGGGCGCATAACAGCCATATCGGCGACGCAAGCCATACGGAGATGGGACAGGTGCGCGAGGAGCTGAATATCGGCCAACTTTGCCGAGAGAAGTTCGGCGACAAGGCGGCTTTGATCGGTTTCGGCACCCATACAGGCACGGTCGCCGCGGCAACCGATTGGGACGGCCCGATGGAGGTGAAGGATGTCCGCCCGTCGATGAAGGGCAGTTATGAGGAGGCGTCGCATCAGGCAGGTGTGGAACGCTACCTGCTCGATCTTCGGGGCGCCAAGACCGAGCTACGCACCGCCCTCGAAGAGCCGCGCCTAGAACGCTTCATCGGCGTCATCTATCGCCCGGAGACGGAACGCTGGAGCCACTATGCGCAGGCGGTGCTGCCGGGTCAGTTCGACGCCTGGGTGTGGTTCGAGGAGACAAGCGCGGTGACGCCGCTGCCCGGCGCCATCCAGGCAGGCGAGGACGAGATGTATCCGTTCGGGCTTTGATGTGAATGGGAAGATAGGTGACCAGATGTTATCTGTTCTCGCTTACAGCTCTAGGTCCGCAGGAGACATCGAATGCGTCGCTGTTCCTTGGTAACTTTATCAGCACTCTCCGTGTCCTCGCCCGCGTGCGCGGAGGTCGCCGATAAGGAGCCCGCGCTAGGATCGATGTGGGGATTGGCAGTGGCACTCATTGCGGTTGCCCTGGTGCTGGAAGCGCTGCGTCCGCGACTAGGCCTGCTTGTTGTTCCATTTGGACTCTTCGTTGCTTGGGGAACCCATGCGGAGTTGTCAGATCCTTATGTTGGCCCCGCCATTTTGCGTGAACTGGGAAAGAGGTATGTCTGGAGCAGCTACGCTAGTGTGGCTGCCGGACTTCTCGGGCCGATCTTGGTAGTTGTGCTGGCGCACCTGAAACGGCAACGCCAGCAACCTTAAATAGGATCGGTGAAAGCAGACGTTGACCGCGGAATCTTTGAGAGCTTTAGAACTCGACATAACGCCGTGATGCCATCGCACCTTTAATGCGTTGCCGGTGTTCCGCGGACCTTCTGGAACAGTTTGATCAGCAGAATCACTGCGCCTCCAATCACTAGACCGACCACGGCGGAGCCGAGCGCATTGACGATCCATGTGACGGCACCCTCGGCGGCGGGGACGGCGTGGCCCGCCACTTCAGCCCAATGGTGGAGCGTGTGGGGGATGGTTTCCCAGTGGAATTCTTCCAGGCCGTGGACGACGATGCCGCCGCCGACCCAGAGCATGGCGGCGGTGCCGATAATGCCGAGCGCGCGCATCAGCACTGGCATGCCGAGGACGAGGCCGCGGCCGAGCGCGCGGGTGCCGCCGAAGCGGCGCTGGGCGAGGTGGAGTCCGATATCGTCCATCTTCACGATGAGGCCGACGACGCCGTAGACGGCGACGGTGATGCCGATGCCGACGACGGCAAGGATCAGGCCTTGGGTGAGAAGCGGTTCTTCCGCCACGTCGGCGAGCGCGATGGCCATGATCTCGGCGGAGAGGATGAAGTCGGTGCGGATCGCGCCCGACACCTTTTCGGCCTCCATCTCACCCGGGCCGGCATCGACCGGCACGTCGGCGACATGGGCGTCGTGGCCGATCACCGCCTCCATGATCTTTTCGGTCGCTTCGTAGCAGAGATAGGCGCCGCCCAGCATCAGCAGCGGCGTGATCGCCCAAGGCGCGAAGGCAGAGAGCAGGAGTGCGGCGGGAAGGAGGAAGATCAGCTTGTTCTTCAGCGAGCCCTTGGCGATCTTGGCAATGATCGGCAGCTCGCGGTCTGGGGTGAAGCCGGTGACGTAGCGCGGGGTCACCGCGGCATCGTCCACCACCACGCCGGCCGCTTTCGTGCCGGCCTTGCCGGCGGCGGCGCCGATATCGTCGAGCGACGCGGCGGCGAGCTTGGTGATGCTCGCGACGTCGTCGAGAAGGGCTACCAGTCCTGACGGCATTCAGATCCCCTTTTGTGTCGTAAAGCTTTTCATCAGATCACCAGCGCGCGCTGATCCTCGCGGCCCATCGCGAGAAGGAAGGGCGAGGATCCCTGCATCTCCTGGAAGTCTTGCTTCGAACGCAGGCCGCGCCATTCGATGGCGATCAGAGCCTGGGCGACCGCCCCGCCCAACGTGTCGCCGGGGCCAAGCAGGATGATCCGGTCGGGGGCATATTCCTTCACGGCCACCTGGACGGCGTGGGTGAAATCATAAGGTTCGAGGATCTGAGTCCCAAAGGTGTAGCTGCGGAGTGCCTCAGCGTTGCTTGCGAACGGGCGCCAGATCTGGCCCCGGCCGTCGATCATCGGCACTTTGGGCGCATGAAGCCATTCGGCGGGAAGCTGGAAGGCGCGTTCGGAGGAGCCCTGCATCAGCGGCGTGTGGAACGGGCCGTGATTTACGAGACGCAAGGGCTCACGGGCAGGGGTGGGCGGCGCTTCTTTGAGGAGGGTTTCAAGGCCGGCTTCGTTGCCGGCAAGGACGAGCATGCCGCCAAGATCGATGGAAAGGTAGAGCGCGTGATCCGTGCGGGAGTTGATGGATTGCACCAGCGCCAGCACCTGCTGGCGCAGGCCTGCTATCTCCCGCCAATCTTCGTCCACGAGGGTGAGCAGGACCTGCCCTCCGGCCTCACCGGCCTGGCTGTTCTCGCCCATCGCATCGACGATGCCGAAGCCATGCTCCGCGCTCACCGCGCCCGCGACGGCAAGCGTGGTGTACCAGCCCATCGAATTGCCGGTGACGGCCGCGATATCGACGCGCGAGCGGTCGATGGCTAGGAAGTCGGCGTAGGAGGCGGTGAAGATGAGGGGCGAGGCGATGTCGCCGCGCGTGTGGAGCGCCGGGCTGAAGCGCTCGGCGCCGTCCAGTTCGGAAATGGTTGGCTGGCCGCGTTCGGCGCGGAGCCGGTCGACGGTGGAGATCAAATCCATCTTGTCGGCGTGCAGACGCTTCAGATAGCCGAGTTCCGCCTTGCCGTAGGTTCCGCGGCCCGGGCAGACGATGACTGCGGAGAGCTTCTCAGCCACGGACCAGCTCCAGCGCCGCTTCGACAATGGAGTCGCGGCTCGGCAGGGTGATGGTCGCAGCGCGGCCCAGGGGGATGAAGCTGTCTTCGGCAGTAATACGGCGGCAGGGGATGTGGGGCGTCCGTTCGGCGAACAGCGCCATCAAAGCCTCGCTCTGCGATCCGGTGCGGCGGCATTCGTCGACGATCAGCACGCGGGCGCAGCCTTTCGTGGCTTCGACGATCGCATCCTCGTTAAGCGGAGCGAGCCAGCGGAGGTCGATGACGCGGAGCTTGAGGCCATGCTGCTCGCGCAATATCTTCTCGGCCTGACGGGAGAGGTAATAGCCGTTGGCGTAGCTGGCGATGGCGAGATCGGTGCCTTCGCCGTGGACGCCGAGCTCGCCCAGCCGGATCGGCTTCGCTTCGCCCGGCGCCGCATAAGGTGCGGTCCAGAGGGCATCGCCTTCCTCGTGTAGGTCGCGTGTCATGTAGAGCGCGATCGGCTCGACGAAGACGATCACCCGCTGTTCCTCGAGCGCGAGGCGGACGCACTCGCGCAGCATTTC
Organism: Allosphingosinicella sp.; assembly: GCF_036402135.1. Lineage (GTDB taxonomy): Bacteria > Pseudomonadota > Alphaproteobacteria > Sphingomonadales > Sphingomonadaceae > Allosphingosinicella. The sequence continues at coordinate 33,504 of NZ_DASWTN010000043.1, read as the reverse complement.
GACCGCGTCAGCGCCGTTGCTCGGGCAGGCGAGGATCAGGCCCGGAATGTCGCGGAAGACGGCGAGGCTGTTGTCGTTGTGGAAATGGCCGCCGAAGCCCTTCTGGTAGCCGAGGCCTGCGATGCGGATGATCATCGGATTGGTGTACTGGCCGTCCGAGAAGAAGCTGAGCGTCGCCGCCTCGCCGCGTATCTGGTCTTCGGCATTGTGGACATAGGCGAGGAACTGGATCTCGGTGATGGCGAGCAGGTCGTTATGGGCGGCGCCGATGCCGAGGCCGAGGATGCTCTGTTCGTCGAGAAGGGTGTTGATGACGCGGCAGGAGCCGAAGCGTTCGTGCAGCTTGGCGGTGACATTGTAGACGCCGCCTTTCGGCCCGACATCCTCGCCGGCGACGATGATGTTGCCGTGCGCGAGCATGAGGTCGGCCAGGGCCCAGCTTAGGAGCCGCGCCATATGCTGCGGCTTTTCCATCATGCCGAGGTCGCGGGCGAACAGCGCCTTGCGCTGCTCCGGGCTAGGCGTGTTGGCGCGGGCGATTTCGCGCTTGGGAGGTACGATGCTCTCCATCACCGCCTTGGAAGTGATGAGCTTCGGGCGCCGGATCGCCTCTTCGGCCACGCGGTTCAGCGTCGCCTCCGTCTCGTTGTAGATGGCGAGGATGTCCTTACCCAAGAGGATGTCCTGCTCGACCAGTAGGGAGGCGCTGAAGAGAAGGGGATCGCGCTCCTCGTCCTGCTCGATCAAATGCTTGGGCAGGTAGGTGGCCTGCACGTCGGAGCCGGCATGGCCATAGAGCCGAACGCAATCCATGTGCAGGAAGACGGGCTGGCGCTTGGTGCGGGCGTAATGCGCAGCCTCCGCCGCGCCGCGATAAGCGTCGGCCATGTCGAGGCCGCTGCAGTGGATATATTTGAGCGCCGTCCGGTCCTGGAAGGTCGCTTCGATCCAGCCCTTCGGCGTTCGGGTCGAGATGCCGATGCCATTGTCCTCGCAGATGAAAACGAGCGGCATCGGCGTGCCTTGATAGGCCGCCCAGGCGGCGGTGTTGAACGCGCCCTGCGCGGTCGAATGGTTGGCGGACGCGTCGCCGAAGCTGCACAGGACGACGGAGTCCTGTGCCAAGACGGCATCCTGAAGCTTCAGCATCTTCGCGATGCCGATGCTGAACGCCGCGCCGACGGCCTTGGGGAGGTGGGAGGCGATGGTGCTGGTCTGCGGCGGGATGGCGAGCGCCTTCGAGCCGATCACCTTGTGCCGGCCGCCGGAAATCGGGTCCTCGGCGGAAGCGGCGAAGCTCAGCAGCATGTCCCAGGCCGGCGTCTGGCCGGGCAGCTTCTTCGAGCGGTGAATCTGAAAGGCGTTGGAGCGGTAGTGGAGGAAGGCCATGTCGTCGGCGCGGAAGGCCTCGGCGACGGTGGCGTTGTTCTCGTGGCCGGAACTGCCGATCGTATAAAAGCCCTCGCCCCGCGCCTGAAGCCGGCGCGAGAGCCGGTCCATCTGGCGGCTCATGCACTGGCTGTAGAACAGCTCCACCATCGTCTCGCGGGCGAGGCCCACGTCGGCGGGTTGAACGCGGGCGACGCGGCGCGGAAGGCTTCCCTTACCGACCCTTGCGAGGAACTTTTCGTGGATGATCTCGGCTGCGTCCATGCCGCGCCTCTACCGCCCACATCCGCGCCCGTCGAGAGCGCCGAAGCCTTGACTTGACGTTCGCGTAAACTAGTTGGTTCGGCAACCAAGGAGACGAAGATGACGAAGCAGGAACTGGTGGCGGCGCTCGGCGAAAAGCAGGCTTTCATCCCCGGCAAGCGCGTGAAGCTCGACTTCGGCAGCGAAGGCGCGGTGATGCTCGACGGGCAGGCCAATCAGGTGACCGAGGAAGACGGCGCGGCCGACACCACGATCAAGGTCAGCTGGGAGGATTGGCAGGCGCTTGCGAGCGGGCAGATGGACGGCATGACCGCCTTCATGATGGGCAAGCTGAAGGTTGAGGGCGACATGTCGAACGCCATGCAGCTTCAGGGCGTGCTGTCGAAGCTGAAGAGCTGACCTGCAGAAGTTGAAGGCCCATTCAGGTTTTCTTGACCTGACTCGGCCGCTCCGCCTATCGGCCTTTCGACCAGAGCGGAGCGGTTGATGAAAAAGATCTACCCTAATGCGGAGGCCGCGCTCGACGGGCTCCTGTTCGACGGCATGACGATCTGCGCGGGGGGCTTCGGCCTCTGCGGCATTCCGGAGCGGCTGATCGACGCGATCCAGGCGTCGGGGGTGAAGGACCTTACCATCGCTTCCAATAATGCCGGCATCGACAATGAGGGTCTGGGGAAGCTCCTCCGTTCGCGCCAGGTGAAGAAGATGATCTCCTCCTATGTGGGGGAGAATAAGGAGTTCGAGCGGCAGTTCCTGGCCGGGGAACTCGAGGTCGAATTCTGCCCGCAGGGGACACTCGCCGAACGCTGCCGCGCGGGTGGGGCGGGCATTCCGGGCTTCTACACCAAGACCGGCGTCGGCACCGTCGTCGCCGAGGGCAAGGAGCATAAGGAGTTCGACGGAGAGACCTACATCCTCGAGCGCGGCATCCGCGCGGACCTTTCCATCATCAAGGGCTGGAAGGCGGACGAGGCGGGGAACCTCATTTTCCGCAAGACGGCGCGGAACTTCAACCAGCCGATGGCCACTTCGGGCAAGGTCTGCGTCGCGGAGGTTGAGGAGATCGTTCCGGTGGGGAGCCTCGATGCCGACGCCATCCACCTGCCGAGCATCTATGTGAAGCGCCTGATCCTCGGCGCGCCGTACGACAAGAAGATCGAGTTCCGGATGACACGCCAGCGGGAAACGGCATGATGCGAAAATCGGCCGCTGCGGTTTTGCTGGCGCTGTCGGCCTGCACAACCGCGCCGGCGCCCGTTACGGTGTTGCCCGCGCCTGCCGCTTCGGCTGAGCCGCCGAAGACGATGCAGTGGCTGTACGGTTCGGGCGAGGCGGGCGCGACGTCGATCCAAGCTTATCATGCGATGCGCGATTATGTGCGGCAGTTTGCACTGCGGCGGCCCGCGCAGAGCGTCATTCTTGCCGAAGGTTCGACGTTAGATAGTCCGCGCTTCCAGCAATGCGGAAACAAGCCGCTGGCGGTGGTGCTCGACGTTGACGAGACTGCTTTGCTCAACCTCGGCTATGAATATGACGAGGCCGTGAAGGGCCGCAGCTACAGCCAGGAGATCTGGGACCGCTGGGAGCGAACGGGTGCGGACAATGTCGCGCCGGTGCCGGGCGCGGTGACAGCCCTCCGCGCAATCCGCGAGGCGGGTGTGAAGGTGATCTTCAACACCAACCGCAAGGCCGAGAACGCGACCTTTACGGAGATCGCAATCAATCAGTCCGGCCTTGGGCCGGCGCGGCATCGTGACACCTTGTTCCTGCAGGGCGATGCCGGCAGCGGATCGGCCAAGGACGCGCGCCGAGCGCTGATCGCAGAACGTTATTGCGTGATCGCCATGGCCGGTGACCAACTCGGCGATTTCTCCGACCTGTTCAATGTGAAGACGCTGAGCGTTCCGGATCGCCGCCGCGCAGCGACGAGCGGCAGCTTCGCTTCTCTCTGGGGCAATGGCTGGTTCATGCTCCCCAACCCGGTCTACGGGCCGAGCGTCCGCGGCAGCTATGACGATGTGTTCCCGGCCGACAAGCGCTGGGTCGATCCGGGCACGGGAGGTGCGGATTGAAGGTATCGGAGCATCTCGGCACCATCGACCAGGTTTTCGAGCGGGTCGGCCCATTCGGGCAGGGCCTACTCGAAGCGATGCATGCTGAGATCGACCGTCGCGATCCTGAGGCGGTCGCGGTGCCGAGCCCGAAGGAGAGGCTGATCTGGTGGGGCACCGGCCCCAAGAAGATGAGCGACGGCTATATCTACATGATCGCCTTTACGGCGCATGCCAATCTGGGGTTCTTTCACGGCGCGAACCTGCCCGATCCGGGCGGGCGCCTCGGCGGGCCCGGCAAGATGCTGCGGCACCTAAAGATCAGGACGCTGGACGATCTGAAGGATCCGGCGGTGGCGGCCCTCATCGAGGCGGCCATTGCCGAGCGAAAAGAGAAGCAGAAGGGAAGCTAAGATGGGGTGGGACCGCAACCAGATGGCGGCGCGCGCGGCGAAGGAGCTTCGCGACGGCTCTTCTGTGAACCTAGGCATCGGCATTCCGACGCTCGTCGCGAACAATATCCCCGCGGGCATGGAAGTGACGCTCCAGTCGGAAAACGGGATGCTCGGCATTGGCCCGTTTCCGTACGAGGGCGAGGAGGATCCGGACCTCATCAACGCGGGCAAGCAGACGATCTCGGAGCTTCCCTCGTCGAGCTATTTCTCGTCATCCGACAGCTTCGCGATGATCCGCGGCGGCCATATCGATCTCACCGTGCTCGGCGCCATGGAAGTAAGCCAGGACGGCGACATCGCCAACTGGATGATCCCCGGCAAGATGATCAAGGGCATGGGCGGGGCAATGGACCTCGTCGCCGGCGTCAAGAAGATCATCGTGGTGATGGAGCACACCTCGAAAAACGGCGATCCGAAGTTCATTCCCGAATGCACGCTGCCGCTGACGGGCAAAAATGTGGTCGACATGATTATCACCGATCTATGCGTGTTCCAGCGACCCGACCATGAGAGCCCCTTCAAGCTCATCGAAATGGCGCCGGGCGTGACGGCCGAGGAAGTAGCGGCGAAGACGACGGCGCGCTACGAAGCCTGAGAGGATCAATCGGAAGGGGGACGACATGAAGAAGCTGATCGCCGCAGCAACGGCATTCCTGGCCTTGAGTGGAATGCAGGCCCCGCCCGCGCAACCGGCACCCCTGCAGCTTTGGCGGCTCGATTGCGGCGAATTTCAGATCAATCAATATGGCGCCTTCTTCTCCGACACTTTTCAATATCCCGAAGGGCCCAAGACGATCGTCGGCAGCTGCTACCTCATTCGTAACGGCAGCCGCTATTTCCTTTGGGACACCGGGCTCACGGACCGGCTTGTCGGGCGTAGCTTCACTACCCCGGCGCAGACACTGAAGCTGAAGCGCAGTGTTCTCGACCAGCTGAAGGACATCAACGTCCGTCCGGAGCAGATCGAGATGATCGGCATCAGCCACTGGCATTTCGACCATGTTGGCCAGGCCAAACACTTTCCGAACGCGCAGCTGCTGATCGGCAAGGGCGATGTGGATGCGTTGAAGGCTGATCCACCGGCGGACAAGGACTCGAAAGAGGCGCTCGCGCACTGGCTTGAAGGCAGCGGAAAGCTCGAGGCAACTATCGCCGACAAGGACGTATTCGGCGACGGACGCGTCATGATGCTCACCACACCCGGCCATACGGCGGGGCACAATGCTCTGCTGGTGCGGCTAGCGTCGGGGCCGGTGCTCCTGACCGGAGACCTTTATCACTTCACCGAACAGGTCGCTAACCGCGGCGTCCCGCCCTTCAACCACAATCGGGCGGACACACTGGCATCGATGGATCGGTTCGATCGCATTGCGAAAAACCTGGGCGCCAAGGTGATCATCCAGCATGAGCAGGCCGACATCGCCAAGCTTCCAGCCTTTCCGCAGGCGGCCCAATAAGAGCGATGTACACGCTCATCACCGCCAATCGAAATTATTCGAGCTGGTCGCTCCGTCCATGGCTGCTGATGCGGCAGCTGGATATCCCGTTCGAGGACCGGCTGGTGCCGTTCAGCGGACTTGAGAATTACGAGGCGTTTCGCAGCTTCGCCCCCAGCGGAACGGTGCCGTGCCTGATCGACGGCGATCGAGCGATCTGGGACTCGCTCGGCATCACACTCTACCTTGCCGATCGGCACCAGGGGATTTGGCCGAAGGACGCAGAGGCGAAAGCCTGGGCGCAATGTGTCGTGGCGGAGATGCATAGCGGCTTCAGTGCGCTCCGCAGCCGCTGCCCGATGAACGTCGGCATCCGCGTGCGGCGCGAGGAAGACAGCGACGCCCTTCGCCGTGATGTGGCTCGCATGGACGAGATTCTCGGCGGTGGCCCCGCGCGGTTTGGCGGTCCCTTCCTCGCCGGAAAGGACTTCACCGCTGCAGACGCTTTTTTCGCGCCGGTCGCTTTCCGGATCCGCAGTCACGGTCTCGAAGTTGGAGACGGCGCTGCCGCTTGGGTGGCGCACATGCTTTCACTGCCCACGATGCGCGAATGGGAGGAAGCGGCGCTTGCCGAAACCCACCGTGAAATCGGCCATGAAAATGAAGTGGGCGCGAGCGGCACCATCATCGCCGATTACCGGGCGCCTGCGCCGGCGGCGGCCGAGTGAAGGCGCTGCTCTCCCGCGCGGCGGGCGGCCCTGAGACGCTGGAGCTCGCGGAGCTGCCGGACCCAGTACCGGGGAGGGGACAATTATTGGTGCGGGTGAAGGCCTGCGCGATCAATTATCCCGACGTGCTGATCATCGAGGATAAGTATCAGTTCCGGCCCGAGCGGCCCTTCGCCCCCGGCGGCGAGATTGCCGGCGTGGTGGAAGCATTGGGCGAGGGTGTCGAAGGCTGGAAGGAAGGCGACCGGCTGATCGCGATGCTCGGCCACGGCGGCCTTTCCGAAAAGGTGCTGGTGGACGCGCGCATGGCGCTGCCGCTGCCGCCGGAACGGAGTTTCGAGGAGGGATCGGCGCTGATCCTCACCTATGCCACCTCGATCCACGCGCTTCTGGATCGCGGTAAGTTGAAGGAGGGCGAGACCCTGCTGGTGCTTGGCGCCGCGGGCGGCGTCGGCCTTGCAGCAGTGGAACTCGGCAAGGCGTTCGGCGCGCGTGTGGTGGCGGCGGTGTCCTCGGAGGAAAAGGCGGAGGCGGCACGAGCGGCGGGTGCGGAGGAAGCGATCGTCTACCCCCGCGGCCCGTTCGACAAGGACCAGTCGAAGGCGCTCGCCCAGCAATTCAAGGATGCGGTGGGGCCGAACGGCGCCGACGTGATCTACGACCCCGTCGGTGGCGATTATGCGGAGCCCGCGCTCCGCTCGATTGCCTGGGAAGGCCGCTACCTCGTCGTTGGCTTTCCAGCAGGCATTCCGAAGCTGCCGCTCAACCTGACCCTCCTCAAGAGCTGCGACGTCTGCGGCGTCTTCTGGGGCGCCTTCGCGGCACGCGACCCGAAAGCCAATGCCGCGCACATCCAGACTTTGTTCCGCCTCTGGCAGGAGGGAAAGATCGCGCCCAAGGTCAGCCGCACCTGGCCGCTCGCGGACGGCGGCGAAGCCATCGCCTATATGGCCGCCCGCAAGGCGGTGGGTAAGCTCGTCGTTATGGTCGAGTGACTGGCTGGCCGAAAAGCAAGATCGGTCAGGCTGCACCTCCCGTGCCCGATTAAAGAAGCCTCCGCCAAGGAGGTTATTTGGTGAAGCAGCCATGACGCAGCATTACTGGACGCGAATGAAGCGGGTGCTGGATCATATAGACGGGCATCTCGACGAGGATTTGAGCGTCGAGCGGCTCGCCCAAGTGGCAGCTTTCTCCAAATATCATTTCCACCGGCAGTTTTCGGAATTGTTCGGGATCAGCGTCGCACGTTACGTTCAGCTCGTCCGGATGAAGCGCGCCTCTTACCGTCTGGCGTTTCGAGGAGCCAGCGTGATGGAGGTGGCGCTGAACAGCGGCTATGAGGGTCCGGAAGCCTTTGCTCGGGCCTTCAAGCAGTGGCTGGAACAGACGCCCAACGATTTTCGGAAACAGCCGAACTGGACTCCTTGGCTCCAGGCCCTCGGGCCGATCACTCAGGCAAGGAGCCAAGCTATGGCGAATGATTTCATCGACGGCGATGTACGCATTGTCGATTTCTCCGATACCCCCGTCGCTCTTCTAGAGCATCGCGGAGACCCATCCCGCATCGGCGACAGCGTGCGACGCTTCATAAGCTGGCGAAGGTCGGCGGGGCTGCCACCGCGTAGCAGCGCCACCTACAATATCTTCCATTCCGATCCGGCGAGCACTGCGGCCGAGGATTATCGGATGGATATCTGTGCAGCCACGAATGGATCAATCGAGCCAAATGAAGTTGGCGTTGTCGAAGGGCTGATACCCGGCGGTCGCTGTGCGGTGCTGCGCCTCACCGGCGCAAGTGACGATCTTGGGGCAGGCTTCACCTTTCTTTATGCCGACTGGCTGCCAAGAAGCGGCGAAGAACTCCGCGACTTTCCGCCTTTTGCTCAGCGGGTGAAGTTTTTTCCGGAGGTGCCGGAGAACGAGACGGTGACAGACCTCTTCCTGCCCCTGCGATAATCATGGAAAGGCGGCTGGCCAAGGCGGGCCGCCTTTCTATCAAGATTCAGTTCGTCGCTCACCCGCCCGCGTTGCGCGCTGCCGCCCTTGCGCTTATCTGGACACGCAACAGCCAAGGGAAGACCATGACCACCTTCGACGACCGCGAACGCGCATTTGAGAATATGTATGCACGCGATCAGGAGCTGCAGTTCAAGATCCTTGCGCGCCGCAATCGGCTGCTGGGGCAGTGGGCGGCAAACCTGATGGGTTTGACCGAGGTTGAGGCGGATGCCTATGCGAAGGATGTGGTTCGCGCCGATTTCGAGGAAGCGGGCGACGAGGATGTGATCCGGAAGGTGCTTGGCGACCTTACCAGTGCCGGCGTCGAATGCGACGAGGCGCGCATCCGCGAGGCTCTGGAGCACAAGTCGGTTGAAGCGCGGCGCCAGTTCATCTCGGAGATGAAGTAAGCATCATGCCGATGGCGGCCGAAGAGATCGAGGCGCTGATCCGGGAAGGCATTCCCGATGCCCGTGTCGAGATCACCGATCTTGCGGGCGACGGCGATCATTATTCAGCGCGGGTTATAGCGGAAAGCTTCAGAGGTCTGCCGCGCGTCAAGCAACATCAGCGCGTCTATGAGGCGCTGGGCGGAAGGATGGGCGGCGTGCTCCACGCGCTGCAGCTCACCACAGCCACACCGGATTGAGGAGTAGAAAAGTGTCCGATACCAACGCCCGCATCACCGAGATCGTCAACGCGAACGACGTGACCCTGTTTATGAAGGGCACGGCGCTGTTCCCCCAATGCGGCTTTTCGTCCCGCGCGATCGCGATCCTCGATCATCTAGGCGTCGCCTATGAGACGGTGGACGTGCTCCAGGATCCGGAAATCCGCCAAGGGATAAAGGAATTTTCCGACTGGCCGACCATCCCTCAGCTTTATGTGAAGGGGGAGTTCGTCGGCGGCTCCGACATCATGATGGAGATGTACGAAGCCGGCGAGCTCCAGCAGTTCCTCGAGCAAAAGCAGGTCGCCAAGGTCAGCTGATCGCCAGCAGCGCAAAATAAGAGGGGCGGGCGCGCGACCGGAAAAGCGCTTGCCCGCCCCTGCTTCGTTGGAACGTTGGGACATCATCCTAGAATACATGCCGCGTGCCAATTTCGGCGTGCCGCAGAAATCCGCGCATCTTCACGGTTAACGCCAATCTGCGTCCGCTGGTCGCTGTAAAAGCGTCCGACACCCCCGAGTTGATAGACATTCATCAACCGTTCAGGCTATTGACTACAGATGTAGTCGCGATGATTACGGATGTAGTCGGGAGAGTCGGGTGAGCGAGCGGATATCGGAAGCCGAGCAGGCGGTGATGGAGGTGCTCTGGCAGAACGCCCCACTGACTGCTGCCGATGTGGCCGAGCGGGTCGATACTCGCCGCGGCTGGAGCGTCAGAACCGTCAAGACGCTGCTGTCCCGTCTCCTTGCCAAGGGCGTGTTGGCCCATGAGGAGGATGGCCGCCGCTACCTCTACCGTCCCACGATACGCCGCGAAGACTATGTCACGCAGGAATCCGGCAAGCTCATTGACCGGATGTTCGGCGGCCGAGTGACGCCGCTGGTCGCTCATCTGGCGAAGCAGGACCGGCTCAGCGCTGAGGACATCGCCGAGATCGAAGCCCTTTTGAAGGCGCTGAAGTCGTGATCGGCTGGCTGGTTCAGACGCTCGTCGCGGTCACCCTGCTCATGGTCGTGGTGCTGATGCTTCGGCGCCCCGTTGCCAATTATTTCGGGGCGGGATGGGCATATGCGCTCTGGATCCTGCCCGCGCTGAGGCTGGTCCTTCCGCCGATGCCATTCTTCGAAATTGAAATGCCTTCCGTGCTTCCCTCTGCCTATGCCTTCATCCCAGCGGCGGCAGAGGGAGCGGCCGCGCCGATGTCGCTTCCGAGCGGCAGCCCGGAGCAGCAAATGCCTCTATACCTCGCAATCTGGTCCGGGGGCGCGGCCGTTTTCCTCATCTGGCAATGGGCGTCCTACAGGATGTTCCTGCGCCGGATCGAGGCGAGCGCAACAGCGGCGGAACCGCCCGTCTTTGGCGGTATCGGAACGATCGCGAGCCATGCGGTGCAAGGCCCGCTGGCGCTCGGTCTTCTGAAACGGCGCATCGTTCTTCCTGCCGATTTTATCGAACGCTATACTCCTACGGAACAGCGGCTCGCACTGGAGCATGAGCTAACCCACCACCTCAGGGGGGATATGTGGTGGAACATGGCTGCGCTCCTGATGCTGGCGTTCAACTGGTTCAATCCAGTGGCATGGTTTGCCTTCCGCGCCTTTCGGGCGGACCAAGAGCTCTCCTGTGACGCCGCCGTTACCGCCGATGCCAGTGCAAACGAAAAGCACGATTATGGCTGTGCGCTCGTGAAGGCGGCGAGCCACCCCGGCCTGATCACCGTGTGCCCCCTGAACCACGCCGATCAATTGAAACGGAGATTGAAGATGATCAAGAACCACCGCAGCAGCCTGCTGCGCAGCATTGGCGGGACCGCCGTGCTTGCCGCGCTCTTGCCTGCCGGCCTCGTCCTCAGCAGCCCAAGCTTCGCCCAGGAGGCGAAGGAGAAGGTCGGTGACGTCGTGATACTCGCCGGTCCGGACGACGAATTGAAGGACGGCAAGATGCATACCCGCGTGTTCACGGGCGATCCTGCCACCATGCCGGCTCTGAGTGCGCGGCCGTTCACTCGGGCGATCCGTCCTGGCCAGGATATTCAGCGCGCCGAGCGGCCGATGACCTGTGATGTTTCGCAAACGTTCGAGGCCGATATCGGCGAAGCTGGCGAGAACGACAGGCTGAAGTTCTTCATCTGCAACGAAGGCACCACCAATGCCGATATGGTTGCGACGCTTGAGAAGGCTCTCGCCCGTATCGATCAGGAGAGCCCCATGCCTGCTGCTCATAGGGAGCGCACAGTGGCAGCCATCAAGGCTGAGATCGCACGCCGGAAGGCAGCGTCCTAAGCTGAACCGGCTCTAAGACGATGTTCAGGCGGAGGCGCTTCAAAAGGCGCCTCCGCCTTTTATTTTGGCTCTGCCGGTGCCACATGCCCCGGCATGGAAGAGTGGCCTACCGGCAAGGTTGAGCGGCTGAGCCCGCTGGTCCGGCGGCTGCTCGCCCCCAACCCGTCGCCGTTCACCTACACCGGCACGCAGACTTACGTCCTCGGCAGCGGCGAGGTGGCGGTGATCGATCCGGGGCCGGACCTGCCTCAACATATCGAGGTGCTTCTTGACGTGCTTGGCGACGAGAAGGTGGCGGCGATCGTCTGCACGCATACGCACCGCGACCACAGCCCTGCCAGCCGTGCGCTTCAGGCGGCAACCGGCGCACCGATCGTTGGTTGCGCGCCGCTGACGCTTGAGGATGACGGGCCGCGGGCGGATGCTGCTTTCGACCCGGACTACCGTCCGGACCGAGTGCTTGAAGACGGCGAGACGATCGCGGGCGAGGGCTGGACCTTGGAAGCGGTAGCGACGCCGGGCCACACGTCCAATCATCTCTGTTTTTCGCTGCTTGAGGAGCGGGCGCTGTTCAGCGGCGACCATGTGATGGGCTGGTCAACCACCGTCGTGTCGCCGCCCGATGGTGACATGGCGCTCTACATGCAGAGTCTTGAGCGGCTGCTCGCGCGCGACGACGTGATCTACTATCCGGCGCACGGACCCTCCATCGAGAAGCCGCAGCGGCTGGTGCGGGGCCTGATCGGCCATCGCAAGCAGCGGGAGGGGCAGATATTGCGGCACCTGAAGCGCGGCCAAGGACGTATCCCGGCAATGGTGACGGACATGTATAAGGGCATCGATCCGCGCCTTCATCCGGCGGCTGGCCGCTCCGTGCTTGCGCATCTTATCGACCTCGAGGCGCGCGGGGTTGTTCGTCGCGTGGATGAGGAATGGAGCCTTGCCGCATGAGGAGCCGTGCCAAGATCGCTCTCGCACTTGCCGTCGGGCTGCTGCTCGGAGCGGCGCTGATCGGCCTTATCCGCATGGGCAACATGCTTCGCGGTCCCGACCCGGAGACGATCGCCGCCGCAAGCCTTCAGTCAGTGCGGGAGCAGGCGCGCCTAACGCCGTTCGCGGCCCGCTTCGTTGCCGTCGTCACGTCGCGGCAGACGCGGTTCGGTCTCAGCGCGGAAAAGACGCTGATCATGCCGGGCATGGTCCGCTACGAACTCGATCTGGCAAAGCTGCAGCAGCGGGATATCGCTTGGAACGAGGCGACCAAGACCCTGTCTATCTCCTTGCCACCACTTGAAATTTCCGGCCCCGAGGTCGATCTTAGGGAGATAAGAGAATATGATGGCGGCGGGGTTCTGATCGCCCTTACCGACGCGGAAAACCGGCTCGACGCCGCCAACCGGGAGCGGGGGCGGCAGGAGCTGATCCAACAGGCGCGGCAGCCGCTGCCTATGCGGCTTGCGCGGGACGCGGCGCGGCGCGCTGTGGCGCGAAGCTTCGCGATGCCGCTGCGGGCTGCGGGGATCGAAGCCAATGTGGAGGTGCGATTTGCCGGCGAGAGCGGCAATGACGCTTCCTATCTCGACCGGTCGCGCCGGATCGAGGATGTGTTAAAGGAACGGCAGGCGCAGTAGCCGCCGGAAGTTGGGGAAAGCATGAACGCACCGAACAGAAGCCTTCGCGGCCTCGACCTCCGCGCCGAAATCGAGCGGCTGCGGAAGGAGCGGAACGCCGTAATTCTCGCGCATTATTACCAAGCGCCGGAATTGCAGGACATCGCCGATTTCGTCGGCGACAGCCTCGACCTCAGTCGCAAGGCCGAGGCGACGGACGCGGATGTGATCGCATTTTGCGGCGTCCGTTTCATGGCGGAGACGGCGAAGATCCTCTCGCCTGAGAAGATCGTGGTGCTGCCCGACATGGACGCGGGCTGCAGCCTTGAGGATTCCTGCCCGCCGGACCAGTTCAAGGCGTTCCGGGAGAAGCATCCCGATCACATTGCGCTCACCTACATCAACTGTTCGGCGGCGGTGAAGGCGCTGTCAGACGTCATCGTCACCTCGTCATCCGCGGAAACGATCCTCAGCCAAATTCCGAAGGACCAGAAGATCATCTTCGGCCCCGACAAGCATTTGGGCGGCTATCTGGCGCGGAAGACCGGGCGCGACATGCTGCTGTGGCCGGGCGTCTGCATCGTCCACGAAGCGTTTTCGGAAACGGAGCTTCTGAAGCTGAAGGCGCAGCATCCGGACGCGCCGGTGCTCGCGCATCCGGAATGTCCGCCGCACATCATCGACCATGCCGATCATGTCGGCTCGACCTCTTCGATCCTGGATTATGCGCTGCGCTCACCCGCCGAGACCCTGATCGTGGCGACTGAGCCGCGCATCATCCATCAGATGGAATTGAAGGCGCCGCACAAGCGCTTCATCGGTGCACCGGGCGCGGACGGGAACTGCAACTGCAACATGTGTCCGTACATGGCCCTCAACACGATGGAGAAGCTCTACGTCGCGCTCCGCGATCTTGAGCCGCGCGTCGAGTTGGACGAGGACCTCCGCCTCGCCGCCAAGAAGTCGCTCGATCGCATGCTTGACATGGCGGGGAGGACGGTCGGCAAAGATGACGTGGGAAAGCCGATCCTCGCCGGGGACTAAGCGCCGGTTCATGGTAGTGACGGCAGGCGCTTTGACCGTTAAGTCATAGTGCCAGACCAGAAAATTCGGAGAGATCGCCTTGCTGCGCCACATTCTTCCTGCCGCTGCTCTGCTGCTCATCGCTGCCGCCCCAGCTTCCGACGATCCCTATCTGTGGCTTGAAGAGGTGGAGGGTGAGCGGGCCCTGAATCGGGTGAAGGAGTGGAACAAGGAAACGGAGGACCTCCTCACCGCCTATCCGCGCTATGAGGAATATCGCGTCCGGGCCCTTTCCATTCTCGATGACGAGCAGCAGATCGCGGCGCCGGAAGCGGTGATGGGCGACTATGTCACCAACCTGTGGCGCGACGCCAAGAACCCGCGCGGCATCTGGCGGATTTCGCCGATCGAGGCCTATGCCGCCGGCAAGCCGCAATGGCGGACGCTGATCGACGTCGACGCGCTGGGCAAGCAGGAGGGCAAGAGCTGGGTCTGGCACGGCGCCGACTGCCTTGCGCCCGACTATCGCCGCTGCCTCGTCTCATTGAGCCCCGGCGGCACCGATGCCGACGTAGTGCGCGAGTTCGATCTTCAGACCGGCAGGTTCGTCGAAGGCGGCTTCACTGTTCCCGAGGCCAAGAGCAATATCGCCTGGTTTGACCAGGATAATCTGCTGGTCGGCACCGATTTCGGCGCCGACAGCCTTACCGCCTCCGGTTACCCGAGGATCGTCAAGCTGTGGAAGCGCGGCACGCCGCTCACACAGGCGAAGACGGTCTTCACCGGCGAGAAGGGCGATACCTGGGCGGCGCCGTTCGCGGCGCTCGACGGCGACACGCGCTGGACCTTCATTAGGCGCGCCAAGACTTTCTGGACGAGCGATCTGTCCATCCTCACGCCTGCCGGAACACTGGTGAAGACGCCGCTGCCCGACACGGCGGAATATCAGGACGTGATCGCCGGGCGTCTTATCGCGAAGCTGAATGCGCCGCTCGGCAGCTTTCCCGCCGGTGCGCTCATCTCCTATGGGCTGAACGATCTGGCCGCCGGCCGCGACGTGCCTCCGCGCCTGGTAATGGCGCCGAGCAGGGCGCAGGCGATCGAGGAGGTCGCCGCATCCGACAGCATCCTTTGGGTGAAGGCGCTGGACGACGTGTCCGGCAAGCTCTTCGCCCTGTCGCCGCAGGACGGCGGCGACTGGACCTCCCAAGCCATGCCGCTGGCTTCTAACAGCACGATCAAGCTGCTGGGAACGTCGGGCAAGCGCGACATGGCCCTTGCGACTGTCGAGGGCATGCTGACGCCGCCGTCGCTCTATGCGGTGAGACCGAATGCCGCACCGGCGCTCGTTCAAAGCCTGCCGGCCAAGTTCGATGCGAATGCCTTCCAGGTCGAGCAGCGCTTTGCCACGTCGAAGGACGGGACGCGCATCCCGTACTTCCTTGTGCGGAAGAAAGGCGTGGACGGGCCGATGCCGGCGCTCATCCATGCTTATGGCGGATTTCGTAATGCACAGACGCCAGGTTATCTGACGGGGCAGCCTTACCGCGCCGGTCCGCTCGGGCTCTTCTGGGCAGAGCAGGGCAATGCCTACGTTCTCGCCAATATTCGCGGCGGCGGCGAATATGGCCCGGCATGGCATGAATCCGTGCTTCGCGAGAACCGGCAGAAGAGCTTCGACGATCTCCACGCGGTCGCCGAGGATCTGATCCGCACAGGCGTGTCGCAAAAGGGCCGGATCGGCATTTCGGGCCGTTCGAACGGCGGCGTGCTGACCGGCGCGGCGGTGAACCAGCGGCCGGACCTCTACAATGCCGCGATCATCGGATCGCCCCTGTTCGACATGAAGCGCTATTCGAAGCTTCTCGCCGGCGCCTCGTGGATCGACGAATATGGCGATCCGGATAAGCCCGAGGACTGGGCGTTCATGTCCAAATATTCGCCCTACCAGAACCTCAGGAAGGGCGTGAAATATCCGGCGGTGCTCTTCTACAGCTCCACCAAGGACGACCGCGTCCACCCGGGGCATGCGCGGAAGGCGGCAGCGCGGCTGGAGGAATATGGCAACCGCTTCTACTTCCACGAATATCTGGAGGGGGGCCATTCGGTCGGCGCCGATAATGCCGAAGATGCGAAACGCGCGGCCTTGCTGCTCGCTTACCTCAACCGGGAACTGGTGGAGAGGCGCTAGCTCCGGCTGACCACCTCGCCCTCGACGACCATCGTCTCCGGATGATTTTTGTCGAGGTACCGCTTCACGATACGGAGGTTCCGCGTGTTGGAGCGGAAGGCGAAGTCGAACAGGTCGCCGACGAGGGGTATCGCCCCTAATGCGGTGTCGACGCCGACATTGCCGGCCATACGCATCAGCTGGAATTTCGACATGCCGAGGTTTCGTGCCTCCCAGACGAGCCATGCACCCATCGAGGCGGTAACGACGTCGCCGAGCACCGGCACGAGGCCAACGATGCTGTCCAACCCTATGGGGCGATTGATGCCGGGGAGGACGAACATCCGCTCAAGCACTCCCTCTACGGCCTCCAGCCGTTTCCGCACCGAGGCGGGGTCGCGGCCCACTGGAAGCTGGTTGGCAAGGCGTTCGAACTGTTCTTGCGGCGTCGGCATCGGCCCCTCCTTGAATGGAAGCTAGGAAGCTCAACGCTCTTCCGCAATGAGCCCTTCCAAGCTGTGCCGGCCGAACATGTTTGTGCGAAAGCCGGTGAGACGCGGCGCCACCAGCGACCAGCGCACCGGCGCCGCCAGCGGAATGAAGGCTATTTTATCAGTCAGAATGCGGTCCGCATTGGCGAGCAGCGCCTGACGGTTGGCGGCAGTCGGGGCGATGCGGGCTGCGGCCATGATCTCGTCCGCGGCCGGATCGCAGATCGCGCTGGCCTCGCAGGTGAACTGCCGAAGGTACCAGCTGGCTAGCTCCACCGGCGCGACGCTGTCGATGAGGCGGAGATCGGCCGAGCGGTCCGTCGGCCGCACCGCCTGCGCATCGACGCCAATGGCGCGCCAGTCGCGGCGGAGATGAGCGAAAGTGAGCTGGTAACCAGGACCTTCGGGGATCGCGACGCGGAGGGTCACCGGCGTGCCTTCCGCAGCTTCGGCAATGGCGGCCGCGGCCTGCGACCGGCGCGTCGGCAGCGGCACCTGCGTCCATGCCGCAATGGCAGGCTGAGGAAGCTCGTCTATGCCAGCGGGAAGCAGAGTCTCGCGCGGCTGGAGATCGGGGACGCCGAGAGCCGCCACCAAGGCGGGGCGGTCGATCGCCATGGCGAGCGCGCGCCGCACTTCTATGTCGCCGAGGATGCCGCTATTCTTGCCGAAGCTGAGGCCGAAGAGCCCCGCGACGGGATCGAACTGCAGTCTGTCGCCTGGTTCCGCCACACGCGCGATCGGCAGGTCTCCGACGGTGCCGCCGGTTACGAGGTCGGCTTTGCCGTCCATGAAACGGGCAATGGCGAGCGCAGCGCGTTCGCCGCGAAGATGCACCGACGGCGCCTGCAGGTCCTCTTCGGCAGGCGTATCTTCCTCGGCCTCTTCTTCAGTCGGGAGGTGGAGGGCGATCACACCTCCCTCCCTGGCGGCATGAAAGGGGCCGGTGCCGCTGCCGTTCCGGATGATCGCCAGTTCCGGCTGGGCCAGAAGCTGAAGGAAATTAGGACGCGGACTCTTAAGGCTGATTTCAAGCACCTCTTCGGTCATCGGCATGATCTCGTCGATGGCGCCGAGGAGCGGCTTCAGAGGATTGCGGCTGGCGGCGCTTGCCGCGGCGCGCAGCCGCCCCACCACCTGATCGGCAGTCACCCTGCTGCCGTCGGGCCAGGTCGTGCGGCGGATCCGGAAGGTGTAGCGGAGGCCGTCGTTCGACACGATCCAGCTTTGCGCCAGAGCCGGTTCGAGTTGGCCCGCGGCATCGAACTTGAGAAGCCCCTGTGCCGTCGACTGGATAAGCAGCTTCGAAGCCGCGTCGAGCGGCACGAGGTTGGGATTGTGAAGGCGCGGCTCGGCACCGATCGCGCTGACGGCGACGGGGCCGGAGCGCTGCTCCTCGCATCCGCAAAGCAGCAGCGCGCCTGCCAGTGCCGCCGTCAGCCACCCGCCTCGAATCGTCATTTGAAAGCGATAACGCAGCGGCAGAGAGAGCGCCAATCAGGCGCTGGTGCGGACGGCGGGACTCGAACCCGCACGCCCTTGCGGGCAGAAGATTTTAAGTCTCCAGCGTCTACCATTCCGCCACGTCCGCACGTGAAGCGGGGTGGCCGCCTAAGCGGCGCGCGTCAACCGTCCTCAGACGTTGAGGCGCTCGCGCATTTCCTTGCCGGGCTTGAAATAAGGGACGCGCTTCGCTTCCACGTCGACGGACTCGCCCGTGCGGGGGTTGCGGCCCTTGCGGCTGTCGCGCTCGCGGGTGGAAAAGGCGCCGAAGCCGCGCAGCTCGACGCGGCCGGCTTTCTGAAGCTGGCCGGTGACGGAGTCGAAGAAAGAGCTGACCACGCGCTCGATCTCACGCGCAGTAAGATCCGGGTGGTCCTCGCAAAGCTTCTGGACGAGTTCTGATCTGATCAAAGTAACCCCACCCTTGGCTAAAAGTCGGTCAAGCCTGACCAGGAAAAGCCGCTCCCCACTGCGGCCCGCTAATTTAAATTAATCGCACCATATTGGCGCTAAGGCAAGGTGTTCCAACAGAAAACTGGTTGATGCATGTTGGAAAGAGGCGGATGCCGCTGCGGCACCCGCCTCTATTCTCAACAGCTTAGCTGTTCTTCTGCTTCAAAGCCTCACCCAGAATGTCGCCGAGGCTGGCACCCGAATCGGACGAACCGTACTGGGCGACGGCCTGCTTCTCTTCGGCGATCTGCATCGCCTTGATCGAGAAGTTCGGCTTCTTGGAACGGTCGAAGCCCGACACCATCGCGTCGAACTTCTGGCCGACCTGGAAGCGCTCGGGGCGCTGTTCGTCGCGATCGCGGCCGAGGTCGGTGCGCTTGATGAAGCCGGTCGGCCCATCGTCGCCCACCTGCACGTCGAGCCCGCCGTCCTGAACGTTGAGCACGGTCACGGTGACGATGTCGTTCTTCTTGACGCCGCCGGCACCGCCGGCGCCGCCAGCCGAAGCGCCGCCGCCAGCGGCAACGCCGCCGCGCTCAAGCTGCTTCATGCCGAGGCTGATACGCTCCTTTTCGACATCGACGTCGAGCACGACCGCCTTCACGGTCTCGCCCTTGTGATGCAGGGCCAGCGCTTCCTCGCCCGACACGCCCCAGGCGATGTCAGACATATGGACCATGCCGTCGACGTCCCCTTCGAGGCCGATGAACAGGCCGAATTCGGTCGCGTTCTTCACTTCCCCCTCGACCTCGGTGCCGACCGGGTGCTTTTCGGCGAACTCGGCCCACGGATTGGCCTGCGCCTGCTTGAGGCCAAGCGAAATCCGGCGCTTCTCCTCGTCCACCTCGAGAATCGAGACATCGACTTCCTGCGAAGTCGAGACGATCTTGCCCGGATGCACGTTCTTCTTGGTCCAGCTCATCTCGGAGACGTGGACGAGACCCTCGATCCCCGCCTCCAGCTCCACGAAGGCGCCATATTCGGTGATGTTGGTAACGCGGCCGCGGAACACGCCGTTGATCGGATACTTGGCCTGCGCGCCTTCCCACGGATCGGATTCGAGCTGCTTCATGCCGAGGCTGATGCGCTGCGTGTCCTTGTTGATGCGGATGATCTGCACGCGGACGGTGTCGCCGATATTGATCATCTCCGACGGATGATTGATCCGCTTGTAGGAGAGGTCGGTGACGTGGAGCAGGCCGTCGATGCCGCCGAGGTCCACGAAGGCGCCGTAATCGGTGATGTTCTTCACCACGCCCTCGATCACCTGACCTTCGGCGAGGCTCTGAATGAGGCCCGAACGCTGTTCGGCGCGGGTTTCCTCGAGGATGGCGCGGCGCGAGACGACGATATTGCCGCGGCGGCGATCCATCTTCAGGATCTGGAACGGCATCGCCTGGTCCATCAGCGGGCCGACGTCGCGGACCGGGCGGATGTCCACTTGGCTACCGGGCAAGAAGGCCACGGCTCCGCCGAGGTCGACGGTGAAGCCGCCCTTCACGCGGCCGAAGATGACGCCGTCGACGCGGTTGCCGGCCGAATATTCGGTTTCGAGCTTGTCCCAAGCGGCTTCGCGGCGCGCGCGGTCGCGCGACAGCATCGCTTCGCCATTATGATTTTCGACGCGGTCGACGAACACTTCGACTTCGTCGCCGACATTGAGTTCGGCCTTCTGGCCCGGCGCTGCGAATTCGCGGAGCGGCACGCGGCCTTCGGACTTGAGGCCCACGTCGATGACAGCGAGGTCGTTTTCGATCGCGGTGACGGTGCCCTTGACGACGCGGCCTTCGAAGCCTTCATTTTCGCCGCCGAGGCTTTCGTTGAGGAGTGCCGCGAAATCGTCGCGGGTCGGCATTGCCGAAGTAGCCATAGAATATCTGTCTTTCACAACCGGTCCGCACCGCGAATAAGCCATGCGCGGGCCGGGCCAGAGTAATGTTGCCGCCCCGACCCCATGCCGTGAGCAGCGTCCATGCGTGCAATGAGCAGCGAAGTCTGGGCGTTCTTTAAGCAAAAAGGCGCGTCAGGGGCATGCCCTACGCGCTATGCCTATTGCCGCAAGCTCCGCGGGCCGCGCCCGCAGGACGGTGGGCCCTATAGTTCAATGCGGTTGTGGCGGCAAGCAGTAGTTGAGAGGCGGGAATGGTCGAATGCTACTGGAGGGATGGTCCTCAACAACCTCGCTCTGACTCATATCCAACTTGCATTAATATCAAAGTTAGAACATTTTATGTCCAGGTGGCACAACAATTGTGCGGAGGCAGGTACGCGAGCTGCGCCGATATATGTTGTCGACGACGACCGTGAGGTTCGCGCCTCGCTGAGCTTCATGCTTTCGGCCAGAAAGAATCCTGTTCGACCCTTTGCCAGCGGTACGGACTTCCTTGCAGAGATCGAAGATCTCGATCCTGGCTGTGTCATCCTCGATATCCGAATGCCGTCGTTGAACGGCGTCGATATTCTTCACGAAATGCGACAGCGTGAAATAGAATGGCCCGTCGTGATGATGACCGGCCATGGTGACGTCGCGCTCGCGGTCGAAACGATGAGACTTGGCGCGGTAGATTTTCTTGAGAAGCCTTGTGAAATGGAAGCTCTGTTGAGTAGCCTGGATCAAGCCGCGGCATTGCTGGACAACCGCGTTCTTCGTTCCTGCCGCAGATCGGAGGCGCGGCGGAAGATCAACGTCCTTACCGAGCGTCAGAAGCAGGTCCTAAGCCGCCTCATCGAGGGCAAATCCAATAAGGTAACTGCCATCGAACTCAATGTGGCCCTGCGCACCGTCGAGATGCATCGCGCGGATCTGATGGCCTGCCTTCAGGCAAAGACATTAGCCGATCTCATTAGATTGGCGGGGGATGCCGGGCTCGAAACAGGTCGGGGTGGACGGCTAAGCTAGGTGAAAGGAAGCACGGACTGCTCGCCCACTAGTTCAGAGAGGACCGACAGCCGCACCTCTCGCCTAAACGGCTGACCTCGACACGCGGCCGATACCGGCCCGAAAATCATCGTTCGTTGCGTCAAACCCGTCCAGCTCTGGAATTGAGAAGAAGAAGGTCGCGCCTCCCATAGGGTTGTTCTCGGCCCAGATCCGGCCGCCATGAGCGTCCACGATGGTCCGGCATATCGACAGACCCACGCCCATCCCGGTCGCCTTGGTTGAATCCGTCATCTCGAAAAGCTTCGCGACAAGATCGGGAGGCAGGCCCGGACCCCGATCGGTGACTGAGACGACCACCTCGCCGGGGCAAGCGGCAGCCTCGATGGTCAGGCTTTTGTAGGCGCTGTCATACATTGCTTCTGCAGCGTTGCGCATTAAGTTGATGAAAACCTGCTCAAGCTGGATCCGGTCGACGTCGACCTGCAACTCTTCAGGTACGTTGACGCTGAGCTGCAGATCTTCGTGGCCGCTCAGGCCGATCGTTGCAGCTTCTCGAACTATTTCGGCCAACGATGCAGCCGAACGGCACGGCGGCCGCCTTTTTGTCGTTTCCCTCAGGCTTCTGATGATGCCCCCGGCACGTTCGATACAGTTTCCCGCCTGGTGTATCGCTCCCGCCGCCTGTTCGGGAGCGGTCGCAACGAGCCGACCGGCGGCTCGGCAGAAGTTGAGCGCGGCGGTGAGCGGCTGGTTGAGTTCGTGAGCTAGGGTAGAGGCCATCGTCCCCATCGCCGACAGGCGTGACATATGAATGAGTTCCCCGTGAAGCCGCCTTACCTCTTCCTTGGCGCGCTTCTCCTCGGTTGTATCAATGCCTTCATAGAGGATACCGAAAACGGTGCCGTCCTCTTCCTTGATCGGAGTGTAGGAGAGAGTCATGCAAAGGTTCTCGATCGTTCCATCTGGCTGAAACAGAGTGACCATGGCTTCACGAGTCGTATAGGCGATGCCCGACGTGTAGACGCGGTCGAGGATATCTAGAATGCCCTGACTTTCCAGCTCAGGAAGGACCTCTCTGACCGGCAAGCCGATCACCTTCCGGTGACCGACATGCGCATGATAAGCCTGATTGCAGAACTCGATCCTGTGCTCCGGGCCCGACGCGATTGCGATGAAGCCGGGCGCTTGGTCGAACATCCGAACCAGAAGGCGGTAGCGGTCGAACGGCTCGGCCGTCTTCGGCGCGGCGGCATCCGCCGGCCTGCCCACTCCATCAGCGCATTCGCTGCGGCTCTTCGTCCTCGCGGCCATACGACCTACCCCCCGGTAACCCTTTAGAGAGCATATACTTACGCGCGCAGCAAGCGCCGACGGTTCCTTGATCACCGAGGTGCATCGAGCATGCGACAGCTTTCGGTAGCGAGGGTCACCGGATCAGTCTGCTATAGCGGGCTTTCTACGGCGGCGAGGGCGGCGGCGATGGCTTCGTCGGCGGACATTTCGCTGGTGTCGAGAAGAAAGGCGTCCTCGGCCGGCCGGAGGGGCGCTGCCTCGCGGTTCCGGTCGCGAGCGTCGCGGGCGTGGATGTCGGCGAGCACGTCCTCGTAGTGGACGTTGAGGCCGAGGCGGGTGAGCTCGGCGAGGCGGCGCTGGGCGCGGACCTCTGGGGAGGCGGTGACGAAGAGCTTTGCTTCCGCCTGAGGCGCGATGACGGTGCCTATGTCGCGACCGTCGAGGACTGCGCCGCCGGGTTGGCTGGCGAAGGTGCGCTGACGTTCGAGCAGGGCGTTTCGTACGGTGGGGTAAGCCGAGATGCGGGAAGCGAGGCCGCCGACGGTCTCGCTCTTCAGTTCGGGGTCGGCGAAGTCGATCTGGCTGATGTCGCAGGCGCGGAGCGCGGCGAACTCGCTTTCGGGGTCGCCGCCCGTCTGGAGGAGGTTCAAACCCACTGCGCGGTAGAGAAGGCCGGTGTCGAGATGCGGCAGGCCGTAATGCGCAGCGAGCGCGCGGGCGATGGTGCCCTTGCCGGAAGCGGCGGGGCCGTCGACGGCGATGATCACGCGGCAAGGCCCTGAAGCGCGGCTGCGAAGCCGGGGAAGCTGGTGGAAACCGGGTTCATGTCGTCGACCGTTACCGGCGCTGCGCAGCGAAGGCCAGCCACGGCGAAGCTCATCGAAATGCGGTGGTCGAGCCGCGAGGCGATCGTCGCGCCGCCGGCGAGGGGAGCGCCGCCGCTGCCGCGGATTATGAGGCCGTCGTCGCTTTCCGCCACCTCGGCACCGATCGCCTGAAGGCCGGCGGCCATGGCGGCGATGCGATCGGATTCCTTGACTCGCAGCTCGGAGAGGCCGGTGGCGCGGCTTTCCCCTTCGGCAAAGGCGGCGGCGATGAAGAAGATCGGGAATTCGTCAATCATGGCCGGCGCGCGGGCGCGGTCGATGCTCACTGCACTAAGAGGGGCGTGGCGGACTTCGAGATCGGCGACGGGCTCCCCGCTCACCATTCGCTGAGCGGAGAAATGAAGGTCGGCGCCCATTTCACGGAGGGTGTCGTAAAAGCCCATGCGCATCGGGTTCACGCCCACGCCTTCAATGCGGATCGCGGAGCCCGGGACGATGAGGGCGGCGACGGCGAGGAACGCGGCGGCGGACGGGTCGGCAGGGATGTGAAGCGCCTGCGGGCGGAGATCGGCCTCGCCGCGGACGCTGATCTCGCGGGTGCCGTTCCGGTCCGCCACCTGCACCTCGGCGCCGAACAGCTGCAGCATCCGCTCCGTATGGTCGCGGGTCGGCACTTCCTCGATGACAGTTGTAATGCCAGGCGTGTTGAGGCCGGCGAGCAGCAGCGCCGATTTCACCTGCGCTGACGCCACCGTGAGCCGGTGGGTGAGGGGGAGGGCGGGACACACGCCGCGCAGGGTGAGCGGCAGCCGCCCGCCGGGCGCGGCCGTCGCCTCCGCACCCAGCCGCTGGAGCGGCGCGATCACGCGGTCCATCGGCCTGCGGCTCAAGGAGGCATCGCCGGTGAAGGTGGCCGTGACCGGATGCGAGGCGATGAGGCCCATCAGCAGCCGGGCAGACGTACCGCTATTGCCCATATCGAGCGCGGAGCGCGGCTGAAGCAGCGCGCCGGTGCCGACGCCGTGCACTTCCCACGCGCCGTCGTCCGCGCGCTCGATCTTCACGCCCATCGCACGCAGCGCCGCGGCGGTCGAGGCGACGTCCTCTGCCTCGGAAAGGCCGGCGATCCGGCTCCGCCCGCAGGCCACTGCGGCAAGCATCAGCGCGCGGTGGGAGATCGATTTATCGCCGGGCACCTCCGCTGCCCCTTTCAGTGGGCCGGAGGCGGAAAACGACATCGGCTGGGCCGGGAAGGGCTTCATACCGGCTTCGAGCATCCTCATATCGGGTAAGCGCGCTTGGCTTTTGACAGCGGCCCCCCGCTATGGCAAGGCGCGCCCCGATCACGGCCAAGCCACGCGCGCGGCCGCTATTTTTCTTTTTCAAACCGGAGGCTCTCTCACCCATGGTGAAAGCTGAATGGGGCACCAAGCGCACCTGCCCCAAGTGCGGAACCCGTTTCTACGACCTCGGCAAGGACGATCCCGTCACCTGCCTCGAATGCGGCGTGGCCTGGGAGCCCGAACCTGTCCTGAAGTCGAAGCAGCCGCTTCCCTATGACGCGCCCAAGAAGGAAGCCGTCGAGCCCGAGAAGGAGGATGCGGATCTCGCAGCCGACGATCTCGACATCGATGTCGACGAGGATGCGGAAGAAAATCCGGACGACGAGGTCGATCTCGGAGGCGACGACGATATCGGCGTTCCGGGCGCGGGCGACGAAGACGAGGAAATCTAAACCCGCTTGTGAAGCGGCGGCGCCTGTTTTAAGGGCGCTGTCTCAAACGCGCCCGCCCCAGCAGCGGGAGGCGAAAAACTGGATCGGGGCCGTAGCTCAGCTGGGAGAGCGCTACAATGGCATTGTAGAGGTCAGGGGTTCGATCCCCCTCGGCTCCACCAGTTTCTTCCAAAGGCGCAGATTTCCGCGAAAGCGCGCAAATCCAACGCTTTTCATAGCCCATTGCTCCAAACCGGTGTTACACACGAGCATGGAATTCCTGCCGAGCGGCGGCATTACCTTGGGCAGGAATTCCGGCACCAACGCCATGCAGGTATGCCGGTCGGGGAGATGGCGTACTTCTGATCGACGCGAGCCATAGATCTGGCGCAACGGCGACCCTCTGACGCGACATGGCTTGGTGAATGGAGCGCGCTCTGTTTCGCCCGAAATGTCGTGTATAGGTACCCATCTCTCATCCATTCAAGGAGAGCCACTTGCCTAGGCTCCAGCGACATCTGATCCTGACTTTTGGCCTGGCCTTCCTCGCCTCGACGGTCATAGTCGGAGCAACTGCGCAGGCGCCGCGGGTCGGCAAGCCGAGGCCTGCTCCGGAGACGCCTCCGCAAATGCTCCCGCTCCCGCCGGCAGTGATCGACAATTCTCTCGCTATTGAGGGCGAGGACGTGAAGGCGAGGAAGGTAAACACTCGCCTCAGCGTCGATGTTCGGGTGAATGGCCGGGGCCCCTATCGCTTCCTCGTGGACAGCGGCGCGGATACATCGGTGGTAGGCCTGCGCATCGCCAACGACTTGCAGCTTCCGCTCGGTACGCCGGCCATCCTTAATAACATGACGGCCCGCAACCTGGTGGACCGCGTCAGGGTCGATGAATTAGCACTCGGATCGAGCACGGTGAGAAACCTGCAACTCCCCGCCTTGCGGGAAGCAGACCTTGGCGGCGAAGGGATGCTCGGTATCGACGCACTCGTCGAGCAGCGCTTGATGATGGATTTCGAGAAGCGGCTGATCCAGGTCGAAGATGCGCGACAGCCCGTGAAGCGTTATCCAGGCGAGATCGTGGTCGTAGCGCGCCGCAACCGCGGACAGTTGATCCTAACTGAAGTCAGGGCCGCAGGTTTGCCGCTCGACGCTGTCATCGACACGGGGTCCGAAATCACGATTGGCAATCTCGCTCTTCGAGACAGGCTCATTCAAAAGGGACGAGGCAAATTCTGGACGATCACGACGACTGGAGTCACGGGCGTGACTATGGAACTGCAATTGGCACGTATTAGCGAGCTCACACTCGGTCCCATCACTTTGCGCGACGTGCCGATGGCATTTGCTGACGTGCCGCCTTTCGGCGTATTTGGTCTTTCTGACGAACCAGCCCTGCTGTTGGGAACTGACATATTGGAGACGTTCCGCCGAGTGTCTCTCGATTTTAAGTCGCGCAAAGTGCGCTTTCAGTTGAAACGGTGCACGGGAGCTGTAGCGATCGCCACCTCACCCACCTCCGCCTTCACGCGCCTATACTCGAAAGGGGGCGAGGAAGTGTGCAAGAGGTAGCCTTGCTGCCTTCCTATCGAGTTCAAGCCGACGCCTATGCAAGGAGGCCTTTGCAGTGCCGACTTGAGCGTCTGCCATAATCAGAGCCTCCAAACGTCAGACTAGGGCGAGAGTTGATAAGCGGATCGACCCGTCTGGCTGCTTGCCTATAGTCGCCCAAATAGCCGACGATACTCGGCACGCCCGACCAGTCGTCGGCGGCGTTGATCTGGCCGGTGTTCGGTCAATCCTGTGAGAAATTGCCGGAAGCGAGCGAGTAATAAACGGCAGTCATGCTGTCCCCTTTTCAAAGCCGCAGAAAAGGGCTGCACGCGCTCGGCTCCCCCTGCATAGTAAGAATCGGCAGTCTCCGGCCCGGCCGCTTACTAACGCGGCGACATGACTCCTCTATGACGACAAAGGCGTTGATTTCAAAAGTGATTTAGGCAGGGTGCGGATTTAGAGCGGCAAGCCGCTCACTCCCACTCGATCGTGCCAGGCGGCTTTGACGTATAATCATAGACCACCCGGTTGATGCCGCGCACTTCGTTGATGATGCGGGTGGCGGTGCGGCTCAGGAAAGCTGCGTCGAACGGGTAGATGTCGGCGGTCATGCCGTCGGTCGAGGTGACGGCTCGCAAGGCGCAGACATATTCGTAGGTGCGGTGGTCGCCCATCACGCCCACCGTCCGCACCGGCAACAGCACGGCAAAGGCCTGCCAGATCGCGTCGTACAGGCCCGCATTGCGGATTTCCTCCAGATAGATGGCGTCCGCCTTGCGGAGGATGTCGCACTTCTCCTTGGTGATCTCGCCCGGGATGCGAATGGCGAGGCCCGGGCCAGGGAACGGGTGCCGGCCCACAAATGCCTCCGGCAGCCCCAACTCGCGCCCGAGCTCGCGCACCTCGTCCTTGAAGAGTTCGCGAAGCGGCTCGACCAGCTTCATGTTCATGCGTTCGGGCAGACCGCCGACATTGTGGTGGCTCTTGATCGTGACGCTCGGGCCGCCGGTGAAGCTGACGCTTTCGATCACGTCCGGATAGAGCGTGCCCTGCGCCAGGAAGTCGGCGCCGCCGATCTTCCGCGCCTCCTCCTCGAACACGTCGATGAAGGTCTTGCCGATGAACTTACGCTTGGCCTCGGGGTCGCTGACGCCCGCAAGGCCGCCGAGGAACATCTTCTCGGCGTCCACATGAACGAGCGGAATGTTGTAGTGGCCGCGGAACAGGCTGACGACCTGCTCCGCCTCGCCCTGCCGCATCAAGCCATGGTCGACGAAGACGCAGGTCAGCTGATGCCCGATCGCCTCGTGGATCAGGACCGCCGCGACCGCACTGTCGACGCCGCCGGAAAGGCCGCAGATCACGCGCCCGTTGCCGACCTGCTCGCGTATCTCGGCGATCTTGGCCTCGCGGAACTCGGCCATCGTCCAATCGCCGGGAAGGCCGCAGACGTGCCGCACGAAATTGGAAAGCAGCTTGCCGCCGTCCGGCGTGTGCACGACCTCGGGGTGGAACATCAGGCTGAAGAAGCGCCGCTCTTCGTTCACGGCAACCGCATAAGGCGCGCCTTCGGACTGGGCGACGACCTTGAAGCCTTCGGGCAGCTTCTCGACCCGGTCGCCGTGGCTCATCCACACCTGGTGCTTCTCGCCGGGGCTCCACAGCCCGTCGAACAGCTGCGTCTCGCCGGTAATCTCGATGAAGGCGCGGCCGAATTCGCGGCTGTCCGACGGCGCAACGGTGCCGCCAAGTTGGTGCGCCATCGTCTGCTGCCCGTAGCAGATGCCGAGCACCGGCAGACCCGCATTGAAGAAATGCTGCGGCGCGCGGGGGCTGTCTTCCCACATCACCGAAGACGGCCCGCCCGACAGGATGATTCCCTTCGGCTTCAGCCGCTCGAACGCTTCGTCCGCTGCGTTGAACGGCGCGATCTCGCTATACACGCCTGCTTCCCGCACCCGCCGGGCGATGAGCTGCGTCACCTGGCTCCCGAAATCGACGATGAGGATGGAGTCTGTCGGCTGGACGGTCATGGAGTCTCACGGGCAAAAGAATAGGCGCGCCGATTAGGACCGGCGCGCCTTTCTGTCCAGCAAGGCTGGAATTTGCGGGGCTAGAGCTTAGCGGTTGAGATCGAAGTCTGTTATCCGGCCGTCCTCGCGGGCGGTGCACTTGAACTCGGCCCGCTGATTGTAACCGTAGCCGCGATTGTAATAGCCGCCATTGTTGTAGCCAGCGTCGATCACGCCTTTGACGCGGTAGCTGCGGCTGCCTTTGCGGTCGACGTCGGTCACAGTGACCCGTCCGCCCTGGCCATAGCGCTGCGCTTCGGCGCCACACACGTTCACGGCCGCCTGCGGACCATAACCGTAGCCGCTGCCATAGGCGCCGTAGCTTCCCTGCGGATAGCCATAGCTGCCCTGCGGGTAGCCGTAGCCGCCTTCATAGACGCCGCCGTAGCGGCCGCCGTTTGCGGCCCGAGACAGCGCGCCGATGGCCGCCGCTGCAGCGCCGGCGATCACGACGCCAGTGACGATATCGCCAACATCGATGCCGCCGCGATCGCGGTTGCGATAGATCTGAGCGTTGGCGGGAGCCGCCGCGGTGACCGTCATCAGGGCAGCGGTACCCGCGCCGAGGAAAGTCTTGGTGAGCTTGTTCATGGCAAACCTCCTGTTTATTCCGGCCACGATTCGGCCAGCTTTGACAATGGTTTACCGTTACGGGCGTGACCCGGTCCTGAACCCGTTCGTAGGGTGAGGTTCAGCTTCCCGCACAACGAAAAAGGGGCCGCCGAAGCAGCCCCTTCACTGGCCTTCAGGCCTGCCCCTTCAGGCGGCCTGGTCGAAATCTTCCTCGTCGGTCATGACCGGACCCGAATCCTGCCCCTTGGCGGAAACGTCGCGGTCGACCAGCTCGATGATCGCGATCGGCGCTGCATCCGAAGCGCGGATGCCGGCCTTGATGATCCGGCAATAGCCGCCGTTGCGGTCCGCATAACGCGGCGCGAGCGTGTCGAACAATTTCACGAGCTGCGCGTCGTCCAGAAGCCGCGCATGCGCGAGGCGCCGGTTCGAAAGCCCACCCTTCTTCGCCAGCGTGATCAGCTTCTCGACATAGGGCCGAAGCTCTTTCGCCTTGGCGGTGGTAGTGGTGATCTGCTCATGCTTGATGAGCGCGGCCGCCATGTTGCGGAACAGGGCCGCCCGGTGGCTTGAGGTACGCTGCAGCTTGCGGCCGCCGACGCGATGACGCATGTCTCTTCTCCGTTCGTACGGGGTCCGTTTCAGGTAACCCCGGCCAGGCAGTCGAAGCGGGGGACTGCCCAAACCCAAAAGCAAAGGCGGACCAGTGGCCCGCCGTCGCGCCGCCCACTGCGGGATACGTGCCGCAGAGTCAAGCGGGAAGTCGGCAGCACATCGGTTCCTGCCGTCTAAGCAAGGTGCCCATAGCTTATTGAATCGTCTGGAGGGCGGAACAGGCGTTTGCCTAAACGGTTCGGGCGCAATGCTTTATCGCCTAAGATCGGCCTCCACGCCGCGCGCCTCCGCCCCCGCCGTAGATTATATGCAGAGGGCCGAGGCAAGGCGCAGGCGCGAGGGGCGGCGGGTCTGGAGAATCGCCAAGTGGATGGTGCTTGGCGTCCTGCTGTTCCTGCTGGCGATGACCGCGTTCCTGCTGATCACGGCGCCGCTTTCGAAGTCGCTTCAGCCGATCACGTCGCCGAGCATCACCCTCCTGTCGGCGGAGGGGCGGCCGATCGCGCGCAAGGGCGCGGTGGTGGCGGCGCCGGTGAAGGCGGCGGAGCTTCCGGCGCATATTCCGGCTGCCTTCCTCGCGATCGAAGACCGGCGTTTCTACGACCATCCTGGTATCGATGCCTGGGGCATCGCGCGCGCGGCGTTCGTCAACGCAACGTCCGGCGAGGTGGCGGAGGGCGGCAGCACGATCACGCAGCAGCTGGCGAAGCTCGCCTTCCTTTCGTCCGAGCAGACGGCGGCGCGGAAGGCGCAAGAGCTGGTGCTGGCGCTGTGGCTCGAAGCGTGGCTCGACAAGGAGGAGATCCTGTCGCGCTACATGTCGAGCGTCTATTTCGGTGACAATGTGTACGGCCTCCGCGCGGCGGCGAACCATTATTTCAGCCGGAAGCCGGAGGAGCTGACCGTCAAGGAAGCGGCAATGCTGGCGGGGCTGGTGAAGGCGCCGTCGAGGCTTGCGCCGACCTCCAACCTGAAAGGCGCGCGGGAGCGCGGCGATCTGGTGCTGAACGCCATGGTCGAGGCGGGCTTTGTCGATGCGACTGCTGCGGCGAAGGCGCCCGAGGTGGTCATCAACAAGGGCGCGGTGAAGAACCTGCCCAAGGGAACCTATTTCGCCGACTGGGTGCTGGACGAGCTGGACGCGCGGGAGGCGAGCTACGGCCAGCGCCAGATCAGGACGACGCTCGAGGACCGGCTTCAGCGGCAGGCGGTGAATGCGATCAGGAGCGTCGGCACGGGCGATGCGCAGGTGGCTTTGGTGTCGATGCGCTCGGACGGGCGCGTGGTGGCCATGGTCGGCGGCAAGAATTACCGGCAGAGCGCCTTCAACCGTGCGACGCAGGCGAAGCGGCAGCCGGGTTCGACGTTTAAATTGTTCGTCTACCTGGCCGCGCTTCGGGCCGGCTATTCGCCGCAGGACATGATCCAGGACCAGCCGCTTCGGGTCGGCAACTGGACGCCGAAGAATTACGAAGGGAAGTATCGCGGGCCGATTACCTTGCGGGAAGCCTTTGCCGTGTCGAGCAATGTGGGCGCGGTGCGACTGTCTGAAAGCGTCGGGCGGTCGGCGGTGATCCAGGCGGCGCGAGACCTTGGCGTGACGGCGGAGCTCGAGAATACGCCCAGCCTTGCGCTCGGTACGTCGGGCGTGCCGCTGATCGAGATGGTGTCCGCTTTCGCAGCGGTGCGGAGCGGCAGCTATCCGATCAAGGCGACCGGTATTCCGGAGCGGGCGCAGTCCGGCACCAGCCCGCTCAAAGACAACGAACGCCAGATGCTTGGGCAGCTACTCTTTGCCGCGGGCAATGAGGGCACCGGCCGCGCGGCGGCGATCCCCGCCGGGACTTTCGGCAAGACGGGCACGACGCAGGACAGCCGCGATGCCTATTTCATCGGCTTTGCGGGCGATCTCGCGACCGGCGTCTGGATCGGCCATGACGACAACCGGTCGCTGGGCGATACAGTCGGCGGCGGCGTCCCGGCGCAGATCTGGGGCGCCTATATGGTCGAGGCGACCAAGGGCGCGCCGCCGATCAAGTTCACCCCGCCGCAGCCGCAGGCGCAGACGCCTGCATATACCCTCGATCGGACTGACTATTACGTGCAAGACTATGATGTGGAATTTAAGCCGCCGGCTGCAGGCGACGGAGGTGCAGGGCAGATATACGTGCCGCCGCCGCAGAATACGCCGCCTTCGGACGATACTGGGCTCCTCATCCCCGAGCCAAGCCTGTCGCGAGTGAGCCCGCCCGTGCCTTCGGGACGGCAGCAACCGGCGCCTACGGAGAGGGAGACGCCGGACGAGCCGGCACCGCCGCCCGCGCCCGCGCCCGCGCCGCGGGCTCCGGACGAGGAGCCGAACAGCGAGTGATTTGGTTGACGCGCGCCTTACCCGGCGCTGGAGCAGATCAGCTCTCGGCAGGTGCGCCGCGATGAATTCGGACTCCGAAGCTTTCCGGCGGGGCCACCTTGCCGGCGTCGGGCTTGCTCTCGATCTGGGTCGTGCCCCGGTGAATACGAACCGTGCCGGTGTCGAAGCTGAGACGTTTTACGGCCGATGGCTCGTCCGACTGAGCCGACGAGACATCGTCAGGGCGCCAGGCCGAGGCGCGGACGAAGCGCGCGTTTTCATCGCCGGAATAAGCTTGGCGGAAGGCGGCGGAGCGGCCTTGAGCACCGCGCCAGCGGTAGAAGACGTGGGCGCCGATCACGGCCGAGCGCGACAGGCTCGGCGCCCAATAGGGCAGGATGGCGGTGGTGTGGTAATGGGTCGCGTTGCCGACCGGCGTATAGACCTCGCCGTTCAGCGCCGCGTCGGCGATTCGCCGCGCCCGTTCCCACGCCCAGCCCTGCGGCCGCCGCGCCATCGCGCCGTCGCAGGTGAAGCTGAACTGGCAGCCGGTGCGGCGGGTCGAGCCCTGGAAAACGACGCCGCAGACGCTCGCCGGGAAGGCGGGATGGCGGACGCGGTTCAGGACGACTTGGGCGACGGCACGCTGGCCCTCTTCGCTTTCGGAGCGGGCCTCGTAATAGACCGCCTTAGCAAGGCAATCGGCTGCGCGCGACTGATCCTCGGGCCCGCCCTGATGCTGGAAAGGAAGGGCAGGGGCGGCGGAGGGCGCGTCGAATTTGCCCGCCGCCTGCTCCCATTGCGCCTCCGCCTCCGGCGTCAGCGCCTGGAGCGAGGAGGGCGGCGGCATGACATCAGGCAGCGTCTCAGCCTTCACTTCGGCGGTGCGTAGGTTCGCGCCCGCGGCCGGAAGCACGCAGGATGCCGTCAGCATCAGCGGCAGGCTTACCAGAAATGCTTTATTTTGAAGGACCAAGATCGTCGCGCCGAATATTGAGGGTCGCTTCCCCTCTAGCGAGCGCGGGTAATCATACGGTTAATTTGCGTGTCGGCAGCCGCTCAGGCGTAGGGTGGCGCGTCGAGATCCTTGGGGCTCTTCG
>NZ_DASWTN010000042.1:0-4459 GCF_036402135.1 Allosphingosinicella sp. | reverse complement strand
AGCCCCAAAGCATCGCCCTCCGTAATGAAACTATTGGCAATCGCGCTGGTTGGTCGCGTAAATGCCGCCACATGGCAACCAGAGAGGGAATGAGATGCGGGTCCTGATCGTCGAGGACGAACCTAATCTCGGCCGCCAGCTGCGCGCGACGCTGGAGGGCGCCGGCTATGCTGTCGATCTCGCGACGGACGGCGAAGACGGCCATTATCTCGGCTCCACCGAAAGCTACGACGCGATCGTCCTCGATCTGGGCCTTCCAGAAGTCGACGGACTTACCGTGCTCGACCGCTGGCGGAAGGAGGGCATGGCGGTCCCCGTGCTGGTTCTGACGGCCCGCGACAGCTGGTCGGATAAGGTCGCGGGCCTCGATGCGGGTGCCGACGATTATCTCGCCAAGCCCTTCCAGACCGAGGAGCTGATCGCCCGCCTCCGCGCGCTGATCCGCCGCGCGTCGGGCAATGCGAGCTCCGAGCTTACCGCCGGCGACGTTCGCCTCGACACGCGCTCCGGCAAGGTGACGCTGAACGGCGAACCGGTGAAGCTCACCGCGCAGGAGTATAAGCTCCTGTCCTACCTGATGCACCACAAGGGCAAGGTCGTAAGCCGCACAGAGCTGATCGAACATATCTACGACCAGGATTTCGACCGCGACTCGAATACGATCGAAGTGTTCGTCACCCGCATCCGCAAGAAGCTGGGTCAGGACGTGATCACCACCATTCGCGGCCTCGGCTATTCGCTGGAGGATCCGCGCGCGTGAGGCCGTTGCGGAGCCGATAATGGCGTCCGCCTTCTTGCGCCGGGGGCGCCGCCCGCTGGGCGTTTCCAAGCCCGGATCGACCGGATCGCTGACGCGGCGCATGATCACCGTCGCCGCGCTGTGGATCATCGTGCTTCTCGTCGGCGGCGGCATCGCGCTGGACCGGGTGCTGACATCCGCCATGACGCGCAACTTCGATGCGCAGCTCGATTATGTTCTGACTGCGCTGATCGCATCGGCGGAGATCGGGCCGGACGGCGAGGCCTATCTCAACCGGCCACCGGCCGATCAGCGCTTCCTGGAACCCTATTCCGGCCTCTACTTTCAGATCAGCGGCCAGGGTTACGAGCCCTTCCGCTCCCGCTCGCTCTGGGACCGAGACCTCAAAGTCGCTGGCGTTCACAGCGATTATGACATCCACACCTACGACAGCCGCGAGTTTCCGGACGAAATGCTGCGCGTCGTGGAGCGCGACGCGCGGCTGCCCGGCTCACCCGTCCGCTGGCGCTTTCAGGTCGCGCAGAACCGCGAGGAACTGGACGAGCAGATTGCGGTGCTTCGGCGAACCCTCGTCCGCTCCTTTGGGGCACTCGGCCTCGGCCTCATCGTGCTTGCTGCCCTGCAAGCCATTTATGGCCTCTGGCCGCTCCGCCGGGTGCGAAGGGAAATTGCGGCCATCCGCTCGGGCGACCAATCGCGGATCGAGGAGCGTTTCCCGCGGGAGATCGCGCCGCTGACGCTCGAATTGAACGAGCTTCTTGAACATAACGAGACGCAGGCCGAGGAAGCGCGCCGTCATGCAGGCAACCTCGCCCATGCGCTTAAGACGCCGCTCACCGTCATCACCAATGCCGCGTCCGCCGAGAGCAGCGATTTGCCGGAAACGGTTGTTCGCGAGGCCGCGACGATGCGCCGGCAGGTGGACCACCATCTCGCCCGCGCCCGCGCCATCGGCCGTCGCTCGAACGCGCAGGCGCGCTCCGACGTCTGGCCGTCGCTCGAAGCCGTGGCAGGCGCCGTCGACCGTCTCTATCCGGAGGTTACCATTGACCTCACCGGCGACAAGCAGGCAGCGGTTCGCGTCGAGCGGCAGGACCTCGATGAGATGCTTGGCAACCTTATCGAGAATGCCGCGAAATATGGCGGCGGCCGTGTCTTCGTCACGGTCACCACCACGGCAGAATGCGTCGAGATCGAGGTGGAGGATGACGGCAAGGGCATTCCGGAGGCGCAGCGTCAAAGCATCTTCGACCGCGGCGCCCGGCTGGACATCGAAAAGCCAGGTACCGGCCTCGGCCTCGCCATTGTGCGCGACGTGGCGGAAATTTACGGCGGATCGGTACGGCTCGAGGAAAGCGAGGACCTAGGCGGCCTTCTCGCCCGGCTGAAGCTGCCCTTGTGCGCGTAAAAGACGAGTTCGAAATAGCGGTGGCGGGCTGCGGCCCGGGAGGTCTTGCCGCGGCCCTGATGCTGCATCGCCTCGGCCACAAGGTGACGCTGTTCGAACGCTTCGTCGAGGCGCGCCCGCTCGGCTCCGGCCTCATCCTGCAGCCGACCGGCCTTGCCGTCCTCGCTGAGCTTGCCCTTGCAGATGCTGCTCTGGCGGAAGGGGCCCGGATCGAGCGCCTGCTCGGCCGCGCAGCACCATCGGGCCGGGTGGTGCTGGACGTCCGTTACTCGGCTTTGCGGGTGGATGCCGCCGGTCTCGGCATCCACCGCGGCGCGCTCTTTCACCTTCTCTTCGAGGCCGTGAAGCGGGAGCGGGTCGCGATAGAAACGGGCAAGGAGATCACCGGCAGTGATCTTGCGCCGGGCGGGCGGCGACTTCTCCGCCTAAAGAGCGGCGGTGGTATCGGGCCTTTCGACCTGGTGGTCGATGCTCTCGGAACCCAGTCTCCGCTTGCAGGTCAATCGCCGTCTCCGCTCGCCTACGGTGCGTTATGGGCATCCCTAGACTGGCGAAGCCCTTTCAATCCTCATGCGCTGGAGCAGCGCTATCGGCGTGCGCGCCGGATGGTCGGAGTCCTCGATCGGGCGTTTGCCCGGGGACCACGCCGAGAAAGCCGCTTTCTTCTGGAGCCTTCGCGGTGATGGGCATGCCGCTTGGCGCGACGCAGGTCTCGCCCGCTGGAAAGATGAGGTGCGGGCGCTCTGGCCGGAAACCGAGCCCTTGCTGGATCAAATAGAGGATGCGGAGCAACTTACCTTCGCGCGCTACTGCCACCGCACATTGCGTCGCCCAGTGGAGACGGCGCTCGTTCATCTCGGCGATTCCTGGCATTCGACTAGCCCACAGCTCGGTCAGGGTGCGAACATGGCATTGCTGGATGCAGCCGCGCTCAGCCAAAGCCTCTCCGGGGCGTATGATCTGCCTGAAGCCCTTTCCAATTACGCTGCTTTACGGTCGCCTCACGTGCGTCTCTATCAGGCTCTCAGCCGCGTGTTCACACCCTTTTATCAATCGGAAAGTCGGTTGTTGCCGCTGCTCCGCGACTATCTCGTCAGCATTGCTTCCCGTGTCCCGCCGGCGCCCTATGTGTTGGCAGCGTTGGTTGCCGGATCGGCGGGATCGCCCCTCCGGCGTCTCGGCCTCAGAAATGCGGAAAGCTTGCCATTTTCGCCTCGCGAGACCAAGGAACCCAGCCATGACGGCCACTATTCATAAGCTCCGGAGCGAGCGTATGCCCTCGCTCGAGCCGATGCTGAATCTTGTGTCCGCGGACCTCAACCAGGTGAACAGCGTCATCCTTGAGCGGATGCAGAGCGATGTGGTGCTCATTCCGGAGCTTGCCGGACACCTGATCGCCGGCGGCGGCAAGCGGATGCGGCCGATGCTGACCCTCGCCTGCGCCCGGCTGCTCGACTATCCCGGCACGCGCCAGCACAAGCTCGCCGCCGCGGTTGAGTTCATCCATACGGCGACGCTCCTTCACGACGATGTGGTGGACGGCTCCGGCCTCCGGCGCGGCAAGCAGACCGCCAATATCATCTGGGGCAACCCGGCCAGCGTCCTCGTCGGCGATTTTCTCTTCTCCCGCAGCTTCGAGCTGATGGTGGAGGACGGCAGCCTCAAGGTGCTGAAAATCCTTTCCAAGGCTTCGTCGGTGATTGCGGAGGGCGAGGTCGACCAGCTTACCGCCCAGCGCCGGATCGAGACGACGGAAGACCATTATCTCGACATCATCAGTGCCAAGACGGCGGCGCTCTTCGCCGCCGCCTGCCGGATCGCGGCTGTCATCGCCGAGCGCGACGAGGATGTTGAGGATCATCTCGATTCCTACGGCCGCAACCTCGGTATCGCCTTCCAGCTTATCGACGACGCCATCGACTATTCGTCGGACGCGGCGACGATGGGCAAGGGCGTCGGCGACGATTTCCGCGACGGCAAGGTGACCTTGCCGGTCATTCTCGCGGTCTCGCGCGGCAGCGACGCCGACCGTGCTTTCTGGCGCGACGCGATGCAGGGCACCCGCGCGTCGGACGAGGACCTCGCGCAAGCGACGCGGCTCCTCCACAGCACCTGCGCGATCGACGACACGCTCGCCCGCGCCCGCCATTATGGTCAGCGCGCAATCGATGCGCTCGGCTCCTTTCCCGGGAGCAAGGCCAAGTCGGCGCTTATCGAAGCGGTCGAGTTCGCCATCTCCCGCGCCTACTGACCGGCAGGAGAGCGGTGTGACCGCCCTCCCCATCCATCAG
>NZ_DASWTN010000041.1:0-90376 GCF_036402135.1 Allosphingosinicella sp. | reverse complement strand
AGAAATCTCACCATTGCTCGGATGTCCCTCGGACATCCTGCGCTCTGGTGACCCCTACGGGACTCGAACCCGTGTTTTCGCCGTGAGAGGGCGACGTCCTAGACCGCTAGACGAAGGGGCCATGCGGTGCCGCAAGGCGGCAGCGAGAGGCGCGGCATATGGGGGAGGGGGCGCTTCTGTCAAGGCGCGCCCACCCCCTATGTCCCTACTGCGCGTTGCTTTGTGGGGGCGGCGTTCCGGCTTGGGCGTTCCCGGCAGCTTCCAGAGCGCCTTGCGCCGGAGCGGTGCTGTTCTGCTCACGGACTTGGTCGGCGGCATTCTCGAGCACGGGCGCAGCGGCAGGATCGCTTTGTTCGGCGGCATTCTCGAGCTGCTCGGCCGTATTCTCCACCGGATCCCGCTGTTCCCCGCCGCCGCAGGCGGCAAGCGCGAGAGTGCCAAAGGCGGCAAAGGCAAGGCGTCTCATATCATCCCTCCTGTTTTCGGAGGGAGCTAACGAAGCAGCCGCAGAGCGGTTGCGGCCGCTTTAGGCAGCCTTTGATTGCGACCGCGGGAGCAGCTCGGCGACAAGCTCCGCCAGCTCCATCGCCTGGGCCGGGTTGAGGCGCGGGTCGCAATGGGTGTGGTAGCGGTCGCCGAGGTCCTGTTCGGTCACAGGCACGGTGCCGCCCGTGCATTCGGTGACGTTCTGGCCCGTCATTTCGACATGGATGCCGCCGGGGATTGCGCCTTCGGCCGGGGTGACTTCGAAGAAGTAGCGGACTTCATCGAGGATGCGGGAGAATGGCCGCGTTTTGTAGCCATTCGCGGCTTTGACCGTATTGCCGTGCATCGGGTCGCAGGACCAGAGCACGAGGTGACCGGAGGCCTGAACGGCGCGCACGAGCGGCGGCAGCTTCTTCCTCACGTCCTCCGCACCCATGCGGCTGATCAAAGTGATACGTCCTGGCTGACGCTCTGGGTCGAGCACGTCCAGAAGGCGGAGCAGCAAGTCCGGCGTGAGGCTGGGACCGCATTTCAGACCCAGCGGATTGGCGAAGCCGCGGGCGAACTCGACGTGCGCAGAACCGAGGAAGCGGGTCCTATCGCCGATCCACAGAAAATGCGCGGAGGTGTCGTAGCTTTGATCGCCGGCCTTCCGAGTCAGCGCCTGCTCGTACGGCAGCAGCAGGGCTTCGTGGCAGGTGTAGAGGCGTTCGCCCGCCGCCTCGCCAAGCTCGGCAAAGCGTGAAAGGGTGGCGTAGGCCTGCGCGTACGCCCGGAACATACGGGACGGATCCGGCGCCCGAGCCGCCGCGTCGAAGCCGATGCCGTTGACGATGTCGCCCCGGTAGATGGGAAGCGCGACACCATCCTTCACCTCTTCGTCGCGCGAGCGCGGCTTGGCGAACTGTCCCGCCATTCGGGCGGTTTTCACGATGGGCAAGCCGGAGGCGGCGGCCAGCTTTCCGCCCATGTTCATGATGAGCCGGAAGCTCGCGTCGATATTGGCAGGCGAGAATTCGGCGAAGCTTTCCGCGCAGTCGCCGCCCTGCAAGAGGAAGGCGCGGCCCTGCTGGGCGTCAGCGATGGCGGCCTTCAGCGCGTCGGTTTCCAGCGGCTCGACCAGGGCGGGATAAGAGGCCAGCTCGGCTTCGGCCGACTGCAACGCCGCCGCATCGGCATAGACCGGCTGCTGCCGCGCCTCATGCTCTCGCCAGCTTGCGGGGCTCCAATCCTCGACCATGCATTCGCACATAAGCAGAGGCGCCGCGCGAGGCCAGCCTCAAGCGGCTCTTTTCCGCCGCTCCAGCCAGTCGACGAGGATGGCGGCGATGCGGGGCGCGGCGAGGCCGTCGCCGAAGGGCATCGCGGGCTGCGCCATCCGGGCGTAGCAGGTGTCGCTGAGGAGGAGGCGATTGACCGTGCCGAAGATCGCGTCAGGATCGGTGCCGACGAGTTCGATATTGCCGGGTGCCTCGACCCGCTCGGTGACGTCCCGCATGACCAGCACGGGGATCCCGAGCGCCGGCCCATCCTCCTGAAGGCCGCCGCTGTCGGTGAGTAGAAGCCAGCTTCCCAGCATCAGATCGATCATCTCGGTATGATCGACGGGGCCGCTGAGCTGGATATGCTCCACCCCTGCCAGCTTCGCTTCTATGGCTGCTCTGCGCTGAGGGTTGCTGTGCAGGAGGAAAAGCACCTCTACCGGCAGTTCGCGAACGAGCCTCTTCAGCGCCGCGCAAATAGCTTCAAGTTGCTGTCCCTTATTCTCGCGGCGGTGCGAGGTAACGAGTATGCGCCTCCGATCGGCCTTAGCCGACGGCGCGGGCGAGCCCATGCTGTGGAGAAGGGCGTCGATGCCGCTGTTGCCGGTGATATGGATGTCCCCGCGAACAGCCTTTTCGAGGGCAAGGTTGGCCGCCGCGGCTTCGGTAGGCGCAAAGAGGAGATCGGCGATGGCATCGATCGCGACGCGGTTATCCTCTTCCGGCCACGGCTCGCGCTTGTGTGACCGGAGCCCGGCTTCGACATGCGCAACCGGAACGCGGCAATCTTGTGCCGCAAGCGCGCCGGCTAAGGCGCTGGTCGTATCGCCTTGTACCAGGACGAGATCGGGCAGGTCGCGGCGGAGGTGATCGCCGATCGCATCCTGTATCGTCTCGCGGAGTTCGCCGGCGCTCTGTTCGCTGAGGTCGAGGCGGAGCTCGATGCGGCTGTAACGTTCGAAGCTCGCCCCCAACCCCTCATGCTGGCCGGTAAGCAGAACCTGCTGGTCGAGCACTGGCACCCCGGCGAGCGCGCGCAGAACCGGGCGCATCTTGATCGCCTCCGGCCGGGTGCCGACGATGGATAGGATGCGGTACGGATGTGAGGGAGCAAGCCTAGCCGCCATGCGGCTCCTGAATATCGTCTTGCGCCATTACCGCTCCCCACTTGGCGCAAAATCTATGCATTACCTCAGGAACGAGCGCCATCCCCTTTCAAATAAACCTAAATTGCACGTCAGGTTGCCGATGGTTCAGGCACGATCCTATAGAGTGCGAGCCAATGATCGGCGCCGCGCATCCGCCGCGGTGGCCTTGAGCGACACATGGAGAGTGAATTGAAAGCAGTTCTTCTGGCGGGCGCAACCGCCCTTGCATTCGGCGGTTCTACCGCAATGGCTCAGGATTTGGCGGTTGCTTCGGCCGCAGCGCAAACTGCGGGTGCGCAGGCTTCAACCGCCGTCCCCAACAACATTCTTCTGGCGGAATGGACCGGCCCCTATGCCGGTGTGCCGCCGTTCGACAAGGTGAAGCCGGAGCATTTTCCGGAGGCTTTCCAGTTCGGCATCGACGAGCAGCGCCGCGAGGTTGCAGCCATTGCCAACAACGCGGCGCCTGCCACCTTCCAGAACACCGTCGAGGCGCTGGAGAAGGCGGGTGGACGGCTGGACCGGATCTTCGCGCTTTACGGTGTGATGACCAGCAACATGTCGAACCCGCAATATCAGGCGCTCCAGAAGGAATGGGGGCCGAAGCTCGCAGCGGCGTTCGACGAGATCACCTTCAATCCGCAGCTCTTCCAGCGCGTGAAGACCGTCTATGACGCGCGCCAGACCAGCGGCCTCGACGCCAAGCAGCAGCGGCTGGTGACCCGGCTCTACGAGAGCATGACGCGGCAGGGTGCCAATCTGAATGCGCAGCAGAAGGAGCAGCTGTCCGCTTATAACCAGCAGCTTGCCGCCGCCTTCGCGACCTTCAGCGAGAAGGTGCTGGCGGACGAGAGCACCTTCATCCAGGCGACCGAAGCTGAAATGGCCGGCGTGCCGCAGGACATCAAGGACGCCGCCGCTTCGGCCGCCAAGGAGCGGAAGCTTCCCGCCGGCAGCTATGCGATCGTCAACACCCGTTCGGCGGTCGATCCGATCCTGACCTTCGCCGATAGTCGCAGCCTTCGCGAGAAGGTCTGGAAGGCGTTCGTCAATCGCGGCGACAATGGCGGCGCGAACGACACCAACCAGGTGATCGCGCAGATCGTGAAGCTCCGCGCCGACCGTGCCAAGCTTCTGGGCTTCGACAGCCATGCCGAATTCCGCATGCAGGACACGATGGCGAAGACGCCCGAAAAGGCGATGGAGCTGATGAACCGCGTCTGGCCGGCAGCGGTCGCGCGCGTGAAGGAGGAAGTGGCCGACCAGCAGGCGCTCGCCAGGAAGTTGGGCCAGAACATCACCATCGAGCCCTGGGACTATCGCTACTATCAGGAGAAGGTCCGGAAGGAGCGCTACAACCTCACCCAGGACGAGGTGAAGCCCTATTTCGAGCTCAACAACATTATCGAGGCTTCATACTGGGCAGCGGGCGAACTGTACGGGCTCGACTTCAAGGAAGTCACCGGCACCGTGCCGGTCTGGCACCCCGACATCCGCGTCTACAGCGTCACGAAGCGTGGCTCGAACGAGCAGGTCGGCCTCTTCTATCGCGACGATTATGCCCGCACCGGCAAGCGTTCGGGCGCCTGGGCGACCACCTATCGCAGCCGCGCGGGCCTGCTCGGCGACGAAATCGTGCTCGGGTCGAACAACAATAATTTCGTGAAGCCGGCGCCCGGCCAGCCGGTGCTGATCAGCCTCGACGATGCCGAGACCCTGTTCCACGAGTTCGGCCACGCCATCCACTATTATCTGTCGGACGTGCACTACCCGAGCTTCAACGGAACGCCGCGGGACTTCGTCGAATATCCAAGCCAGGTGAACGAGAATTGGCTGCTGACCGAGCCAGTGCTGAGCCGCTTTGCCAAGCATTACCAGACCGGCGAACCGATGCCGAAGGCGCTGATCGAGAAGATCGCGAAGGCATCGACCTTCAACCAAGGCTTCGCGACCGCGGAATATCTGTCCTCGGCCATTGTCGACATGATGCTGCACATGGAGCCGAGCGGCGTAGTCGATCCGGACAAGTTCGAGCGCGAGGCGCTAGCGAAGATCGGCATGCCGAAGGAGCTGGTGATGCGGCACCGCCTGCCGCAGTTCAACCACCTCTTCTCGTCCGACGCCTATTCGGCCGGCTATTATTCCTACCTCTGGTCGGAAACGATGGACGCCGACACCTGGGCGGCGTTCGAGGAAGCGGGCAATCCGTTCGACAAGGAAACGGCGCGCCGCTTTGCGGAATATCTGCTCTCGACCGGCAACGAGACCGACCGGGCGGAAGCGTACCGGCAGTTCCGCGGCCGCGATCCGGACGTGAACGCGCTCCTCAAGAAGCGCGGCTTCCCGACCAAGTAAGCATCAGGCGGCGCCTCCTTCGGGAGGCGCCGTTTTCTTTAGGGGAGCGCCCGGGCGGCGCGTTCGCTCAGCTTCTCGGAAATGAGATTAGCGAGCTCGTTCAGCGCAAACGGCTTCTCAAGCACGGAAATATCCTCACCCGCCGCATTGCGAAGCGTGCGCAGCGCCGAGTGGCCCGTCGAGAAGATGATCGGGAGATCGGGGTCGATCGCGGCGATCTCGCGCGCCACCTCGGTGCCGTCCATGCCGGGCATCATGTAATCGAGAATGACGAGATCGACCTTGTTCCCCTGAAGCAGCGCAAGCGCCGCCGGGCCGCCGTCCGCCTCCAGCGGGCGATAGCCGAGCTCCTGCAACGCCCTGCTGATCATGGCGCGCACATCCCGGTCATCATCGACGATCAAAATCATACAATCTTCTCGAAGGCATATGCCGCTGCAAGCCATCTAAACTCGCAGCACTGGTCTTGAGGTCCCATAATGGGTTTGCCCAAGGAAAAGCGCAATGTGGCAGCAAACATTTCGCCTGCATGAACCACCCTCCGCTGCAGCCGGAGCGACCAAATAGTTGAATTTAGGGGGTTGACGGTAAGGCCCTCCACCGCGAGGCTAAAGGGGATGTTCAAAGGCGCGATCCTTATCGAAACGCTTCGCCCGGCCTCGCCGGCGGCGGCTTCGCGCGCGCT
Source organism: Allosphingosinicella sp. (assembly GCF_036402135.1). Lineage (GTDB taxonomy): Bacteria > Pseudomonadota > Alphaproteobacteria > Sphingomonadales > Sphingomonadaceae > Allosphingosinicella. The sequence continues at coordinate 84,440 of NZ_DASWTN010000041.1, read as the reverse complement.
TGCAGTTTCGCATGCATGGCATTGGTGGCGGACCCATTCCCCCGCGGCGGCCGTGACGCGTCTTTGGTAGCGACGACTCTCTAAAAGTCTCGAATTTTCCAGGACAGGCCCGCCGCAAGGCGGGCCTTTTTCTTTGCGCTCAATCCAGGACCAGAAACATGTACCTCAGCAGCAATCTCGCCGAAAAACTACCGTCCACGCCCGTACTTCTCGACGAGGCCGAAGCTGCGCTCGAACGGCTTTATGCCGGCCAATCGCTCGACCAGGCGGCTGCGCAGCGCCTGTTCGAAGCTCTGGTGGAGGGGCGGCTCGGCGAACCTTCCATCGCGGCGATGCTCGTCGCGCTTCGCCTGAAGGGCGCGACGGCGGACGAACTGATCGGCGCCGCCCGGGCGCTTCGTGCAGCCGATGCGGATTTCCCGCGCCCCGATTATCTCTTCGCCGACAGCTGTGGCACCGGCGGCGACGGATCGGGATCGATCAACGTGTCGACGGCGGTCGCCTTCGTTGCCGCGGAATGCGGCCTGCCGGTGGCGAAGCACGGCAACCGCTCAGTCACATCCCGCTGCGGCTCGGCCGACGTGCTTGAGCATCTCGGGACGAAGCTGGACATTTCGGCGGATCAGTCGCGGCGGGCGTTGGACGAGACGGGCGTCTGTTTCCTGTTCGCCCCGCTCTACCACCCCGGCCTCAAATATGCGGGGCCCGTCCGCCGGGCGCTAAAGGTGCGGACCATCATGAACGTGCTTGGCCCATGCCTCAATCCAGCCGAGCCGCCGGTGCAGCTTCTCGGCGTCGCCGATCCCAAGCTGCTGCGGCCAGTGGCGGAGACGCTGAAGGCGCTTGGCCTTGCTGATGCCCTCGTGGTGCACGGTTCGGGCCTCGACGAGGTGGCGCTGCACGGACCGACGCAGGCGGCGCGGCTTCGGGGCGGCGTGATTGAGGAACTGACGTTCGGACCTGAGGATGCCGGGGTAGAGGCCGCGCCGCTCGGCCTGCTGCGCGGCGGCGGGCCCGAAGAGAATGCCGAGCGGCTGAAGGCGCTGCTGATGGGCTATGGCACCGCCGCCGAAAGCCGCGTCGTCGCGCTCAACACGGGTGCTCTTCTGATGACGGCCGGCCTCGCCGCTTCGCTCCAGGAGGGGACAGAGATGGCCGTGGATGCGCTTGCTTCCGGCGGCGCCTACAAGCGGCTGCTCGCCTTCGTGGAGGCGACCAATGGCTGAACCGGTTGGGGTGCTGGGAGAGATCGTCGCCCGTAAGCGGCGGGACCTTGCCGAGCGGTTCGCCGGCGTTTCTGCAGGCGATCTGCGGGAACGAGCGGAGCCGACCCGCCGCAGCTTCAAGGCAGCGCTGGCGCGTGCGGGCGCGCGCTTCATCTTGGAGGTGAAGCGTGCCTCGCCCTCCGGCGGAGCGTTACGTCCCGCTGCCGATCCCGTTGCCTTGGCTCGGGCCTATGCGGGCGCGGCCGATGCGATCAGCGTCCTTACGGATGCGCCCTATTTCGGCGGCTCGCACGACGACCTGATTGCAGTTCGGCGGGCATTCCTGGGGCCGATCCTCTGCAAGGACTTCATGATCGATGTCCGGCAGGTGGCGGAGGCGCGTATCTGCGGCGCGGACGCGATCCTCGTCATGCTGTCGGTGCTGGACGATGTCGCCGCCGCAGAGATGATCCGTGAGGCGCGGCGGCTCGGGATGGATGCACTCGTCGAGGTGCATAGTTCGGACGAGGTGCGGCGCGCGCTGGCGCTTGGGGCTGACATCATCGGCATCAACAACCGGGATCTTCGCACGCTGGAGATCGACCTTGCCGTGACGGAGCGGCTGGCGCCGATGATACCCGAGGATCGGCTCGTGATTGCAGAGTCCGGCATCTCGGGACGCTCAGATGTCGAGCGCCTGTCGCCAGACGCCGACGCCTTTCTGGTCGGCTCGGCGCTGATGCGGGCGGACGATCCTGCCGATGCCGCGCGGGCGCTTGCCTTCGGCCGGGTGAAGGTGTGCGGCCTCACCGACGGTCACGACCTAGAAATGGCGTCGGCTTACGGCGCGGCCATGGGCGGCGTGATCATGGTGCCGAACACGCCGCGCGCGGTCACCTTGGGCCAGGCGGAGCTGATTGCCGAAGCGGCTGCGGCGATCGGCCTGCCGCTGGTCGGCGTGTTCCGGAACGAGAAGGTGATGCAGATTGCGATTGCGGCGCAGGCGCTTCGGCTCCGGGCGGTGCAGCTGCATGGCGAGGAGGACGCCGCCTACATCAAGGCGTTGCGCGGCCTGCTGCCGCCCGGCTGCGAGATCTGGGCTGTAGGTGCTGTTGGACGGGAGGTGGCGGAGCCGCGGCTCGGCAGCGACCGGACCCTATTCGACACCTGCTTTCGCGGCCGGACGGGCGGAACCGGCATGCCGTTCGACTGGTCGCGCGTCGCGCGGCGGCCGGAGCTTAAGCGCAGCCTGCTGGCGGGCGGCCTCAAGCCTTCCAACGCACGCGCCGCATCGCAGCTTGGGGCCTTCGCGCTGGACGTCAGCTCCGGAGTGGAGATGGCGCCGGGGCGGAAAGATGCCAGCAAGCTTGGCGCCTTTTTCGAGGCGCTGCGGCTTCCCGCGCGCGGGGAGCTACATCCATGCTGATGAGCGGCCGCTTCGGCGCTTATGGCGGTGCCTATGTGCCTGAAATCCTGATGCCGGCACTTGAGGAGTTGGAGGCCGCGTTTCTCGATGCGCAGGAGGATGAGGGGTTTCAGGCGGAGCTTGCCGAATTGCTCCTCAAATATGCGGGGCGGCCGACGCCGCTCACCCGCTGCCGCAATCTCGCGGCGGGCAAGGGGCGCATTTACCTGAAGCGCGAGGACCTGCTTCACGGCGGCGCGCACAAGACCAATCAGGTGCTGGCACAGGCGATGCTCGCCAAGCGCATGGGTAAGCACCGGATCATCGCCGAGACCGGCGCAGGGCAGCATGGCGTTGCCACCGCGCTCGCGGGTGCGCTCTTCGGCCTCGAAACGCGCATCTACATGGGCGCGCACGACGTGGAGCGGCAGAAGCTCAACGTCTTCCGGATGCGCCTGATGGGCGCGGAGGTCGTGCCGGTTGAGAGCGGCGGACGCACGCTGAAGGACGCGGTGAACGAGGCGCTCCGCGACTGGACGGCGAGCTTTGCCGACACTCATTATCTGCTCGGCACCGTCGCCGGGCCGCATCCTTTTCCGCTGATGGTCCGCGAGTTTCAGCGCGTGATCGGACGGGAGGCGCGGGCGCAGGTGGCGGAGGAGGAAGGACGGCTGCCGGATGCGGTGATCGCCTGCGTCGGCGGCGGCTCCAACGCAATGGGCATGTTCGCGGACTTCATTGACGATGCGGGCGTGCGGTTGATCGGCGTCGAGGCAGCAGGCAGGGGGCTCGACGGCGCGGAACATGGCGCGACCCTGCTGCGCGGGCGTCCCGGCGTGCTGCACGGGGCTGAAACCTATCTGCTTCAGGATGCGGACGGGCAGGTCGCCGACAGCTGGTCCGTCTCGGCGGGGCTCGACTATCCTGCGGTCGGGCCGGAGCACAGCTTCCTGAAGGACGGCGGCCGGGCCGAATATGTCGGCGCCACCGATCAGGAGGCACTTGAAGCATTCGCTCTGCTCGCCCGAAGCGAGGGCATCATCTGCGCGTTCGAATCCGCGCATGCGCTGGCGCATGCGCTCAAGATGGCGGAGGAGGGGGCAGTGCTGGTCGTCAACCTCTCCGGCCGGGGCGACAAGGATATGGAGCAGGCGCAGCGGCTGCTGGAGTTCGCGCCGTGAGCCGATACCGCGAGATGTTTGCGGGCCTCGGCAATCGCGGCGTGTTCGGCGCCTTCGTGATGCTCGGTGATCCCGACCTCGAAACGAGCGCTGCCATTCTCAATGCACTGGTGGAGGGGGGTGCCGATATGTTGGAGGTCGGTATTCCGTTCTCCGATCCGGTTGCGGACGGTCCGGTCATTCAGGCCGCCGCCGAGCGCGCCTTGTCGAAGGGCGTCACGCCTGCCGATTGCTTTGCGCTTCTCAGCGCCTTTCGCGACCGCCACCCGAAGGTGCCGGTCGGCATCCTCACCTATGCCAACATCGTGCTGGCGAAGGGGCGAAGCGTCTTCTACCGCGCCGCTGCGGATGGCGGCGTCGACAGTGTGCTCGTTGCGGACGTGCCCGTCTTCGAGGCCGGCCCGTTTGTCGCTGCCGCGAAGGCGAGCGCCATCGCGCCGGTGCTGATCGCCGCCAGCAACACGCCCGACGAGACGCTGAAGCGCATCGCGACGCTTGGGGAGGGCTACACCTATTGCGTGGCGAGGGCGGGGGTGACCGGGGCAGGGGAGACGTTGCGGCTCGACCATGCTCCGCTGTTCGCAAAGCTCGCCGCCCACGGCGCGCCGCCGCCCGTCCTCGGCTTCGGCATTTCGACCCCGAAGCATGTCCGCACCGCCCTCAATGCGGGCGCAGCGGGGGTTATCTCGGGCTCGGCGCTTGTGCGCCTGATCGAGGAGAACCGGTCCGACCCCGCGCCCGCCATCCGGCAGTTCGTCGCCGCGATGAAAGCTGCCGCCTAGGCGGCTCCGGCAAGCTTCGCCTGTGCCCAGGCGAGGTCGGCGAGCGGCTCCAGGCCTTCGACCATCTTCGCTGCGTGAGCGGAGGCGGCGGTGCCGCGAGCGAGGCGGCCCTTGATGCCATGCAGGATAGCGGCGAGGCGAAACATGTTGAAGGCGATGTAGAAGTCGAGGTCCGGAATGCCCTCGCGCCCCGTGCGGCGGCAGTAAGCGGCGACGTAATCGGCTTCGGCGGGGATGTTGAGCGCCGCCAGGTCAAGCCCTCCGAGGCCGAGGCTCATGCCCGCCGGCATCCGGTACATCATTAGGTGATAGGAGAAGTCGGCGAGCGGGTGGCCGAGCGTCGAAAGCTCCCAGTCGAGCACGGCGATAACGCGCGGCTCTCGGGCATCGAAGATCATGTTGTCGCAGCGGAAGTCGCCATGGATGATCCGCGGCTGCGGCTCGTCCGGCGGCAAATTGGCCGGCAGCCACTCGACCAGTCGGTCCATCGACCCGACCCGCCCCGCCTCGACGTCGCCCAGATACTGTTTCGACCAGCGCCCGATCTGCCTCTGAAAATAATTCCCCGGCTTCCCATAGTCTCCGAGCCCTGCCGCCTGCGGATCGATCATGTGCAGCTGGGCGATGGTCGTATTCATCGCATCGAAATAGCCCAGTAGCTCTTCCCGGCTTACCTCGGGAAAGGTAGGCTCCCAGAAGATGCGGCCTTCCACCATCTCCATCACATAGAAGGCGGTGCCGATCACCTCTTCATCCATGCAGAGGCCGAGTGCCTCCGCAACCGGGAAGCCATGCCGCCCGAGCGCCTCGATCACGCGATATTCGCGGTCGACGGCGTGGGCGCCGGGCAGCAGCTTTCCGGGGGGCTTGCGGCGAAGGACGTAATTCCGCCCCGGCGTCAGCAGCTTGTAAGTCGGATTGGACTGACCGCCCTTGAACTGCTCGACGGTCAGCGGTCCTTGAAAGCCGCCGACATTGTGCCCCATCCAGGCTTCCAGCCGCGCCACGTCGAAGCGATGCGCGCTCCTGACCTCCGTCGTTCCGCTATTGTCGGCGCTTCTCCCCATGGCACTGACTAAGATCAGTTGACGCGGCGCGGCAACAACTTGTTATGGTGGGGCAATGTCACCGCTCATTTCGCTCCTCTACGTCAGTGAAGCCAATCACATGCTGCCGGAGGGCGAAAACCCCGTCGAGGGCATTGTCGAGGTGGCGCTTTCCCGCAATCCGAAGCTTGACGTAACCGGAGCCCTCGTCTTCACGGGGCCCCACTTCGCGCAGGTGCTGGAAGGGCCGAAGGCGGGGGTGGACGAACTGCTGACCAGCATCCGGCGCGACCCGCGCCACCGGAACATGCATGTGGTCCAGGCGGTGGAGATCGCCGAGCGAGAGTTTCCGTACTGGAGCCTCGCTTATGCGGGCCCGTCGCTCTACGTCGACCGGCACCTCCGTCCGCTAGTCGAATGGCGCGCGACCGGCAGCGGCGAGGAAGGAATGCAGGCCCAGCGGCTCATCAAGATGATGCGGGCCTTCGCGCAGGAGCAGAAGCGGACCGCCTGACGCCTCGCAATTGCCGCGATCCGCTGCTATGGGCGCGGGCGAAACCGAATTTCAGGCTCCATTACATGCTGAACCGTCCCACCGGCCGTCCCGACCGGCGCACCTTTGCAATTATCTCGCATCCCGACGCGGGGAAGACGACGCTAACCGAGAAGCTGCTGCTGTTCGGCGGCGCGATCCACCTTGCGGGCGAGGTGAAGGCGCGGGGGCAGAACCGCAGGGCACGCTCGGACTGGATGAAGATCGAGCAGCAGCGCGGCATCTCCGTAACCAGCTCGGTCATGACCTTCGAGCATGACGGCGTTACCTTCAATCTGCTCGATACGCCGGGACACGAAGACTTTTCGGAAGACACCTATCGCACTCTGACGGCGGTCGATTCCGCCGTGATGGTGATCGATGCCGCCAAGGGTATCGAGCCGCAGACGCGGAAATTGTTCGAGGTCTGCCGCATTCGCAACGTTCCCATCATCACCTTCGTCAACAAGGTGGATCGGGAGGGGAAGGAGCCGTTCGCGCTCCTCGATGAGATTGCGGACGTGCTCGCGCTCGACGTCGCGCCGATGAGCTGGCCGGTCGGCATGGGCGGCACGTTCGAAGGCGTCTATGATCTCGTCAAACACCGCCTCAACCTGCCCGCGAAAGGCGACAGCGGCCATTTCGAAGGCGAGCAGGTCCAGTTCTCCGGCATGGATGATCCGAAGCTGGCGGAGACGATTTCGGCTGAGGGCCTCGCCACTTTGCACGAGGAGGCGGCGCTCGCCGTCGGCGCCTACCCCGAGTTCGACAGCGAAGCGTATCTCAACGGCGACCTCACGCCAGTCTATTTTGGATCGGCACTGAAGGAATTCGGCGTCGCCGAGCTGATCGCAGCCCTCAGCGCGTTTGCGCCGTCGCCGCTGCCGCAGCCATCGGCGTCCGGCACGGTCGATCCGGACCATAAGAGCGTGTCCGGCTTCATCTTCAAGGTGCAGGCCAATATGAACCCGCAGCACCGCGACCGCGTCGCCTTCATGCGGCTCTGCTCGGGCAAGTTCAAAAGGGGCATGAAGCTGCTGCAGCCGTCCACCGGCAAGGCGATCGCCGTGCACAGCCCGATCCTGTTCTTCGCCCAGAACCGCGAGCTGGCGGACGAAGCCTGGCCCGGCGACATTATCGGCATTCCGAACCACGGGACGCTCCGCGTGGGCGACACGCTGACCGAGGACGAGGCGATCCAGTTTACCGGCCTACCGAACTTCGCGCCGGAAATCCTTCGCCGCGTGATGCTGGTCGATCCCACCAAGACGAAGCAGCTCCGCAAGGCGCTGGACGATATGGCGGAGGAGGGGGTGACGCAGGTTTTCCACCCCTCGATCGGCTCGCAATGGATCGTCGGCGTGGTCGGCCAGCTGCAGCTCGAGGTGCTGATCTCACGGCTGGAGGCGGAATATAAGGTGGAAGCCCGCTTCGAAGCATCACCCTGGGACACCGCGCGCTGGATCGCTTCGGAGAATGAAGCCGACCTCAAGGCCTTCATGGCCAATCACCGCAACGCTATCGCCACCGACCGCGACGGCGCGCCCGTCTTCATGGCCAAGGACCTGTGGGAGCTCAACTATCACGAGGGCCGCAATCCCACGATCCGCTTCACCGCCACGAAGGAGCGGAGCTGAGGCAGCCGCTTGTCAGCTTCCGCGTGCCTGGTTTAGCCTTGCAGGATCGGAGGACGATCATGCCCAAGGCTATTGCTCTATTGATGGCGGGCGCGGCGCTGGCCGCAGCCTCTCCCTATGACGATCGCGCACCCGTCGATGAAGTGGCTCAGGTGGAGCGGGACTTCGCACGAGATTTCACCGGAAAGCAGTGGCAGTCCTTTCTCGATTATTCGGCCGAGGATGCTATCACGATCTTCGACGAGATGCTCCCGGCGAAACAGTTCTATGGTGAGCTGGTAAAGGCGTCCGCCGGCCGGCCTCCCTCATCGCTCGACTGGTGGCCGGGGCATGTGGAGGTTGCCTGTGCGAACGATCTCGCCTGGTCGACCGGCCCGACGCTTCGCAAGGCAAAAGCGGGCGACGTTCACAGCCATTATGTGACGGTATGGAAACGCGAGGAGAACGGGCAGTGGCGCTGGGTCTTTGATCGCGGCGTGCAGCATGCGGCCCCGGCCGATCCGCATCCAAGGGGAGCGCCGCCTACCACCGTTTCCCGCGCGTATTGTGCGAAAGAGCAGGAAGCCTCAGGTGCGGCTGAAAAGGCCTTCCTTGAGGCCGAAGATCGTTTGACGAGTACTTTGGCGCGAGACGCCGAGGCGGCCATAAAGCCTTATCTGGGGCCGTTCAGCACTGTGCACAGGTGGAAACGCTTCCCGGCGCGGGGGGTGCAGGAAGGGCTTGCGCTCGTACGGCAGGGGCCGCAACAGGTCGTATCCGAACGGAGCAGGTACGGCATGTCGCAATCCGGCGATCTTGCCTACACTTATGGGAAGATTTCCTGGCGCGATGACAATGGAAAACCCGCCCAGGGCTTCTACCTCCGGGTCTGGCGAAACACCGGCAGAGGCTGGGAAATCGCCATGGATCAAGTCAACCCCATCAATACGAGCGAATAGCCGCAGCTTCGACGCGGTCATTTTAGGCGCGGGCGGCGCGGGGCTTATGTGTGCCGCGGTCGCCGGCCAGCGCGGGCGGCGGGTGCTGCTGATCGATCATGCGGAGCAGGCAGGCAAGAAGATCCTGATTTCCGGCGGCGGGCGGTGCAACTTCACCAATATCCATACCGCGCCTGACCGCTATCTTTCTGCCAATCCGCATTTCATGAAGTCTGCGCTCCGCCGCTACACGCCGCAGGACTTCATCGATCTCGTCGACCGGCATCGCATCGCTTGGCATGAAAAGACGCTGGGACAGCTCTTCTGCGACGGATCGGCGCGGCAGATCGTGCACATGCTGATGGAAGAATGCGCAAAGGGCTCGGTGCGCATCTCGCTCGGACATAGCATAAACGAGGTGGAGCATGCGGACGGTCAGTTTCGCGTCGGCCATGGCGACGAGACTGCCACCGCACCTGCCTTGGTGATCGCCACCGGGGGTCCTTCCATTCCGAAGATGGGCGCCACCGGTTTCGCCTATGACCTGGCCCGCAAGTTCGGCCTGAAGGTCGTGGAGCCGCGGCCGGCGCTCGTACCGCTGACGCTTGGCGGCGATGAAGTGCTGTTCCGCGAGCTTTCCGGCGTCTCGACGGACGTGGTGGCCAAGGCGGGCAAGATACAGTTTCGGGAAGCGGCGCTGTTCACGCACAAGGGCCTCTCCGGCCCCGCCATCCTGCAAATCTCCTCCTACTGGCGGCACGGGGAGGAGATCGGCATCGACTTTCTGCCTTCTTTAGAGCGCAATTGGCCGCTACAGGCCAAAGGGTCGCGTCCGCGCGTCCATTTTCACACCCTGCTAGGCGAACTGCTCCCGGGACGGCTGGCGGAGACGCTGGCGAAGCGGATCGGTCTCTGGGGCGAGCTCGCTAATCTTCCCAACGCCAAGCTCAAGGAAGCGGGGCGGCGGCTGTCCGACTGGCGCTTCAGGCCGAACGGAACCGAAGGTTTCGCCAAGGCGGAGGTGACTGCGGGCGGCATCAGCACTGTCGAGCTTTCGTCGCAGACGATGGAGGCGAAGAAGGTGCCGGGCCTTTACGCGATCGGCGAGGCGGTGGACGTCACCGGCTGGCTCGGCGGCTACAATTTTCAATGGGCATGGGCGAGCGGCTGGGCCGCCGGCCAGGTCCTTTAACTCAGAACCTAGCCGCCGCGGCGGCGTTTATCCGGACGACCATGCCTTTCAATCAACTTCCCGCGCTTCTTGCCGAGGCGCTTTCCGCCCGCGGCTATGCCGAACCCACACCCGTCCAGGCCGCCGTGCTGGAACCGGAAGCGGAGGGGCGCGACCTCGTGGTGTCCGCCCAGACCGGCTCCGGCAAGACGGTCGCCTTCGGCCTAGCCATGGCGCCGCAGCTTCTGGACGAGAATGGCAGGCTACCGTTCGCCATGCAGCCGCTGGCGCTGGTGATCGCGCCAACGCGTGAGCTTGCACTGCAGGTGAGCCGCGAACTCATCTGGCTTTACGGCAAGGCAGGCGGACGCATCGCCACCTGCGTCGGCGGAATGGATGCGTCGAAAGAGCGCCGTAATCTCTCCCATGGCGCCCACATCGTCGTCGGCACGCCCGGGCGCCTTCGCGACCATCTGGAGCGCGGGGCGCTCGACCTGTCCGCGCTCCGCGTGGCGGTGCTCGACGAAGCCGACGAGATGCTCGACATGGGCTTCCGCGAGGATCTTGAAGAGATACTCGACGCGACGCCCACCGAGCGCCGAACGCTCCTCTTCTCGGCCACGATGCCTAAGCCGATCGTCGCGCTCGCCAAGCGTTACCAGCGAGACGCGCTTCGCATTTCCACCGTCGGCGAGGATCGCGGCCATGGCGACATCAGCTATCAGGCGATGGCCGTGGCCCCGGCAGACATCGAGCATGCGGTAGTTAACCTGCTTCGGCTGCACGAAGCGGAAACGGCGATGCTGTTCTGCGCCACCCGCGACAATGTGCGGCGTCTTCATGCCAGCCTGATCGAGCGGGGCTTCGATGCGGTGGCGCTGTCGGGCGAGCATAGCCAAAGCGAGCGCAATGCGGCGCTCCAAGCGCTTCGCGACCGGCGGGCGCGGGTCTGCGTCGCCACCGACGTCGCAGCCCGGGGGATCGACCTTCCGAGCCTGTCGCTCGTCGTCCATGTGGAGCTTCCGCGCGACGCGGAGACGCTTCAGCACCGGTCGGGCCGCACCGGGCGGGCCGGCAAGAAGGGGACGGCGGTGCTGATCGTCCCTTATCCGCGCCGTAAGCGCGTCGACATGATGCTGCGCGGTGCGAAGATCGCCGCCGAATGGATCAAGCCGCCCACGCCGGAGGACATCCGCCGGAACGATCATGAAAGGCTGCTCGCGGCGCTTCTGGAGCCGGTTGAAGTCGAGGATGCTGACCGGGAGCTCGCCCAGCGCCTGCTGGAGCAGAAGACGCCGGAGGAGATCGCCGCCGCGCTCGTTCGCGTCCATCGCGCCAAGATGCCAGCGCCGGAAGAAATGGTGGACGGCGGCCCCGGCGAGCGCCCGCAGCAGCAGGCGCACCGCGCGGGTTTCGAGGACACGGTCTGGTTCCACATGGACATCGGCCGCAGGCACAATGCCGATCCGCGCTGGCTGCTGCCCTTGCTCTGCCGCCGCGGCCACATCACCAAGAATGAGATCGGCGCGATCCGCATAGCTGCGAATGAAACCGCCTTTGAGATTCCGCGCGCTGTCGCTGCCAAGTTCGCGGCGGCCGTGAAGCGCACGGCGAACGGCGACGGCGAGGAAAGCAGCGTCCGGATCGAGCCGATGCAGGGAAGTCCGCGCGAGGCCGCGAAACGGAACCGCCGTGTGGGACCGCCGCCCGCGCGGCACAAGGCGAAGCCGTTCCGGAAGAAGCCCCACCACGCGTGATGAGCGGCCCGCGCATCCTAGTCGATGCCGACGCTTGTCCGGTGAAGGAAGAGATCTACAAGGTCGCCTTCCGCCACGAAGTGCCGGTGGTGATCGTCAGCAACAGCTGGCTGCGCGTCCCGCAGCATCCGCTGGTCAGCCGCAAGGTGGTGGATGCCGGCTTCGACGCCGCCGACGACTGGATCGCTGTGGAGGCTTCACCGGAGACCGTGGTGGTGACGGCCGACATCCTTCTGGCAGACCGCTGCATCAAAGCCGGAGCCAACGTGATCGCGCCTAATGGGAAATCCTTCACCGCCAATTCGATCGGCGTAGCCGTGGCGACTCGGGCCATCATGGCCGACCTTCGGGCTGGCGGAGATGTGATCGGAGGTCCGCAGCCCTTCTCGAAGACGGATCGTTCCCGTTTTCTCTCGTCGCTAGATGAGGCGCTGGTGCGGCTGAAACGAAATCGATCCTTCGGTTCGGCCTCGTAAAGAACCAGCCCGTCTCAGCTATGACATTGATGTGGCTATCGAAGCCCCATCTGTTAATCTGGCGTACAGCCCAATTTCACGACCCTCAGCGAGTGGAGTTAACCACTGGACGCCGCAGATTTCCGCGGTGTGAGCGTAAGGGGCGTAAAAATGGCGATGTATGTCTATCATGCCGACGGTCATCCCGTCGGCTTTCTGTTCAGCACCTTCATTCATGACCTCGAAGGGAACCCGCTGGGGCGTGTGCTTGGGTCGCACGTTTTCCGTCTCGACGGCGTCTATGTGGGTGAATTCCACAAGGAAACGGTCGTTGCGAAGCCGGTGCTCGGCCATGTGCGGGACATCGCGCCGATGGCGGTGCCGCCGAAGCAGAAGAGCCCGGGTATGAGCTTCTCCCGCCGCGGCCTCGTCCGCTACGGCTATCCGGACATGTTCCACCGGCTGGCCGAGGGCATACCGCAGGACAACGATACTCTCGATCTGATGGAGATCGCCGCCGAATAGCGGCGACGGCGCGGCGGCTGCCCCGCCGCGCCTCCCTTTTCTCAGGCCCGCAACCGCGCGTCGATGCGGCTGTTCACCACCCGCTCAAGGATCGTGAGCGGCATTCCGCCCTGCAGCAGCACCTGGTGGAAATCGCGTAGATCGAAGCGCGGGCCCAGCTTCGCCTTGGCTTCGCTACGCAGGCGGTCCCATACGATATGGCCGACCTTGTAGCTCGTCGCCTGGCCCGGCCAGACGGTGTAGCGGTCGATCTCGCCCTGGCTGCGGCCGCGGGCGATGCCGGTCGTGCGGATGAAATAGTCGGTCGCCTGCTCTCGCGACCAGCGCTTCGAATGAAGGCCAGTGTCGACGACGAGCCGCGTCGCCCGGAACAGGAAGGACTGCAGCATGCCGGCGCGCCCCAGGGGATCGCCTTCATACATGCCCATCTCATCGGCGAGCTGCTCGGAATAAAGCGCCCAGCCCTCCTGATAAGCCGCGTACCCAGCGACGCGGCGGATCATCGGGATTTCTTCTGACTCCTGCGCCAGCATCACCTGGAGGTGATGGCCCGGCACCGTCTCATGATAGGTGAGGGTCTTGAGGCCGAATTTCGGCCGGTCGAACGTATCGCGAAGGTTGATGAAGTAGGTGCCGGGGCGAGACCCATCCAGCGGCGCATTTTCGTAATAGGCGCCCGGTGCTCCGGCCTGAATGAGCGGCGGCACGCGCCGCGCCACCACCTTCGCCTTCGGCAGCGTGGCGAACGCCTCCGGCAGGCGTGGGTAGATTTCGGCGATCTGCTCGTTGAGGAAGGCGACCAGTGCCGCCCGTCCTTCGTCGGTGTTGGGGAAAAGCTGCGCGGGCTGCTTGTTGAGCTCGGCCAGTCGCTCGCCCGGCGTGCCTTGGGTGAGGCCTTGGGCGCGAAGGATCGGATCGAGCTGCGCTTCGAGCGCGGCGACCTGCTCCAAACCTAATTTATGCACCTCATCCGGCGTCATGTCGGTCGTCGTCGCGGCCTTCAGCGCGCCTGCATAATAGGCCTCCCCGTTCGGGAGGCGCCACGCGCCCGCATCGTGGGTGGCGCGGGCGCGAAGATCGGTGACGAGGGCGATGTGGCGGTCGAGCGCCGGGTAGACCTCGCCGGCAACGATGCGTTCGGCACGGGCGCCGTAGTCGCCCTGAATGCCGGTTTCGCGTGCACGCCGCGCGACGGAAGAGGCGAGCGCGTTCTCGCCGGCCGGCTGATCGCGAAGCTGCCGCAGCAGCCGCAGCGTCGTGTCGAGGATGTAATCGGGCGCAAACACCCCGCGCGCCGCATCCTCGCGCTGGCGCGCGAGATTGTCGTCCAGTGCCTTCGGGAATTGCGACAGGCGCGCCACATAAGCTTCCGCGTCGGCCTGCGTCTGCACGGGATGCACATTGTCTAGGAAATCGGGAATGCCGCGATAGGCGCCGGTCAGATGGCTGATCACATAAGGCGAATAGCGCCCGCCCGCCGCGCCGAAGGGATAGCGCTCGGCGCCCTCGATATCGCGGGTAAGGTCGTATTGAACGACGTCGTAGTCGATCATCGCGGTTTCGGAGAGGCGCGCGCGGTCGATCGTGCGAAGCTCGGCAAATTCGGCTCTGGTGCGGGCAAGCTCCCTTGCTTTGCCGGCTGCCGAATAATCGTCGAGGCGGCTCCGGAGATGCGCGCGCTCGCCAGTATCCAGCGCCAGGTTCGTCGCGCCCTCAGGATTGTGCTCGAGCCGCGTGTAGAAGAAGCGTTCCAACATCGCCCGAAGCCGCTGATCCTCGGCCCCGCCCGCTGCCGGTACACCAGGCGCGATGGCCAAGGTCGTACAGCCGGGAAGCCCCGCACTCAGCGCCAGCGCGCCAGCCGATGCCATGAACGAACGCCGATCCATCCTAATCTCCCATTCTCGCGTTCGGTAGCTGTGGCCTGCCTGACCTATCGGTTCAAGTCGGCTGTTGAGGCACTTTTCCACAGAAACCCCTACGTCATTTGCTGTTTAGACGCTGAGTAGCTAAGGTCGGTATGAACGCAGTACCGCGTAAGGAGAATGAATGGCGCTTCCGGCAGCCCTTTCGATAGCCGCAGGCTCTCATGCCAAGCTTGAGGTCGTGCAACAATTCGTTGCTTACTCGGAGAAAGCGGCCTCCATGGCGGATTTGCGTGCTCTGGTGGAGAATGCCTGCAACGAGCTTGGCTTTGATTACTTCGCAATTGTCCATCATATCCGTTTCGGCCGCCCGACCGAGGACAAGGTGCGGCTGACCAATTACCCATCGGATTGGATCGCCATCCTGCGCGAAGAGGCGGATGGTAGTGACCCAGTCCTTCGTGCTGCCGAACGTACTTCAAGCGGTTTTACCTGGGAGCAGGCGGACCGGCTCACGACGATTTCCGAACGCGACAAGAAGAAGTTCAAACGCGCTGCGGCGCACGGTCTCGTGCGGGGCTATACCGTTCCCAATCATGTTCCGGGCGAAACCTTCGGTTCCTGTCATTTCGTCGTGAAGAGCGGCAAAGACTTGCCCAAGGAGAGTCTTCCGGCTGCGCAGGCGCTCGGCTGTTTCGCTTTCGAAGCGGCCCGCCAGCGCCTTCAGGCCAGGACCGAACCCAGTGACCGCTACATCGCGCCGGTGAGGCTCACGGACAGGCAGCGGGATTGCGTGCTTTTCGCCGCCCGGGGCAAGAGCGACTCCGTCATTGCCGAGCTTCTGAACCTCAGGCCGCGGACGGTGAACGAACATATCGAAGCTGCAAAGCGGCGTTATGCCGTCGCCACGAGAACGCAGTTGATCGTCCGGGCTCTGTTCCGGAGCGAGATCTGTTATTCGGAAGTGATCGATTAAAGTTTCTTAAGCTTTATAGGCAGCTGTCCGAGCGGGCGGCAGTTCGGCCAGTGATACCAGCGCGGCTCCCGATCGCTGGTGAGCACCACCTCATGTTCTTCCAGCAGGTGCCGCAGCAATGTTCGTATCTGCAGATAGGCGTAATTGGCGCCGATACATCCATGCGCTCCTCCGCCGAAGGGGACGAAGGCGAAGCGGTGACGCTCGCGGCTCTCCTCCGGCGCGAAGCGGCTGGGGCGAAACTCTTCGGGATCGCCCCAGACTTCGGGAAGCAGGTGCGTCAACATCGGGTTCACGCCGGTCAGCGTCCCCGAGGGTATAGTGTGGCCCTGGAACTCCAGATCGCGTGTTGCCCGACGCCAGAGAACAGGGGCCGCGGCATTTAGGCGCAGCGCCTCCTTCACTACCCATTCCACTTTTTCGCATTTCTGAAGATCGGCAAGCGCGATTTCCGTTGGGTTGATGATATTGGCGAGAAGTTCGCTCCGAACCTCGTCCTGCCATTCCGGATGCTTGGCCAGATAGTAGAGCGTCGAAACCGTGGCCGACGAAAGGGTGTCATAGGAGGCAGCGATAACAAACGTCAGGTGAGCGATGATCTCTTCATCCTCCAGCTGGCCGTCCTGTTTCATGCGGACAAGCACCGCTAAAAGGTCCATTCTTTCGGCTGCCGGCGTCTCTGAGAGCATCGGGCGGATAAGCTCTTCGACGTGACGTTTTGCCCAGCGGGCGCGCCATTCCGAATTTCCTGGAAATGGCATGGTCACGATTGAGGTCGAGGAGCCCATTAGGTAGCGGAAGGCGAGCAGGTCATTCCGCGTCGCGAACCGCGCGTCGCGGCCGAGAAAAGCGGCGTAACCATTCGCAAAGGTGAGCTCCTGAGCCAGTTCATAAGACTCGAGCACTCGTTCCGACCAGCGCTTCAGAAGCACCTTCATGTTGTCGCTGAAGATGTCGAGATAGGCCTGAAGCTGCTCTTGTTTAAAGGCATAGGCGACGAGCTTCCGGTGCCATTGATGGTCGTCGCCGTCGCGAAGCAACAGGCCCCCGTCGAAATGACGGCCGAACACGGGCTTCCAGCCGCCGTAGGAGGAGAAGTTGCCTTCCCGGTCAAACAGGACGAATTCGTTCGCTTCGGGGCCGACCAGCTGCACGTTCCAATTGCCGCACGCGTAGAAGCGGTGCACTGGGCCGTATCTGTCGTACATGCGGCGTGTAAAGGCGCGCGGAGCGGCAACAGCCTCCGGCAGAATGCCGAAGACGGGAAGGCCCCTCCGCCCTGGAATTTGGCTGAGCTGCGCCCGCGACACCTGCGCAAAAACCGGCTCGACCTTCACAGGCTTCTGCTGACGAGCGACGGGTGGAATGAAGGGGGCGGTCATCGGGTTCTCCTCGAAGGGCTGCATCATAGAGGAGTAGAGGCATGTCCGCAGACCCGGTAACTACCGGGATAGGCGTTGCCGCCCCGTGCCTTCATCTTTGAGACATGGAGAAAGTACGTTGATTGATCTCGTCCTGCCGGAAAGCCGCATGGGCTTTGCCGATACGCTAATGCAGATGCATCAGGACCGGAAGCGCGTGTTCGTGGATCGGCTCGGCTGGCAGCTTAGCGCGCCCGGAAGCTGGCTGGAGGTCGACGAGTTCGACAACGACTTTGCCGTCTATCTGATCGCCCGCTCCGATTGCGGGCGGCGTCACGTCGGATCGGTCAGGCTGCTGCCCTCGACGCGGCCCCACATGCTGGATGCCGTTTTCGGCGCACTCTGCTCAGGCGAGGTGCCGAAGGGGGAGGACGTCTGGGAAATCTCCCGCCTGATCACCAGCCCCGTCGGCGCCAACGGAACGACGGTGCTGAAGCTTCATCGCCTGCTTGCGCTCGCTCTGGTGGAGTTCGCCGAGGCGAACGGCATCAGCCGCTATACTCTGGTGACCGAGCCGCACCGCGTTCCGGCGCTGCTTTCCGTCGGCTGGAAGGTGATGCCGCTGGGCCTGCCGATGCCATTCAACGGGGAGATGCTGCAGGCGCTGCAGATCCAGATCGGGACCGAAACTCTTGCTGAGATGCGCGAGCGGACACGCATCGAGCAGCCGGTGCTCCGCGTTGCCGAAGCCGACCGGAGGGCCGCTTGATCCAATCTATGAACTTCTTGTGGCCCGCTACGCTGCCCGAAAGGGAGAATAAGGCGGCGCACGTCGGGTCGCGGAGCCATCGCAGGCAGATTCGGACAAGTCTGCCGCCGGAGGGAGCTGCACAAGCCGGCTCCGCTCCGGGCGATGCGCCTTTCAGCGTGCGAGCCTTCGCATGAGCGCGTGGCTCGCGAAATCGGGCCGGAGCGGCAAGGCTTCGCCGACACCCACCCCTCCACCATCGGTGGAGGCCGAACCGTGCGAGCCCTATCTGTCGGTTGAAAGCCGTGCGGACTGGTCGATCCAGGAGACGCTGGCCGTACTGGCCGCCCGCCAGGAATATGGCCAGCGGCGCGAGCGGGATAAAATCTTCGAAGACGGCATCTTCGCCGATCCGGGCTGGGACCTGCTGCTCGACCTCTTCGTCATGGCTTCCGAAGGAAGAGCGGTGTCGATCCCGCACGCCTGCGCCGCCGCTTATGCGCACCCGGGGACCGTACGGAACCTAATTGCCCATATGGAGAAGAGCGGCCTCATCCGGCGCATTGCCCATCCGGCCGCGCCCGATTGCGCCTATCTGGAGCTAAGCGACAGCGCCTATCAGAAGATGCTCCAATATTTCAGCGTTGCGCGGAAAGCCTATTTCGAGCCTCACGGATGACGTCGAGAGCCATCGAGCCGTAGGCCGCCGCCTTGTAGAGCTTCAGTTCCTCCAGCCGTTCCGCCAAAGCTTCGGCGGCGAGATAAACTTCATCGATCGCGTCGAGATGCTTCTCAAGCTCGCTTAGGTCGGCGTTCATTCCACGGCTCCTCTTCCGACGTCGTGAGGCCGGTCGTGCGATAATTTCAGCGTAGCTTCGCTGAGGCAAGTTCCCTTCATATCAGAATGCACCGCATTGGCGCTTGTTCGTGGCCGCGCCTCCCTTATTTGCTGATGCCGATGAGCGAAGCCTTTAAAGTGGAAGCACGACCGGAGGGAGATGGCACGTGTTTCGCGGTCACGATACTCGGCGGCGAAACCCAATATTACAGCCTGCCCGGGCCCGGCCAGGAGGATTACAGGGCCTTCTACCAGGAACTGGCGCGCGATTTCGGCATGCGAGAGGCGGAGGTCTTTTCTCCGCCCGATGGCCGGGAGCCTGCCTGGCGACCGCTGCTTACCGAAAACCTGAGTTCAGGCATGATCTCGGGCTATGGCGATCCTGCGGTGCTCAAGACGGAGGAGGGCTATTTTCTCACCGTCACTTCCAACGACGCGCCCGATGCTTTTCCGATCCTGCATTCGCAGGACCTTGAGAACTGGGAGCCAGCAGGCTTCGCTTTTCCGGCCGGGAAGACCCCGAAGTGGGCGGCGACGGGTCTGCTTGTCAGCGATTTCTGGGCGCCCGAAATGGCCCGTGTTGGGAACGAATATTGGCTGACCTATACAGCCCGGGAGAAGTCCGGCGCACTCGCAATAGGCTTGGCGAAGGCCGACAATCCGCTCGGCCCATGGGAAGACCTTGGACGGCCGCTAATAACTGGCGGAGTCATCGACGCGCACATCTTCGTGGATGTGGACAGCGTCCCTTATCTTTTCTGGAAGGAGGATAAGAATGGCATCTGGCCGATTAAGCTTGCCGCGCTGATGCGGGAGCGGCCGGAGCTGATCTCCGCCCTCTTCGATGCGGCCGAGGATCGCCGCGCCGCCGCCTTTGCCGCCGCCGTGGAGCCGTGGGCGAGTACGCGCCGCCAGATGGAACGCTTCTTCCTGATGCAGCCGCTGATCGATGCGGTGCTGGCTTCATGGTCGAAGGTGCGGCGGGTGCTGGAGGAATGCGGCGAGGCCGACACGATCATTGAGGCCATGTGTACGCCGATCCGCGCCCAACGTCTGGCTCCGGACGGCGCCTCACTCATCGGTGAGCCGACCATCGTCCTTGCAAATGACCTCGACTGGGAAGGGCATCTGATCGAGGGGCCGTTCGTCACCCGGCAGCGGGGCCGCTACTGGCTTTTCTACGCGGGCAACGACTTCTGCACGCCGGACTACGGCATCGGCGTCGCCGTCGCGGATCATCCGCTCGGGCCGTACGAGAAGCAGCCGGAGCCGCTCCTCAAGTCTAGTCGAAGCTGGTGGGGCCCCGGCCATCCTTCGGTTGCACCCGGGCTGGACGGCGCGCCGCAGCTCTTCTTCCACGCTTATTTCCCGAGCACCGGCGGCTACAATGCCTTTCGGGCGCTGCTCACCGCCAAGCTGCGTTTCGGCGATATGGGCGTGGAGATCGTTTGACCGGCAGGCCGCTATTGCCGCCCAGTCTCTGCCTCGGCTAGCGCTGCGGGGTGGAAGCTTTTTCAGCAACGGCCGAGGGATGGACGTTCGCCATCGACCGCGGCGGCACGTTCACCGATATCGTGGCGCGGGCGCCTTCGGGCGAGCTGACCGTCCGTAAGCTGCTGTCCGACAATCCGGAGCAATATGAGGATGCGGCGGTCGCCGGCATCCGCGCCATCATGGGCGAACATGGCGAGGCGCCGCTCCTGTCTGTGAAGATGGGAACCACCGTCGCCACGAATGCCCTGCTGGAGCGGAAAGGCGAGGCGGTGGCGCTCGCCATCACGCGCGGCTTCGGCGACGCGCTCCGCATCGGTTATCAGGCGCGGCCCGATATCTTCGCGCGCAAGATCGTGCTTCCGGAGCCGCTCTACAGCCGCGTAATCGAGATAGAGGAGCGGATGAGCGCCGAGGGCGAAACCCTGCGTCCGCTCAATGCGGTAAGTGCGAGGGCCGATCTTCAGCGCGCCTTTGAGGAGGGCTTCCGCGCGCTTGCGATCGTGCTGATGCATGGCTGGCGCTGGACCGCGCAGGAAGCAGCGCTGGAGGAGATGGCGCGGCAGATCGGCTTCAGGCAGATTTCGGTGAGCCACAAGGTAGGGCCGCTGATCAAGCTGATCGGTCGCGGCGATACCAGTGTCGTCGACGCCTATCTGTCGCCGGTGCTGCGCCGCTATGTCGACCGGGTGGTGAGCGCGCTGGGGCAGGAAACCCGCCTCTATTTCATGCAGTCGAGCGGCGGCCTTACCGACGCGTCCGCCTTCCAGGGAAAGGATGCGATCCTGTCGGGGCCGGCGGGCGGTATCGTCGGCATGGCGAAGACGGCGGCGGAGGCGGGTTTCGACAGGATCATCGGTTTCGACATGGGCGGGACGTCCACCGACGTGTCGCACTTCGCCGGCACCTATGAGCGGACCAGCGAGAGCATGGTCGCTGGCGTCCGGGTGCGGGCGCCGATGCTGGAAATCCATACAGTGGCGGCTGGCGGCGGCTCGATCTGTCACTTCGACGGCGCCCGGTTTCGCGTCGGGCCGGACAGCGCAGGCGCAGTGCCCGGTCCGGCCTGCTATCGCCGCGGAGGACCGCTCACCGTCACCGATTGCAACGTGGTGCTGGGGAAGATCAGGCCGGACCATTTTCCGCACGTGTTCGGACCGGGCGGGGACCAGCCTATCGACGCGGAGGCCTCGCATGCGCTCTGCGCCGCGATCGGCAAACAGGCGGGCCTCTCGCCCCGCGAGGTCGCCGAAGGGTTCGTGCGGATCGCGGTGGAGAACATGGCAAATGCGATCAAGCAGATCTCGATTGCCCGCGGCCACGATGTGACCCGCTACACGCTGCAATGTTTCGGCGGCGCGGGCGGCCAGCATGCCTGCCTCGTCGCGGATGCGCTCGGCATGGAGCGGGTGATGATTCATCCGCTGGCGGGCGTGCTTTCCGCCTACGGCATGGGCCTTGCCGACATGACCGAGCTTCGCCAGCGCAGCGTTGGCGGCGCCGGGTTGGACGGCGTCCTTCGGGAGCTGGAAGCTGAAGCGGTTGCGGCGCTGAAGGCGCAGGGCGTGGCGACAGGAGAGGTCAGGCGGCGAGCGGCGCTCCGCTACGAGGGCAGCGATACTTCGCTTGAGGTCAAAGTGTCCGAAGGCATGGAGACCGCGTTCGTGGAGGCGCATCGCGCCCGGTTCGGCTTCGTGTCCGACGCGGCGGTGGTGGTCGAGACGGCTATCGTCGAGGCGGTCGGAGCCGGTACGGAGACCGACCCCAATTCGTTGGTGCCGAGCAAAGTCGAGGCGCGGCCTCGCCAACGCCTTTCGACTTCGCTCGGGACGAACGGGGTCATGCATCGCGGGAGCCTTTCACCCGGCGACATTGTGCCCGGACCCGCCCTCATCATCGACCCCTCCGCCACCACCGTAGTGGAGCCGGGCTGGCGGGCGGAGGTGGACCGCATTGGCAATCTGATCCTGACCCGCTCCGAGCCGCGCGCCTCCGCCCGCGCCATCGGCACCGAGGCCGATCCGGTGATGCTCGAAATCTTCAACAACCTCTTCATGGCGATTGCCGAGGAAATGGGCGTCGCGCTCCAGAACACGGCCTCGTCGGTCAACATCAAGGAGCGGCTCGATTTCTCCTGCGCCCTCTTCGGCCGCGACGGCTGCCTGATCGCCAACGCGCCGCACATTCCGGTGCACCTCGGCTCGATGGGCGACAGCATCCGGACCATCATCGAGGCACGGGGCGATTGTCGCGACGGACGGGGCATGAAGCCAGGCGACGCCTACGTGCTGAATGCGCCCTATCGCGGCGGCACGCACCTCCCCGACATCACCGTCATCATGCCCGTGTTCGTTGAGGAGGGCGAGGAACCAGCCTGGTATGTCGCTGCGCGGGGCCACCACGCCGACATCGGCGGCATCGCGCCCGGATCCATGCCGCCTGACAGCAAGATCGTGCAGGAAGAAGGCGTACTGATCGACAATTTCCTGCTCGTCGATGCCGGCCGCTTCTGCGAGGCGGAGATGCGTACCCTTCTTGCCTCCGGCGACTGGCCGGCCCGTGACCCCGACCGCAACATCGCCGACCTCAAGGCGCAGGTTGCTGCCTGCACCCGCGGCGCGAACGAGCTTCGCCGAGTGGCGGGTGAATATGGCCGGGACGTGATCGACGCTTATATGGGCCATGTCATGGCCAATGCCGAAGAGGCGGTCCGGCGGCTGATCGGCACCTTGTCCGACGGCGACTTCACCTACCGGATGGACAACGGCGCCGAGATTTCGGTGCGCGTCACCGTCGATGCCGAGAGCCGTTCGGCCATCATCGATTTCGCCGGCACCAGCGCGCAGCAGCCGAACAATTTCAACGCGCCTTATTCCATCGCAAGGGCGGCGACGCTCTACGTTTTCCGGACGCTGGTGGACGACGCCATTCCGATGAACGACGGCTGCCTCCGCCCGATCACTCTGAAGGTGCCGGAAGGATCGATACTGAACCCGCATTTTCCCGCGGCGGTCGTCGCGGGCAATGTCGAAACGAGCCAGGTCGTCACCGACGCCCTTTTCGCTTCCGTGAAGGCGCTTGCGCCAAGCCAGGGGACGATGAACAACTTCACCTTCGGCAATGAGCGGTACCAATATTATGAGACGATCGCGGGCGGCGCGGGCGCGGGACCCGGTTTCGACGGAGCGAGCGCAGTCCAGACGCATATGACCAACAGCCGCCTTACCGATCCAGAAATATTGGAGACGCGCTTCCCCGTGCTGCTGGAGCGGTTCGCGATCCGCAGTGGATCGGGTGGCGAGGGCGCGCATCGCGGCGGGGACGGCGTCGAACGCCACATCCGCTTCCGCGAGCCGATGCGCGCGGGCATCCTTTCCAACCGCCGCGAAGTGCCGCCTGCCGGGCTGGCCGGAGGATCGGCGGCAAAGCCGGGCGTCAATCAGGTCGTGCGCGCGGACGGCACGGTGGAGACGCTGGGCGCCACCGCTTCCGCAGACATGCGGCCCGGGGACATGTTCGTCATTGAAACGCCGGGCGGGGGAGGCTTCGGAGCGCCATGAACCAGTATCTTCCGTTGCTCGGCATCCTCGTCGTCATTATCGGCTTCGCGCTCCGCTTCAATCCGATGCTGGTCGTGCCGGCGGCAGCGCTGACGACTGGGCTCCTCGCCGGCTTCGATCTCGTCGAGGTGATCGGCAAGCTCGGCAAGGCCTTCAACGACGCCCGCATCATCATCATTCCCTGGGTGGTATTGCCAGTCATCGGCCTCCTCGAACGCTACGGGCTGCAGCAGCGGGCGCGGGCGGTAATCGGCGGCTTCCGCGCGGCAACCGCCGGGCGCCTGCTGATCCTCTATCTGCTCTACCGGCAGATCATTTCCGCGATCGGCCTCCATTCGACCGCCGGCCATCCGCAGACCGTCCGCCCGCTGGTGGCTCCGATGGCGGTGGCCGCGGCAGAGAAGCAGACGGAGGTGGACGACGAAACGGGGGAGAAGGTGAAGGCTTATGCCGCCGCCACCGACAATGTCGGCCTGTTCTTCGGCGAGGACATCTTCTTCGCGATCGGCTCTATCGTGCTCATCCAGCAGACGCTTGAAGCCTATGAGATCGTCCTGTCGCCGCTCGAGCTTGCCGTGTGGGCCATCCCAACGGCGATCGCCGCCTTCATCATCCACGGCGCGAGGCTGCTGATGCTCGACCGCTCGCTTGCGGGGAGGGCGCGGCCGTGATCACCATCCAGCACGTCTTCTACCTCGTCGGCGCGCTGTTCGCCGCTTGGACTTTGCTAAGCGCGTTCGACAGGACCAATCCGAAGCGCTTCGGCAATGCCGCCTTCTGGGGCCTCGTTGCCCTCAGCCTCCTTGCCGGACATTTGCTCGGCGACGTCCTGAACGGCTTCCTGGTGCTGGGCCTCGCCGCGCTCGCCACCCTGAGACTGATCGGCCGCGGCGCCCCTTCGACCGGCGAGGAAGAACGCGCGGCGGCGGGCGAGCGGAACGGCAACAGGCTGTTCCTGCCGATTCTGGTTGTGCTCGTCACCGCCGTCGCCGGGACCTTGCTCTACCTCTACACGCCGCTGAATCAGACGGGCTTGCTCGAGAAGAACCGCGAGACTTTCATTCTCCTCTGCCTCGGCGTGCTGCTGGCGCTCGGCGTCATCTTCGCCTGGCTCCGCCCGCCGCCGCTGGCGCCATTGGACGAAGGGCGGCGGCTGATCGATGCCGTTGGTTGGGCGGCGGTCCTGCCGCTGATGCTCGCGGCGCTGGGGCTGGTGCTTGCCGATACTGGCGTCGGCAAGACGATAGGCTCGCTGGTGCTGACGGTCATTCCCGAAGGCACGGTGCTGCCGGCGGTGATCGCCTTCGGTCTCGGCATGGCGCTGTTCACGATCCTCACCGGCAACGCCTTCGCGGCATTCCCGGTGATGGCAACGGCGATTGGCGTGCCTCTGCTGATCCAGACCTATAATGGCGATCCGGCCGTAGTGGGCGCAATCGGCATGCTGGCGGGCTTTTGCGGGACTTTGATGACGCCGATGGCGGCCAACTTCAATCTGGTGCCCGCTGCCTTGCTGGAGCTCAAGGATCAGAACGGCGTCATCAAGGCGCAGATCGGCACGGCATTGCCGCTGCTCGTCGTCAACATCCTCCTCATCTACTTCCTGGCATTCTAGATGAAGCACAGCCTCACGCCCGAAATCGCCCAGCGCTTCGCCGAGATTGCGCTCGGCCATGTGCAGCAGGAATATCCGCACAAGCTCGACCATGTGATGGACGGGCCAGAGGACGTGCTCTCGCCCCGCGAACTGCACCCCATTTTCTACGGCAGCTTCGATTGGCACAGCTGCGTCCACGGTTACTGGCTGCTGCTCCGCCTGCGCCGGCTGTTCCCCGACACGCCCGCCGCTGAGCGCATCGATGCGCTCGTGGACGAAATGCTGACCGAGGAGAAGGTGGCGGGGGAGCTCGCCTATCTCGACCGGGCTTACTCCGGCGGGTTTGAGCGGCCTTACGGCTGGGCCTGGGCGCTGGCGCTGCACCGGGAGGCGCCGGTGCTTGAGCCGCTCGCCCGCGCCTTCGCGGACCGCTTCGCCTCCTATCTGCCGAGGCTCACCTACCCGATCCGCGTCGGCACGCACTTCAACACGGCCTTTGCATTAATCCTCGCGCTCAGCTGGGCGGAGGAGAATGACACCGCGCTGGCCGACCTCATCCGCAGCCGCGCGATTCACTATTATGGCAAGGACCGCGACTGCCAGGCGTGGGAGCCGGGCGGCGACGAATTCCTGTCATCGGCCATGGTCGAGGCGCTCTGCATGCGCCGAGTGCTGGGCGGCGCCGCCTTCGCGCCATGGGTTGAGCGATTCCTGCCGAGGCTTAGGGAAGGGGAGCCTGCCTCCCTGTTCAGGCCTGCACACGTCTCCGACCGCTCCGACGGCAAGATAGCCCATCTCGAGGGCTTCAACCTCAGCCGCGCCTGGTGCTGGCGCGGCATAGCCGACACGCCGGGTCTTGGCGCTATCGCGGAGATCGCAGCCGACGCGCACCTAGACGCCAGCCTGCCCCACGTCAGCGGCGACTATATGGGCGAACATTGGCTCGCCACCTTCGCCCTTCTGGCGCTTCAGGATGATTTCGGCTGAAGTGGAGGCCCGAGCCGGAATCGAACCGGCGTGCAAGGATTTGCAGTCCTCTGCGTAACCACTCCGCCATCGGGCCGCCGCCGCCATGTGAGCGGGCGGCTCTGCTCTGTCAACCCGCTCCGGCTCCGTTCGAAGCGTAGCAGCGCGAGTCTGCAAACCGACACAATAGGCGGCCATTGTTCCGCTGCGGTGAACAGTTTGTTTCGTCTTGCCCCTCTATTTGCCTCCGCGCGCAACGGCTAGAGAGGCCGGAGAGGACATAAGCGCGCTTGGCGTCCGAGCGGCGACTGTCTAGAAGCCGTATTGAACATTAGTGTATTGCATTAATAATACGGCTGTGCGAAAACAGGGACCCGATGACCGAACATAATTTCGAACATATGCGCCGCGCCATGGTGGCGAGTTCGCTCCGCACCACGGGCGTGAACGACCCGCGCGTCATCGCCGCATTCGAAAGCGTCCCCCGCGAAGGGTTCGTGCCGCGGGATCGGGTCGCAATGGCCTATGCCGATGCGTTGGTACCGCTCGGCAACGGGCGCGATCTCAACAATCCCATGTCGCTCGGCCGGATGCTGACCGAGGCCGCGCCGCAGCCGGAGGACCGCGCGCTCGTGATCGGCGCCGCGACCGGCTATGCCGCCGCGATCCTCGCGGAGCTCGTCGCCTCCGTTGTGGCGGTGGAGGAGGACCCCTCGCTTGCCGCCGCTGCAAAGGTCGCGCTCACCGGCGCTCATGTGAAGTTCATCGAAGGCCCGCTTGAAAAGGGCTATAAGGCCGGCGCGCCTTACGACCTCATTCTGATCGACGGGGCGGTCGAATTCGTGCCGGAGCCGATCGTCGCCCAGCTCGCCGAAAACGGCAGGCTGGCTGCGGCGGTCCTGGACAATGGCGTTGCGCGGGTCGCGATCGGCCGGCGCGGGGGAGCGGGATTTGCAATGGCGCCGGTGTCGGACGTGGCGTCGGCCATCCTTCCGGGGTTCCTGAAGCCCCGGGGGTTCACTTTTTAAGAGCGGAGTTGGGCGTAATGCGGGGTGGGTTTTTAGCAGCGGCAGCGATCGCCGCACTGATTGCGGGCGAAGCGGCTGCGCAGACCGACACGGATACGCTCCGCGAGGCGCTCGTCCAGACCTATAACAGCAACCCCACCATCACCGGTCAGCGAGCGCAGCTTCGTACGCTCGATGAGAATGTCGCGGTAGCCCGGGCGCAGGGGCGGCCGCAGGTTTCGGCGACCGCAGGCGTCAATCAGGACCTGACCCGCACTGGCGGCGGAAACGGCCGCAACCTCAACGCCGGCGTCGACATCAGCTATCCTTTGTTCAACGGCGGCCGCGTTCGTAACTCTATTCGAGCGGCGGACGAGCGGGTGCTCGCCGGCCGCGCCAATCTCCGCGCTACCGAGGGCGATGTCTTCACTGAAGCCGTGGCGGCCTACAATGACGTGATACGTGACCGTTCGATCGTCACCCTGAATCGGAACCAGGTAGAAGTACTTCAGACCAATCTGCAGGCGAGCCGCGACCGCTTCGAAGTGGGCGACCTCACCCGAACCGACGTCGCCCAGTCGGAAGCGCGGCTGGCGCTTGCACGTGCGACTCTCGAGCAGGCCGAAGGGCGGCTCACCGCGAGCGAAGAGAATTATGTCCGCGTGATCGGCGACGTTCCGGGGCAGCTTCAGCCGCCGCCGCCGCTACCTGCGATGCCGGCCACCGCTGACCAAGCCGTCGAAATCGCACTTGAGAACAACCCTGACCTTATTTCGATCAGCCGACAGATTCGCGCTGCCGGCCTAGACGTGAACGTCCTTCGCGCCGACCGCCTGCCGACGGTTAATGCGATCGGCTCGGGCCGCGCCACGGATTATCTCGGCACCGCTGATGAGCAGTTCGGACCTAACGCGCGCGACTCCCAGACTCAGACGGGCGTCGGCGTTCAGGCCCGCATCCCCATCTATCAGGGCGGCCTCGTCGGCGCGCAGGTCCGGCGGGCGCAGGCGCAGCAGAGCCAGCTTTTGGAGCAGGGTGTCGCGGTGGAACGGTCCATTGTCGCCAACACCCGCGCGGCTTTCGCGAGCTGGCAGGCAGCCAACGAGGCGATCGAATCCAACGAAGTCGCCGTCGCCGCGAACCAGCTGGCGCTCGAAGGCACCCGGGCCGAGCAGACGGTCGGCACCCGGAACGTGCTCGACGTTCTGAACGCGGAGCAGGAGCTGCTGAACAGCCAGGTCCAGCTCGTCACCGCGCGCCGCGATGCTTATGTCGCCGGCTTCCAGCTACTGAACGCAATGGGCCGTGCCGAAGCGGAAGATCTCGGCCTCGACGGCGGTCCGCTCTATGATCCGGCGGCCAATTACAACCGCGTGTCGCGGCGGGCGTCGGACTGGAACCAGGATCGCACGCCGCAGCCGGTCGCCACCCGCACCGTCGCCGGCGCCTCCAGCCTCAATCCCCCCGTGACAGGTGAAGAGCAATAAGCGATAAGGCCCTCATTATGGGGGATAACCGCGACCTTTCGATGGAGGAGATTTTGGCCTCCATCAAACGCGTCATTGCCGAAGAAACGCCGCCGCCTGCGCCCGAACGGCGCGGCCGCGCAGCGCGTGCCGAACCGGTGCGCGAGGAAGAGGATGTGCTGGAGCTCAGCGATCCGATCCCCGCGCCGCCGCCGCTCATGTCGGAGAATGCTGCCGAGGCGAGCCGGTCGAAGCTCGCCGCGCTCGCCGCCATGCGCGAACAGGGGGCACTCCCGGCTCCAGGTGAAGGCCCGCTCGAACAGGTCGTTCGCGAGATGCTGAAGCCGATGCTGAAGGACTGGCTCGACCAGCGCCTCCCCGAGATCGTCGAGGAACTGGTGACGCGGGAGATATCCCGCATCACCGGCAAGCATATCTAGCGGAAACGGCGCGGCCCGTCTAAGCGGCGGCGCATGAGCGAATTGCCGAAGACTTTCGACCCGGGCGCAATCGAGGCCCGCTGGTATCCTTATTGGGAAGAGAAGGGTCTGTTCCGTCCCGAGCGCGGAGACGCGGAACCCTTCACCATCGTCATTCCGCCTCCGAACGTTACCGGCAGCCTCCATATCGGCCACGCGCTCGACAATACGCTTCAGGACATCCTCGTCCGCCATGCGCGGCTTCAGGGGAAGGACGCGCTCTGGGTGGTCGGCATGGACCATGCCGGCATCGCCACGCAGATGGTGGTCGAGCGGAACCTCGAAAGCCAGGGCGTCCGTCGCACCGACATAGGCCGCGAAGCCTTCGTCGAGCATGTCTGGGAGTGGAAGGCGCAATCAGGCGGCCAGATCACGCGGCAGCTTCGCCGCCTCGGCGCCTCCTGCGATTGGGCGAACGAGCGCTTCACGATGGATCCGGGCTTCAGCCGCGCGGTCCTCAAAGTGTTCGTCGACCTCTATCGGCAGGGCCTGCTCTACCGCGATAAGCGGCTCGTCAACTGGGACCCGAAATTCGGCACCGCCATCTCCGATCTCGAGGTCGAGACGAAGGAGGTGCAGGGCAAGTTCTGGCACCTTCGCTACCCGCTGGAGGACGGCTCCGGCTTCATCCAGGTCGCGACCACCCGGCCGGAAACGATGCTGGCCGACATGGCCGTCGCCGTGCATCCGGAGGATGAGCGCTATCGCGATCTGGTCGGTAGGAAGGTCCGGCTTCCGATCACCGGCCGCCTGATCCCGATCGTTACCGACGAACATGCCGATCCGGAGCTTGGATCGGGCGCGGTCAAGATCACGCCGGGCCACGACTTCAACGACTTCGAGGTGGGCAAGCGCGCCGGCTTCAAGGCCGCCGACATGCTCAACATGCTCGATGCCGCGGCGCGGGTCATGCAGACGCAGGACGGCCTCATTCCGGACGAGCTGATCGGCATGGACCGCTTCGATGCGCGCAAGCGTGTCGCGGAGATGCTGGAAGAGCAGGGCCTTCTGGAGAAGGTTGAGGACCGGGTCATCCAGACGCCCTATGGCGACCGTTCGGGCGTCGTGATCGAGCCATGGCTCACCGACCAATGGTATGTGGATGCGGCGACGCTGGCGAAGCCCGCGATCGAGGCGGTGCGCTCCGGCGACATCCGCGTCGTGCCGGAGACCTGGAAGAAGACCTGGTTCAATTGGCTGGAGAACATCCAGCCCTGGTGCGTCTCGCGCCAGCTCTGGTGGGGGCACCAGATTCCCGCCTGGTATGACGATCAGGGCAATGTCTTCGTCGCCGAAACCGAAGAAGAAGCGCAGCGGGAAGCCGGCAACCGCCCGCTCCGCCGCGACAATGACGTTCTCGACACCTGGTTCTCCTCAGCCCTCTGGCCTTTCGCCACCCTCGGCTGGCCGGAGCAAACCGAGGCGCTGAAGCGGCATTATCCGAACGACGTCCTCATCTCGGGTTTCGACATCATCTTCTTCTGGGACGCCCGCATGGCGATGCAGGGCTTTCAGTTCATGGGCGAGAAGCCCTGGAAGACGCTCTACCTCCACGGCCTCGTCCGCGACGCCAAGGGGCAGAAGATGTCGAAGTCGAAGGGCAATACGGTGGATCCCCTCGGCCTCATCGAGAAGTACGGCGCCGACGCGCTCCGCTTCACGCTTGCGGCGCTGGAAAGCCAGGGCCGAGACATCAAGCTCGATGAAAAGCGCATCGAGGGCTATCGCAACTTCGCGACCAAGCTCTGGAACGCCGCCCGCTTCTGCCAGGCCAACGGCATCGGTGCATCGAAGCAGATCGAGCCGCCCAAGGCCGAGCTGCCGGTCAACCGCTGGATCATCGGCGAGACTGTGAAGACGGTGCAGGCGCTCGACCTCGCCATGGCTGAGTTCCGCTTCGACGAGAGCGCCAACGCCATCTACCATTTCGTATGGGGCAGCTTCTGCGACTGGTATTTGGAGCTGATCAAGCCGGCGCTGCAGGGTGACGGCGCTGAGGAAACCCGCATCGTCGCCGGCTGGGTGCTGGACCAGATCCTGGTCATGCTCCACCCGTTCATGCCCTTCATCACCGAAGAGCTGTGGCATGCGATGGGCGAGCGGCCTTACGAGATCATCCTGGCCAAATGGCCGATGCCGGACGCCCGAGCGCTCGATCCGGAGGCAGGACCGGAAATCGACTGGCTCATCCGCCTCGTCAGCGGCATTCGCGCGGCCCGGACGGAACTTGGCGTGCCGCCGGGCGCGAAGCTGCCGCTTCACGTCCGCGATGCCGATGCCCGTACGGTCGAACGGCTTCAGCGGCATGAGGCGGCCATCCAGCGTCTCGCCCGCATCGAGACGATCAGCGGCGATGCCGCACCGGCGGGAGGCGCCGCGCAGATCGTCGTCGAGGAAGCGACCTTCGTTCTTCCACTGGAAGGCGTGATCGACGTCGCCGCCGAAAAGGCGCGCCTCGAAAAGGCGATGCAGGCAGCGGCGAAGGAGCGGGATTCCCTGTCGCAACGCCTCGGCAATCCGGCATTCGTCGAAAAGGCAAAGCCGGAAGCGGTGGAAAAAGCCCGCGCCGACCACGCGGAGAAAGCGGCGGAAGCGGAACGGCTACAGGCGGCCTTGGCGCGGCTCGGTTAGCTCGCCTCGGCGGGCACCACCACTTCGATAGCGCGCTCCGCGACTTCCACGACTGCGGGCGTCCGCGCGAGGATTTCTCCGTCGATGGAAATGCGGTGGTGCGGCCGCGTATCGATATTCAGCCTCTGCCCGCGAAACTCCATCGTCGTGGCGTCGCGCGAGCTCAGCTTGAAGAACTTGGCATACCAGTCCCAGGCGAGGCGGGCGAGGCTTCGGCCGGTGACCGCTTGGACGACGATGTCGCCGCTGTCGACGTCGGTGCTTTCGGTCAGCTCCACACCGCCGTGAAAGCGGCCGTTGAAGATGCGCACCTCCGTCGTCCACAGTCGCTTCACCGTTTTGCCGTCGTCGACGATCAGGCGGAACGGCCTGAACCGGAAGAAGCACCAGATCGCCCAGACGAAATAGCCGACGCGGCCCAGATACCGCTTCAGCTTATGCGGCACTGTGTCCCCGATCATCGGCGAGAGGCCCATGGCCGCGGCATTGGCGAAATAGTCGCCGTTGATGACGCCCAGGTCGATCCGACGCCGCTGCCCATTGGCGATGGCATCGATGGCGCCGTCGAGGTCGAGCGGTAGTCCGATCGTGCGCGCAAAGCTGTTGGCGGTGCCGAGCGGAAGCACCGCGAAGACGCAGTCCCGCCCGACTAGATCGTCGACTGTAGAGGAGAGCGATCCGTCTCCGCCGCCCACGACGACCATCGGCGCGCCGTCCCGCACGGCTTTCCGCACCGTGTCGTTGAGCTTTCGCGGGTCATGCACCGGATGGGCGGAGATCAGCCTGACCCCGGCCATCTCGAGTTTCGCTCTGGCTTCGTTGAAGAGATCCTGCCCGCGCCGGGAATGCGCGTTCACCACCAAAACGGCTTCGCGCGGGACTGGACTTCTACTACTCACCTCCCGCTAACTCCTGAGCGTGCAAGGGTGTCCTTCCGAACTTTCCAGCGCCGAAACGGCGCGCTAGAGCCGTAGCCCACCATGACCGCTGCTTCCTTTCCCGCAACCCGCCTTCGCCGCACCCGGGTCTCCGCCTGGAGCCGCGCGCTTGTCGCCGAGACGGTGCTGACCCCGTCCGATCTCATCTGGCCGCTTTTCATCGCTGATGGAAGCGGCGTCGAGGAGCCGATTGCGACGCTTCCCGGCGTCTCCCGCTGGTCGGTGGACCGGCTGGTGGAGCGGGCGCGCGAGGCGCGGGATCTCGGCATCCCCTGCGTGGCGCTCTTCCCGAATACGCCGCGCGAGCTTCGGACGGAGGATGGCCGCGAGGCACTCAACGCCGACAACCTCATCTGCCGTGCGATCAGGGCGGTGAAGGATGCGGTGCCGGAGGTCGGCGTGCTAACCGACGTTGCGCTCGATCCCTATACCGCCGACGGCCATGACGGCATCACCGACGATTGCGGCTATGTGTTGAACGACGAAACTTCGAAGATTCTCGTCGATCAGGCGCTGGTGCAGGCACGGGCAGGGGCCGACATTGTCGCCCCGTCCGACATGATGGACGGCCGCGTCGGCGCGATCCGACAGGGGCTGGAGCGGGAAGGCTACTGCAACGTCCAGATCATGGCCTATGCGGCCAAATATGCGAGCGCCTTCTACGGGCCGTTCCGGGATGCGGTAGGGAGCAAGGGGCTGCTGAAGGGCGACAAGAAAAGCTACCAGATGGACCCGCGCAACGGGGGCGAGGCGCTGCGCGAGGTCGCGCTCGACATCGCCGAGGGGGCGGACCACGTGATGGTGAAGCCGGGGCTCGCCTATCTCGACATCGTCCGGCGGGTGAAGGAGCAGTTCGAAGTGCCGGTCTTCGCCTATCAGGTGTCGGGCGAGTACGCGATGATCGAGGCCGCGGCTGCCGCGGGGGCAGGGGACCGCAACGCGCTGATCCTCGAAACGCTGACCGCCTTCAAGCGGGCGGGCTGCGCAGGTGTGCTTACCTATCACGCGCCTGTGGCTGCGCGTCTGCTCCGTGACGGCTGAGGCGGCCGCCGCATCGCAGGGGCGGGAGCGGTTCGCAAAGCCGCTCTTCCTGCTGACGATCCTCACGGGATCGTTCCTCCTCTTCCTGACCCAGCCGATGATCGCGCGGATGGCGCTACCGCGTCTCGGCGGCGCGCCCGCCGTCTGGAACAGCGCTATGCTGGTCTATCAGGCGCTGCTCCTCGGCGGCTATGCCTACGCGCACTGGATTGGCCGCATGCGGCCGCGCCGGCAGGCGGGGCTTCACCTCGCCCTCTTCGCAGTCGCCGCCTTGTGGCTTCCGATCGGCCTCAGCGCCGCCGTGCCGCCGACCGATTTCTCTCCCGCCCTCTGGGTGCCTTGGTTCCTGCTGAGTTCTATCGGGCCTCTGTTCTTCATCGTCTCCGCCCAAGCGCCGCTGATGCAGCGCTGGTATGCGCTGGAAAGCGCCCGCGGCGAGCCCTACGCCCTCTATGCCGCTTCCAACCTCGGCAGCTTTGCAGGCCTCATTTCCTACCCACTCGTCGTCGAGCCGCTGATGACGCTTCAGCAGCAAAGCCTGCTCTGGACCGGGGGCTATGCCCTGCTCGTCCTCCTCGTCGCCGGCTGCGCGCTCACCATTCCGTCCGCCGCCGTCGAGCGACATCGGGAGGAAGTCTCGCCGCCGCCGTCCCGCCGCCGCGTCCTCCACTGGATAGCGCTTGCTGCCGTTCCCTCGGGGTTGATGCTCTCGACCACCACCCACCTCACCACCGACATCGTCGCGATGCCGCTCATCTGGGTGGTGCCGCTGGGCCTCTATCTCCTCAGCTTCGTTGTCGCCTTCGCCACCCGCCGCGGCCCGACCGAGTTCATCACTCAGCTAGCGCCGCTCATCATCCTGATCGCGGGCGGCCTCGCCTTCACTGAAGGGTCGCAGCACCCGCTCTTCTCCGCGACATTAGGCCTCAGCCTGCTCTTCGTCGTCGCAATCACCTTGCACGGCGAGATGTACCGCCTCCGCCCAGCGCCCGACCGGCTCACCGGCTTTTATCTTGCAATGTCGGTCGGCGGCGTCATCGGCGGCTTCTTCTGCGCCATCCTCGCTCCCGCAATCTTCGACTGGTCCTACGAGCATCCCCTGCTGATCCTCGCAGCGGCCCTGCTGCTGCCGCAGACGCCGCTTCTCGGCCTTTTCCGGCGCCTCTGGGCGGACCGTGACCGGGCCTTCTGGCTATCCCTCGGCATCGCCTTGCTCGTCCTGCTTCTCTCCGTCGTGGCCGACGAGAGGCTACGTACCGGGACGCCGCCCCTCGTCACCAACGGCGCAACCATCCTCATCTCCATCCTGGCGATCATCAGCCTCGGCCGCCCATGGCTTTTCGCCGTCTGCCTCGCCGCCCTGATGATGGGCTTTGGCGGCTGGGGAACGCTCCGCCTCTCCGTCCAGGATGCCCGCACCCGCAGCTATTTCGGCATTTACACCATCGTCGACCGCCCGTCGGAGCAGGTCCGCCAGCTCACCCACGGCACGACGCTTCACGGCCTCCAGAGCCTTGCGCCGGGACGCGAGAGCGAGCCCACCAGCTACTACGGCCGCAGCTCCGGCGTCGGCCTTGCTTTGAGCGCCGCCGAGGCCTTCTACGGCCCTGCCGCACGCATCGGCATCGTCGGCCTCGGGACCGGAACGCTCTCCTGCTACGCGAAGCCGGGGCAGGACTGGCGCTTCTTCGAAATCGATCCGGCGGTTCAGAAGATCGCACAGAAATCCGGCCGCTTCACCTTCCTTGCCCGCTGCGCGCCGCAGGCGCAGGTGGTGCTGGGCGACGCGCGGCTCACGCTCTCGCGGCAGCCGCCTGGACGGCTCAATGTGCTTGCTGTCGACGCCTTCTCGTCCGACGCCGTACCGATGCACCTCCTGACCCACGAGGCGCTGGACGTCTACGCCCGCGCACTGGCACCGGACGGCATCCTCCTGATGCATATTTCAAACCGCTATATCGACCTGGAGCCGGTGCTCGCCGCCAATGCCGAGGCGGGCGGCTGGGTCGCTAAGCTCCGCGACGACCGCCTGCAGCGCGGACAGACGCTGCACAGCTCGGTCTGGGTTGCGCTCGCCCGCGATCCCGCGGCGCTTACGCGGCTCGTCTCTTACAGCGAGGCGCTTGGCCACGATTGGTACGACGTCAATCAGGCCGAAGATTTCGACGGCTGGTCGGATGATTACGCGACCATCCTCCCGCTGCTGAAGGACTTCTGGCCGTGATCGAGACCGAGCGCCTGATCCTCCGCAACTGGCGGGAGGAGGATGTCGAGCCGTTCATCCGGCACACCAACACGCCTGCGGTCATGCAATGGCTGGGCGGTGTCCCTCCGGCGGACGTCCTCCGGCAGCGCATCCGCGAACGGATGATGCGGTGGCAGGAGGAGAGGGGCTTCACCTTCTGGGTCGTCCAGCGCAAGGCCGACAGCGAGCTGCTCGGCTTCTGCGGCATCAAGACCGCCGACGATGAAGGAAGTCCCGTCTGCGGCGAATATGAGGTGGGCTGGCGCCTTCGCGAGGACGCTTGGGGCCAAGGCTATGCCAAGGAAGCGGCAATCGCCTCGCTGGATTTCGCATTCGACCGGATCGGGGCTGAACAGGTGGTGGCGCTGACGGTAATCGGCAACGAGCCGAGCTGGGGCCTGATGGAGCGGCTCGGCATGACCCGCCGGCACGACCTCGACTATGAAGGGCCGGAATGGGCGGAGACGCCCGTCATCGTCTACGTGATCAGGAAGGACGAATGGCAGGGACGGAGACCATAAGCTTCGGCGGCCGCACGCCGCAGGTCGACCCCAGCGCGTTCGTTGCGCCCGGCGCGCGGCTGATCGGCGACATCGAAGTCGGGCCGGAAGCCAGCATCTGGTACAATTGCGTGCTCCGCGGCGATGTGAACCGAATTCGCATCGGCGCCCGTACAAACATCCAGGACGGCAGCGTCATCCACGTCGACTCTCCCAAACCCGGCGCGCCGGAGGGGCATCCGACGATCATCGGCGAAGAGGTGCTGATCGGCCATCTGGCGATGGTGCATGGCTGCATCCTCAATGATCGCGCCTTCGTTGGCCTCGGCTCGATCGTGATGGACGGCTGCGAGATTGAAAGCGATGCCATGCTTGCGGCGGGCGCGATGCTCACGCCCGGCAAGAGGATCCCGTCGCGCCAGCTCTGGGCCGGCCGCCCCGCCAAATATGTGCGCGATCTCACAGACGAGGAACTGGAGGGGATGCTCGCCGGCATCGCGCACTATGTCGCGTTAGCCAAGGCGCATCGAGAAGCCCTCAGCCGCTGATCGCGCGCCGGAGCCTGTCGATTTCCGCCTGCTGTGCTTCTGCAAGACCGGCCGCGCTCTCCACGGCCTCAACGAGGCCCCCATATTGAGCGCTGTTCGTCGGCTGCCCGGCCCGCTCCAGCGATAGCCTGTCCAACTCGGCCAATGCCGTCACCGTCAGCGCCCGCGCCGCCTCCAGCCGCGACAGCGCCTGCTGCGCCTCAACCCAGCTATCCGTACCAGCGCTGCCTGCTCGTCCTACAACAGCCCGCGTTGGGCCAAGCAGGCTTTCGAATTCTGCCTGACCGCGCCGTGCATCAGCGAGTAGCCCGGAGACCTGCCCCTCAAGTCCCGCGTCTGCGGCAACGACCGGAACAGGCCGCACCGGCTCGTCGGTCGTAAGCCGCTCCACCGCCCGGGGGCGAAGCGACGGGAAACTGCCCTGCTGAGTGCAGCCGCCAACGAGAAGTGCGGCCAGCAGGGTAGGAGCAAGGGCACGAAACATGGCTCGTCCCTAGGCTCTGCCGCTTTTGCGAGCAACGGGGTTGCGCCCGCGAAACTCTCCGCCTATGTCGCAGCCTCTCGCGCGCCCGTAGCTCAGCTGGATAGAGCACCAGACTACGAATCTGGGGGTCAGAGGTTCGAATCCTTTCGGGCGCGCCATTCTCCGCTCTTGGTTCAGCGCATCAGCTCAAAAGCCAAATCAGGAACAGCCACAAAGGCAGCGACACGAGAACCGCTGCTAACGTCGCGCGAACGACCTTTGCGCCATGGTACGTCGGTTCGAAGTCGTCGCGCATGCCCCACCCCTTGGGACCAAGGCTGCCATTCCCTCCGCGCGTGGCAAGGCGAGATAAGTCCACTTTGGTGTCTACCCGCTCATAACGGCATTACAGCGTCCTTATCAGCACCGCGCCTGCGTGGACGGTAAGGCCGATGAGCGCGAGTGATGCTCCAACGAACAATATGAAGCGCCAACGGACCACATTCACGGTCGCCTGCACGAGGCTATGGGCGATGCGGAAGGCGACATAGGCCCAAGCGAGCCAAAGATTAATGCCGTCGCCGCGGTCCATCAGTGCGAGCGCCAGCGCGACCGCGTAGAAGAGCGTCGGCTGCTCCATCAGGTGATTGTAGTTGTGCGCCTTCCAGTTCACCTGGTCCTCGACCACCCCTTCGAGGCTCCCGGTCTTGCTGCCGACGCGGCCTTTGAGGCTGATCCCCTTCCGCTTCATCGCCGGAAAGCGCACCGCGTACATCCACAGCATCATGACGAGCGACCAGGCGACGAGCGCCACCACCGGTCCCAATATTGGACTGACTTGATCCATGAAAAAAGCACCTCCCCCGGTTGAGCCGGGGAAGGTGCTTCCCGTTGTTCAGTTCGTCAATCTCAGTCGAACATCTTGCCGAACGCGCGCTTCACGCGGTTCTTCCAGTGGCCGCGATGATAGGCATCGGACGCGATCAGCGGCAGGACGGTGGTCGCTTCGGCGAACACCATCTGCTCCATCGCGGTAGACACCTTGCCCCACGAAGCCGCCTCCTGAAGCGTCGAGGAGGAGCAGGCGCCGTCGCGGACGTCGGCGACGGTGATCTGCACCGCGTACTTGTGGACCTCGACATCCTCGTGGCCGAGGATCTCCGCGCAGACGACCGTATCCTGCACGAAGTTCTTCGGAACGCCGCCGCCGATCATCAGCAGGCCCGTCGTGCCCGCCTTGATCTTGATGTCCGTCAGCTCGCGGAAGTCCGCGATGCTGTCGATGGTGAGGTAGCTGCGTCCCGCCTTCATCGCGTCCACCTGATGCTTGACAAGGCCGAAGCCCGCCGAGCTGTCGGTGAAGGCTGGGCAGAAGATCGGCACGTCATGCTCGTAGGCGAGCTTGACGAGGCTGTTCTCCTTCTTGCCGTGCGTCTGCAGCCACTTGCCCATCTCCCGGATGAACTCACGCGACGAATAGGGGCGCGGCTCCAGGCTGTTGGCGATGTCGCCGATCGTGTGATCGGTCTCCTGCAGCTTCTCTTCATCGATATAGGTGTCGTAGATGCGATCGATGTAGAGCGAACGGAGCGTATCGTCGTCAGGGATTTCAAGCGCTTGATAATGCTTGTGGCCAAGCGCTTCGAAGAAATCCATGTCGACGATCGTGGCGCCGGTGGCGACGATCGCGTCCACCATATTGTGCTTCACGAGGTCGGTGTAGAGATCCATGCAGCCGCCGGCCGACGTCGATCCAGCGACCACGAGGATCACCGAGCAGTCCGGATCGGCAAGCATGGTGTTGTAAAGCTCGGCGGCCCGGCCGGTGTCGCGGCTCGAAAAGCTCATCTTCTTCATCGCGTCCACGATCGGGCGCGCGTCGAAGCTCTTGATGTCGATATGCTCGACGACGTTAGACAGCAACTCCTGCTTGCGCGTGTCGTTGATCTTTGACTGGTCGTTCATCTGTTTTTCCATCACTTCACAATGAACCGCCGTCGTTCGAGGGGACGCGGAAACCCGTCGTCTCTCCTCCCGAAGGAGGAGAGGAAGCCTGTATTCTATCAGTCCGCCTACAGCTGGACGACGTTGGACGCGGTGCGCCGTTCCTCCGAAACGCCGTAAAGCGACGCCATCGGCTCGTCCTCGACGATGACCGTCAGGTCTGAGCCGAAGCCGTTGAAGCCGGTGCGCATGGCGGAGCCGTAGGCACCCAGCATGCCGATCTCTATATAATCCCCGGCCTGAACGTCCGCTGGCAACAGAAACGGCCCGGTCATGTGATCGAGATCGTCGCAGGTCGGCCCGTAGAAGCTGAACGCCATGTCGCGGGCGTCCGAAGCCTCTTCGCGGACGAGCTTCACCGGAAAGCGCCAGCCGATATGCGCCGCATCGAACAGCGCGCCATACGCGCCGTCATTGATATAGAGCTCGTCGCCGCGACGCTTCTCCACGCGGACGAGCACGCTCGCATATTCAGCACACAGCGCCCGGCCGGGCTCGCACCAAAGCTCCGCCGAATAGGAAATCGGCAGGCTCTCGAACGCGTTGTGGATCACCTCGAAATAGGTTTCGAGCGGCGGGGGCTCCATGCCTGGATAGGTGGACGGGAAGCCGCCGCCGACATCGACGATGTCGACCGTGACCGCCGCTTCGACGATCGCAGCGCGCACGCGCGCCATCGCTTCGCCGTATGCAGCCGCCGTCATCGCCTGGCTGCCGACATGGAAGCAGATGCCGAGCGCGTCCGCCGCCTGGCGGGCCGCCATCAGCAGGTCCTTGGTCTCGCCGGGCTCAGCTCCGAACTTCGACGCAAGGCTCAGCTTCGCATGATCCGAAGACACGCGGATGCGGACGCAGAGGTTGAGGTCGGTCGCGCCGTTCGTCGCGCGCACGATCTTCTCAAGCTCGTCCATCGTGTCGAGCGAGAAGGTGCGAACGCCGTGCGTGAAATAGGCTTCCTCGATCGCTTCCTCGGCCTTCACCGGGTGCATGAAGCACAGCATCGCTTCCGGCAGCGTCCGGGCGACAAGCCGCACCTCGGCAATCGAGGCAACGTCGTAATGCGTGATCCCGCTCTCCCAAAGGACCTTCAGAAGGTCCGGCGAGGGATTGGCCTTCACGGCATAGAGCGACTTCCCCGGAAACCTCTCAACGAAGTAGCGGGCGGCGCGCTGTGCGGCGTGCGGACGGATGAGCGTGACCGGCTGAACCGGTCGGAGGGCGGCAGCTAGCCCCAGCGCGTTATGATGGCTGTGCAATTCAAGGGACCTCCAAAGGGTAGTGGCGACAAAGGCTGCCTTGCGGTTATTGGAAGTCCCCTTGGGGCAGCGGGGAGCGATATATGTGCCTGTAACCTCGCTGTAAAGACTTTTGCTATTTCCCTTTAGCCTCAGAGAGATGAGCCGAATCCCATGCACGAGAGAGAGCCGACGCCGGATGGTGTCATAGAAGCGGCGAAACGTATCGCGGGGGAGGTGGTGAAAACGCCGATTCTGCCTTTTGAATGGCAGGGGCGGCGGCTCTGGGCCAAGGCGGAGTGCCTTCAGCGCGGCGGCAGCTTCAAGCTTCGGGGTGCCACCAACCGGCTTCTG
Organism: Allosphingosinicella sp.; assembly: GCF_036402135.1. Classification (GTDB taxonomy): domain Bacteria; phylum Pseudomonadota; class Alphaproteobacteria; order Sphingomonadales; family Sphingomonadaceae; genus Allosphingosinicella. The sequence goes on along the minus strand of NZ_DASWTN010000041.1, from coordinate 43,514 downwards.
CAGCTCAGCGACGATGAACGCGCGCGCGGCGTCGTCGCCTTCTCCTCGGGCAATCACGCGCAGGGCGTAGCGCTGGCGGCAGCGCGGCTCGGCATCGCTGCGGCCATCGTCATGCCCGCAGACGCTCCGGCGGTGAAGCGGGACGCGACGCTCCGCGCGGGTGCCAGGATCGTGGAATATGACCGGATGAAGGAGAGCCGCGAGGAGATCGCGGCGCAGATCGGGGCGGAAACCGGCGCGACCGTCGTTCCTTCCTTCGACGACGTGGACATTATCGAGGGGCAGGGGAGCGCCGGCGTCGAGCTTGGCGAGCAGATGCGGGCGTTGACCGGCGCCCGCCCCGACAAGGTGCTGGTCTGCTGCGGCGGCGGCGGGCTTTCCGCAGGGATCGCGCTGGCCCTCCCTGAGGCGGAGGTCGTCACCGTCGAGCCGAAAGGGTGGGACGACATGGCCCGCTCTCTGGCGGGCGGCGAGATCGTGCCGGTGCCGGACGACGCACCTGTCACGCGCTGCGATGCGCTCCAGACGAAACTGGTGTCGCCGCTCACCTTCGGCGCCCTCCGGAAGAGCGGTGCGAGGGGCGTGTCCGTCACGGAGGCCGAGATCGAGCAAGCCATGGCCTTCGCCATGCGGGAGCTGCGGCTGGTGGTGGAGCCCGGCGGTGCTGTCGCGCTTGCGGCGGTGCTTGCAGGGAAGGCGGGCGCCGTCACCGAGCGGACGGCGGTGATCCTGTCAGGCGGGAATGTGGATCCGCTGCTCTACGCGGAGATCATCCAGCGTCAGGCGACGGAGGCCGCCCGATAGCCGCTGTCGCCGTTCCTCGGCAGGGACATTGCCTCCACCTGCCGCGTCAGCTCCTCGAGCTGCAGGCCGATGGTGCGGAGTTCGGCCGCATAAATGTCGGCATCAACGCCGGGCTTACCCAGCGTCGCGGCGTCCAGCAGCGTGTCCAGCATCATCGAAATACTGGGCAGGATTGTCTCTTCGATCCGCTCGAAAGCTTCGTCGATGCTCGGCTGGCGCAGTGAGTCACCCATGGACGCCAGAATAAAGCGGCAGGGTTAATCCAGCGTAAAAACGCTTAGGCCGCCTGCTGCTCGAGCTGCTCGCTCACTTCCAGCCAGCGCGCTTCGGCAAGCGCCAGTTCGGCCGCAACCTTCGCCCGCTTGCGGGAAAGCTCGCTCATCGGCAGGGCGGCAAGCTTCGGGTCCGCGCCGGCGGGATCGAACATCGCCCGGTCGATCGCGGAGCATTCCGCGGCCAGCCGCGCGCTTTCCGCCTCGGCCTCCGAAGCGGCTTTCTTTAGCGCGCGGGCTTCGTCACGCGCCTTGGCCGCGGCCTTGCGATCCAGCTTCACCGGCTTCGCGGCCGCTTCTGCCTTCGGCTGGTTACGGCCCAGCACGAAGTCGATATAATCGTCGATGCTGCCCGGATAATCGACCGCGGCGCCATTCTCCACGAGCACCAGCCGATCCGCCGTCAGCTCGACCATGTGCCGGTCGTGGCTGATCAATATGACCGCGCCGTCATAGTCGTTCAGCGCCTGGACGAGCGCCTCGCGCGCATCGACGTCGAGGTGGTTGGTCGGCTCGTCGAGGATCAGCAAATGCGGCGCATCGCGGGTGATCAGAGCCAGCGCCAGCCGCGCCCGTTCGCCGCCGGAAAGCTTGCTCGTCGGCGTCGTCGCCTTGTCGCCTGAAAAGCCGAACCGCCCGAGCTGCGCCCGGACCGCACCCGGCGTCTGGCCTTCCATGGCTCGGTTCATGTGCTGGAGCGGCGTCTCGTCCCCGTGCAGCTCCTCGACCTGATATTGGGTGAAATAGCCGACGCGCATCTTGCCCGACGCGTTCACCGCGCCCTCCATCGGCGGCAACTGCGCGGCGAGCAGGCGGGCGAGCGTGGTCTTGCCGTTGCCGTTGCGGCCCAGTAGCGCGATCCGGTCGTCAGGATCGATCCGGAGGTTCAGCGAACGCAGCACGGGCTTCGCGTCCGCATAGCCAACCGCGGCCATGTCGAGCGTGATCAGCGGCGGCTTCAGCTCGCTCGGGCTCGGAAAAGCGAAGCTAAGGCTCGGATCCTCCGCCATCGCGGCGATCGGCTGCATCTTGGCGAGCATCTTGGCCCGCGATTGCGCCTGCTTGGCCGTCGAGGCGCGGGCGCTGTTCCGCGCGATATAGTCCTGAAGCCGCGCCCGCTGAGCATCCTGCGAAGCCTTGGCCGCGGCGATCTGCGCGGCGCGTTCCGCCCGCTGCCGCTCGAAATCGTCGTAGCCGCCCGCATAGAGCGTAATCTTGCCCCGATCGAGGTGGAGGATGGTGTCGACCACGTTGTTCAGAAGGTCGCGCTCGTGGCTGATCACCACCAGCGTGCCGGGATACTCCCTCAGGAAATTCTCCAGCCACAACGTGGCTTCGAGGTCGAGGTGGTTCGACGGCTCGTCGAGCAGCAGCACGTCGGGCTCGGAGAAAAGAAGGGCAGCGAGCGCCACGCGCATCTTCCAGCCGCCGGAATAGCTGTCGAGCGGCCGTGCCTGCATCTCCTCGTCGAAGCCGAGTCCGAGCAGGATCCGCGACGCCCGCGCCGGCGCGCCATAGGCATCGATCGCCAGCAGCCTCTCGTGAACGTCGCCCAGCCGGTGCATGTCCGCGCAGGTCTCGGCTTCCTCCATCAGCTGCGCGCGCTCGATGTCGGCGGCAAGCACCGTCTCGAACGGCGTTGCGGACCCGCTCGGCGCTTCCTGCGCGATATAGCCGAGCCGCGTCCGCCGCGGCATTTCAACATTCCCTTCGTCCGGATCGATCTGCCCGATCATCACCTTCATCAAAGTCGACTTGCCAGCCCCGTTGCGTCCGATCAGGCCGACACGGCTCTTCGGCCGGATCGCGGCCGTGGCGCGGTCGAGGATCGTACGCCCGCCGAGGCGCACCGTGATTCCGTTGATGGTCAGCATGGCGGGCCGCTTACCAGCCAATCGTGGCAAACCCAAGACGCAGGACGCCCATCTTTCCCGGACGCTCCATTCGTGTCAGGGAGCGGCCATGGCCGCCACTCTGCTATCCGTCATGGTAATCGCTGCCTTCGCCTTGGGCGGAGGCGGAATGTGGCTGATCGCCCGACGCCGCGAGACCAAGAAGGGCCTGCTGATGCTCGTCGCCGCTCTGGTGATGCTCGGCAACGTGCTGGTCTGGACTATTTGATCGGGCAGCTCGGATCGAGGCGGAAGTCGAGATAGTCGTCCACCGACTTCATCAGCTGCGGCATTTCGTTGACGAAGAAATGGTTCGCGCCCGGGATGGTGTCGTGGTGGATGGTGATGTGCCGCTGGGTCCGCAGCTTATCGACCAGCTTCTGGACCGCGCTTGGCGTCACCACCTCGTCCGCCTCGCCCTGGATGATGATGCCGGACGAAGGGCAGGGGGCGAGGAAGGTGAAATCGTAGAGGTTTGCCGGCGGCGCGATCGAGATGAAGCCGCGCACTTCCGGCCGCCGCATCAGCAATTGCATGCCGATCCACGCGCCGAAGCTGACGCCGCCGATCCAGGTCTGCTCCGCTTCCGGGTGAATCTGCTGCACCCAGTCGAGCGCCGACGCCGCATCCGACAATTCGCCGATGCCGTTGTCGAACACGCCCTGGCTCTTGCCGACGCCGCGGAAATTGAAGCGAAGCGTTGCAAAGCCGCGCCGCACGAACGTCTTGTAGAGCGCCTGCACGATATGGTTGTTCATCGTGCCGTTCGCCTGCGGGTGCGGATGAAGGATCATCGCGACCGGCGCTCGGGGGCGCGGACCTGGGCTGAAACGGCCTTCTAGACGGCCCTCGGGCCCTGGAAAAATGACTTCGGGCATTGCACCTTTGGGGGCTTCAGGATGATGCGCGTGGCGGTCCGCGCGGACGGACCTATATAGAGCGCCGGCACCGCTTCGCAATCGTTGGGAATCCGCCTTGTCCCGCATCTACCTCGATCCTGCCGCGACGACGCCGGTCCTGCCGGCGGCGCGCGAGGCGATGGCCGAGGCGCTTGCCCGCTGGCACAATCCCAGCTCGCCGCATGCGGAGGGAAGGGCGGCAAAGGCGGCGCTTGAAGACGCCCGTGCCCGCATCGTTGCCGCGCTCGGCTGGGGCGGCAAGATCGTCTTCACGAGCGGCGCCAGCGAAGCCCTCGGCATAGCGCTGCAAAGGGTTGTTGCCGGCCCGCGCTTCGTTTCGGCCGTCGAGCATGACGCCGTATTCCGCGCCGCGCCGGACGCGGTGAAGCTGCCGGTGGTCAGCGAGGGCCTCGTAGACCTCACCCCGGTGCAGGGGCAGCAGCCACTGGTGGCGGTCCAACATGCCAACAACGAAACCGGCATTCTGCAGCCGCTCGACTCAATTCTCGTAGCTGTCCGAAACAAAGGCGGCCTTCTCCTCGCCGACTGCGCCCAGACCGCAGGCAAGCTGCCGCTTCCCGAAGCCGACATGATCGCCATCTCCGCCCACAAGTTCGGCGGCCCGCCCGGCGTTGGCGCGCTTCTCCTTCGCGACTACGGCCTGGTCGGCGCCACCGGCGGGCAGGAGCAGGGCTACCGCACTGGAACCGAGAACCTGCCCGGCATCATCGGCATGGCCGTTGCGCTCGAGACAGGTTCAGCCTGGATGGATCGCGCTGTGACCCTCCGTACAAGACTGGAGAGTGCGATCCTTGCCGCAGGCGGAGAAGTAGTCGGCGCATCCTCTCCCCGCATCGCCACCATCGGCGCCTACCGCATGCCCGGCGTTCCCTCGAACGCGCAGCTGATCCAGTTCGACATGGCCGGCATCTCCGTCTCGGCCGGCAGCGCCTGCTCCTCGGGCAGCCTCAAATCCAGCCATGTGCTTGCCGCCCTGGGCTGGTCCGAAGACGCGGCCCGCGAGGTCGTCCGCGTAAGCTTCGGCCCCTCCACCACCGAAGAAGAGGTCGACCGCTTCGCCGCCCACTGGACCGAAATGGCAGGAAAGCGCCGGGCCGCATGATCTATCTCGACTATCAGGCGACGACGCCGCTCGCGCCCGAAGCCGCTGCAGCGATGCGGCCGTGGATCGAAACCAATTTCGGCAATCCCCACAGCCCCTACCGCATGGGCCGCGAAGCCTCCGCCGCGATCGACGTCGCCCGCGGCTACATTATGGACGCGCTCGGCCCCGGCGCGGAGGAAGGCAATCTCTACTTCACTTCCGGCGCCACCGAAGCAGCCAACTGGGCGCTGAAGGGCGCGGTGCCAGACCTCGAGGAGGGCAAGACCCGCGCCCTCGCCATTGCCACCGAACATGCCTGCGTGATTGACACGACCCACTGGCTGGCGGTCGAGGGGCTGGAGATCGCCTTCCTCCCCGTGCAGCCGGACGGCATCGTCGACCTCGAAAAGGCGGAGGAAGAGATTGACGAGCGCACCGGCATCATCGCCGCCATGCTCGTCAATAACGAGATCGGCGTCATCCAGCCGGTCGAGCAGCTATCCGCCATCGCGCGGGCCGAAGGCGCGCTCGTCTTTTGCGATGCCGTCCAGGGCTTCGGCCGCGTGCCGATCCCCTTCCACGCCTGCGACATGGTGGCGATCTCCGCCCACAAGGTGCACGGCCCGAAGGGCATCGGGGCGCTCTGGATCAGGAAGGGCGTCGAGATCGAGCCCCTGCTTCACGGCGGCGGCCAGGAAGGCGGCATCCGCTCCGGCACCCTCTCGCCCGCCCTCTGCATCGGCTTTGGCGAAGCGGCGCGCCTCATCACCGCCCGTCGCGACGAGGACGCCGCGCATGTGACGCGGCTATGGGACCTAGCCCGCGAGCGCCTGCAGGGTTGGATCCTCAACGGCTCGTTCGAGCAGCGCTACAAGGGCAATCTCAACGTCCGCGCCGAAGCCGTCGACGCCGCGCGGCTCATCTCGGAGGTGCGGGAAGTCGCCTTCTCGGCAGGCTCGGCCTGTGCAAGCGGCTCCGGCCGCCCCAGCCACGTCCTCTCCGCGCTCGGCCTCAGCGACGCGGAGGCCAAATCGAGCATCCGCCTCGGCTTCGGGCGCTACACGACCGAGGACGAACTGAACGACGCGCTGGACCTCATCCTCGCCGCCGCCGAACGCCAGCGGAGCCTTGCTTGACCCTCGTCCGCTTCATCTCCGCCGACGGCAGCCGCATCTCGGAAGTCGATGCCCCCGCCGGCAAGCGCCTGCTCGAAGTCGCTCAAGCCGACGGCCAGCCCCTCGAAGGCACCTGCGAAGGCCAGATGGCCTGCTCCACCTGCCACGTCATCGTCGACGCCCCCGACTTCGACCGCCTCCCGCCCGCCAGCGAGGAAGAGGAAGACATGCTAGACTTCGCCGCCGACGTCACCCGCACCTCGCGCCTGTCGTGCCAAATCTGGCTTACGGAAAAGCTTCAGAGCCTCACCGTCCGCATCCCCGGCACGTCGCACAATATGCAGGGGCGCTGATCGGATGTCAGCTAAGGTAGGAAGCGGACACTTGCCTGCGTTGGGTGGCTGTTCTCCGAAACTAAGGAGGCTGAAACGGGGACTCAAATCGCTCAGCTCTTGCAATTCAATAGCAGACTCTGTGTACTAAACAGCCACAACAGCGGGTAATTCGGAGGGTTTGTGCGGCTATTTACGAGATTTCTGATGCTCGGCTGCGGCCTGACCACCGCCGCCGCTGCGCCGGATCAAAACGCCGCCTCTTTCGGCAAGTATTGGCAGGAATTCACCCTAGGCGATCTTGCCGCAGCTCATGCGTTGCTCCGCGACAATCATCCCGGCGCTGCGCCGGAACTGGGGGATGTCCAATTTCAGCGGGCGCTACTCGACGCATATCGGCTGGCGCAACAGCGTGCAGCGAAGGTTGCTAACTACGAAGGCTACATCGCCACGCTCGCCGCGTTCGGCACCTCCTTCGGCGACAAGCATATCCGATCAACGCCGGCATTTCGCCGAGAGCTCCTCAATTGGCCCAGTTTCATCGTGGCCCGCAAGGGTTCTGACTGGATAGTTACCGACGAGGATCCCGGGGGAGAGGACCTTAAAGGATATCGACTGCTAAGCTGCGACGGCCGCCCCGCCGAGGCAGTCGCGAAGGAACGGCTCGGGCAATTCAAGGCAATTTGGGAAATTCAGGCGCAACAAAGGCTCGCTGCGCCCTGGCTGCTCATCGACGATGGCAACCCCTTCGTCACTCCGATCAGCGGCTGCACCTTCGCCAAGGGGGAGGATATCCGAAATATATCCATAAAGTGGAGCCAGAAGCAGAGTAGCGAGCTCAGCCCCCGTCTTCGAGCAGCGGCGGGCGCGGGCGCCGCGGGCTTTGGAGTTCGAAAGTTCGCTGGTGGATCATGGATATCGCTGCAGAGTCTGGGCGACAGAGCCGGTCCCGTGGTAGATGAAGTGCGGAAGCGGGCAGACGAGCTTCGCGCCTCGGGCGCTGTGGTGCTCGACATGCGCGGCAACGGCGGGGGCAACTCCGCCTACGGCGACCAAATCGCCGAAGCGTTACTTGGTGCCGGCCTGTACCGCGCTGCCATTCGAAGTCTCGAAGATGCGGAAGATTGCCCAAAGCTGTGGCGCGCATCGCCAGCCAACATAAAGACGCTGCAGGAATACAAGGCGAAGTTCGGCCCCCGCCTAGGTAAGGACTATGAGCGAGAAACGTCAGATGAGATCGACAGATTGACGCGCGCTGTCGCCAACGGTGAGTCTTTCTCTGGCCCCGTTGCCTGCAAACCTAAAACCCGTGGACCGCAGGCTTCCGCCCCTCTGCCCTGGCCGGGCAAGTTTACGATGGTCGTGCTGACGGACTCACTGTGCTTTAGCTCGTGCCTCAGTGTGACTGATCGCCTACGCCGTATGGGTGCAACCCATGTCGGCCAAACGACCGACGCCAACACCCATTATATGGAGAACAGGACTGTCTTGCTCCCGTCCGGCCTTTCCTATTTTTCGACCCAGCAGGCGGTGGACTTAGGCGCACCGCGGCAAATGGGGCCATTTATACCAAGGCTTGAATACAACGGAGACATTGCCGATACGGCAGAGCTGGAGAATTGGGTTACGGAGGTTGTCAGGCTCAAGCCCTAATCTTATTACTTCGGCGTTGTGGTCCAGCCTTTGGCCGCATAGCCAATGCTCAACAAGAAACAGCACTGCGCGAATAACGGCTTTGTGGGAGTGGACGTCCGCACAAAGTGGCGTTGACTTGCACACCGCTGCCCGTTCCCCCATATGCGCCGCGGGAGTCGGGCGGACGAGGCGTTCGCCAACCCGGTCAGGTCCGGAAGGAAGCAGCCGTAACGATATCCGCCACGGGTCGTCCCGGCTCCCACCGCGCAGCGCGAGCACGAATTGGCGATGCTAATTCGACTTCGCGCAAGCGCGGCCAGCCTCGCCTCGCGAGGTCTGACCGCGCGGCTCTGCCGCGACGCGCTCCACCTGCTCTTTTTGCTTTCCTACTGGCCACTCCGGGTGCGATGTTGAAGCCATGAACATCTTCTCCAGATCCCCGGCAGCGCAAAGCCCCGATATGGCCGGCGATTCCGCGCCGTTTTGGTGTGACCTTAGTGTGACCTTTCGCGAGGCTTCGCGATGAGCGACGCTCCCGACAGCTTCGGCCTCGGCCTCGACGAGCCCCCGCAGCCGGCGCGGGCGCAGCCTTATCGCGTGCTTGCCCGCAAATACCGGCCGCAGAGCTTTGCCGAGCTGATCGGGCAGGATGCGATGGTGCAGACGCTTGGCAACGCGATCCGCCGCGACCGCCTCGCCCATGCCTTCCTGCTCACCGGCGTCCGCGGCGTGGGCAAGACCTCGACCGCGCGGCTGATCGCGAAGGCACTAAACTGCATCGGCCCGGACGGGCAGGGCGGACCCACCATCGATCCCTGCGGCCAGTGCGAGCCGTGCCGCGCCATTGCCGAAGGCCGCCATCTCGACGTGGTCGAAATGGACGCCGCCTCCCATACCGGCGTCGACGACGTGCGCGAGATCATCGAAGCGGTGCGCTACGCCGCCGTCTCCGCGCGCTACAAGGTCTACATCATCGACGAAGTCCACATGCTGTCGAAGAATGCGTTCAACGCGCTTCTGAAGACGCTTGAGGAGCCGCCGGCCCACGTCAAATTCCTGTTCGCCACGACGGAGGTGAACAAGGTGCCGGTAACGGTGCTGTCGCGCTGTCAGCGCTTTGATCTTCGTCGCATCTCGGCCGAGCAGCTCGCCGCCCATTTCGCCGCCGTCTCCGAAAAGGAGGGCGTGGAGGTGGAGCCGGAAGCACTGGCGCTGATTGCCCGCGCTGCCGAAGGCTCCGCGCGCGACGGCCTCTCCATCCTCGACCAGGCGATCGCCCATGGCGCGGGCGGCGGCGTCACTGCCGAGCAGGTGCGCGCAATGCTCGGCCTGTCCGACCGTGGCGCGATCCGGCGGCTTCTGGGCCTGCTCCTGTCGGGCGACGCGCAGGGCGCGCTTGCGGCGGTGAAGGAGCAATATGACCTCGGCGTCGAGCCTTCGGCGCTGATCCGCGGCCTTCTCGAAAGCGTGCACGGCATCACCCGCGCTAAGGTAGGCGGCGCGCAGGACCCCGCGCAGAGCGCGGAGGAGCGGGAGGCCTATGCCGACTGGGCGAGCCGCCTGTCCTACGCCGCTGTTCACCGGCTCTGGCAGCTGCTCCTGAAGGGCCTAACCGAGGTCAACAACGCCGCCATGCCGCTGGAAGCAGCGGAAATGGCCTTGCTCCGCGTCATCCATGCTTCTGAGCTTCCTGATCCAGGCACGTTGATGGAGAAGCTGGCTAGCGGCGAAGCCGTGCCTGCCGCCGCTCCGCAATCGGCGCCGGCCAATGGCGGGCAGGGGGCGATGCTGAGGGCGCCTGCCGCCTTTGCCGGGCTGGTCGAGATGCTGGCGCAGAACGGCAAGCCGCACATCGCCCAGCAGCTGCACGATTTCGTCGGCGTCGTCCGTTACGCGCCGCCGGAGCTCGTCATCCGTCCCTCCAAGCCGCTGCCGGGCGACTTCACCCGCGACCTTGCGACCGCGCTGAAGGCGCTGACGGACGAAACATGGACCGTCATCGCCTCCGACGAGGCGGCGGAGCCCTCTTTGCTCGATCAGGAGAAGGCGGAGGCGGAAAAATTGCGGCAGGCCGTGCTGGATGCGCCGATCGTCAAGGCCGCGTTCGAAGCTTTTCCCGACGCCGAGCTTTCAAGCTACACAGTCAATGACCAACGGAGTGCGTAATGCCCAATCTCGATGACATCCTCAAAATGGCGCAAAATGCTCAGAACGAGCTGATGAAGGCGCAGAACGATCTCGACAATGTCGAGGTGGAGGGCGTTTCGGGCGGCGGCATGGTGCGCGTGAAGGCCAGCGCCAAGGGCCGGATCATCAACGTCGACATTGACGAAAGCCTGCTTCAGCCGTCCGAAAAGCAGATGGTAGAGGACCTGATTGCCGCAGCGATCAACGACGCCCGCGGCAAGGCCGATATCGCCGCGCAGGACGCGATGAAGAAAGCCACCGGCGGACTCCAACTCCCGCCCGGCTTTAAAATGCCGTTCTAGAAGCCGTTCGCCTCCGGCGCTTCCGGAACCGGCTCCGGTTCAGGTGCTTCCGGAGGCGCTGAGGGTTCTGGCGTAGGCGTCTCATATTCCGTCTCCGGCGATACGACAGGCGCCGGAGCCGCCTCGCGCTTTGGAGCCTTAGCCTTGGCTTTAGGCCGCTCCACCGGCTCCACCGCCGAGGCTTTGTCGCCGCTTTCGTAGAGGCAGGCATCGAGGCCGTCGCGAGCGACGACGCCGATACGCGAGACGATGCTGTTCCCATAGCGACGGGTGAAGCCGCCCGGCGTCACCGCCTCCCGCCGCTTGGGCAGCGGCAGCACGGCAGCAATGCGCGCCGCCTCGTTACGGCTGAGGTTGGACGCATCCTTGCTGAAATAGCGCTCCGCGCCCGCATTCACCCCGTACGTGCCGATCCCGGTCTCAGCGATGTTGAGATAGACCTCCATGATCCGCTCCTTGGTCCAGAGCGTCTCGATAAGGAGCGTGAACCAGGCCTCCAGACCCTTCCGGAAGTAGCCGCCGCCCTGCCACAGAAAGGCGTTCTTCGCCGTCTGCTGGCTGATCGTTGAGCCGCCGCGGATGACGGAGCCGCCCTTCGCATTGCGCCGCATGGCCTCTGCAATGGCATCCTGATCAAAGCCGTTATGGGCGCAGAATTTGGAATCCTCCGCGGCGATCACCGCCCGCTTCATATCGTCGTCGATCTGGCCGATCGGCATCCAGTCGCGCGACAGCTTGCGCCCGTCGAGCAGGTCGCCAATTTGCGTGAAGGTGATCGGCGGCGGGATGAAGCGGTAGAGCAGCACCCAAAGGATACTGCCGACGATGAAGATGAAGATCGCGCGGACGATCCAGCCGATGATACGGCCGGACCCTCCGCGCCTCGTTTTTCTGGTTCGCCCCCGCGCCAAGCTTAATGCGCGGGAAGGAGCCGCCGTTCGCCGGCAAGGTTCATGAGCGCCTTCTGGAGCTTTTCGAAGGCGCGGACCTCGATCTGGCGGATGCGCTCGCGGCTGACGTCGTAGACCTGGCTGAGTTCCTCCAGCGTCTTCGGATCGTCGGTGAGGCGCCGTTCCGTCAGGATGTGCTTCTCGCGGTCGTTCAGGGCCTCCATCGCCTCCATCAGGAGCTCGTGGCGAACCTTGGTCTCCTCGGCCTCGGCAACGCGCTCGTCCTGAAGCGGATCGGTGTCTACCAACCAATCCTGCCACTGGCCCTCGCCCTCCTCGCGGAGCGGGACGTTGAGCGACGTGTCGCCGCCCATCGCCATGCGGCGGTTCATCGAGATCACGTCTTCCTCGGACACGCCGAGATCCTTGGCGATCTGCGCCACATCCTCGGGCCGAAGATCGCCTTCCTCGAACGCCTCGATACGGTTCTTCATCCGGCGGAGGTTGAAGAACAGCTTCTTCTGCGCCGCGGTGGTGCCCATCTTCACGAGGCTCCACGAGCGGAGGATGAATTCCTGGATCGAGGCGCGGATCCACCACATCGCATAGGTGGCGAGGCGGAAGCCCCTATCCGGCTCGAACTTCTTCACCCCCTGCATCAGGCCGATATTGCCTTCGGAGATAAGCTCCGAGACGGGCAGGCCGTAGCCGCGATAGCCCATCGCGATCTTGGCAACGAGACGCAGGTGGCTGTTCACCAGCTTGGCAGCTGCCTCGGTGTCCTGATGCTCGGTCCAGCGCTTGGCGAGCATATACTCTTCCTCAGGCGCCAGGATCGGGAATTTCTTGATCTCCGCGAGATAGCGGTTGAGGCCCGCCTCGCCGCCCATGGCGGGAATCGTCGCTGGAGTCTTGTTGCCGCTTGCCATAACTAAACTCTCATTCTCCCTGCGTAACCAACGCGTTATGCCTCGCGCGGCTACTTTGGTTTTTATACGGTAAGCGCCTTTAACAGTTCCTGCATATCGGACGGGATGGCGCTTTTGAAGGTCAAGTCTTCTTTCGATACCGGATGGAGAAAGCCCAGTTCCGCAGCATGCAGCGCCTGACGCTTGAACTCCAATTGATTTAATAGGTCACGGTGAACGCTTTTGGTGCGCCCATAAACCGGGTCGCCGAGGAGCGGATGACCGAGCGAAGTCATATGCACCCGCACCTGATGTGTGCGCCCGGTTTCCAGCCTGCATTCGACCAGCGAAGCCTCTCTCAAGGGGCGGATGAGCCGGTAATGCGTCACCGCCCGCTTGCCGCGGCCGCCCTCGACGATCGCCATCTTCTGGCGGTTGACTGAGGAGCGAGCGAGAGGCGCATCGACGCTGCCTTCCGGCGGGTTCGGAATGCCGGCCACCACCGCTTCGTAGCGCCGGTGGATGCTGTGCTTCGCGAACTGCGCCGACAGCCCCTCATGCGCCCTGTCCGTCTTCGCCACCACCAGCAGACCCGACGTATCCTTGTCGATCCGGTGGACGATGCCCGGGCGGGCGACGCCGCCGATGCTGGAAAGCCGCCCCGCGCAATGATGCAGGAGGGCGTTCACCAGCGTTCCGTCGAGATTGCCCGCAGCCGGGTGGACCACCATGCCGGCAGGCTTGTCGACGACAATGAGGTGATCGTCCTCAAAGACGATATCGAGCGCGATGTCCTGCGGTTCGTTATGCGCTGGCCGCGGCTCAGGCACCCGCACTTCGTAGGCACCGACCTTCGCCTTCGAGGCAGGATCGCGCACCTGCGCACCCGCATCGTCGCGCACCTCGCCGCTGGAAATCAGCGCCTTCAACCGCTCGCGCGACAAAGTCGGCACCGCCGCAGCAAGCGCGCGGTCCAGCCGCCACCCCGCCGCGTCCGCAGCGACCTCAGCCCGTATAATAGAGACCCCCCTGGTCATTCCACAACCGATGTGGCGACGAAAACGCCGTTATCAAGAGCCGGACGCAGTCGATAAATGCGCTGGCGGGCGACTTTTAACTGGCAAGCAGTCGATTGCTCCCCGTTTCTCTAAGTTGTTGCGGCCATTGTCATGTTGGTTCATGTGAGGTGAAGAAGGAAGGGGAGTTCTTGAAAACCTTCATTGGGATAGTGGCCTGTCTGGCTATCGCGGCTACACCGGCCCGGGCTATACCTCTACCAAAGCCTGAAGACGTAACGCAGCCTGCGGAGCGCCCGCAGTTGGCGCGATTCATCTCGGTTTTCGGGGCTGCCGAACCGGGTGACGCTGTCGCGGAACTTGATGCCATTCTCGGTGAGCTTCCCCAGCCGACGCAATTGCGTGGCCTCGTTCAATTCTTTCGCGCTAGTGCCCTCCGTATTGATAAGCCGGCACAGGCATCAGAGGCCGTGTTGGAGAGCGTCCGCCTTCTGCCGGGATACAGCGCTCCTTTGCTGTTGGCTTCGCAGATTTTCATGTATCAGGATCAATCGGGTTCTGCTGCTGACTATGTACTGCGAGCCAGCCGCATTGATCCGTCGATCGTGAATTTGCTCGACGACTACGAAATGGCCGGGCTCATGACTCGGTTAAGTGAAGTGAATGATAAGCGACGCTTGGCCTTGGTCGGCGAACGCTTGTTGGAGACTGGTTGGACACGCGGCCGCTCCGGCACGATCTCCCGCATGGCGATGGCCGTTATAGAAGAGCGCCTTAGCAAGGGCGATGTAAAAGGCGCTTCTGCCCTGGTTCCCCGGATCGTGTCCCCGGCGTCCTTCCGTCGACTGTTGGGCGAGAAGTCATTTGCGCCGATCCGTCTGATTGCGGAAGACTGGGCGGGTCAGCGGCTCGAGAAGCAATGGCCCATTTATCTTGAGCAGACGCGAGCTGAATGGGAAGCGAGTCGAAGCGCTGAGGCGGCACTAGCGTACGTTAGGGCGCTTCAAGCAGCGGGCCATGACAGAACCATGGTGGCAGCTTTTCTTCCAATCTTCGATCAACCCATCGACCCCGACACCAAAGACGCCGATGATCTGATATTCATCGTCGCACCCCTCGCCGATGCGTTAGCTCGTTTAGGTCGATGGAACGAGGTCGACCGCCTGTTTCAGAAGGCTTCTGCGATCTGGCCGGCAGGCAGCTTTGCGAACGCACTGAATGTCAGCGGCAACCGTGCAAGACTGCAAATTTACAGGGGCAATTTCGAAGAAGCAGTCAAACAGCTCAACGCGGCATTGGACGAAGCGAACAAGTGGGGCGGTCAGGTAAATCAAGGCGCGTCCGCAACCTTGCACCTCTATAGAGCTTGCGCCTTCGAGCAGCTTGGACGTGCTACGGAAGGAGCGAGTTCGGCTGCAATCGTGATTTCACGTGGTCGCGTCGATCCCTCGGCTCTAGCGAATTTCCACCTTTGCAGGAACGATGTGGCTGGTGCGCGGCAGGCGCTACTGGAGGGGCTGAAGAATGGCCAAACCCGGTCGGAGGTGGTCAACTGGCTGCAGCCGGTCGATGGCCGGACGTTCGACAGCGGCTTCGCGCGGGAACTGCACGATCGAGCAAGCCGCTTGAGAAATGATCCAGCCTTGCTCGGGGAGGCGCGAAAGTATGCGACGATTTTCGATTGGCCCATGAACGCCGCGGCTCCAACTGAAGGCGCTTTGCCAGAGTAGAGCCGTTCTAACCTACGCTGTTGATACTCCTCCGCGCCAACAGCATGGCGCCGAGGACGCAGCCGGCGAAAAGAGCTCCCTCTAGGGTGCCGGTCACGATCTGGCTGACGGGGCCGAAGCCGTTTTCGCCGAACAGGCCGGAGATCGGATCGAGCCGAAGGCGGGAATCTGGGAAGGTGCGGGCGAGGAGGTCGAGGCTTCCGCCCATCAATCGTCCGCCAAGGAGGGTGAAGAGGCCGCCCAAGGCGCCGCCGGCAATCACCCAAGGCGAAGCGCGGCCGGGTCCGAAGCCTGCCGCGGCAATGCCAGCGCTGACGCCCGCGCCGCCCATCAGGGCCGCGGCAATGGTGAGCCAGAGAAGCACGAGGAGCACCGAGGCCGCGCCGACTGCGGCGCCGAGCGGCTGTGAGGCCCCCGCAAAGCCGTAGAACAGGCCGCCGATAATACCGGCGACGCCCGCGCCTAAAATGCCCGCACCCGCGAAAAGGCCGAATTGCCGCCAGCGCGAAAGAGGGGCGGCTTCGACGACCGCTGGGGACGGCACGGCCTCGGGAATTGCGGCTTCACCATCGGCCCGCTCGACCGGCGCGATGAAGCGGTAGCCGTGCTTCGGCACCGTCTCAATGAAGCGGGGGCGCGCGGCATCGTCGCCGAGCTGCCGCCGAAGCGTCTTGATACATTGGGTGAGCGCTTCGTCCGTAACGGGAACGCCCCGCCAGACCTCATCCAAGAACCGGTCCTTCGACACGAGCTTGCCCGCATCGCCCACCAAAAGGGTGAGCGCGTCGAGATAACGGGCGTTGAGCTCAACCTGCGCGCCCTCACGCCTCAGCTGGCGGTCCCTTGGGTCGAGCACAAAATTTTCGAAGCGGAACGGGCCGGAATCCATTTATCAGCGAAACCTCAGACGTTGCTCATGCCGCTCACCGCCGCTTGCGCCATGGGCAAAGCCTCACTCATTCAAGGAGGCAAGGCAATGGCAAATATCGAAACGAGGAGGGGGAGCCCCTGGCGGATAGCGGGGTGGAGCATTGCGGCGCTCCTGCTTCTGCTCCCCGCAGTCGCAATGCAGTTCACGAACGAGGTCAACTGGGATGGAACCGACTTCGTTTTCGCCGCGGTCCTGTTCGGCACCGTCGGCGGCGTCTTCGAGCTGGCAGTGCGGATGTCACGCAACTGGGCCTATCGAGGCGGCGTTGCGGCGGCGCTTGCGGCGGCCTTCCTGACCATCTGGGCGAACGCCGCGGTCGGCATGATCGGGAACGAGGACAATAGCTACAACTTCCTGTTCCTGGGCGTGATCCTGCTGGCGCTGGTCGGATCGATCGCGGCGCATTTTCGGGCGACAGGCATGGCCGTCGCGATGACTGTGGCGGCCGTCGCGCATGCGGCGGTGGCGCTGGGCGGCCTCGGTGCGGACCAGAGAGGCGCCATTCTCAGCCTCCTATTCGTCGGTTTCTGGCTACTCGCCGCCGGGCTGTTCCGGAAAGCAGGGGAGGATCAAAAGCGGGCGCATGCGGCGGCCTGATCCGGAAACCGAGCTGCTTCTTGCCAATATGGGGTGAGCCGATCGGGAAGGTGGGGATAATGGGCGCAAGCCGCCTTGCCTCTCCCGCGGCCCACCGCCTATTGGCAAGACGTCCGGTAAACAGGGTCCGTCCATGAAGTCTTACGAATTTGCCAGCCTGCTCTGCTCGCGCCTCTGCCACGATCTCCTGTCGCCGGTAGGCGCGCTCAACAACGGGTTGGAGCTGCTGGCGGACGAGACCGACCCGGAAATGCGCGAGCGGTGCCTGGAACTGCTTGCGGACAGCGCTCGGGCATCGGCGAACAAGCTGAAATTCTTCCGGCTGGCGTTCGGCGCGGCGGGCGGCTTCGGCGACGAAGTCGAGACGCGCGAGGCGCGGGCAGCGATCGAGGGGCTGTTCGGAGCCGAGGGCAAGGTCGACATCGACTGGATGGTAGCCGAGGAGCGGATGAGCAAATCCGCACTGAAGGTGCTCCTGAACCTCGTTCTACTCGGCGGCGATGCTTTGGTGCGCGGCGGAACCCTCGCGATTGGCGCGGAGAAGCACGGGAGCGGCATCGACATCGTCGTCCGGGCGGAGGGCAGCCGCATCATCATCGATCCCGAGCTTAAGAAGGCGCTGGTCGGCGACTGCAACGAAGAGGATATCGCCCCCCGCGCCGCGGCGGCCTGGCTCGTCCACTGCCTCGTCACTGATGGCGGCGGCCAGGTCCAGGTGGCGGACGGGGAGGAAGGCGTGCTCGTGTTCGGAGCCTCGCTTCCGGCCTGAGAAAGGCTCGGGTCCGGTAAACCGGTCCTTTACCATCTGCCGCCATAAGCGGGCCCACTGCCGGTGCGGACAAGGGCCCAATGGACGATCTGATTCAGGAATTCATCGCGGAAACGCGCGAGATGCTCGAGGCCTTGGGCGGGGAGATCGTCGCCTGGGAAGCGGCGCCGGACGACCGCGCTCGGCTCGACGAGATTTTCCGCTTCGTCCACACCGTCAAAGGCAATTGCGGCTTCTTCGATCTGCCCCGGCTCGAATCTCTAAGCCATGCAGCCGAGGATGTGCTTGCGGACGTACGTGCCGGACGGCGGGCTGCGGATCATCGCCTCGTCAGCGCAGTGCTGGCCGTGATTGACCGGATCGGCGAGCTGGTCGAGGCGCTGGAGACCGGCGAGACGGTATCGCGGGATGACGAGCAGCTGATCAACGCGTTGTCGGAAGCCTATCATGAGCCCGTCGAAGCGCAGGCGGCGCATGGCGCCGCGGCAGTAGGCGAGGGGCGGAAGAGCCTTCGGTCCATCCGCCTGTCGGTCGATCTCCTTGACCAAATGATGAGCAGCGTGTCGGACATGGTGCTGGCGCGGAACGAGCTTGCGCGTCGTCTCCGCGAGGCGGAGCGCGACGTGGCCGTGGAAGCCGCGTTCGAGCGCGTCTCCGGCTGTATCGCAGAGATGCGCGACGCAATCACGCGCACGCGCATGCAGCGGATCGAGAACCTTTTCCTGTCGCTGCCGCGCATGGTGCGCGATCTTTCCGGCGAGCTTGGCAAGCAGGTGGCGCTGGAGGTCGACGGCGGAGATGTCGAACTTGACCGCGAGATGATCGAGATGATCCGCGATCCGCTGACGCACATCGTTCGGAACGCGATCGATCACGGCATCGAGGCGCCGGAAGAGCGTTCCAAGACGAAGAAGCCGGTGATCGGCACCCTCCGGGTCGCGGCGCGCCAGTCCGGCAATCAGATACTCATCGAAGTGGCGGACGACGGCCGCGGCATAGACGGCGAGAAGCTGGTTAAGAAGGCTGTGGCTAACGGCATCCTCACCGCCGAACAGGGCGAGCGGTTGTCGCCGCAGCAGCGCACCGCTTTGATCTTCGAGGCCGGTCTTTCCACCGCGAAGGAAGTGACCGCCATTTCCGGCCGCGGCGTCGGGATGGACGTGGTCCGCGCCAATATCGAGCGGATTGGCGGCGTCGTCGATATAGAGAGCAGGCTGGGGCAGGGGCTTCGCCTGACGCTACGAGTTCCGCTGACCCTCACCATCATCCCCGCGCTGACCGTCAGCGTGGGCGGGCAGAACTACGCCATCCCGCGCTCGGCGATCGAGGAGATCGTGCGGAGCCGGGGCAACAGCGTGAAGGTCGAAAATCTTGGTGGATCGCGCATCGCCAGCATTCGCGAGAAGAAGGTGCCGCTCGTCGGCCTTTCCGATGTGCTGCGGGTCGAAAGCCTCGCCAATGAAGACGAGCAGAATATGATCGTCCTGAAGCCGGCCGGCGGCGACGTCTACGCGCTCGGCGTCGATTTCGTGCACGATCACGAAGAGCTGGTGGTGAAGCCCGCCGCGCCCGCCGTGATGGCGACCGGTCTCTATGCCGGAACGACCCTGGCCGACGACGGCAGCCCGATCCTGCTGCTGGACCCGTCCGGCATCGCCTCGGTGGCCGGCGTAACGCTCGACCAGAATGAGATCGAAAAGCTGACCGCCAAGGCTGCCGCGCCCGCTGAAACGCGGGAGGAAGAGCCGGCGCTGATGTTCTGGACGCTGGACGGTAAGCGGCGCGCGGTCCGGCTGGCCGTCGTCGAGCGGATCGAGGACGTGTCGGCAAGCGCGATTCAGAAGAGCGCGGGCCGGATGCGGGTTGCGCTAGACGGACGTATCCTGCCGCTGGCCGGTGTCGAAAGCGCGCTTGAAGCGGAGACGCTCCGAATCTTCCGTTTAACCGATGGCGAGAACGAGGTCGCCTACGGCTTCCGCGAAGTGATCGACATCGTTCGCCTCGAAGAGGAGATGACTCCGGCCGCAAGCCCCGGCGAAGTGTCGGGCGTGACGCTCGTGAACGGCGAGCAGGTCGAGCTGCTGGATCCCTTCTGGCTCTTCGAAATGCATTTGGACGGCGCCGCCGACCCCGCCGAGCGGCCGGTCTGCGCGCTGCCCGACAGCGATCCCTGGATGAAGAATATCCTGAAGCCGATCATCGAGAGTGCCGGCTACCGCGTCGTACCGGAAAGCGAGGCGGAAGGGGCCGACCTACTGATCGCCAGCGCCGAAGGCGACACGCCGAAGGGACCCAAGAGCAAGGTGCTCAAGATCCGGACGCGGCCCGACGCCTCGGGTAAAAATGACGACAGCATCTATCGCTACGACCGGGCGGGGCTGCTGACGGCGCTTACCCAGAGTGCCGCGCAAAGGAAGAAGGCATGACCGAGCTGCTCCTCATCGTGACGATCGCGGGCGAGCGCGTCGCCATTCCGGCCGCCGATGTCGAATCGGTTGTCGAGCTGGAAGGCCTGACGCCGGTGCCGCGGGCGGCGCGCCATGTCGCCGGCCTGTCGGCGCTTCGCAGCCGCGTTCTGACCGTCATCGACTGCTTCGCTTCGCTGGAGCTTGGCCGCGCCTCGGAAAAGGATTTGCGCGAGGCGATCGTCGTCGAGGCGGATGGGCATCCTTATGCCCTCATCGTCGATAGCGTCGAGGATGTGGTGGAGACGAACGGCGAGGTCCGCCCCGTCCGCACCACGCTTTCGGGCGGCTGGCGCCGCGTTGCCAAGGGCATGGTCGAGGCGGAAGGGGACCTACTCCTCCTGATCGACACCCAGGCGCTGCTGGCCGGCTCTGCCGCACAGGCCGCATGACGCGATTAAGACTGTGATTACCAATTACCCTTATGAGTTTGCGTGAAAGTGAGAGCGGGCATGAAGAGCTGTCTAGTAGTCGATGATTCCAAGGTTATCCGGAAGGTTGCGCGTCACATCCTCGAGACGCTGAACTTCAACGTGGACGAGGCGGAGGACGGCCAGGAGGCTCTCGACCGCTGCGGCGACAGGATGCCGGACGTGGTCCTGCTCGACTGGAACATGCCGAAGATGAGCGGCATGGAGTTCCTCAAGAACCTCCGCAGTGCGGCTCACCCCGTCCAGCCCAAGGTCGTCTTCTGCACGACTGAGAATGATGCGGCGCATATCCGTGCGGCGATCGATGCCGGCGCCGACGAATATGTGATGAAGCCGTTCGACCGCGAGACCCTCGAAAGCAAGCTCCAGATCGTCGGGGTCGCGTGACCCGGGCACAGGCGGCCATCCCCGGCCGCTCCGCCGACAGAGCGGATCAGGCGAGCGTTTCGCGCGCGCCGATCCGGCTGATGATCGTCGACGACAGCCAGATCGCCCGGTCGGTGCTGTCGCGGATGATCTCCGCCCATAAAGATTTCGAAATCGTCGCCACCGCTGGCAATGCAGGCGAGGCGCTCGCCGCGCTGAAGAGCGTCCGCGTGGACGTGGTCCTGCTCGACGTCGAAATGCCCGGCACGAGCGGCCTCGACGCGCTTCCCGACATCCTCCGTGCCGGCAACGGCGCCCGGGTGCTGATCGTCTCCTCGCTGGCCGAGGAAGGTGCGGAAACGACGGTGCGCGCACTCGCACTCGGCGCCGCCGACACCTTGCCGAAGCCAGGCGCCAACAGCTTTGCCGGCCGCTTCTCCGACATTTTGGTCCAGCGCCTCCGTGCAATCGGCCGTGCTGGCTCCGACGAGGAAGACCAGGGCGTCCAAACCGCACCCGCGCCTGCACCGGCTGCAGCAAAGCCGGCTGCGGTGAAACTCCGCGCCATGCCGGACCACAAGCTCGGCTGCCTTGCGTTAGGCGCCTCGACGGGCGGCCTTCACGCCTTGAGCGAATTCCTGCGCGCGCTGCCGAACCAGATCGGCGCCCCGATCCTCATCACGCAGCATCTGCCGCCCGTATTCATGCCTTTCTTCGCTCGCCAGATCGAAGCCGCGTCCGGCCGCCTCACGCACATTGCCGAAGATCGCATGCCGCTTCATCCCGAGCGCATTCTGATCGCCCCCGGCGAAGGCCATATTGAGCTGGAGCGGGCCGGCAGCGACGTATTCGTCCGCATCAGCCGCGAGACAGTCAGCTCCGGCTGCCGCCCGTCCGCCGATCCGATGCTCTGGTCGATGGGCGAGGTGTACGGCAAGGCCGGCCTCGGCGTCGTCTTCAGCGGCATGGGCCGTGACGGCCTCGTCGGCAGCACGCGTCTCGTCAACAATGGCGGCGCCGTGATCGTCCAGAACGAGGAAACCTCCGCGGTCTGGGGCATGCCGCGGGCTATCGCCGAAGCGGGGCTCGCCTCCGCCGTGCTCTCGCCCGCCGATCTTGCCGGCCGGGTTGCCGCACGCGCCGAAAGGGGCCGGGTATGAACGACGTATCCAGCCGCATCCTCGCCTCGCTCCTCGAGAACCGCACCGGGCAGCAGCTCACCATGAGCCGTCGCTGGCGCATCGAAACGGCGCTGAAGTCTCTGATGCGCGAGCGCGATCTCGCGACGCTCGATCAGCTCATCGCCCTCCTCGTCACGGGTCGTGAGGCGGCGCTTGCCGATCAGGTGGTTGAGGCTTTGCTCAACAACGAAACCTATTTCTTCCGCGACCGCACGCCGTTCGATACATTGCTCGGCGAGCCGCTGAAGCGCCTGGAAGCAGCGCGGGCGCAGGAAAAGCGGATCAGCATCTGGTGCGCAGGCTGCTCGACCGGACAGGAAGTCTATTCGATCGCCATGAGCTTTGCCGAGCAGGCGGCGCGCTGGGCCGACTGGAAGATCGATATAATCGGCACCGACGTCTCGCTTTCCGCTATCGAGCGCGCCCGCCGCGGCCTCTATTCCCAGTTCGAGGTCCAGCGCGGCCTTCCCGTCCTGCAGATGATCCGCTGGTTCGAGGAACGGGAGGGGCAGCAGTGGCAGATTTCCGATCAGCTTCGGCAGTCGGTCCGCTTCCAGGTGCACAGCCTGATGGACAAGCCGCCGCAGGCCGCGCCGTTCGACATCATCCTCTGCCGGAACGTGCTCCTTTATTTCTCGAACGCCGCCCGGCGGCAGGTGTTCGGCCGCCTTGCCGAAGCAGCCCGCCACGACGCGGTGCTGATGCTCGGCGCCGGCGAAACGGTGATTGGCCAGACGGACGAGTTCGTCTCCGACCCCGCTCAGCGCGGCCTCTATATCAAGCGCGAGGCGCTGGCCGTGCGAGCCCGCAGCGCCGCCTGACTTGACGCGGCGGCCGTTTTAGAGCGCAAAGGGAGGTGATGGATTTCATCGACCGGCCTTCTCTGAATTGCGACGATCGGGACCAGCCGGTCTCCATGATCGTGCTCCATTATACCGGCATGCCGGACGCGGACGGCGCGATCGAGCGGCTCTGCGACCCCGAAGCGAAGGTATCCTGCCATTATCTGGTAGACGAGGACGGCAGCATTCTCCGCATGGTGCCTGAGGAGAAGCGGGCCTGGCACGCGGGCAAGTCGTACTGGCGCGGCATCCACGGCGTGAATGCCTGCAGCATCGGCATCGAAATCGTGAATCCCGGCCACGAATTCGGCTACCGCCCCTTTCCCGATGCGCAGATCGACGCGCTGATCCCGCTCCTCGCCGACATCAAGGAACGGCACGGCATCACCCGCGGCAACATCGTCGGTCATTCGGATGTCGCTCCGGCCCGCAAGCAGGATCCGGGCGAATATTTCCCCTGGGGGACGCTTGCGAAGCTCAGGCTCGCTCTGCCGCGCCCGACCAAGAATCTGATGGACCCGAACTGGACCGACAGTGGTTTCCTGTTGGCGCTCGAGCGGTTCGGCTACGACGTTTCAGACCCGCTTGCCGCCGTAGTCGCCTTCCAGCGCCGGTTCCGCCCCGAACTGATCGACGGCGAGATCGACGGTGAATGCCGGGCGATCCTTCTGGCGCTCCTTCTTCCCAAACCGCAGGGCGACGACTAGATAGGCCGAGCCAGAGGGTTGGACGGCCGCGGCTTGATTGCCGAGGAAAGTCCGGGCTCCACGGAACGACGGTGCCGGGTAACGCCCGGCGGGGGCGACCCCAGGGACAGTGCAACAGAAAGCAAACCGCCGCGCTTCGGCACGGTAAGGTCGAAAGGGTGCGGTAAGAGCGCACCGCGCCTCCGGCAACGGAAGGCGGCACGGTCAACCCCACCGGGAGCAAGACCGACTAGGGGCTGCGCATGGCTAGTTCCGGCCTGCGGCCCGGGTTGGTTGCTTGAGGGGCGGAGCGATCCGTCTCCCAGATGAATGGCCGTCCAAGCGGAGCGATCCGCTGGACAGAACCCGGCTTACAGACCCTCTGGCTTTTTCTTCTCCGCCGCCTAGCCGCGGCTCTATCGGCACTCTATCTGGGCTCACGATGGCGAAGCAGACGCGTTCTAATGATTGGGGTTTTCCGCGCTGGCGGGGCTATGGCAGCGAGCGCGCTACCAAGCAGGTGCGCCTTTGCGACCGCCACGGCTGTAACGAACCGGGCGACCGTCCGGCCCCCAAATCGCCAAACAGCCCCGAACGCTGGTACTTCTGCGAAACGCACGCCGCCGAATACAATAAGAACTGGAATTATTTCGAGGGCCTCTCAGCCGAGGACGCAGCCGCGCGCGAGGCGGGCGAGCGGCGCGATGCGGGCGGCTTCAAGCAGGCGCAGCATTATGGCTGGTGCGGCCCCGGCGACGGCAGCAGGAGCCGCGACGAAATGCGCGCGCTCGACGTGCTTGAACTCGAAGGCGACGCCGAATTCGACGAGATCAAGACTGCCTACCGCCGCCTCGCTAAGGCCAATCACCCGGACGTGAAGCCCGACGACAAGGAAGCCGCCCAGCGCTTCCAGGCGGTGCAGGCGGCTTATGACGTTCTGAAACGCGCCGAGGAGCGGCGGACGGCCGTCTAACCCCAGCTCTTCGTGAACATGAAGGTGGCTGCCACGTGGGCCACCGGATCGGCCGGGTCGCCGTCATGGGCGTGGCCGCGGACGAAGCCGACGCTTTTCGTCACCGCATAGCATTCGCCGCGTCCGACGATCTTTCGCCCGGGCGTCGCCGCGCGGAGATAATCGACGCGCATGTCCAGCGTCGCTTGGTGCCGAAATCGGTTGAGTTTCACCCAGATCGCCATGCTGAGCGCCATGTCCATCAGGCTGATGATGGGGCCGGAAGCGATCACGCCGGTCCTCGTCACCCCGATCAGCTTATCCTGATAGTCGAGCCCCAGCTCGACCCAATCCTCGCCATGGCCGACGTAAGAGATGCCGAGCGCGCCGCCATGTCCGACCTGGCTCGCATAGGAGGTGAACAGCTCCGGATCGAAGCCCTCCATCTTGCTGAGATCGGGGCGGGCGGTCACTTGAGGCGTTCCGCCGTCGCCCTGATCAAGGCGATCATGTTCGGAATGCCCTGCGTGCGGTTCGAGCTTAGCTGATTGCGAAGGTCGAAAGGCTCCAAAGCAGCCTCGATATCGGTAGCAAGGATCTCCTCCGCGCTTTTGTCCTGCACCGCCGTCAGCACGAGCGCGATGATGCCCTTGGTGATGGCAGCGTTGCTGTCGGCAAGGAAGTGGAGCTTGCCGTCTAGCTCAGTCGGATAGACCCAGACGGAGGCCGAGCAGCCGCGGACAAGCGTCGCGTCCGTCTTCAGCGCATCCGGCATCGGCTCGAGCGCACGGCCGAGGTCGATGAGCAGCCGGTAGCGGTCGTCCGGCTCAAGAAGCTCGTAATCGGCTTCGATATCGGCAAGATTGGGGAGAGTCATGGCCGCCCCATAGACGGGTTTGGCTATTGCTCGCTACCGTTCGCAATCGCTTCGAGGCGGCGGATACGCTCCTTCAGCTCGAATATTTCCACGCGGGAGAGGGAGGAGGGGGCGCCGGCGGGGCGGTTCATCAGCTCGAGCTGCTTCAGCTCGAGCCATCCCCGCCAGCCTTTGAGCGCCGCGGCAGCTGCGATGCCGAGCCCTAAGACTGTGGCGACGGCCAGGGCAAGAAGCGCCGGGTCCATCGGCCGCTCCCTCAGCGGTCCCTTAGCTGCTCGATCTCCCGGGCGAGGGAGTTTTCCTTCTCGACCGTGATCCGCTCAAGCACCGCAAGCCGCTCCTTAAGCTCCTTCACCTCATGGCGAAGCCGCTCATTCTCGGCATTGTCGACCTGATATTCATTGCCTCGGCGGTCGCGGCGGATGCCGTGCTTCGCCCTGTAGATGCTGGCAATTGCGGTGATCGCCACAATGATCACCACCATTTCAAACGGATTCATCCCCTATTCCCTTCTGGTATTTCGTTAGTTTTTCGGCAGGCGCAGGCTTTCGATCTCCTGCGTCAGGCGATGGCTGTCGTCGGTCACGATCCGCTCGACCGTGGCGAGGCGGTCCTTGATCGAGCCAAGCTCGGCCTTCAGCTGCGCGTTTTCGGCGGTGAGCAGCTTCACCCGCTCCATCGTCTCGCTGCTAGTCTTGGGATAGACGGCCTGCCCCCAGGCGCCGTCCAGCGGATAACCATGCTTGATGCGGAGCCAGGTCGTGAAGATCCACCCGCCGACGGCGAGAATGCCGATCATCGCAATCACGGGCGCGAATGTCTCGAACGGAAAACCCATAGTCTGTTTCCCCTTAGCGCAGCTTTTCAATTTCCTGCGACAAGCGGCTGTTGGAGCTCGTCACGTAAGTCTCAACGTCGGCAAGACGCCGGTCGATGTCGCGGAATTTGGAGCGCACGTCCCGCACTGTCCGCCGCGGCGAAGCGCGGACGCCCTGCCAGAATTTGGCGTCCTCAGGCCGCTGATAGTCGAGCTCGCGCGGCTTCACCGGCGCGATCATGCCTGCGGCGATATAGACCAGGATCGGTGCGCCCGAACCCATGACCGTGGCGAGCACCATGCCGATGCGGATTATGGTCGCATCGATGCCGGTATAATCGGCGATACCGGAGCAGACGCCGAGCCACTTGCCGTTCTGTTTGTCGCGATAGAATTTCGTGCGGCGCGGTTCGGTCATTGCTTGATCCTCTTCAGCGACTGAAGCTGGTCCTCGATGCCGATGCTTGCCGGATCGCAGGCGACCTGCCGCCAGCCGGGATTTTCCGCGGTCATGATCCGCTCGATCGAGCAGAGCCTTTCGTCGAGGCGGCGCGCAGTCTCATGAAGCTCGTCGAGCAGGTTTTCGTCCTCGGCCGTCAGCGTCGCCTGGCTCTTCCACTTCGTCACGTAGTGGAAGATCAGCCAGGGGAGGGCAATAAAGAGCGTCGGAACGACGATCAGCGGGATCAGCACTTCTTCCATCTTGTCAGCCCTCCTGGCTCTGATTGCCGGCGCGCTTGGCCTTCAGCGCTTCCAGTTCGGCTTCGACTTGGTCGGAGGCCTGAAGCTCGGCGATTTCCTCTTCCAGCGTCTTCGCCGGTGAACCGAGGCTCAGCGCATCCGCGCGGCCTTCGGCAAAATCTACTCGCCGCTCCAGGATGTCGAAGCGAGAGAAGGCTTCGTCCACCTTGGTGCCGGCATACATCTCCCGCATCCGCGCCCGGTTGTGCGCGCTCTCGAGGCGGCTGACGATCGCGTTCTGACGCGTGCGGGCTTCGCGGAGCTTCGCCTGAAGCTTGGCGATGTCGGCCTCCGACGCACGGAGCGCATCGTCCAGCACCGCTACTTCGGCCTTGAGGCTTTCGGCCATGTCGCCCGCTTTCTGCTTCTCGACCAGCGCCGCCTTGGCTAGGTCCTCGCGGTCCTTGGAAAGGGCGAGCTCGGCCTTTTCGGTCCAGCTTTCCTGAAGCTTCTCGAGCTTGCCGATCTGCCGGCGCATTTCCTTCTGATCGGCGATGGTACGCGCGGCGGAGGCGCGAACCTCTACCAGCGTCTCCTCCATCTCCATGATGATCATCCGGATCATCTTGGCCGGGTCTTCGGCCTTGTCGAGAAGGTCTGTGAAATTGGCGGCAATGATATCGCGCGTCCGCGAAAAGATACCCATGGGTAGGAACTCCTTGGTGGTACGAATGAAATCCGCCGCGCGCGGGACTGC
The DNA here is from genome assembly GCF_036402135.1 of Allosphingosinicella sp. Classification (GTDB taxonomy): domain Bacteria; phylum Pseudomonadota; class Alphaproteobacteria; order Sphingomonadales; family Sphingomonadaceae; genus Allosphingosinicella. Next base: position 16,075 of record NZ_DASWTN010000041.1, on the reverse strand, counting down.
AGTTCCCACGGGACGGGGGCCTCTTGGGGCGCCGGTGGGACGAGGAGGAATGTCGTCCAACGGGCCGAAGATTTCCGGATCAGCCACGTGCCTCGCTCGCTGCCACGAAATGGGCGAACTGGGCAGGCGCCTTTTCGACGGCGCGGGCCGGGCCGACTGCGGCGCCGACGGCAGTTCCGGTGAGGATGAGGGCGCCGACCGCCGCGACGGCGAAGCGCTGAAGATCAGTGCGATCGAAGTTGAACATGACAGTCTCCCTGACTTTTGCCCGCCCGCTCAGGCGGCTTGTCCTAACTATAGCAGGGAGCATGCCAAACTTCGGCAGTGGCGGAAAACTGAGGAAAACTGCTGAAATGCGAGCATTTACACCCATCTGTAGCTTGCCAAGACGTGGGAAATAGTCCCAAAAGTTGGTGATGGAGCGAACCACCCAGCTCGTTGGACAGTCATCCTCCTTTCTGGACGCGGTGGAGCGCGCCAGCCGCGCCGCGCCGCTCGACCGGCCCGTGCTCGTCATTGGCGAGCGCGGCACAGGCAAGGAACTGATCGCCGAGCGCCTCCATCACCTCTCCTCCCGCTGGGACGGCCCGCTCGTCGTGATGAACTGCGCGGCCCTCCCGGAGACCCTGATCGAGGCGGAGCTGTTCGGCCATGAGGCCGGCTCCTTCACTGGCGCCGCCAAATCGCGGGCGGGGCGGTTCGAGGAAGCGGACGGCGGCACGCTCTTCCTCGACGAGCTTGCCACGCTTTCCTCGCCCGCGCAGGACCGCCTCCTTCGCGCCGTCGAGTATGGCGAAGTGACACGGATCGGCGCCAGCCGCCCGACCAAGGTTGATGTCCGCATCGTCGCCGCGACCAACGAGCATCTGCCCGCACTCGTCGAGCAGGGCCGCTTCCGCGCCGACCTTCTCGACCGTCTCTCGTTCGAAGTGGTCACCCTGCCGCCGCTCCGGCACCGGACCAGCGACATCCCCATCCTCGCCGACCATTTCGCCCGCCGCATGGCCCTAGAGCTCGAATGGCCGAGCTGGCCCGGCTTCAGCAGCGCCGCCGCCAATCGCCTCCTCTCCTACGACTGGCCGGGCAATGTGCGCGAATTGCGCAATGTGGTCGAACGGGCAGTCTACCGCTGGCCCGACCCCTCGCTGCCCATCGACGCGATCCAATTCGACCCTTTCGAATCCCCTTGGCGACCGATCTCGGAGCAGAGGATTGAGGAGTTGGGCGAAGCTCCCCTCCAGATCTCCTCTGTGTCCCCGAGTCGTTTTGACCCTGCCGGCTGCGCCGACTTCCGCTTGGCAATCGCCGAATATGAAAAAGCAATCTTGGCCGCCGCGCTCGAAAAATGCCGCTGGAATCAAAGGGCTGCTGCGGCCGCGCTACAGCTGAGCTACGACCAGTTGCGTCACGCGCTGAAGCGCCACGACATCATGGCATCGGAGCCAAAAAGGGAGTAGACAGAGCGGACAGGAGGTACTGAGCTATGACGTTCGGAAAATTCTTCTTGTTCTCAGCGGGCATCATGATCGCCGCTCCCGCCGCGGCAAGCGTTCTATCCTTAGGCAATAGCGCCGCGAAAAGCTGCTTCATGGCAGCCGATTCCCTCAGCATGCCCACCCGCGAGCAACTTGCCGCGTGCGATGAAGCTATTTCCGGTGAGCCGCTGGCACCACACGACCTTGTCGCCACGCATGTTAATCGGGGCATCCTGCTCCTCCGACGTGGGGATATCGACGGGAGTGTGCGCGATTTCGACAAGGCCATCGCGCTCGACCCCAATCAGGCGGAGGCTTACCTCAACAAGGGTGCGGCTCTCATAAAAGTTGGCAATGCGCAGGGAGCGTTGCCTCTGTTCAGTGTGGCACTGCAGAAGAACACGCAACGGCCAGCCCTCGCTTATTACGGGCGGGGCGTTGCCAACGAGGAGCTGGGCAACATCCGCTCAGCCTATCTGGACTACAAAAAGGCGAGCGAGAATGCGCCGAAGTGGGACGCACCGAAGCAGGACCTCTCCCGCTTCCGTGTGAACCAGAAATAGTTCTTCACGGCTGAAACCTGGGCCTTCCTGCGCGTTTCATGCGCAGGAGGGTTCCACATTGCCATTCACACTACCTGAGCTGCCTTACGGGCAGGGTGCGCTCGGCCAATTCATGTCCGCCGAAACCTTGAGCTTCCATCACGGCAAGCATCACAAGGCCTATGTCGACAAGACCAACGCCCTTGCCGGGGAGAAGGGGCTTGCCGGCGCCTCGCTGGTAGAGGTGATCCGCGCAGCCCGAGAGCGCGGCGACCAGCCCCTGTTCAACAACAGTGCGCAGCATTGGAATCACAGCTTCTACTGGCAGTGCCTTGCCCCGCCGGAAGCGCAACGGCCGACCGGCAAGCTCGCGCGGATGATCAACGAGGCTTTTGGCTCGACCGAGCAGCTGCTCGCGAAGCTGAAGGAGGAGGCTGTCGGCCATTTCTCCAACGGCTGGGCCTGGCTGGTGCTGGACCGCGACGCGCTCAGGATCACTTCGCTTCACGATGCGGATACGCCAGTCGCTCACGAGGACATGAGGCCGCTGCTCACGCTCGATGTGTGGGAGCATGCTTATTATATCGACTATAGGAACGCCCGCCCGGACTTCGCCGAGAAGGTGCTCGGCAACATCGTCAACTGGGAGTTCGTAGCCGAGAACCTCGACGGCCGCGGTGAGGAGAGGGCGAACCAGCCCGGCTAGCGCGCTGCCGAACTGCCCTTCACTTCGACGACCGCAAGGATGGTGAGGTCCGGTTTGGCGCCCTCACCACTCTCGAGGCGGGCTACGACGACGAGCGGCGGATCGGTCGCCAGCGACATGACGAGCGCCCCGTCGTCCCGTGTTCCGCATTCGAGATACTTGCCGCGCTCGATGGCTTGCTCCGCCTTCTGACCGCGTTCGAAATTCACCGCAGGCGCGTGCCTGATCCGCCCGAACGCTTTGTTCTTTCGGAAAGGATTGGAAAGCAGCGCCACTCGTTACCCCAGTTAAACGACGTTACGGAAGGTAAGCGGTTCAGAGCAGGTGAGGTTCCTTTCAGGGGGCCGGATTTTGGCAGTCACTGGGAAGGCGGCACGGGCGGTTCTTCCTTCCCCTGCTCCAGTTCCATACCGTGCCGCACCAGCATCGGGATGTGGGCGAGCGCGAAGAGGAAAGTGGCGGGAAGGAAGCCCCAAAGTTTGAAGCCGACCCAGAAATCGGTGCTCGTGGTCCGCCACACCGCCTCGTTCACGCAGGCCATGACGATGAAGAAGATCGCCCAATTGCGGGTCAGTATCTGCCAGCCTTTTTCAGACAGTCCGGGATAGGCGCTGCCGAGCACGGTCTTCAGGAGGTTGCGCTTCGTCGCCATGCCGAACAGCAGCAGCGCCGCCACCGTCGTATAATAGATGGTCGGCTTGATCTTGATGAAGGTCTCGTCGTGCAGCCAGATCGTGATGCCGCCGAGCACCACCACCATCACGGCCGAAAACCATAGCATCGGCGAGATATGCCGGTACTTCAGCTGCGACACCGCCATTGACGCGACCATCGCCACCATGAAGGCGCCGGTCGCTAGGATGACGTCGTCGAACCAGGCGTTCACGCCGAAGAAGATGAGGAGCGGGCCCAGATCGATCGCTAGACGGGCGCCCGGCCCCGGCTCCGCCTTTTTCGCCGCTTCCACGCTCACTCTCCTGCACCTGCAATGGCTCTGGCGACTTGGTTGGGGTCGAACGGCCGAAGGTCGTCGATCCGCTCTCCCACGCCGATCGCGTGGATGGGTAGCCCATATTGCTCTGCCGCGGCCACCAGCACGCCGCCCCGCGCTGTGCCGTCCAGCTTCGTCATAACGACACCTGTCACGCCTGACACTTCCTTGAACACCTCAATCTGGCTCAATGCATTCTGGCCCGTGGTGGCGTCGAGCACCAGCACCACATTGTGGGGCGCTTCCGGATTGAGCCGGCCGAGCACGCGCCGGATTTTGGCAAGCTCGTCCATCAGCTCCTTCTTGTTCTGGAGCCGGCCTGCCGTATCGACGATCAGCACGTCGATGCCTTCCGCAGTCGCCTTCTTGACGCCGTCGAACACGACCGCGGACGGATCCCCGCGCTCGGGTCCGGTGATGATGGGAACGCCGATCCGCTCCGCCCAAATCTTGAGCTGCCCGATGGCGGCGGCGCGGAATGTGTCGCCGGCGGCGAGCAGGACGCCGTAATCCTGTTCCAGGAACAGGTTGGCGAGCTTGGCGATGGTGGTGGTCTTGCCGGAGCCGTTGACGCCAACCACGAGGATCACCTGCGGCCGCGGAAAAGCGTCGATCTCCAGCGGCTTCGCCACTGGAGCGAGAATTTTGGCGAGTTCCTCGGCGACGATCTCGCGAACACCAGCTTCGGTCAGGCCGCGTTCGAACCGTTCGTTTGCAAGCCGCGTGCGCACCTTGGCGGCTGTGGAAGGGCCGAGGTCCGACGCGATCAGCGCCTCCTCGATCTCGTCCAGCGTGTTCTCATCGAGCGCGGATTTGGTGAACAGGCCGGTGAGATTGTCCCCCAGCCGATCCGACGTTTTCCTGAAGCCCCCGCGCAGGCGCTCGAGCCAGCTTTGTTCGCTCAAACCGGCTCTCCAATCAGCACTCCGCCTTCGGATGCCACGATCCTTGCCTCCACGATCTTTCCTGCTTCCCCCCGCATTCGAATGGGCGCGAAATTCTCCGCATGGCCGAGCCCGCCTTTCTCCACCAGCACTTTCTGGCGGGTGCCGATCAGGCTTTTCAGCCACAGCGTCTTCCGGCGCGCCGTCGCCTCGCGAAGGCGGCAGGCGCGCTCCTTAATGGCTGCGTGCGGCACCTGCGGCATCCTGGCGGCAGGGGTGCCCTTCTTGGGGCTATAAGGAAAGATGTGCCCCAGGACTATGTCGCAATCGTCAATCAGCTTCAGGCTGTTCTCGGCCATCTCTTCGGTCTCCGTGGGAAAGCCGGCGATAATGTCTGCGCCGATCGCCAGGTCCGGCCGCTTGGCCTTGAGCCGCTGCACGGTCTCGACCGCCTGGGTGCGGCTGTGACGGCGCTTCATGCGCTTAAGGATCATGTCGTCGCCGGCCTGAAAGCTCATGTGAAGGTGCGGCATGAAGCGCGGCTCAGCCGTTATGACCTCCTCCAGCCGGTCGTCTATCTCGACGCTGTCCAATGAGGAGAGGCGAAGGCGCGGAAGCTCGGGCACATGGCGAAGGATACGCTCGATCAATTGTCCGAGGGTGGGGCTGCCCGGCAGGTCCGGACCGTAGCTGGTAACATCGACGCCCGTTAGGACGACCTCTTGGCAGCCTTCCGATGCCAGCGCCTTGATCTTGTCGATCACCAGCCCGGCAGGCACCGAGCGGCTGTTCCCGCGGCCATACGGGATGATGCAGAAAGTGCAGCGATGGTCGCAGCCATTCTGCACCTCGACGAACGCGCGCGAGCGGTCCGAAAAGCTGGCGGCGAGATGCGGCGCCGTCTCCCGCACAGCCATTATGTCGGAGACGCGGACCTCGCCAACGTCGCTAAGGAAGTTCGAAGCCTCAAACTTCTCCCGGTTCCCGAGCACCCGCGCCACTTCGGGCATGGAGGCGAAGGTCTCAGGCTCCACCTGCGCCGCGCAACCGGTGACGACGATGCTGGCATCAGGCCTTTCCCGCTTCGCCCGCCGGATCGCCTGTCGGGCCTGGCGCACGGCTTCATTGGTGACGGCGCAGCTGTTGACGATGATGAGGTCGTCCCGATTGCCCGCGATCAGGCGCATGGCCTCGCTCTCCGCGGCATTGAGACGGCAGCCCATGGTGATGACTTTAGGCCCGCTCACAGCTCGATCTCGCCGGTGAAGACATGGGCGGCGGGACCGCTCATGCGGATCGCCTCGCCGGGTTGCCATTCGATCTTCAGCGTGCCGCCGGGCAGGCTCACGCCGATGGCTGGACCCATGTTCCAGCGCTTCATCGCCGCCACTGCCGTCGCGCAGGCGCCCGTTCCGCAGGCCTGCGTCAGCCCGACGCCCCGTTCCCAGACGCGAAGGTCGATGCCCGGCAGGCGAACGCCGTCGACATTCATCCCGCCGACGCGGATTTCGGCAAGGTTGACGTTCACCCGCTCCGGGAAAAGCGGATCGTTCTCGATCAGCGGACCCAGCCGGCCAAGGTCGATCCCGCTACCGTCCTCCACGAAAAACACGACGTGCGGATTGCCGACATTGACGGCAACGGGGTTCTGAAGCTCCTCCCAACCGACCGGCATCGCGCTGGTATCCATGGGGTAGGCGAGGGGGATTTCGTCCCAGCCAAAGCGCGGCTCGCCCATGTCGACGGTGGCCGACGAACCGTTGGCTGTGCCCGTGATGATGCCGCCCAACGTTTCGATGCTGCCGCCGCCGATGAGCAAAGAGACGCAGCGTGAAGCATTGCCGCAAGCTTCGACTTCGCCGCCGTCCGAATTGAAGATGCGCATGCGGACGTCCGCAGTCTCCGACGGCTCGATCAGGATCAGTTGGTCGCAGCCAACGCCGGCCTTCCGGTCGGCGATGGCGCGGGCGCGCGCGGCGTCCATCTCCAGAGGCTCGTCGCGAGCGTCGAAGATGACGAAGTCGTTGCCGAGGCCGTGCATTTTATGGAAGCGGCGCGCCATGGCGGCGATCTAAGGAGCGGCGCGGTTCAAGTCCACCTCCGCTGAGGCTGGGCTTCAGCGGGCGGCGCGAAGCTTCTTCTTGGGTGCCGGCATACGAGCGGCCGGGAGGAGACCCTTGCCGGCGAGGAGCGTCCGCACTTCCTCCACCTGCATCGGCTTTCCGAATATCCAGCCCTGGCCACAATAGGCACCGATCGAACGTAGCCGCGCCTCGATCCCCTCATCTTCGACGCCCTCCGCCGTAACGGCGAGGTTGAGGCTGTCAGCAAGGCGCGTGATCGCGGTCACCACCGCCGCGCTTTCCGCATTGTCGTTGATCGAGCGAACGAAGCTTCTGTCGATCTTGATCCTGTCGAATGGCAGAGCACGGAGGTGCGCAAGGCTCGAATAGCCGGTGCCAAAATCGTCGAGCGCAAGCCGAATGCCCTGGTTCTTGAGGCTCGACACGATCGCCTGGGCGAGGCCGAGATTTTCGAACAGCGAGCTTTCGGTGATCTCGACTTCCAGCCGCTCCGCTGGAAAGCCCGTCTCCGCAAGCAGCTTGGCGATCTTCTGCGCCAGCCACGGGTCCTTGAACTGGTTGGGCGAGATGTTGACCGAAAGCGTCAGCTCACTGTCCCAGTTGCGGGCTTCCTCCATCGCCTGCCGCATCACCGACATCGAAAGGTCGCCGATGAGGTTGCATTCCTCGGCCACGGAAATGAACTCGTCGGGAAGCACCAACCCCCGCTCCGGATGCTGCCAGCGGGCGAGCATTTCGAAGCCCTTCAGCTCGCCGGTCAGAAGCTCGATCTGCTGCTCGAAATAGGGCACGAACTCGCCTGCCGGTATGCCTTTGCGGAGCCCGGCTTCGGTCGCGTTCCGGCTTTGAAGCTCACGCTGCATCGACGCGTCGAACCAGGCGTGGCGTCCGCGCCCCTGGCGCTTCGCCGAATACATGGCGATGTCGGCGCGGCGGATAAGCGCGTCGACCGAAGCACAATCGACGTCGGAACGGGCGATGCCGGCCGATGCGCTGACATGGGTATGGACCCCGGCGAGATCGAACGGCTTGCCGAGCCGGTCGACGATATTCGCCGCCACAGCCTCCACGAAGGCGCGGTCGTTCGGGTCGAAGGCGAAAGCCGCGGCGAATTGGTCGCCGCCCAATCGAGCGGCGGCGGCCCCTGCAGGAAGGTGCTTCTGCATCACCTCGGCCGTCATGCGGAGGAGATTGTCGCCGGTCAGGTGACCGTGAAGGTCGTTGACGGTCTTGAAGCCATCGATGTCGACGATGAGCATGGCCACCGCCTGCCGCTTCTGCGGCGCGGCGACGAGCAGGGCGTCGGCAGCCTCCGAAAGCGAGCGGCGATTGAGGAAACCGGTCAGCGGGTCGGCGGCGGCGAGCGCCTCAGCGCGCTTCTCGGATTCCGTCAGATCCTCCACCTCGCGAAGAGCGGAGCGGTAGCGCCGCCAGCCGAACAAAGTGACACCCAGGTTGAGGATCAGAAGGCTGACGATCAGGCTGCTATGATTGGCGCCGATCTCGCCAAGCCTCTGGTCTATGAGGTGGAAGAGCGTGTCGCCGATGCCGGCGAAGATCACCAGCGCCGAGAGGCCGATACTGATGAACAGGAGGTCGCGGCTGCCCTTTCGCGCTGCGCCTGTGCCGCTGTTCAATGGAGACCGCTTCAACATTCTGGTGCATTGCTAATGCGGGCGGAATGAAAATCGCGTTAAACGGCTCTTACCTTGACCTTAAGGTTCCCTCCCTGTATCGGGCGCCGATCCTTTCAACGGGATAGAGTTTTGGGCGCGTCCAAGGACGCACGCTGGCCGGCGAGGTTTCGCCCGCCGGCGTGTTTTGCGTTGCGGCCATGAGCGAAGGACTGGAGTAGCACATGTTCGAGAGCCTCAGCGACCGGCTGAGCGGCGTATTCGACCGCCTGCGCGGGCGCGGCGCGCTCAACGAAGCCGACGTGCGCGGCGCGATGCGCGAGGTCCGGATCGCTCTGCTCGAGGCCGACGTCGCGCTGCCCGTGGTGCGCGAGTTCGTCGACAAGGCGACTGAGAAGGCGGTCGGCCAGCAGGTGCTGAAGTCGATCACGCCGGGTCAGCAGGTCGTGAAGATCGTGCACGACACGCTCGTGGAGATGCTCGGCGCTGACGAATCCGAGCTCAACGTCGACGTGACGCCGCCCGCAATCGTAATGATGGTTGGCCTTCAGGGCTCCGGTAAGACCACCACCACCGCCAAGCTGGCCAAGCGCCTGAGCGACGGCAAGGCAGGGGGCGGCCGCAAGAAAGTCATGATGGCCTCGCTCGACGTCAACCGTCCGGCGGCGCAGGAGCAGCTTGCGGTTCTCGGCACGCAGGCCGAAGTCGCGACGCTTCCGATCGTTCAGGGCCAGCAGCCGGTCGATATCGCCCGGCGCGCGCTCCAGTCGGCGAAGCTCCAGGGCTTCGACGTTCTCCTCCTCGACACAGCGGGTCGTCTCCACGTCGATCAGGCGCTGATGGACGAGATGAAGGCGGTGGCCGAAGTGTCGCGGCCGCAGGAAATCCTGCTCGTCGTCGACGCGCTGACCGGCCAGGACGCGGTCAACGTTGCCAAGAGCTTCTCCGACCAGGTGGACCTCACCGGCGTCGTCCTCACCCGCATGGACGGCGATGCCCGCGGCGGCGCGGCTTTGTCGATGCGCGCGGTCACGGGGAAGCCGATCAAGTTCGCGGGCGTCGGCGAAGGCATCGACAAGCTCGAAGGCTTTCATCCCGAACGCGTCGCCGGCCGCATCCTCGGCATGGGCGACGTTGTCTCCCTCGTTGAACGCGCCCAGGAAACGATCAAGGTCGAAGAGGCCGAAGCGCTCGCCAAGAAGATGGCGAAGGGTCAGTTCGACCTGAACGACCTCCGCAACCAGCTTCAGCAAATGCAGCGGATGGGCGGCCTCGGCGCGCTCGCCGGCATGCTTCCGGGCATGAAGAAGATCCAGAATGCGATGGATCAGTCCGGCATGGACAACCGCATCCTCCTTCGCATGGACGCGATGATCGGCTCGATGACGCCGAAGGAGCGATCGAAGCCCGAGCTGATGAACGCCAAGCGGAAGATCCGTGTCGCCAACGGCTCCGGCACGACCGTTCAGGACGTGAACCGCCTCCTCAAGATGCATCAGGAAATGGCTACGGCCATGAAGAAGATCAAAAAGATGGGCGGGCTTGGAAAGCTTGGCTCGCTTTTTGGCGGCGGCGGTGCCGGCGGCCTTGGAGGCATGCTCGGCGGAGGCGGCGCGGCCCCTCCCGCGGGGCTCCCGGGACTGCCGGGCGCGGGTGGCGGCGGGCAGCCGTTCAACCTCCCGCCCGGCTTCGACAAGTTTATCAAGAAATAAGTGTAAGTTTCAGAAAGGAAGAAGAAAATGGCAGTTGCAATCAGGCTCGCTCGCGGCGGCGCGAAGAAGCGTCCTTATTACAAGATCGTCGTCACCGACTCCCGCAATTCGCGCGACGGCAAGTTCATCGAGCGTATCGGCAGCTACAATCCGCTGCTCCCCAAGGACAGCGCCGAGCGCGTTAAGCTCGACACCGAGCGCGCGAAGCATTGGCTGTCGGTCGGCGCCCAGCCATCGGACCGCGTGCTCCGCTTCTTCGATCAGGCCGGCCTGATGGAGCGCCCCACCCGCAACAATCCCAAGAAGGGTGAGCCGGGCGAGAAGGCCAAGGAGCGCGCCGAGGAGCGTGCGACCCGCGAGGCCGAGGCTGCCGAAGCCGCTGCCGCGCCGGCTGAAGAGCCTGCGGCTGAGGAAGAGACCGTAGAGGTTGCTGCGGACGCCGTTGAGGAAGCCGCTCCGGCCGCCGACGAAGCGCCTGCGGCTGAAGAAGCGCCGGCTGCCGAGGAAGCTGCCGCTCCTGCCGAGGAAGCGCCTGCTGCTGAAGAGGCTTCCGAAGCCGCTGCCGAAGGCGGCGAGGGCGAAGCGACTCCGGCCGACGAGGCTGCCAACAAGGGCGAGTCCACCGACGAGCCGGCCGAGGGCGCCGAAGACGCCGCTCCCGCCGAAGGTGCGGAAAAGGCCGAGGGCTAATTGCCCGAACAACAGGTTACCCTCGCCGCCATCACAGGTGCCCATGGCATCGGCGGCGAGGTTCGCCTGAAACTGTTCGCTGAGAGCGCCGAAAGCCTGCAGCGTCATCAGACGGTGCAGGTCGGCGAACGCACTCTAACGCTGAAGTCCGTGAAGGCGGGCGGCGGCACGCCCATCGCCCGCTTCGCCGAGATAAACGACCGCACCTCGGCTGAAGGCCTCCGCGGCCAGCTGCTGACGGTCCCGCGCTCCGCTCTGCCTCCGCTTGAGGAGGGCGAATATTATCACGCCGACCTGATTGGCCTCCGTTGCGAAAGCGCGGAAGGCGAGGCGCTCGGCACAGTCGTCGCAGTCGAAAATTTCGGTGCGGGCGACATCCTCGAAATCGAGAAGCCGGATGGGAAGCGCACTATGGTGCCGTTCCGCGACGGCATCGCCGACCTTCAGGGCGGCAAGATCACCGTGGACCCCGTCTTCCTCGCCTGAACCTCAGCGTCGCCCCAGACTTGATCCGGGGTCCAGCTTTTCTTCTCAGAATCCCGACAAGAAGCTGGATGCCGGATCAAGTCCGGCCTGACGAGTGAACGTTAGCCGACGTTCTTCTGCAGCGCCTCGCGGACGATCGGCCGCTCCTTGGCGAGGTCGTTTCGAATAGTCGTCGCGGCGACGCCGCCTTCGCCCATGGCATGGCTGATCTGGTCGAGGCCGATCACCACGTCGCCCGCCGCGTAGAAGCCCGGGACGCTGGTCCGTTGATGGTCGTCAACCACCACGCATTCGGTGGTATCGGAAATAACCGCGCCCACCTGTTCGGCAAGCTCGGTATGGGTGTCGGAGCCGAGCGCCGGATAAACGCTGTCGAAGGTATAATGGCCTTCCACGGTGTCGATGGTGATGCATGCTTCGGTGGCGGCAACCGCATGGGCGGGGCCGTCCACGCACGTAATGCCGAACTGCCGCAATTTCTCTTGATCCTCGAGCGCGAGGTCGTGCGCCTTGTCAGGCGCGATGAGGGTGATGTCCTCAGTAAAGCCGCGAAGGAATACGGCCTCGGCGACGCCGTGGCTGCCGCTGCCGATCACGCCCACGCGCTTGTCCGTGACCTCGTAGCCGTCGCAGATCGGGCAATAGCGGATGAGACCCTTCGAAAGCGCCTCATCGTGCAGATCCTCGTCCATCGGCGGGCGCCGGTTGGTGACTCCGGTCGCGAGCAGCACCGTCTTCGCCGTCACGCAGCCGCCGCCCCATTCCGCCTGGAACCCACCTTCGATCCGGTCGAGCCGCGTCACCCGCGCCGTTTCGATCGAAGCGCCGTACATCTGCGCCTGCTCCCGCATCCGCTGCAGCAGCTCCTTGCCCGAAATACCGCCCGGAAAGCCCGCATGATTGTGGGTGCAGGGAATCCAGCTCGCCCGGCTCTTCCCCGCATCCACCACCTTCAGCCTCAGGTGAAAGCGGGTCAGGTAGATCGCCGCAGTCAGCCCCGCGGGCCCGCCGCCGATCACCAGGCAGTCATAATCCATTTCGTCCATGGCCGCTCAGCGCGGCGCCTGCCCCTTGGTTCCGGCTCGCTGGCACAAGCCTGCGTAGCCGGTTAAGAAGCGGGACGAGAGGGAGAGCAATGAAATTTCTGAAGCTGATTTGTGCGGCCACCTTGGCCTTCACGCCGATCGCGTCTGCCGCCCAGCCTGCACCTGAGAGGATTGTCGCGGCGGTCCCACAGATCGACCGCATTTTCGCGGATTTCCAGCTGGACAGCCATGCGCCTGGTCTCGTCTACGGCATCGTCGCCGACGGCCGCCTCGTCCATGTGAAAAGCCTCGGCGTTCAAGACCTAATCGCCCGGCGCCCTGTTACGCCCGACAGCCTGTTCCGCATCGCTTCCATGTCGAAGGCCTTCACCGCCCTCGCGATCCTGAAGCTGCGGGACGAGGGCAAGCTTTCGCTGGATGCGCTCGCCGAAACCTATGTGCCGGAGCTGAAGGGCTGGCGCTATCCGACCGCGGATTCGCCGCGCATCCGCGTTCGCGACCTCCTCACGCACAATGGCGGCTTCGTTACCGACGATCCCTGGGGCGACCGCCAGCAGGTGATCAGCGAAGCCGAGTTTACGCGCATGCTGAAGGAAGGCGTGCCTTTCACCCGCGCGCCGGGCACGGCGTTCGAATACTCGAATTTCGGCTATGCGCTGCTCGGCCGCATCATCACCAACGTCTCCGGCCTTCCCTACGACCAATATATCAGCCGCACCATCCAGCGGCCTCTCGGCATGACGAGCACCGGCTACGAAGTGCGCGACTGGCCCATCGAGCGGCGGGCGATCGGCTATCGCTGGGAGAATAATGCCTGGAGCGAGGAGCCGACCATGCGCCACGGCGTGTTCGGTGCGATGGGCGGCGTCCAGACCAGCGCCAACGATTATGCCAAATGGATCGCCTTCCTGCTCTCCGCCTGGCCGGCCCGTGACGATCCGGACAGGGGACCGGTCCGCCGCGCCACCGTCCGCGAAATGGCTCAGGGCTCCAATTATCCCCAGCTGCGCCAGCGTTTCGGCCGCAGCGGCGCCGAGGCCTGCCGGCAAGCGGCGACCTACGGCATGGGCCTCATCGCCGCAGCCGATTGCGAGCTCGGCCTCACCTTGAGCCATGGCGGCGGCTATCCGGGCTACGGCTCGCACATGATGCTCATGCCCGACCACAATGTCGGCATCTTCGTCTTCAGCAACCGCACCTATAATGGCGGCTCCGGCGCTGCCTGGGACGCGGCCGTCGCGCTGCAGCGGGCAGGGGCCTTGTTGGGCCGCAAGCTGCCCGTCGCGCCCTCGCTCGCGGCCAGCTACGCGGCGGCAGGCTCCATCTATCGGGCAGGAACGGTGGCGGGCTCGGAAAAGAGCCTCGCGATGAACTTCCTGATGGACCGCTCGGTGGAGAATTGGGCGAAGGAGCTGGCGCGGCTGAAGTCCGAGGTCGGCGCCTGTGACATCAGCGCGCCGATTAACGCGACAGGCGCGCTCGCCGGCACCTTCCAATGGCGGTGCGAGCACGGCCGCCTCAACGGCAACCTCCTCCTCGCGCCCACCAATCCCGCCACCATCCAGGCCCTCCGCCTTAGCGTCGCCGCGCCGTGAAATTAGCTGTTGTGTCGGATATTCACGGCAATTTACCGGCGCTTGAGGCAGTTGTCTGGAGCGCGGAGGCGGCGGGCTGCACGCACTTTGTGAACTTGGGCGACAGTCTGTCCGGACCGCTTTGGCCGGCGGAAACCGCCGATTATCTGATGGCGCGCAACTGGACGACCATCCGTGGCAATCACGAGCGTCAACTCCTGACGCTGCCTAAGGAGCGTATGAACCTTTCGGACCGACACACGATTGGGGTGCTTTCGGACAGCCATCTCGAATGGCTTGGACAACAGCCTGAGACGCTGGAGCTCGAGAACGGCATTTTCCTCTGCCATGGCTCACCGAGGCGGGATGTCGAATATTTCTTGGAGCATGTCGATCAGGAAGGGGTTCGGCAGGCCACCGAGGCGGAGGTCGTCGAACGAAGCGGCGGCCGAACCGAGCGCCTGATCCTTTGCGGCCATACCCATTTGCCTCGCCTTGTCCGGCTCCCCGACGGCCGGACCATCGCCAATCCTGGAAGCGCGGGACTGCCCGCCTATGCGGACGATCTCCCGGTCCCTCACGTCATGGAGAGCGGTTCGCCCAGCGTCCGCTATGCCCATGTCGATCAAGGAGAGATCGAATTCGTAGAAGTGGCATATGATCATGAGAGCGCCGCCCGACGGGCGGAACAGAATGGCCGCCTGGACTGGGCAGTCGCGCTCCGCACTGGTCGGATGGCCTAATCTCCATGGCCTTCGCGGCGACCGTACTGACGCTTTACCCCGAGATGTTTCCGGGGCCGCTCGGCCAAAGCCTCGCCGGGCGGGCGCTGGCTGACGGCATCTGGTCGCTGGAGGCGGTGCAGATCCGCGATTTTGCCACCGACAAGCACCGCTCTGTCGACGACACGCCGGCAGGCGGCGGCGCTGGAATGGTAATGCGGGCGGACGTGCTTGCCTCTGCGGTCGACCTTGTTCTGGAGCGCCAGCGCGACGCACCGATGCTCGCCATGACGCCGCGTGGGGAGCCGCTGACCCAAGGCCTCGTGCGCGAAATCGCTTCCGGCCCCGGCATCTCCATTCTTTGCGGCCGCTTCGAGGGGATCGACGAGCGGCTGTTCGAGGCGCGGCCCATTCGTCCAGTCTCAATTGGCGACTATGTGCTATCGGGCGGAGAAACCGCGGCAATCGCGCTTCTCGACGCTTGCGTTCGCCTGCTTCCTGGCGTAATGGGCGCGCCTTCGAGCGGTGAGGAGGAAAGCTTCGAAGCGGGCCTCCTCGAATACCCTCATTATACCCGACCTTATGAATGGGAAGGGCGCAGGATCCCTGAAGTGCTGCGATCGGGGGATCATGCGAAGATCGCCGCCTGGCGTAAGCAAATGGCGGAGGCAGATACACGGTCAAGGCGGCCGGACCTGATCGAGCGCCACGGGGGCGCACGAAGGCGGTCGCCCTCTGGCGCGCAGCGCGAAGACGAAGGTTAAAGGAAATGAACCTCATCCAGACCCTCGAGGCCGAGGCCATCGAGCAGTTCAAGTCGTCCAAGTCGATCCCGGAATTCCGCCCGGGCGACACCCTCCGCGTCGGCGTCCGCGTCGTCGAAGGGGACCGCACCCGCGTTCAGAATTACGAAGGCGTCTGCATCGCCCGCGCTAACAAGGGCCTCGGCAGCAGCTTCACCGTCCGCAAGATTTCGTTCGGCGAGGGCGTCGAGCGCGTCTTCCCGCTTTACAGCCCGAACATTGACAGCATTGAGGTGGTCCGCCGCGGCGTCGTTCGCCGCGCCAAGCTCTACTATCTCCGTGGCCGCACCGGTAAGGCCGCTCGGATCGCCGAGCGCCGCGATGTTCGCCAGGGCTCCGAAGCCCAGGCCGAAGCGCCCGTCGCTACGCCCGAGACGGAAACCGCCGAAGGCTGAGCCTCGGCTTCATTGAAACAAGAAAGGCGGCATCTCCGGATCGCCGCCTTTTTTGTTGCCTATCGAAAGTGATAGGCGATTTAGCGGCTGGATGAATAACCTGGATCAACGGGCGCAGGTAGAAAGGCGGGGACTCGAGAGCTGGGGGGCAGCTTCCCGAGTTTGGGCTCCGCCGGGTTCTCCCTTTCACGGCGGAGCCCACTCATAAGGCGCTGCGCTTCCTTTTCCCCTTCTCAAGCATTAGATCGCCAGTCAAACCAAAGACTGGAGTATGACATGGGCTACCGCGTAGTCGTGGTGGGGGCGACCGGCAATGTCGGGCGCGAGATGC
>NZ_DASWTN010000040.1:0-47881 GCF_036402135.1 Allosphingosinicella sp. | reverse complement strand
CGAAATCGGCCAGAACGAATTCCAGGTGCTCCTGACCGAGCTGAAGGCGGACATGAACGCCTATCTCGCCACTACGCCGCCGAGCGTTCGGACGCGGACGCTCGCCGACCTCATCGCCTTCAACAAGGCCAATGCCGACCGCGAAATGCCTTTGTTCGATCAGGAGACGTTCGAGCAGGCGGAGGCCACCAAGGGCCTGGACGATCCTGCCTACAAGAAGGCGCGGGAGGTTTCGCTCCGCAAGGCCGGCGTCGAAGGCATCGACCGGCTCCTCAAGGAGCACAATGTCGTGGCGCTGGTCGGTCCCACCATGGCGCCGGCCTGGCTGATCGACGCGGTGAACGGCGACCAGATTGCCGGCGGCGGCGCGGGCAGCCTCGCCGCGGTGGCGGGCTATCCGCATCTCACCGTCCCGATGGGGCATGTGAAGGGCCTGCCGGTTGGCCTCAGCTTTATCGGGCCCAAATGGTCGGACGCCTTCATCCTCTCGCTCGGCTTTGCTTACGAGCAGGCGTCGCGGAAGAGGATCGAACCGCGCTTCCTCCGCTCCGTTGAGGAAAGCCCCACCGTGGCGCCGCTGCTGGAGCCGCAGCGGCGCTAAGCGCCTCTCGCCTGAATGCTCCGCCGGTGTTACGTGAAGCTACGTGCGGATCGTAACACTTGCATTGCTGGCGCTCACCGGCTGCGCACCGGCTTCCGACGACAGAGGTCCGGCGGCAAAGCCTGAGGCGGCGCCATCGTCATCCAGAACGGTCGAGGCGAGGTTTCGCGGATGGTCCGGCGGCGACTTCGAGTGGGTTGATGTGGAGTTCGTAGGCAAAGTCGACACTGTCGGGATCGTCGCCGATCATCCTATCGACAAATTCCTGACAGCGTATCGAGACCATATCTTCCTGCTCGAACTGCGGCCGATAAGGATGCGTGGCATCGAGTCCGATCACGAGTGGGACGCACTTGAGATCATCGATGCACAAGTGGGCAATCTGACGGCATCCGCTTGGTGGGGAGGCCTGAATACTGCGGAAAAGAAGGCGGCGGAAGAGCGAACGGAGCTGGAGAAATCGCGCGCCACGACGGATTGATCCTCGTCCAAACTTCAAGTGCTAAACAGCTTTCGGTTTCGTCGGCTTCTTCTTGGCAGCGGCGCGAACGCCCGCCTGCAGCGCGAGATTTGCCCAGCGCTGCATCGCGTCGGTATCGTCATGAACGTCCGTCGGGGCGCGGCGGTAGTTCATCGTCCCGACGCGGCCGTCCTTGAACGTGTAGGTGAAACGTTCGCAGCCGGCTTCGTCCCAGATCGCGTCCGTCTCTCCGTCCGCCTTAAACCAGAGATCGTCCTCAGCGAAGATCGCGAACGCGGTGCCGTCGAGGTAGAGCGTCGCGCCGCCCATCATCTTGCGCATGCTGACGCTGCCGAGCGGCTCCAGCGCTTCCTGAACCCAGGCGTAGAGGCCTTCGTCGAACGCCATCAGTGGATCAGCTTCAGACCGGCGATGCAGGCGACGATGCCGAAGATGAGCGCGATGCGGAGCGTGCCGGCGGATTCCTGAAAGAAGAAGATGCCGACCAGCACTGTGCCGACCGCGCCGATCCCGCCCCAAACCGCATAAGCCGTACCCATCGGGATCGTCCGAGAAGCTGCCTCGAGCAGCCCCATGCTGAGCGTCACCGAAGCGAGGAAGCCGAGCGTCCAGGGAATGTTGCGAAAGCCTTCTACGAAGCGGAGGCAGGTGGTGAAGCCGACTTCGAAAAGGCCGCCGAGGATCAGCAGGAACCAGGCCATCAGAACGCCTCCCTCATGCCGCCGCTTCCAGATGCGGGTTGGCCTCCTCGGGCCTCCGCGCGGCAAAGATGCAGCCCGCCACGATCAGGGCCGCGCCGGCCAATGTGTAGAGCGAAACCTCTTCCGAAAAGAAGATCCAGCCGAGCAAGGCCGCCCAGAGGAAGCTCGTATATTCGGTGGCAGCGAGATAACTCGCCTCGGCATGGGCATAGGCCCAGGAGAGGATCATCAGCGACCCGGTCGAAAGCAGCGCCGCGCCGACAATCCAGGGCCATGTCGCGAGCGAAGGCAGCTCGGTCCCCAGCAGCGGCAGCGCGGCGAGCATCAGCACGGCGACGGTCATATTCTGAAAGAAGCCGATCTCCACCGGCCCGGCGGCGAGACTTTGCCGTCGCATCAGGATGATATTGAGCGCATAGCAGAGCGCCGAGCAGAGGATAGCGAAGCTTCCGATCAGAGCCTCCCGCCCGAGATCCGCCCGCGCCTGCCCCAGGAAGATCAGGAGCACGCCCCCGAAGGCGACGACTGACGCGCCGACGGTCTTTCCGCCCACCTTTTCGTGCAGCAGGACCGCCGCGAGATAGAGTGAGATCAAGGGGGCAATGAAGGCGAGGGCGATCGCCTGCGCCAGCGGTACGCGGCCAAGCCCCCAGAAGAAGAGCACGCCCATGACTGTAGTTAGAGCGCCGCGGCCGATGTGGATGCGCAGCGTCTTGCGGCTCGGCCAGCCCTGCCGCTGCGGCAGATAGAGCGCCGATGAGAGGCCGAGGCTTACGAGGCTTCGCCAGAACAGTGTGGCGTAGGCGCCGATCGCCAGCACCAGCCCCTTCATCACCGCGTCCATCACCGAAAAAAGGGCGATACCCAATGTTGCGACGACGAAGGCGACCGCCGTGCTGACGGGCTTCATTCGGCGGCGTCTGCGACCGCTGCGTTTACAGCCTCGATCTCCGCCGCCTTCGCCTCCACCAGCCGAACGATGTGGTCCACCATATCCTCGTCCTGCACATGATGGTCGGTGACGCCGGAGAGATAGACCATGTGCTTGCCGTTGCCGCCGCCGGTAATACCAATGTCCGTTTCGCGAGCCTCCCCAGGGCCATTGACGACGCAGCCGAGCACCGAAAGCGACAGGGGTGTGCGGATATGGGAAAGCCGATCTTCCAGCTTCTCGACAGTGCGGATCACGTCGAAGCCCTGACGGGCGCAGCTCGGGCAGGAGATCACACGCACGCCGCGATTGCGGATGCCGAGCGCCTTCAGGATTTCAAAGCCGACCCGCACTTCCTCTTCCGGCTCCGCCGACAGCGAGACGCGGATCGTGTCGCCGATGCCGAACCAGAGCAGAGACCCGATGCCGATGGCGCTCTTCACCGTGCCGCCGCGAAGGCCGCCGGCCTCAGTGATGCCGAGGTGGAGCGGGCAATCGACGGCCTCGGCGAGCTGCTGATAAGCGGCAACGGCAAGGAAGACGTCCGACGCCTTCACCGCCACCTTATATTCGCGGAAATCCTGATCCTCGAGCAGCCGGATATGATCGAGCGCGCTTTCGACCAAAGCCTCTGGGCAAGGCTCGCCATATTTTTCGAGCAGGTCGCGCTCCAGCGAGCCGGCATTGACGCCGATGCGGATCGCGCAGCCGTTCGCCTTGGCGGCGTCGACCACCTCCTTCACCCGCGCTTCGGAGCCGATATTGCCGGGATTGATGCGAAGGCACGCGGCGCCCGCGTCCGCGGCCTCAAGCGCGCGCTTGTAGTGGAAGTGAATGTCCGCAACGATCGGCACCCGGGCCGCGCGCACGATCTGGCGAAGCGCTGCGGTTGATTCTTCGTCCGGGCAGGAGACGCGGATGATGTCCGCACCCGCTTCCTCGCAGCGGCGAATCTGGTCGATCGTCGCCTTCACGTCCGCCGTCACCGTATTCGTCATGGTCTGAACCGTGACGGGGGCATCGCCGCCGACCGGCACATTGCCGACCATGATCTGCCGCGACGGCCGCCGGGCGATGTCGCGCCAAGGACGGATGGACATAGAAACTCCTGAACGTTCGAGTGCCTATATAATGAAGTGCGGGTGGCCGCGTAACCCGCGGCGTGACCTTTGGCACTGGCTCTCGGCCCATGCTTCGCATAATTTGCGGCAACTGCTCACCCGCTGAACAGGAGAGACCTATGTCCCGCACTTTGAAAGGGGCCGTTCTTGCCCTCCTTCTCATCCCCGCTGCCGCCTTCGCCCATCATGGCTGGTCCAGCTACGACGCGACGAAGACCATCACCCATAAAGCGAACCTTACCAGCCTCCATTGGGGCAACCCGCACGGCGCGGCCAAGGTTACGTTCCGCGATCAGCAATGGGATGTGATTCTCGCCCCCGTCAGCCGCATGGAAGCGCGCGGCCTTACGCAGGCGATGCTCGCCCCCAACCAGCAGGTCACTCTCGTCGGCTATCCGCGCAGCGACGGCACCCGCGAAATGCGCATCGAGCGCCTGATCGTCGGCAACAAGACGGTCGAGCTCCGCTAGGCCTTTGCTGCTTCAGATTGCCGAAGCCGTCGCGTCGACGCCGTTTGCGGCATGGGCGGCCGGCTCGGCTTACGCCTACCCGGTTGCGAACGTTCTCCATCTGCTGGGGCTGGTCCTGCTCCTCGGCGGCATCGGCCTCATCGATCTTCGCCTGCTCGGCGCCTTCCCGCGCCTGCCGCTCCAGACGCTGGCCGAGGCGCTGACGCCGCTCGGAATTGCCGGAATCTTCATCCTCGTCGCCAGCGGCTCCGTTCTCTTCGCCGCAGATGCGGTGGCGCTCGCCGGCAGCGGCATCTTCCGGCTGAAGTTAGTCCTGATCGGCATAGCGCTCGCAAATGCCGTCGCCTTCCGCGTCCTCTACCGCCGGCTCGATGCCGCTCCGCCCACCGCGCCTTCACGGTTGATGGCTTTAGTCTCGCTGGCGCTGTGGCTCGGCGTCGCCACCTTCGGCCGCCTTATCGCCTACGCTTGATAGCAGGGAATCGGTTGGGCCGCCGCCGTGCCGCTGCTAAGGCGGCAGGCACCTAGGGAGTAGCCCCATGCGTTTGCTATTGATTCTCGGAGCCTTGCTGATGACCGATGCCGCTCAAGCCCAACAAAGAGAGTGGAAGCTCGTCATCCATGGCGGCGCGGGCGTGATCGAGCGGAAGAACCTGTCTCCGGAAAAGGACAAGGAGATCCGGGCGGCGCTCGACCATTCGCTGGCGACGGGATCGAAGGTGCTGGCGGGCGGCGGCAGCGCTCTCGATGCGGTTGAGGCGACGGTGCGCGAGCTCGAGGACAATCCGAATTTCAACGCGGGGCGGGGCGCGGTCTTCACCTATCAGGGAACGAACGAGCTTGATGCGGCGATCATGGACGGCCGTACCCGCGCCGCGGGTGCGGTGACCGGCGCGACGGCGACCAAGAACCCAATCAGCCTCGCCCGCGCGGTGATGGAGAAGAGCCCGCACGTGTTCCTGTCCCGCGAGGGCGCCGACGAATTTTCGCGTCAGCAGGGGCTGGAGCAGGCGCCGCCGGAATGGTTCGCCACCCCGGAGCGCCGCCGCCAGCTCGAGGAGCTGAAGTCGAAGAGCCTCAGCTATTTCGACGTCGACCTGAAATATGGGACGGTGGGCGCAGTGGCACTCGACACGCAGGGGCATGTCGCCGCCGCGACCTCGACCGGGGGCCTTACGGGCAAGCGCTGGGGTCGGATCGGCGACAGTCCAATCATCGGCGCCGGCACCTATGCCGACGACCGCGCCTGCGCGATCTCGGCCACCGGCGCCGGCGAATATTTCATCCGCGAAGGTGCGGCCCATGAAATCTGCGCCCGTATGCGGCTGGCAGGTGAAAGCGCCCAGAAGGCCGCCGACGTTGTGATGAAGGAGATTGGCGAGCTCGGCGGCACCGGCGGCGTCATCGTCGTGACGCCGAAGGGCGAGACCGTCTATTCCTTCAACACGCCCGGAATGTATCGCGGCATGGCATCGGCAAAGGGCCGCAGCGTCGCCATCTACGGCGACGAATGACTGTCACAATCGGAACGTAGACGCGCCTCATGCTGAAGCTTCGCACTCTCCTTCTCGGCCTCGCCCTTGCGCTTGCGGCCTCCCCTGCCGGCGCTTGGTGGGAATATGGCCATTACAGCGTCGGCCGCATTGCCTTTATGGAGGTGAAGCCTTCGACGCGCGCCGAGCTTAACCGGCTGATGAAGAAGTCGGGGTTGCTCGACACGCCGACCTGCCCAGCCACGACGATCGAGGAAGTGAGCTACTGGCCCGACTGCATAAAGACGCTAGGCGATCGGTTCAGCTACGCCTCGTCTTGGCATTATCAGAATGTCGATGTCTGCAAGCCGTTCGACCAGAAGAGCGCCTGCCGGGACGGCAATTGCGTGTCCGCGCAGATCGACCGCAATGCCAAGCTTCTTGCTGACAAGACGCTGCCGGAGCGAGAGCGGCTGATGGCCCTCGCCTTTCTCGTCCATTTCGTCGGCGATCTTCACATGCCGCTCCACGCCGGAGATAAGGGCGATCTCGGCGGCAACCGTTTCAGGGCATCCTACGGCGCGATTACCGGCCGCAACCTTCACGCCATCTGGGACGGCTATCTCGCCGACCGCGGTATCTCCAACCCGCCGGGCAACGCCGCGGGTGTGCTTTCGGAAGTCAGTACGGAACAGCGGGCCGCGTGGCGGACCGGAACGACGGAAGACTGGGCGCGCGAAGGTTGGGAGGCGGCCCGCCAGTTCGCCTATGGCAGCGTGATGGAAGATCCCTGCGGCGCGGCTCCTGAGACTGAGCCGGTCATCGACGAAGCAACCACTCGCCGCCTCATCCCGGTCATTCGCGAGCGGATCGCCAAGGGCGGCCTGCGCCTCGCCCGCTTGCTGGACGAGGCGCTCGCCTAGCTTATTGCGGGACGACCGTGACGGCGCGGCGGTTCTGCGCCCACGCGCCTTCGTCTGAGCCGAGTGCGACCGGCCGTTCCTTGCCCCAGCTCACCACGTTCAGGCGCGACGCGGCAATGCCGCGCGACTGAAGATAGTTCTTGGCCGCGTTGGCGCGGCGATCCCCGAGCGCGAGGTTATATTCGCGGGTGCCGCGCTCGTCGGCATGGCCTTCGATCGTGACCAGCACGCCGGGGTTGCGCTGCAGCCATGCCACCTGCGCATCGAGCGTCGCCCGGTCCTCCGCATCGAGCGAATAGCTGTCCGTCGAAAAGAAGACGCGGTCGGAAGGCACCGAGCGAAGGAAGTCTGCGCGCGAACCTGGAATGACAGCTCCGCCGACATTGCCTGCGCCCGGATCCGTGCCGAGCCCGCCATCCGTCTGCCCCTGCTGAGGCGGTTCGGGCGGAAGCGTCTCCGGCGTTTTCTTGCCGCAGCCGGCGGTGAGCGCGAGCGCGGCGGCGAGCGCGGCGATCTTCAGGCTCTGTCTGTTCATTTATTCCTCCTCTGAACGCGGTACATTTATGGAAGCAGCGGCGACCAGGCCGGGTCGGAACCGTCGAGCGGCGTCGGGATGCGGCGTTCGTTGACGCCGGTCAGGTCCACAGACCAGAGGTCCGCCTTGCCCGAGCCTTGCGCCGTCCTGAAGAACATGATGACGCGGCCGTTCGGCGCCCAGGTCGGCCCCTCGTCCTGCCAGGCTTCGGTCAGTATCTTCTCGCCGCCACCCGCTGGGCTAATCACGCCGATGCGGAAGCCGCCGCCGCCGATGCGGGTGAAGGCGATATTGTCGCCGCGCGGGCTCCAGACCGGCGTCGCATATTGGCCGCCGCCGAAGCTGATCCGCCGCTGGCCAGAGCCGTCGGCATTCATCACGTAAAGCTGCTGCGATCCCCCACGATCGCTTTCGAACACGATCTGCTGTCCGTCCGGCGAATAGCTGCCGCCGGTATCGATGCCGGGCGCGTTGGTGAGCCGCTGCGGCGCGCCACCGGATGCGGAGACCCGGTAAAGGTCGGTGTTGCCGTTGACCGACATCGAGAACAGCACCCAGCGCCCGTCCGGCGAGAAGCGCGGCGCGAAGGTCATGTATGGCTGGTTCACGAGCAGCCGCTGCTGTCCTGATCCGAGTTCGTACACATAGACTCGCGGCTGATCGTTGACGTAGCTCATGTAGACGATCGTCTGCTGGTTGGGCGCGAAGCGCGGCGTCAGCACGACATTCTGGCCGTTGGTCAGGAAGCGGTGATTGGCGCCGTCCTGATCCATGATAGCGAGCCGCTTGGTGCGCCGGTTCTTCGGCCCGGTTTCCGAGACGTAGACGATGCGGCTGTCGAAATAGGGTCCCTCGCCGGTGAGGCGCGCATAGACAGCATCGGCGCATTTATGCGCTGCACGCCGCCACTGCGCCGGTTGGACGACGAAACCCTGCCGCGCGAGCTCGGTCTGCGCGAGCACGTCGTAGAGATAGCAACCGACCGTCAACGTGCCGTTGCCGTTCGCCTGCACAAACCCCTGCACCAAAGCCTGCGCACCGCTGCCGCCCCAGAAGCCGAAATCTGGCGCCGTCACCTGCGGGTAGGAGACGCGAGGGAGCGCGCTCGTATCCATCGGCCGGAACAGCCCGGAATTGCGGAGGTCGGCAGTGACGATCTCTGCAATTTGCCGCCCGAGCATTTCGGTGTTGCCCGCAGCCGTGTTGGCGAAGGCGGGCGTGGGCATGTGGGGAATGGCGATCGGCATCGGCGCCGAAATGCCGCCGACTACGTCCACTTCAAGCCCACCCTGCTCCGCGGCCGGATCAGCGGGCGGCTGCGTCTCCTGGGCAAATGCCGAGGTCCCAAGCAGTAGCAAAGATGCCGCCGCGGTTTTCAAGTATGTCGATACGCGCACTATTCTTCCCCTCATCCGGGTAGCTTGTAATTCATGGTGAAATTGCTCCAGCCGCGCGGCACGTCGTACAGCTCTTCTGGCAGCCCGCGAAGCGGCGAGCAGCCGACGAAGGCGGCAATGGCAAGGTCTGCTACGCGCGCCGCATAGCGGCTGTTTCCATCGTCGACGCCCGTCTGGCCAAGCACTTTAGGCCGCGCCGCCAGCGACCCGTCGCGATTGAGCCTGAGGTTGACGCGCGTGCGGATCCGGTTCGCGCCGGGGCCAGGGTTCACCTGGCGGTCGGCGCAGGGCTGGATCTGGCGCTGGATGGCCGCGCCTATGCTGGCCGCGGCCTGATTGCTCATCACCGCTCCGGTCGGCTTCACGGACTTGGACGGCGACGGATCGCTGCCGATGCCCTTCAGCAATTCGCCGAGGCTCGATCCCTTCGTTTCGTTGGCCTTGCCCGAGGGCGCTGCGGCCTTCGGCTTGGCGACCGCGGGCTTAGCTGGAGCAGGTTTGGCAGGCGCCGGCTTCACGGCCTGCTTCGGCACCGGCTTCGGCTCGGGCGGCGCTTCGGCGGCCTTGGGCGCGGGTTCGGGCGGCGCCGGCGTTTCAGCAGGTTCGGGCGCGGCCTCTTCCGGCGCGCCCAGTTCGGGTGCGACGCTCTGCGCCGGCGGCTCGGTGGAAATTTCGGTGACGGTGGATTCCAGCCCCACCTCGTCAACGAACGAGACCTCTATCGGCGCGTTCATCAGCGGCGGCTGAACGGCATTGGCAAAGCCCATCGACAGCACGCCGAGCAGGGCCGCATGGCCCGCCACGGCAACGCCAAAGCCAGTTGCCTCCGCCCGGTCCATTATCCTTCCGGCCCTGCGACGCTGACCAAAGCCACCTTGCGGAGCCCGGCATTATTGATCTCGCCCATCACGCCCATGACGCGCCCGTAATCGAGCCCACGGTCGGCGCGGAGAAAGATGCGCGGGCCGCCTTCCTCGCGGCTCGCGGCGGCGATCTGCTGAAGCCGCGTTGCAAGCTCCGCCTCGCTGGTCGGCGCCTCGTCGATGAAGATGGCACCGCTCGCATCGAGCGAAACCTGGACGGGCTTCTGCTCCTGATCGAGGGCGCCCGCCTTGCTGTCCGGAAGGTCCACCGGCACGCCGGCAACCAGCAACGGCGCCGTCACCATGAAGATGATGAGGAGCACCAGCATCACGTCCACCATAGGCGTGACGTTGATTTCCGCCATCGGAGTCCGGCGCCTCCGCTGCCCGCCGCTATGGATGGGGCCCATCGCCATGGTCAGGCCTCATGCTCCAATTCGCGGGAAAGAGTGCCGTGGAAGCCGTCGGCGAAGCGCGTAAGCCGCGCCTCCATCCGGTTGATGCCGTGCGTCATGCGGTTGTAGGCGATCACCGCCGGGATGGCGGCGAACAGGCCGATCGCGGTCGCAAACAGGGCCTCGGCAATGCCGGGCGCGACGATCGCAAGGCTGGTGTTGTTGGCGCCCGCGATGTCGTTGAAGCTTCGCATGATGCCCCAGACGGTGCCGAACAGGCCGACGAACGGCGCGACCGATCCGATCGTGGCGAGGATGTTAAGGCGGTCGGCGAGCCGGTCCACCTCCTGACCCACGGCGGCATGCATCGCCACCGAAAGCCGCGAACGCGTGCCTTCCCTGTCGAGCGTCTTACCGGCCGTCGAGCGGCGCCATTCGGCAATACCGGCGGCGAACACCTTGGCGCTGGGGATGTCCTTCCGCCCCTCGGCCTCGTGAAAGGCGTCTATGTCCTGCGCCTTCCAGAATTCGCGCTCGAACCGCGCATTCTCCCGTGCGAGGCGGCGGAGGCGGAAGGCGTGGCCGATGATGATCGCCCAGGTCCAGATACTGGCGAGGATCAGGCCGACCATGACCGATTTGACGACAATGTCGGCCTGCAGGAACAAAGCGATCGGGGACATCGCCTCCGCCATTCCGCCCTCAGCACCCAGATTGCTCACTCATCCTCCCCTTTCAGCCGCTCGAATATCTCCACCCACTCGCGCGGCTGGCGTTTGGGACGGCCCTCCGGCGAAAGGAAAGCAGCCGTCACTTTCGCGTCCGTAAGGATTTCATCTCCGCGCATGACTCGTTGATGAATGACGCAGGATGCGGCGCGCACCTCGACGACGCGGCTCACCACCACCAGCGCGTCATCGAGCTTTGCCGGCATGCGATATTTGATCTGCGCCTCGGCCACCGCATAGACGCCGTCGCCGCGTTCCAGCGCCGCGCGCTGGTCGACGCCGACGCAGCGCAGCATGTCGGACCGCGCCCGCTCCATGAAGCGCAAGTAGTTGGCGTAATAGACAATCCCCGCCGTGTCCGTGTCCTCGAAATAGACGCGGAGCGCGAAGCGGTGGGTCTTGCCGGTGAAAGCCCCCTCGTAAGGCTTGTCGATGTCCCTGCTCACGCCTCGCTGTTAACCATCCGGGACTCTGCGCGGAAGGTAGAACGGACGAACTGAATCACTTTTGCCGACGAAACAAATCCGCCTGTGCCTCGACAAGCGCGATAAGGTCGCCTTGCGCCACGCTCATGTCTGCCAGATGCATGCCCCAGCCGCGCTGGACAACACCACCGATCGCAACATCGCCGGGTATCTCGTCGGTTCGCGCATCGGCAGGGTCTGCATTCACCACCAGCGATAAGTAGCCGACATTGCCGCGGGTGACGCAGGCGGCGGAAACGAGGCCGTCCGTACGGACGAAGCCGGTCGGCGGATTGCCGCTGCTCGACCATTTGATAGGCGACGGCTCACGCGTCGCCGAACCGCCGGCCCACCAATAGCTGTCGAGCGGCGCCGTCTGCTTGGCAAAGCGCGCGGGGTTGGTGCAGGCGACCGTCATGCCCGGCCGCACCGCACGCCCGAACAAGGCGCCGGGTGGCGGCGGGTTGGTGGCGCGGAAGGAGACGTAGCTGATGACGCAGCCCGTCTCTCCGACGCGGGAGCAGAGCGGCGTCTTCTGGAAAGTACCGCCGACCAGCTTCCCCTCCGGCACCTCCGTGTTGAAGCCGAGCAGGATCGCCGAGAGCATGCGGCTTGCCGCGGGGGTGCCCTCGATCTCGCGCGCCAGCAATCGCTGCAGGTGGATCGTCCCTTGGCTATGGCCGACAAGAACGAAGGGCCGGCCTTGATTGTGATGCTGGAGATAGTGCCGCCAGGCGGCGAGCACGTCGCCATAGGCAATGGCGAAGTTCGGCAACACGTTCTCCCCTGCCGCCGCGCGCGGGATCGATGACAGGGTGAGCTGCCGGTAGACGGGGGCAAAGGGACGGCAGGCGCTGGAGAAGCGAGCGAACTGCACGCTTGCGGCCGCAATCTCTTCGGGGCCGGTGGTGAGGTCGGAGTTGAGCCCCGCATCGCGCGACACCGTCGGATAGACATAGAAACAGTCTACCGTCGCCTGTTGGTTCGGCATGCTCTGCCCGACCGAGCCGTAGCCGTTGGCGTTCAGCGCCGTCGTCGGCAGGGGCGAGGAGCAGGGGTCGGTCCGCCCGGGCAGGCACAGCCAGTTTCCAGCTTCACCGTAATTGGGTGCCGCATCCTGCGCTGTCGCGGGCGCGCCCAGCATTAGCGCCGCACCGGCCGCTGCCAGCTTCATCAAACGCATACTTCCCCCGATCACTTGCTGTCGAAAAGCCCTTCCTGCGCCGACTTGGGCGGCGTGATCCCGAGATGGGTCCAGCCGCGCCCATTGAGGCAGCGCCCCCGCGCCGTCCGTGCGACGAGGCCGAGCTGAATAAGATAGGGCTCGATTACTTCCTCGATCGTGTCGCGCGGCTCGGAAAGGCCCGCCGCCAGCGTCTCAACACCCACCGGCCCGCCTTTGTAGATGTCAGCGATCATGCTGAGGTAGCGCCGGTCCATCGCATCGAGACCGAGCCCATCCACCTCCATCCGTGTCAGGGCGCCGTCCGCCACGGTCGCATCAACCTCCGCCGAACCCGCCGCCTGCGCGAAATCCCGCACGCGCCGCAACAGCCGTCCGGCAATGCGTGGCGTTCCGCGTGAGCGCCGTGCAATCTCGCTCGCGCCATCATCGGTGAGCGAAAGGCCCAGCAGCCCCGCGGCGCGGCGCACCACCTTTTCCAGCTCTTCGACCGTGTAGAAATTCAGCCGCACCGGAATACCGAACCGGTCCCGAAGCGGCGTGGTGATAAGGCCCTGCCGCGTCGTCGCGCCTACGAGTGTGAACTTCGGCAGGTCGATCCGCACCGACCGCGCGGACGGCCCCTCGCCGATCATCAGGTCAAGCGCCCGGTCCTCCATCGCCGGATAGAGCACCTCCTCCACCGCCGGGTTGAGTCGGTGGATCTCGTCAATGAAGAGGACGTCGCCATCCTCGAGGTTGGTTAGCAAAGCCGCAAGATCACCCGACTTGGCGATCACCGGTCCGGACGTCGCCCGAAACCCGACGCCAAGCTCCCGCGCGATGATTTGCGCAAGCGTCGTCTTGCCGAGCCCCGGCGGTCCGAAGAAGAGCACATGGTCGAGCGCATCGCCGCGGCTCTTCGCCGCCTCAATGAATACCCGCAGATTCTCCCGCGCCGCCTTCTGCCCGACGAAATCGTCGAGCGTCTTCGGCCGCAGCGCCGCGTCGAGATCTTCAGGGCGGCGGTCGCCGGTGATGATACGGCCCGGATCGGTCATCGCGCGGCTTTCTTGAGCGCCGTGCGGACCAAAGCATCGAGGCTGGCTTCAGGTCCGAGCTCCGCTTCCGCCTTGGCCACTGCGCCCGAGGCTTCGGCGGGCCGGAAGCCGAGGTTGAGCAGCGCCGACACCGCGTCCGCAGCGTGGCTTCCCGCGGGTACGGCCGCTCCGGTAGCAGCAGGACCGAGCACCACGCCGCCCGCCTTGTCCTTCAGCTCGTTAACGATGCGCTGGGCGAGCTTTGGCCCAACGCCCTGCGCCCGCGCCACCATCGCATTGTCGCCGCTGGCGATGGCGCGGTGGAGTTCGTCGGCGGTGAGGGCGGAGAGGATCGCAAGCGCGACCCGTGCGCCGACGCCCTGAACCGATGTCAGCAGCCGGAACCAGTCCCGCTCCTCCGCAGACGTGAAGCCGATGAGGCGAATGTCGTCCTCCGACACCAGCATCTCGGTGTGGAGCACGACCTCGTCCCCAATCGCGCCGAGCTGCGACAGGGTGCGGCTGGAAGCGAAGGCGAGATAGCCGACGCCCTGCACGTCGATCACCGCATGATCGGCGCCGAAGCTGTCGAGGAGGCCGCGGAGCTTCGCAATCATGCCGCGCCCCGCAGCGCCCGCGCGCTCGCCAGATGATGGGCATGGGTGATCGCCACGGCCAACGCGTCCGCCGCGTCCGCACCGGCAATCTTCGCTCCGGGCAGCAGGCGCGCGATCATCGCGTGCACCTGCGCCTTGTCCGCCCCGCCGGTGCCGACCACCGCCTTCTTTACCAAAGTAGGCGCATATTCTCCGACCGACATCCCGCTCTTCGCGGCGGCAAGCAGCACGACGCCCCGCGCCTGTCCGAGCTTCAGCGTCGACTGCGGATTCTCGTTTACAAACACTTCCTCGACCGCTCCCGCATCCGGACGATACTCGGCAATGAGCTGGCCCAGCGCCGCATCCAGCTTCACCAGCCGCTCCGGCAATTCCGCTTTAGGATCGGTCCTGACCTGCCCGTTCGCGATGTGGCTCAGCCGGTTTCCCTCAGCGCGGATCACGCCCCAGCCGGTGCAGCCTAGGCCCGGATCGAGGCCGATTATGATCAGCCGAGCTTCTCCATCACCTCGTCGGAGACTTCATAATTGCCCCACACCGTCTGGACGTCGTCATCGTCCTCGAGCGCGTCGATCAGCTTCAACAGCGTACCGGCCTCGCCTTCGCCGACCTCAACCGGCGTCTGCGGGCGCCACGCAAGCTTGGTGCTTTCCGGCTCCCCGAGCGCCGCCTCCAGCGCCTTGGCGACCTCGTGCAGGTCCTCCTGCGCGGTCCAGATCTGGTGGCCGTCCTCGTCCGACTCCACATCCTCCGCGCCCGCCTCGATGGCTGCCTCGAACACTGCGTCCGCATCGCCCGCCGCGGCCGGATACGTGATGAGGCCGAGCCGGCTGAAGCCATGGCTAACGGAACCCGACGCGCCCAGATTGCCGCCATTCTTCGAGAAGATGGTCCGCACATTGGTCGCGGTGCGGTTCCGGTTGTCGGTGAGCGCCTCGACGATCAGCGAAACGCCGCCGGGACCGAAGCCTTCGTAGCGGATTTCCTCATAATTATCGGCGTCGCCCGCCGAGCTCTTGTCGATCGCCCGCTGGATATTGTCCTTTGGCATCGACTGCGCTTTGGCGGCGAGCACGGCCGCGCGAAGGCGTGGGTTCATGTCTGGATCGGGCGTGCCCATCTTCGCCGCCACGGTGATTTCCCGCGACAACTTCGAAAACATAGCCGAGCGCTTTTTGTCCTGGGCGCCCTTCCGATGCATGATGTTCTTGAATTTACTATGGCCGGCCATCGCCGCTCGTCACCTTCATGTTCGTGAATGCCCCGCTTGATCTTCTAGCGACGGGATTCACCGGCTTCAATCAGTCGATGCCGAGCGCTGCCTTGTAGGTGTCGAGAAGCGCCTCGGCTTCCTGCCGGACATGGTTCTCCATCTTGCGGAGGCGGACGATCGCCCGCATCGTCTTGGTGTCGTAGCCGCGGGCTTTGGCCTCGCCGTAGACGTCCTTCACGTCGTCGGCGATCGCCTTCTTCTCTTCTTCCAGCCGCTCGATCCGCTCGATGAGCAGCCTCAGTTCGTCGGCCGCGATCGATCCTTCCGCCATGTTCCTAGTCCCACCCCGATTCTGAAATGAAGCCGTGGCTGTAGGATTGGCCGCCGGGCCGCTCAAGGCTCCTTTTCGCCACGGGTTGAACTGTCACCAATAGTGGCTATTCCGCCACCCATGGCCACCTTCGAGACCGCACAAAGCCAGTTCGTCCCCCGCAGCCGCAAGGTGCGAATCCTCGCCACCCTCGGGCCCGCGAGCAACACGCCGAAGATGATCCGGAAGCTGGCGGAAGCCGGCGCCGACGCCTTTCGCATCAACATGAGCCACGGCAAGCATTCTGATCACCTGAAGCTCATCGAGACGATCCGCGGACTTGAAAAAGAGCTTGAACGGCCGACCACGATCCTCGCGGATTTGCAGGGGCCGAAGCTTCGGGTCGGTCAGTTCACCGAGGGCAAGGCGCAGCTCAAGAAGGGCCAGACCTTCATCTTCGACTGCGAGAAGGCGCCTGGCGACGAGACACGCGTCACGCTGCCGCACAAAGAGATTTTCGAAGCGATCGAGGCCGGTGCCCGGCTGCTCGTCGATGACGGCAAGCTCGTCTTCCGCGTACTCAGCATCGACGAGACACGCATCGAGACGATGGTCGAAGTCGGCGGCACGATTTCCAACAACAAAGGCCTTAACGTTCCCGACGTGGTACTGCCGCTCGCGGCGCTCACCGAGAAAGACCGCGCGGATCTAGCCTTCGCGCTCGACCATCATGTCGACTGGATCGCGCTTTCCTTCGTGCAGCGGCCGGAGGACGTGGCCGAGGCGCGGCGGCTGATCGCGGGCCGGGCCGCGCTCCTTGCCAAGATCGAGAAGCCGGCCGCAATCGACCGGCTGGACGGTATCCTCGAGCTTGCGGACGCCGTCATGGTCGCGCGCGGCGATCTGGGCGTTGAGCTCCCGCCCGAGCAGGTGCCGCCACTTCAGAAGCGCATTGTCGAGACCGCCCGCCGCCTCGGTCGCCCAGTGGTGGTCGCGACGCAGATGCTGGAATCGATGATCACCTCGCCTTCGCCGACCCGCGCCGAAGTGTCGGACGTGGCGACGGCGGTCTATGACGGCGGCGACGCGATCATGCTGTCGGCGGAAAGCGCGTCCGGCGAATGGCCCTGCGAATCCGTCGCCATCATGAACCGCATCGCGACCAGCGTGGAGCAGGATCCGGGCTACAATGCCCGCGTCCACTTCACCGAGACGCTTCCGGACCCTACTACCAACGACGCGATCGCCGCGGCGGCCAGCAACATCGTCAGCACGGTCGAGGCTGCGGCAATCGTCTGCTTCACGTCATCGGGCTCCACCGCCCGCCGCGTTGCCCGCGAACGGCCTTCGGTGCCGCTCCTCGTTCTCACCCCTTCGCTGAAGACGGCGCGCAAGATGGGCCTGCTCTGGGGCGCCCATGCTGTGCGAACGCGGGACGTGAACAGCTTCGAGGAAATGATTGCCAAGGCCAAGCGTATGGCCCTCCGCCATGGCATCGCCAAAGGTGGCCAGCGCATCATCATCACCGCCGGCGTCCCCTTCGGCACGCCGGGTTCAACCAACGTCGTGCACGTAGCCCGCCTAATCGGCGACGAGTTGGAACGGCACAAGGCGAAAGCCTAGACGCCTACCTCTATCGGCGAAGGGTGGGCGTTAGGGGCAGATGCGAACCTCGCTCTCGCCACGCCCAAGAAGGTTCGGCCAACGGGAACAGCAATCCCGTTCGTCAGGCAGAGACAGAGCTTTTGCCCATCCCTCTGCACTTGCGTAACGGCTCGTTCCGCGACCCACCAGCGGCGATGGACCTGCGCACCCAAGCGCGGGTCGAGCATGGCCACCGCATCGGCCATCCGCATTAGGATCAAGGCGCTTCCCGCGCTCGTATGTACGCGAAGATAGTGATCTTCGGTTTCTAGCGCGATGATCTCGCTGCCGACCCCGGGCGGCAGTTTGCTTAGCAAGGCAGTCGGAAAGGCAGCAGGCGGAACTGCCTCCACGCTAGGTTCCGCCAGAGCCGGCGCACGGCCGACCGGATCGGCGTCATCAACCTTGGGGGCGACAATGGTGGCCGCGTAGACAATCAGCAATTGAACTGCTGCGACCGCCCCGAACAGAGCCGGCAGCTGCTGGGGCATGAAAACTCGGCCCGGCTGAAGAAGAGACATTGTCCAAGCCACGACGAACATCATCGGCAAGGCGGAAACCAGAGCGACGGCTCCCGTCCGGATAGCACGGCTGCGAAATATGGATACGGGCAGCAAGGCCTCCGCCGCGACCGCAGCCACCACACCCATGGCCGTAAGCCCCAGCCAGAATGCGTAGCGGGTAGCGGTCGGGTAGGCCGGGTAGGAGCCGAAGGGACCCAGGAAGCCGAGGAGCAGGCCCAGCGGTAGCGCCACCAGGAGCGGCCTCCATCTGCCCCAATCAGGGCGTTGGCGCTGCGTGAACTGCATGCATCCCACCTTGGCGAAAAAGCCGAGGCTATTGGCGAAAGCCCGGCTTGTCGAGGCGGCGGAGCCCGGCGAATGGCGGCGGCACCGGGCGACCAGCGCCTCCCATCCGAACATGGAGAATGAAGATGATACGTTTGATGACGCTTGCCCTGCTTGCCGCCTGCGCTGCCCCTGCGGCAGTTTGTGCGCAGCCTGCGATGCCGATTACCGTGACCTGCGACGCAGGAGCCGCTGCGGCGGGCGGCGAAGCCCCGAACCTTCACGGCCATTGGGATTTCCTGATGGTTCCCCGGGGACTGCCCAGCTTTGGACTCATGTCGATCGGCTTCGTAGGCGCAGACTATGGCGGATCGCTAGCGCCGTCGAGGACCGCGCCCGTTGTCCTGCGAGAGCTCACTCTGACGGGCAACCATGTCCACATGGTCGTCGCTTCCACCGAAGGTGACGTCCTGTTCGACGGCAAGCTTTCGGCGAAGGGCGACTATATGTGCGGAACCGTGACCTATCACGGCGGCGAGACCTTCCCGATGGTAGCGCAGAAGCGGCCTTCAACCTACCAATCGACGCCGCAGGCTCAGCGGGCGCGGTAAGGCTGAACGGGCGGCGGGCGCCAAAGTTAGGCGCCGCCGCCCATGATCCTTGGAACAAGATCGACAAGCTCTCTGGCGAGAAAGCCGACGCGGCCGACGCTGGCGGAGAGTTTTCGTCCCGCTTCGCCGTGCAGATGCACACCCCACAAAGCCGCGGTCAGCGGATCGGCGCCGCGTGCGCAGAGGCCGCCGACGATGCCGGCCAGCACATCGCCCGAACCTGAGGTGGCAAGGCCGACGCCGCCGCCGCGATAGCGGAAGGCTTCACCGTCCGGCGAGACGATGAAGCTATATTCGCCCTTAATGACGGCGGTGACGCCCAGCCGCTCGGAGGCATTGCGGGCTGCGGCAAGCGGCTCAGCCTCCACTTCCTCCCGCTCACGGCCAAGCAGGCTCGCCATCTCGCCGGCATGCGGCAGGATGACCGCGCCGCCTTGCCACGCCTTCAGCGGTTCGGCGCGGTGGGCAAGCTTGCTCAGCACCGCGGCATCGAGCACGAGCGGGATATCGATGCCGCTCGCTAGCAGCGCGTCGAGCAGCTTTTCGAGCGGCGCGCCCTGCTGAAGCCCGCAGCCGAGCAGCATCGCCTGCGCACCTTTTGCCCATTTGAGCAAAGGTGCGATCTCGCTCTCATCGATGCAGCCTTCTTCCGTCTCACGGTGCGGGATCACCCGCGCCTCAGGAACCGCAATGCCGAGCTGCACTGCAATGCTGGCAGCAGTCGCGATCTGAAGTTTGCCGCATCCGGCGCGAAGACCAGCCGTTCCCGCAAGCAGAGCCGCGCCCGGCAATTCGCGGCTCCCGGCCACCACCAGCAGGCGCCCGCGATCCTCCTTCCCCGCATCGTCAGGATGACGAGGCAGCGGGAAACGTTTCAGCAGGTCGGCGTCGACTGCGCGGGGTTCCTTCATCGTGCGCCTGTGATCTCGTCGGGTTCGGCGGTGATCGGCGCATGCTCGGCGAGGAGCGGCGCGGCGAAATTGTAGCGGACGAGCTTCGGCACGCAGAGCTTCGCATCGTCCGGCTGGAATTCATATTCGCAGACGCCGCAATTCAGCACATCTGCCTCCTTGTCGATGGCGAGCACCTGCGCCTCGTCCATCTCCTCGAGGATGTAGCGGAGGCAGAGCACCACGACCTGGTGGCAGACGATCAGCACGCGGCGATCGGCATGATGGAGGCTGATCGTGTCGAGCGCGCCGCGAAGGCGCAGGATTACGTCCGCCCAGCTCTCGCCGCCGGGTGCCCGGTGATAAAATTTGCCGAGGAGCGCGCGATGCTCCGCAATTTCCGGATACTTCTCGTGAATTCCTTTGGTGGTGAGGCGGTCGAAGATGCCGAATTCCCGCTCGCGGAGCCGCTCGTCGAGGATCGGCGGCCGCCTCTCCGCCACGCCCCCCACCACGCAGATCGCCTGAGCCGTCTGTCGCGCCCGCACATAAGGCGAGGAGA
Source organism: Allosphingosinicella sp. (assembly GCF_036402135.1). Taxonomy (GTDB): domain Bacteria; phylum Pseudomonadota; class Alphaproteobacteria; order Sphingomonadales; family Sphingomonadaceae; genus Allosphingosinicella. Next base: position 27,962 of record NZ_DASWTN010000040.1, on the reverse strand, counting down.
TGAGGATCTCCGGCTTTTCCTCGTCCGGCAAGGCCGCGAACCAGTGACCGAGCGCCTGGGCTTGGCGTTGGCCGAGATCGCTCAGCGGCACGTCCACGTCGCGGATCGGGATGTCGATCATGCTGTGCCCGGCCGCATGCGCCGCCTCGCGCGCCACATTGCCGGCGCTTTGGCCGTGCCGCACGATCCAGAGCTTTTCAGGCCATCTTTGCCGCATCGAAACGACAAAGCTTATTCCGCCTAAAGGTTCAGAGCAGCCCTTCCGCCTCCAGACGCAGGCGCAAATCCTCGGCAGTGGTGAATAGATGCGCCTGCATCCCCACCGCCCGCGCACCTTCGACATTGATCTCGCGGTCGTCGATGAACAGCACCTCTTCCGCCTTCAGGCCGAAGCGGCGGAGCGCGAGATAGTAGATGGCGGGGTCCGGCTTCAGCAGCTTCTCCTCGCCCGACACGACGATATCGCGAAAGCGTCCGAAGAACGCCTTCTCCCGCTCGTAAAACGGCTTCCAGAAGTCGGCGGAAAAATTGGTAATGGCGAAGAGCGGCACGCCCTTCGCGTCCAGCTCCTCGACAATCGCATGCACCCCCGGCACCGGATCGGAGATGGTTTCGCCGAACCGATTGCCCCAGGCGGAAATCAGATGCGCATATTCTGGAAATTTGCCGGAAAGCTCCGCCTCCGCCTCATGAAAGGGCCGACCACCGTCGAGGCTGTCATGCCATTCCCAAAGCCCCACATCCTCGATGAAGCGTAGGCGCTCGGCATCGTCCGCAACCTGCCGGACAAGAAAGCTGTCGGGGTCCCAGCCGTAAAGAACGTTGCCGACGTCGAAGACGACGCCGCGGACGCTTGTGCTCATCGGTTTGTGCCCTGACCCATACCGGCAACCGAGAAAAGGGCGGTTAGTTCACGCCTCTCCCGCTCGCTGAGCTCGGGCCTCCAGATGTTGAAGATCAGCACCACCCGGTCTTCGGAGCTGTCGTTCCAGGCCTCATGCTCGATCGTGTCGTCGAAGATGAGCAGCTTCCCTTCCTCCCACTGCCGCACGTCATTGCCCACCCGGAAACCGCAATTCGGCGGAACGATCAGGGGAAGGTGGCAGACGAGCCGTGTGTTATGGGTGCCGGTATGGGCGGGGATCCGCGTGCCCGGCCGCAAAAGCGAAAACATGACCGTGGGATCCCAGCCGCCCACCCAGGCCAGAGGCGCAGCTTGCACGGCTTCCCACGTCTTCGGGCAGCGCGCGATCACCTCGTCCGACAGCACTCCATTCTCACAGAAGAACAGTGCGCTCCAGTCGCGCTTGTCGAGCAGCGGGTGATAACGCGGCTGATTGGGATCGGACTGAATATAGGGCCGAAAGCCGTCGAGACCCGGTTCCATTACCGCCACCAACTCCTGCCGAATGGCATCGGTAGCCGCCTCGACGGCAGGCACCCAATCAAACAGCGTTGTATCGAAATATTGGACCTGCGGCAGTTCCGGGAAATAATAGCCGGTCGGCTCCTGAAGGTAGACCTGCTTTCTGCCAGCCATGATGTCGAGCGAATGCTGAAAACGGGCGCTGCGACGTTCGGCAGGCAGGCCTTCAGCCGCCAAGGAAGCATCTAGATCACTGGCAAAGCGGGCGTCTATCTGCGCCGCGGCGGTTTCCGCCCGACGGAGTTCGGCAACGAGATCCTGCGGCAAGGTCTGATCCGAAGCGAGGCGGAGCGCCTTTTTGTAGAGAAACACGGCGTTCCGATCGTCGCCCAGCTTCGCGCGGCAGTCACCCTTCATCACGAGCCCCCGCACCAGTTGCGGTTCGATCTTCAGCGCCTGATCGACCGCGGCTTCCTCTGCCGCCGTATCTTGCTGGGCACGGCATGCCGTCGCCAGCAGAAGCCAGATCTGAACCCCCGCCCTGCCGGTGGCCGTCACGCTCTCGAAACGGCTGCGTGCCTCGGCGGGGCGACCCTGCTGAAGAGCGGCGACGCCTTCTCGCGCGAGCCGTTCGATTTCCTGGTTATTGAGCTGCATCGCGGCGCCTTCTAGGAAGAAGCGGCAGGCTTCGCCAGATGCGTTCAGGCACAACGACACAGCGCCGAAAACGGTGCTGTGTCGTTATCTGATGTAGCGAAGCTGAGCTTCGGCGCGCGGGCTTAGCCCTGGCGCGCCTTAAAACGGCGATTCGTCTTGTTAATGACGTAGGTGCGGCCCCGACGACGGATCACGCGGCAGTCCCGGTGACGCGCCTTGAGGGACTTCAATGAGTTGCGGATCTTCATGGCCGTAACGCCTGTCTTTCAAATCTAATTGCTGGAAAAGAAGGCGCTCCCCTATGGAGGGAAGCCGTCAAAGTCAAGCATTGCGGCACGTCTCTGCCTTCTACTTAGATGCAGCGAAATGCGGCGACGGTCGTTACACTGCTCACACGATCTTGGCACGAGGTTCGGGATGAAAGCTTCTCTTCTGCGCGGCTCTGTACTTCTGCTCGCGGCATCAGTCGCCGCCTGCTCCACCATCGGCGGCGGCAGTCGGCAAGGCGCGGTCGAGGCCACGCGCTTCCATCTCGGCCAGCCGGTCGCGCGCTCTACCATCGCTGTTGACGCGGCCGATGCGGCGGATCGGAATAATGTGGAGTTTCCCTTCTACCGCTATTCGGTCGAGAGCCAGCTTCGGCGCCTTGGCTGGACCGTCGTGCCGAATGCGCAGCAGTCCGAACAGATCGCTCTCATCGACGTCGAACAGGGCAGCCGCCTCGCGCTTTCACAGGGACGCAGCACCATCGCCAGTCCTCGCTCCGCGGCCGCCGGAAGCGAAGTCGCCACCCAGCTCGAGGTCTCGATCCGTCGCCGCTCAGACCAGAGCGTCTTCTGGGAGGGCCGCGCCCAGACCGCTGCCCGTGCCGGCACCGACGCTGCTACGCCGCGCGCGGCGGTGGAAAGGCTTGCGCAGGCTTTGTTTAGTGACTTCCCTGGAGAGTCGGGCCGCACTATCAGCGCGCCATGACCCTATCCGTTTCGAGCGCCTTCGATGGCGGCAACATTCGCCTGGTCGCCATCGAAGGCGACCGCGTTGACCTTGAGATCGTCAAGGACCACATGTCCGACTTCTACCAATGGTTCTATTTCCGCCTGACCGGCGCCGCCGGCCGCGAAGTGGAGCTTCGCATCCTGAATTGTGCGGGCTCGGCCTATCCGCATGGTTGGGACGGTTACAATATCTGCATGTCCCACGACCGGGAGGAATGGCAGCGCGCAGAGAGCAGCTACAAGGGCGGCGTTCTCACCACCCGCGTCACGCCCTCCGCCGACAGCGTCTGGTTCGCCTATTTCGCGCCCTATACGATGGAGCGGCACCACGACCTCATTGCCGATGCCGTGCAGCATCCGGCCGTCGAGTATCGCTCGCTCGGGCAGACGCTCGACGGGCAGGAGATGGATTATCTGAAGTTCGGCACCGGCAAGCTGCAGGTCTGGCTCTACGCCCGCCAGCATCCAGGCGAGACGATGGCCGAATGGTGGATGGAAGGCGCGCTCGAAAAGCTGCTCGATGACTCCGATCCCGTTTCCCGGCGTCTCCGCGAACGAGCGACCTTCCACGTCGTGCCCAACATGAACCCCGACGGCTCAAAGCGCGGGCACCTCCGCACAAACGCGGTCGGCGTCAACCTCAACCGCGAATGGCACGAGCCGACGGCGGAGAGGAGCCCCGAAGTGCTCTACGTCCGCAACGAGATGGACAAAACCGGCGTCGACTTTGCGATGGACGTGCATGGCGACGAGGCTATCGCCGCGAACTTCCTTGCGGGCTTCGAAGGCATTCCGTCGTGGACGAAGGAGCAGGGCGCTTTGTTCGACGCCTTTTCGAATGCACTGGTCGCTATCTCTCCCGATTTCCAGACGGAGAAGGGCTATGAGATTCCTGCTCCCGGCAAGGCCAATCTGTCCATGTCCACGGCGCAGCTCGCCGAGCGCTACGGCGCCGTTTCGATGACGCTGGAAATGCCGTTCAAGGACAATGACGACCTTCCCGATCCGGTAGAAGGCTGGTCGCCGGACCGCAGCCGCGCGCTCGGCCGCTCATGCATGGATGCGCTTTGGGCGATCCTTCCCGACCTCGAAAAGCCGAAGCGCTGATGCCGCGCCTCGTTCTGATCCGTCACGGCCAATCGCACTGGAACCTCGAGAACCGCTTCACTGGCTGGTGGGACGTCGACATTACTGAGAAAGGCGCCGAGGAAGCGCGGGCGGCGGGCGAGCTGATGGCGGCACGCGACCTGGACTTCGACCTCTGCTTCACTTCGCTTCAGACCCGCGCGATCAAGACGCTCAACATCGCCCTTGAGCATATGGGGCGGCTGTGGCTGCCGGTCGAAAAGCATTGGCGCCTGAACGAGCGTCACTATGGCGGCCTCACCGGCCTCAACAAGGCGGAGACGGCCGCCCGCCACGGTGAGGAGCAGGTTCATATCTGGCGCCGCAGCTTCGACATTCCGCCCCCCGCGCAGGAGGCCGGAAGCGAGTTCGACCTCACCAATGACCGGCGCTATGCGGGCATTGCGATCCCGAACACTGAAAGCCTGAAGGATACGATCGCACGGGTGCTTCCTTATTGGGAGGAGCGGATCGCTCCCGCGCTGCGGCAGGGCGAGCGCGTGCTCATCTCCGCCCACGGCAATTCATTGCGGGCGCTGGTGAAGCACCTCTCCAACATCCCCGATGACGAGATCACCGGCCTCGAAATCCCGACCGGCCAGCCGATGGTCTACGAGTTGGACGAGAACCTAGGCGAGGTCGAGCGCTACTATCTGAAGGACCGCCTGACAGCTGGTTAGGGAATGCTCTCGCTGCCAATACATTCAACAACATAGTTGGGCGGGCAATTTTTCGTCCTTTTGGATAAGGATCTGAGTAGCGGCTAGGCTCCAAGCGAGCAGACTGTGTGATCTCCTCGTTCGCGCAGAGTAGGGTCACTATTGAATGACTTCAGTCAACAAAAAGCGGCTGCGGACCGCGAGAGCGCTGAAGGCGCTCGGGCTGCTGATCGGCCTGCCGCTCTTCTATCTGGCCGCGGGCGTCGCCGGATCGCTGATCCCAGCCAATTCCGACTGGCGGGAGCCGGAGGAAGGCGTCACCATCCTGGTGCGGACCAACGGCGTCCATACCTGGCTGATGCTGCCGAAAGTGGCCGAGGGCGTCGATTGGCGGCCATTGGCCGATCCGCGCCACATCAGGGACCCGCGCTACGGCCGCGGCAGCCATGTCGCCTTCGGCTTCGGCAACCGCGACTTCTATCTCAACACGCCGACCTGGGCCGACCTCAGCCTCTCCACCGCGCTTGCGGCAGCCTTCGGACGCGGCCCCGCGCTGATGCATGTCGAGCATGAGCATCAGCCAAGGCCAAACGAATATCAGACGACGCTGACGCTGCGGCCGGAGGAATATCGGCGCCTCGCAGCCCATATCCGGGGCAGCTTCGTCCTCGATGCGTCTGGAAAGCCCGTGCCGCTGCTAGGCCGCGGCTACGGCCCCGCCGACATCTTCTACGAGGCCCAGGGCAGCTACAATGCCGGCCGCACCTGCAATGAATGGACCGGCGAAGCCCTCCGCGCCGCAGGCGTCCGCACCGGCATCTGGACGCCCTTCTCGCCCAGCATCATGTGGCGGCTCGACTGAGGTTTGGCGCGCCCGGCAGGATTCGAACCTGCGGCCCCAAGCTTAGAAGGCTCGTGCTCTATCCAACTGAGCTACGGGCGCGCGCCGCTTCCCTCTAGCCTGCTTTGACGGGAAGCGGAACCTCGCTACTGTCGGCCAATGAGCGGGGGCGAGATCAAGGCGGTCGAGGGGGCGGCGCTGCATGGCGCGCGCTTCCGCTATTTCGATTATGTGATGGCGGCGTTCGTCACCATCCTGCTGCTTTCGAACGTGCTTGGGGCGGGGAAGGTCGCGACGGTGAACCTGCCGCTGATCGGCGAATGGCCGTTCGGCGCCGGCATCCTCTTCTTTCCCGTGTCCTATGTGATCGGCGACATCCTGACCGAGGTTTACGGCTATGCCCGCGCGCGGCGGTGCATCTGGGCGGGCTTTGCGGCCCTTTTGTTCATGGCCTTCATGTCCTGGGTGGTGGTCGCGCTGCCGCCCGCCGCGACATGGCAGGGGCAGGAAGCCTATGAAGCGGTGTTCGGGCAGGTGCCGCGGATTGTGCTCGCGTCGATCGTCGCCTTCTGGGCCGGCGAGTTCGCCAACAGCTACGTCCTTGCCAAGATGAAGCTCTGGACGGAGGGGCGGCATCTCTGGACCCGCACCATCGGCTCCACCTTCGTCGGCCAAGGCATCGACAGCCTCATCTTCTACCCGCTCGCTTTCTACGGCGTCTGGGACAATGAGACCTTGCTCGTCGTGCTCCTCACCCAGTTCGCGCTGAAGGTCGGCTGGGAGGCGCTGCTGACGCCCGTCACCTATGCGGTGGTCGGCTGGCTGAAGCGCCGCGAGGGCATCGACGTCTATGACAGGGAAACGGACTTCACGCCGTTCAAGGCGGCCTTATGAGCCCGCTGCAAAGCGCCAAGGTCGTGGTCATGGAGGCGACGCAGCTCGGCAAGGATGCGCTTCACATCTATGTCGGCCTCGGCGTGATGCTCCTCGTGGTGATCGCGTTTCGGAAGTCGCTGCGGGACTGGCAGCCGATCGCGGCCGTTCTCCTCGTCGCGCTGGCGGGCGAGATCTGGGACGTGGTCGACACCTTCGCGCATGGCGGCCGGCCGAAATGGAATGCGAACTGGAAGGACGTCTGGAACACGATGTTCTGGCCGACGATCCTTTTCCTCCTCGCCCGCTTCACCCGAATCCTGAAGCGCTAGCAGCCAAACGGCCCTGTTCGGAACGGAGCCGTTTGGAACGCGTTCAATAAAGCAAAAGGAGAACGCGCTATGCTTGACTATAAGTCAATTCGTGGCGGGGATGATCGCAGGGAGATGATCGACCTCAGAAGATGGGTTCTTAACTACTTCGCTCGTGATCCGCACATAGATTAAGTTTGGTGCAGTCGTGCCTGCCGGCGCAGAGGGAATGACTGCACGGATATTCGGAACTTTCTTTCCGCAATTTCTGGAAAGACATGAGAAGGGCCAGCGGACCTCCCCGGGTTCGCTGGCCTTCATCTTTTAACATCCGGCTGAAAAAGCTTAAGAAGTTTTGACATCCGTCAAAGCGCGGCTCAAGGAAGCGGCGCATCTCCGGCCCAACATCTGGGAAGGAGTTACACAATGTCCGTTCATCAACCCGCCGCCCTCTTCGAACAGGCGATCCGGCATGCCGAGATGCCCGCGCGGCGCAATCGCGGCGAGCGGACGTTCGAGCTGCACCCGGCCGTGCACTTCATGGTCGTCGGCACCTATGTGACTTTCGCGGCAATCCTCTGCACGGCCTTCATGGGCAAGGACCTGATCGTTCCTGCAGCCATCGTCTTCATCGGCATTGCGTCCCTCTTCGTGACGCCGGGTCTCTGGGCCCGGGTGAAGCCGGACGACGGCCTCCGCAAGCAGAGCTGGAGCGAGTTCATGTCCGAGGGTGTCGAGTGCATCACCGGCCGCCTAACGGGCGTTCAGGCGCTCGCGCAGATCCTGGTCCTGCCGACGCTGATGGTTGGCCTCGCCCTCGTCTTTGCCATCATTAAGGCAACACTCTGATCCGGATCCGGGAGGGGGGCCTGGATACGCGCGGGAGTTCCCTAGCTCCCGCGCGTTTTCAATGCGCGGCGCTTTGGAGTTTATCCTGATCGAGGATGGTTAGGCCGCGGGCGCCGTTCCGTTCAATGATGCCGTCCCGCTCCAGCTCGGTCAGGCGGCGGCTGATGCTTTCAATGGTGGTCCCAAGGAGGCTCGCCATCTCCTCACGGCTCAGCGGCAGTTCGAACGCGTCCGCCATTCCGCACGGCGTCGGCGCCGCGGCGCGGGCGAGCGCCAGGAGCAGGCCGGCGAGCCGCGCCTTGATGTCGCGGCGGCCGATCAGATCGGCGAGCGCGCGGGAGGCGTCCAGTTCCGCCAGCGTCCGCTCCAGGATCGAACGGGTGAGCTTCGGATGGTTCTCCATCAGGCGTTCAAAGCCTTCGCGCGGAAACGCGCAGAGGCGCGTATCAGTCAGCGCGGTGACATCGTGCTTAGCCGTCGCGGCGAACAGCTGACCGAGGAAGCCGGCCGGATGGACAAGCGCGACGATACGCTCTGTGCCTTCCGCGTCTACGGCTGAGATCTTGGCGGCGCCGGAAATGAGCGTGGCGCAGGCAATGCTGTCGTCGCCCGCAGCGAAGATCGTCTCGCCGCGGCTGTAGTTCACATGCTGGCCGATACTGGAGAGTTCGGCGAGTTCGCGCTCATCCAGGGCTGCGCAGACCGCCTGGTCGCGCACCGGGCAGTCGGCGCAGACCCGCGGCGACTGCGGCATATCAGCCGATCGCTTCCAGCATGCCTTCAAAAAGGCGGCGGCCGTCGGTGCGGCCGTGCGCCGGATCGATCATCCGCTCCGGATGCGGCATCATGCCGAGCACATTGCCGCTTTCGTTGATGATGCCGGCAATGTCCCGCGCCGAGCCGTTCACCTCGCCAGAATAGCGGAACGCGACGCGGCCTTCTCCCTCGAGCCGGTCGAGCGTTTCCTCGTCCGCGGTGTAATTGCCGTCATGATGGGCAACCGGGATCACGATCTCCTCGCCGGCCTGATAGCGGCTGGTGAAGCTGGACTGGCTGTTCTCGACCTTCAGATCGACCTCGCGGCAGATGTAGCTGAGGCCGGAATTCCGCATCAGCGCGCCGGGCAGCATCCGCGCCTCAGTCAGTATCTGGAAGCCGTTGCAGACGCCGAGCACCGAAACGCCGCGGTCGGCGGCCTCCTTCACCGCACGCATAACCGGCGATTGCGCCGCCATTGCGCCCGAACGGAGGTAGTCGCCGTAGGAGAAGCCGCCCGGAATGGCGATGAGGTCGAGGTCCTCCGGAAGCTCCGTCTCGCGGTGCCAGACCATCACCGATTTCACGCCGCTTACCTGCTCCAGCGCGACGGCCATGTCGCGGTCGCAATTGGATCCCGGGAAGACGATGACGGCGCTCTTCATGTCAGGCGGCCTTTTCGATCCGGTAATTCTCGATGACGGTATTGGCGAGGAGTTGCTTGCACATAGCGTCGATGTCGCCTTCGGAGACGCCATCGGCAAGATCGAGTTCGATCAGCTTGCCGGCGCGGACATCGTTGACGCCGGAGAAGCCAAGTCCTTCCAGCGCATGGTGAATTGCCTTTCCCTGGGGGTCCAGCACTCCGTTTTTGAGCGTGACGTATACGCGGGTCTTCATGATGCCTCGCTTGCCGCTGTTCGGGGTTGCCGCCTCTATGGCGACTAGGCCGCTCCGGCACAAGGCCGTCTGCTGCCAGGAATGCGCTAAGCTTGTGGCAACGGAGTCCCGGCCCTATCTCATGAGCATGACCGAAGCCGCCGACATTGCCCTGACGCCCTCCGCGGCCGCGCGCGTCGCCGCGATCGCGCAGAAGCAGGGCAAGCCCGCCATCCTCCGCCTGTCGGTGGACGGCGGCGGCTGCGCCGGCTTCCAGTACCGCTTCGGCCTCGCGGACGCGGTGGAAACGGACGATACGGTGGCGGTGCAGGACGGTGTCACTCTCGTCGTTGATGAGGTAAGCCTCGACCTCGTCCGAGGCAGTGCCGTCGATTTCGTCGAAAGCCTCGGCGGCGCATCCTTCCAAGTGACGAACCCCAATGCCGCTTCCGGCTGCGGCTGCGGCACCAGCTTTTCGATCTAGGCCCGAGCCGCTAAGGCGGCTTCATGAAGATCGTCACCTACAATGTGAATGGCATCAGGGCGCGGCTGCCGCGCTTCCTCGAGTATATCGAGGAGCAGAAGCCGGATGTGCTCTGCCTGCAGGAGCTGAAATGCGCCGATGAAAGCTTCCCCGCCGCGGAAGTCGCGGCGACGGGGTACAAGGCGATCTTCCATGGGCAGAAGGGCTTTAACGGCGTCGCCATCCTCACCCGCGACGGCGAGCCGGTGCTGCGCCGCATGGGCCTTCCCGGCGATCCGGACGACACGCACAGCCGCTATATCGAGGCGGAAGTCGGCGATCTCGTCATCGCCTCGCTCTATTTGCCGAACGGCAATCCGGTCGGCACGGAAAAGTTTGCGTACAAGCTCGCGTGGATGGAGCGGCTTCGGGAGCATGCGTTGGCGCTCCTCGCCGAGGAGCGGCCAGTGGTGCTTGCGGGCGACTGGAACGTCGTTCCGACTGACGAGGACGTGTTCAGCCCCAAGGCCATGGCGCACGATGCCCTGCTTCAGCCGGAGACGCGGGCCGCCTATCGCACGATCCTCCACCAAGGCTGGACCGACGCGATCCGCGCCCGGCACCCGGAAGGCGCGATCTACACCTTCTGGGATTATACCGCCGGCTGCTGGCAGCGGGATGCAGGCTTTCGCATCGATCACCTTCTGCTGTCGCCGTCAGCCGCCGACCGCTTCCTCGATGCCGGCGTCGACAAGGAATATCGCGGGCGGGAAAAGGCGTCGGACCACGCCCCCACCTGGGTGACGCTGGAAGGCTGACGCAGCGGCCGATTCGCATCGCGCGTCACTGTCATTCTACTGACTTAATCGGATAAATCACCTTCTAAGTCTTTGAACCTGAAAGGTTCATCTGCCGTTCACCTGCTACATGCGTAACATTTGCTCGTTGGAACGACGCAAGCTCCCCGGCTAAAGAGAGGGAGCAAAGTCCTCCGGCAAGGATGCTGATCATCATTCGAAGGGGATCAGTTATGCAGATTTTTACAAGCGCAGTTCGCTTTTCCATCGCCGCCGTCGCCGCGACCACGATGACCTTTGGCGGTGTTCTGTCCATGGCTTACGCTAACGCCAACCAAACGCACTCGGCGGTCGCCGCTCCTAGAGCGAAAGGCAAGGCAGCCAAGGCCTCGGAAGAAAAGCGCTATTGCGTGAACGCTGAAGCGATCACCGGCTCCAGAATGCCGAAGAAGGTGTGCGGCACGGCCGCCGAGCTGGAAGCCAAGGGCATCGACGTTCAGGCCGACTAACCAAGCTTGGCCCGCGGAGTGCATCCCTGCTGCGGGCCCACCGGGGCGGCGACGATAATACATCCCATCGTCGCCGCCCCGGCTATTTCGAACAATGTAATTGCGTGGAATTATTGGGGCCGGGGCTGCGCGTTCCTGCGGGCGGCGCGTGCCTGGCGCATCATTTCCGCCCAGCAGCCGGTGAAGCCGCCCGGGCCGACGGTCGAGCAACTCTCGATGCCGGTTTCGCCCATCGTCTCAAGGCTCTCTGCCCGAACGGCCCAGCTCTCGCCATCGCGCCGCCGCTCGCCCTCGCGCAGCGTTTCGGGAATGCGGTAGCGCTCGTTGTCGGGGCGCCGTGCACAGACCACAATTTCGTCGCCGCTGCCGCGGGGACAAGGGTCGTTGCCGTAGACGATCACCTGACGGATGCGCTCCCTGCCGGTGGTGGTGGCGGTCTCGGCCGTCTGCGCTGCGGAGACGGCGGCAAAGCCGCTCGCCGCCATGGCTGCGGCAAGTACGGGAAATACGATCTTCATCTCAACTTCTCCGATCTTTCGATCTTTTGAGGGAAAAGCGGGCGAATGGCGAGGATGGTTCCGCCTCTAGGCGCTCGTTCGCTTCCGTCCCGGCTCATATCCGCTTCGACAAAGCTATCGCGGCGCGGCAGCCGGCGCGGATAAGTGAAGAGAGGATCGGGTAGCCGAACGCATTTTCGGCGCCATGCGAGATGGCGAGATCGCGGTGCTCCAGCTCTTCCGCTTGAAATTCCGTGATCGTGCCGGAAAGGTCCGTATCGTCGTCCTTCAGCTGGCGCAGCTGCTCGGCATAATGTTTGTCGATCTCGGTCTCAACCGCGGCCGTGCACGCCATGGCGGCGTCAGGGCCGATCAGCGCGGTGACCGCGCCCAGGGCGTGGCCGGCCACATTCCAGACTGGCTGAAGTAAGGTCGGGCGGACGCCGCGGTCAGCCATCAACTGATCGAAATGGCTGAGGTGCCGCTGCTCCTGAAAATTCATGCGCGCGATGATGCGGGCGGCAGGATGGCGATCGCCGAACACGGCCAGCTGGCCGGCATAGATGCGGGTGGCGCCATATTCGCCCGCCTGGTCGACACGGATCATCGAGGGGATATCGGCGCGGCTGTCGCCGGGCTTCCATCCGGGTACGGCGCTCACGCGGTCGCCTTCGGTTTCTTGAGGCTCAGCCATGCTATTACCAAGCCCAACCCGATGGAGAGGATCGCGTTCCATCCGGCCATGGAGATGCCGAGGAATTCGAACGGGATCTGGTCGCAGCGGACGAGCGGCGCGGCGAGGATGTCCTGGATCGAGCTTCCCGCCGCGGAGGTGCAGCGGGTGAGACCTTCGAAAATGCCGCGTTCGACGCCCGCATGATACGTGCCGATCGCGCCGCTGGCGATGATCGACAGAGCGGCCAGCCAGACGAAGCTGCGCCCCCTGTCGGCGGCACTACGAAGCGCGAAGGAGAGCAAGGCAAAGCCGATCGCCGCGAAATGCGGCCAGCGCTGCCAGTAGCACATCTCGCAGGGGTGAAGGCCGCCCAGATATTGCGAGCCGTAGGCGCCTGCGAGGAGCGCCGTCGGCACCAGAAGCGCTAGCCAGCGCGCCTGCTGAAGCGACGTCATTCCCCCCGTCGCTCCGTCAGCGGCCCTTGGTGGCCGCGCCCTTGGCTGCGGTCTGTGTCCGGCCGAGGCGGGCGATCGTCTGAAGCGCATAATGGAGCTGGAAGTCCTCGATGCCTTTTTTCCGGACTTCATCGGCGGTCATTGCGAAGCGCGGATCGGGCTTGCCGTCCTCCTGGATCACGTCGTCATCCACCTTCGCTTCATTGACGAGGTGGCGGCGAAGATCGGCTTCGCGAAGGCGGGGGCGCGACCTGTAATCCGGATCGGACAGCTGCGGCACCGCAATGTCGGGCGTGATACCCCCCTCCTGTACCGATCGGCCAGAAGGCGTGAAATAACGGGCGGTGGTGAGGCGAAGCGCAGTGTCGCCGAGCGGAAGCAGGGTCTGGACCGAGCCCTTGCCGAAGCTGCGTTCGCCCATGATGACGGCGCGATGATGCTCCTGGAGAGCGCCGGCGACGATCTCGGCAGCCGACGCGCTTCCGGCGTCGACAAGGACGACGACCGGGAGGCCTTTCGCCGCATCGCCGGGGCGAGCATAGAAGCGCTCGATATCGCCCTTGCGGCGCCCGCGCTGCGAGACGATTTCGCCGCGTTCGAGGAAGGCGTCGGAGAGGTCCACGGCTTCATCGAGAAGGCCGCCCGAATTGGAGCGGAGGTCGAGAATGTAGCCGAGCGGCTTGCCGCCGAGCGACTTTTCCACCGCATTCATAGCGGCCAGAGCCTCTTCGGTGGTCGTCCGGCTGAGGAAGCTCGTCACGTTGATGACGCCGACCCGATCCCGCACTTCCCACTTAACGGCGGGCGTGTCGATGATCGCGCGGGTAAGCGTCACGTCGAACGGCCTGTCACGGCCGGGGCGGACAATAGTGACCTTCACCTGGGTGCCGGGCTTTCCCCGCATCTGATCGACGGATTCGTCGAGATCGAGACCGTAGAGAAGCTTGCCGTCGACATGGGTAATATAGTCGCCGGACTTCACGCCGGCGCGTGCCGCGGGCGTATCTTCGGTCGCGGCGATGACCTTTACCGCGCCGTCCTCAATCGTGACGTTGAGGCCGAGGCCCCCATATTCGCCCTCATTGCTAGACATGAGGCGGCCGACCTCGCGTTCGTCCATATAGGAGCTGTGCGGATCGAGGCTTGCCAGCATCCCGTCGATGGCGCCGCGGAGCAGGGTCTTGTCGTCGACCTGCTCCACATATTCGGAGCGGACCCGCTCGAACACGCTCATGAATTCGTCCAGCTCCTTGTAGGTGCTGACGTCGACCTGGGCGAGCGCGGCGGTGGCCGCGGGGATGAGGGCGACGGCGCTGACGAGACCGATCGAGCGAACGAGATTATTGGCCATGAGGGATCCTGCGTGAGTCCGTGTTGAAGGCGCTTCTACGCCCATTTTAGGCCTACGAAAAGCAACCGGGGCTGAACGCTTCAGGTGAGCAGTGAAGTGAGCGGCTGCGGGCGGCCCTGAAGGCGAAGTTCGACCGTGACTTGGCGACCTGCACGGCCCAACGGATCGCCGGCGCCCACACGATCCCCTTGCCGCACGCGAAGGGCCGAAAGGTTGGTGATCGTGCTGGTCCAGCCGCCGCCATGGTCGATGATGACGACTTCGCCATAGCTGCGGAAGCGGCCGGCATAGGCGATGCGGCCGGCGCGGGGGGCGATGACGGGCGCGCCGGCTACGGTTTCGAAAGTGGTGCCGCGGGCGTGGACGCCGGCATCGGACAATTCGCCCATGCCGATGGCGATCCGGCCTTGGACCGGCAGGCGGTAAGGCGGCGCGCGTTCGGCAGCGGCAGGCTGCGCGCCCGGTGGGAGCTGGGGGCCGGGAAGAGCAGCCAAGTCCTTCGCGAGGCGAGCCTGTAAGGCGCGGTCGCGCAGGCGTTCGGTAAGTGCCCGGGCCTCCTCGCTATAAGCAACGACGCGGTCTTCCTCGGAAAAGGCGGACGAGGCGAGTTGCTCGGACCGCCGGCGCTGGCTTTCCTCCAGCCGGGCGAGAGCGATGCGTCGGCTGCGCAACTCTTCCCGGCTTGCCGCGAGCGACTTCAGCGCCGCGTCGGCCTCAGCCTTCAGCCGGTCGCCCGCGGCGGCCTCGGCGCGGAGGGCGGCCGTGCGGGCGCGGAGTTTGGGCTCCATGGAGGCGATCAGGGCGCGGACGCGGACAAGTTCGTCGATCGAGCCGGGACGGGCGAGCGCGAGCGCGGGCGGGCGGGCCGCCATCGTCTGGAGCGCGGCGGTGAGGCGGATGAGCGGCTGCTGTTTCTCGGCGATCCGCGCGCGCTGCTGCGTACGGAGGCGCTCGATCGCGGCAAGTTGGGCCTCGGCGGCGGTAATGTCCGCCTCGGTCTTCTGGATGTCGGCGACGAGCGCCTCCGCCTCGGCCCGGGCGCGGGCGGCTTCGCTGTTCGCTTGGCTCGCCTGGCGGCGAAGGTCGGCCGAGCGCTTTGCGGCGGCGGCCGCTTCCCTTCTCGCCTGCTCGACCGACTGGGCGGCGGCATAGCTGCCGGTCAGCAAAGCTGCGGCGCAGGCGGCGAGGAGAAGGCGGCGCTTCATCGTCTAACCTTCGCGGTGATAGGGGTGATTGGCAAGGATGCTGGTCGCCCGCCACAATTGTTCGGCGAGCATGGCGCGGGCGAGGAGATGCGGCCAGGTCGCCTTGCCAAATGCGATCAGCAGGTCGGCCTTTGCCCTTTCCTCCTCGCCGAAGCCGTCGGCGCCGCCGATCATGAAGCGGGCTTCCCGCTTGCCCCGATCACGCCAATGTTCCAGCTTCTGCGCAAAGGCGAGCGAGCCGAGCTGCTCGCCTTTCTCGTCCAAGATGATGGTGACGCTGTTGTCGGCAGGGGGAGGAACCCTGCCGCCGCTTTCCGGCAATTCGGTGATTTTGAAGGGCCAGGAAAGGCGCTTCAGATAGCGGTCGACAAGCTCCGCCTCCGGGCCGCGCCCGATCTTCCCCCGCGCGACGATGTGGAGCAGCAAGGCCTATTGCGTGGCGGTAGCCGGCGGGGCGCTTTCCTCGAACGCCCACATGCGCTCGAGATTGTAGAAGCTCCTGACTTCCGGCCGGAACAGGTGGACGATCACGTCCTCGGCATCGATCAGCACCCAATCGGCGATCGGCAGACCCTCAATGCGGACGTTGCGGCCGAGCTCCTTCTTGATCCGCTCGGTCAGCTTCTGCGCCATGGAGGCGACCTGCCGCGTCGATCGGCCGCTGGCGATCACCATATGATCGGCGATGCTGGATTTGCCCGTGAGCGGAATGGAGACGACCTCCTGAGCCTGGTCGTCGTCAAGGGAGCGAAGCACGAGATCGTGCAGGGCTGCGATCTCGGCGGCATCTCCGCCTGGATGCGGAGCAGGTGATGGTGCGGGCAAATTGCCTCCTTATGTCAATGGCCGCCGCGTAACGCCGTCGCGGAGCGCCTTTGGGTTGAACGATTTAGCGGTTTTTTTGTGCCAATCGGGGTCGGCAGCGCGGATGCCTGTGGCGGAGGTCGGGTCGGGCGGCAATTTGAGCAGCACGAGCGCCGGCAGTCTCCACTTCGTCCAGTGCCGAGCCTGGTCTGCGGGCCGGACGAAGCGGCGCAGCCAGCCCATCGCGCGAGCCGCGGGGGCGTCCGCATCATATCCCGGCCGCGAAACGACCGCAATCGGAACGAGCCGCGCAATCTGGCGCCAATCGCGCCAGAGGTGGAACTGTTGCAGATTGTCCGCACCCATCAGCCAGACGAATTGCCGGTCGGGGAAGCGGCGGCGAAGCGCGCGGAGCGTGTCGACCGTATAACGGGTGCCGAGCTCCTGCTCGATGGCGGTGACGCGGACGGGCAGGCCGCGTGCCGCCTTTCGGGCCGAGGCGAAGCGGAGTAGCAGCGGGGCCATGCCCTTGGCGTCCTTCAGGGGATTGCCCGGCGAGACCAGCCACCAGACCTCCTGAAGCCCGAGTGCGCGGGCGGCATGGATGCTGATCTGCCGGTGCCCCCGATGGCCGGGATTGAAGCTGCCCCCGAGGAGGCCGGTCATGGTCATGAGGGTGCGATAGCATGTCAGGCGAGGAGTGCGAACGCTCTCGACGGGTGAGGACGCTTGCGGCATGTTCGGGGAGGCGCAGGGGGATGCGATGGTCGGAATGGAAGGGGTCGGCGAAGCGGTGACGGGCGGCCTTGCCGCACGTGCGGTCGAGCCGCAGGCGGGCGAAGGCGCCGGGCATGGCGAGGCCTGCCTCAATTGCGGAACGGCGCTGAGGGGCGATTTCTGCCACCGCTGCGGCCAGCGCGGCCATGTCCACCGCACGCTCACCGCCTGGTGGCACGATCTTGCCCATGGCGTGCTCCATCTCGACGGCAAGATCTGGCGCACCTTGCCGCTTCTCGCTTGGCGCCCAGGCGAGCTTACCCGCCGCTATGTCGAGGGGGAGCGGGCGCGGTTCGTATCGCCGATGGCGCTGTTCCTGTTTTCGGTCTTCATGATGTTCGCGGTGTTCTCGACACTGGGCGGGCCGGTTCGCTTCAATGGAGCCGACTTCAAGGGCGAGACGACGCAGGAGGAGCGGGCTGAGGCGCAGCGGGATTTCGACGAAGAACGCGCGGAAAGCCAAGCTGAAATGCGAGAGCTTCGGGCGGAACGCGCGCGGTTGGCTGCTGCGGGAAAATCGACGCTTAACGTCGATATCAAGATCGAAACGCTTCAGGACGAGATCGCCCTCCGAGAGCGCCTGTTCAAGCAGGCCATGGCGCTGATCGGCGCCGAAGAGCAGCGTGAAGCGGAAGCGGCCGCAGCGAAGGGAGCCCAGCCGAAGGCGGGCCCCGTGAAGGTCGCTGCCGAGCAGGCGGACGAAGGCAAGTTCGTGCTCGTGTCGGGCGCCGATGGGGCCAACAATTGGTTCAACGACGCCTACAAAAGAGCCAAGGAGAACCCGTCGCTGCTCTTCTACAAGCTGCAGACCAACGCCTATAAATTCTCCTGGGCGCTGATACCCATCTCCGTGCCGTTCGTGTGGCTGATGTTCCTCCACCGGAGGCGCTACCGTCAGTTCAAGGCCTATGACCACACGGTGTTCGTGACCTATTCGGTCGCGTTCATGAGCCTTGGCGTGATCGCGCTTAGCCTGCTTCGGCCGCTGGGGATCAGCGACACGATCATCACCCTCGCCATCATCCTGATCCCGCCGGTGCACATGTACCGGCAGCTGAAGGGCACCTATCAGCTCTCCCGCTGGAGCGCGTTGTGGCGGACCTTCATGCTGCTGGTCTTTGCCGCAATTGCGGCGAGCCTGTTCGCGCTGATGCTGCTGATGCTGGGGGTGCTCGGCTGATCAGGCCGGGCAGGCGTATCCCTTCAGCAGGGATACTTCTTGCGCACCAGTGACGCGAAGCCGTCTTTCACGCTCATCCGGCGCTGCTGGGCGGGCGGAATGGACCGGAGGTGCGCGAGGAGCTCGTTGGAATTGATCGCAGCCTTGGCGGGCATGCAATAAGGCGGCTTCCGGCCGGCCTTGACCGCTGCCTGCTGCTCAGCCCGGAGAGCCTTGCCGCTATTTCCGGCTTCCTTCTTCAGGAGGCCCAGATCGCTCGAAAACATCGCCATCGCGCCTTTCGCCTTCAGCGCGTCGGCCTTCGCAAGAAATTGCGAGATCGGCATCGACTGCGCCTGAAGCGGCGTGAGCGGCAGAGCCGCGAGCATGGCGGCGGCAAACAATTTACGCATGGTCCCTCCCCGAATTGCGGAGCGGACATTTGCCAGTGGCCGATGAACGGCGGCTGACAAAAAGAAGGGGCGGTTTCCCGCCCCTTCCGGATGTCCGTTCTTTTTAAGCGCCTTGCGGTGCGGGGCCGCCGATGCCGCCGCGGGGCTTCCGCGTGCTGGGGATCGAGGTGCCGCCGACCGGAAGCAGCGGCTTCTTGCTGTTCGGGTCCTCGCGGCCGATATCCTCGCCGCGGATCGCCTTCTTGGCCTCTTCACCCGTCAGCGTTTCATATTCGAGAAGCGCCGCGGCAAGCTTGTGCAGCTCGTCAAGATTGTCGGTCAGCACCTTCCGGGCGGTCGCCTCCGCTTCCTCGATCAGGCGGCGGACCTCCTGGTCGATCAGCTTCGCCGTCTCGCCGGACACCGACTGGGTGCGGGCGACGCTGTGGCCGAGGAACACCTCGTCCTGATTGTCGCGGTAGCGGAGCCAGCCGAGCTTTTCCGACATGCCATATTCCATCACCATGGCGCGGGCCATGTCGGTCGCCTGCTGAATGTCGTTCGACGCGCCCGTGTTGAGTTCGTCCTGGCCGTAGATGAGCTGTTCGGCGATACGGCCGCCGAAGCAGAGCGCGAGCCGCGCCTTCATCTGCTTCATGTTCATCGAGTAACGGTCGCGCTCCGGCAGGTTCCAGGTGACGCCGAGCGCCCGTCCGCGCGGTATGATCGTGACCTTGTGCAGCGGATCGCAGCCCGGAACGTGCAGCGACACGAGCGCGTGGCCGGCCTCGTGATAGGCGGTCGATTTCTTCTCGTCCTCGGTCATGACCATCGATTTGCGCTCGGCGCCCATCATGACCTTGTCTTTGGCTTCCTCGAACTCCTTCATCGCGACGAGGCGCTTGCCCTTGCGCGCTGCAAGGAGCGCGGCTTCGTTGGCGAGGTTGGCAAGGTCGGCGCCGGAAAAGCCCGGCGTTCCGCGCGCGATGGTGCGGGGATCGACGTCGGGCGCCAGCGGCAGCTTCTTCATGTGCACCGCAAGGATCTTCTCGCGGCCCTCGATGTCCGGGCGCGGCACGACGACCTGACGGTCGAAGCGGCCGGGGCGGAGAAGGGCGGGGTCGAGCACGTCGGGACGGTTGGTTGCGGCGATGATGATGATGCCCTCGTTCGCCTCGAAGCCGTCCATCTCGACGAGCAGCTGGTTCAAAGTCTGCTCGCGCTCGTCATTGCCGTTGCCGAGGCCGGCGCCGCGATGGCGGCCGACCGCGTCGATCTCGTCGATGAAGACAATGCAGGGCGCGTTCTTCTTCGCCTGCTCGAACATGTCGCGCACCCGGCTGGCGCCGACGCCGACGAACATCTCGACGAAGTCGGAGCCCGAGATGGTGAAGAAGGGAACGTTCGCCTCACCCGCGATGGCGCGGGCAAGAAGGGTCTTGCCGGTGCCCGGCGAACCCACGAGCAGAGCGCCCTTCGGGATCTTGCCGCCGAGGCGCGCGAACTTGGTCGGGTCCTTTAGGAAGTCGACAATCTCCTGAAGCTCTTCCCGCGCCTCGTCGATGCCGGCGACATCATCAAACGTGACGCGGCCATGCTTTTCGGTCAGCATCTTGGCCTTGGATTTGCCGAAGCCCATGGCACCCGAGCCGGCATTCTTCTGCATCTGCCGCATCACGAAGAAAGCAATGCCGAGGATGAGGAGGAAGGGCAGGGACTGGTAGAGGAGGATCAGCCAGACGCTCGTCTGCTGCTCCGGCTCGCCGCCGAAGGAGACACCGCGCTCCTTCAGGCGGTTGGGAAGATCGGGATCAGGAATGGCATAGGTGCGGAACGTCTCGTCATTGGTCATCTTGCCGCTGATGACGTCCTTGCCGATGACGACTTCCTTGACCGAGCCTTCGTCCACGCGGTTCAGGAACTCCGAATAGGCGATGCCGTCGGTCGCGGGGGTGCGGCCGCCGTCCACCACCTGCACGAAAAGGACGAGCGCGAGCAGGATGCCCGCCCAGATGAAGAGGCTCTTCATCCAGGGATTGCCGCCGCCTTTGGGTTCCTTCTGATCGTCGTTCATCGATATTCCCGCTGAAGTTCGCTTCCTAAATAGGGAGCACGAGGCGGACGCACAATGCAGCCGACTCGGGGGACCTGTCCCATATTTTGCCTGAAGCTCGTTAAGGGAGTATTCCTGCCTCTATGCTGAACCTCATCTCGCTCCTGATCGGCGCCGTAGCGCTTCTGCTCGGCATCCTCGCCTTCTTTCCTTTGCTCGGCTGGGCCTATTGGATCATCATTCCGATCGCGCTCGTCGGCCTCGGCTTCGGCGTGGTGTCGCGGCAGAAAAGCGGCCGCAACCTCAACCTCGTCGTGATCGTGATCGGCATTGTCCGCCTGATGTTGGGCGGCGGGATCGTTTAGAAGAGCGCCGGCCAGAGGATCATCAGGATCCCTATCACGCTGACGAGGAAGATCAGGGTCCTGATCTTCGGAATGCCGGCGGCATAGATCGGCAGGTAGAGAATGCGCGCGCCGAGCCAGATGATGGCGCCGAGCGCGGTCCAGCGGGTCTCCAAGTCCGCGATGCTGACGATCAGGATCGCCGCAGCCGCAACCGGGAAAGTCTCGAAGAAATTGGCCTGCGCCCGCGCCAGCCGGCCGACGATCGGCTCCGGCGGCGGAAGCTCTTCGTCCCGCGCACCCATATTCCACTGGGTGCCATATTGCCGCGTCTTCACCCGCACGGCGGCGAAGACATGCACCAGCGCTAGGATGCAGCCCCAGGCGAGGACGGTGAGCTCGGTCGTCATGCGCTTTGTGTGACGGATCGGCCTCCGCCGCACAAGCCGCCTTGGCAGCGGGCGATCTTCCGCTAGTTTGGCGGCCGTGGACTGGAAGTTGATTGGCCTTGCGACGGGAGCGAGCGCCGCCGCGGGGCTTGCGACCGCTGGCGGGGCGCTGCCGGTTTTCGTCGTGCGGGATGTGTCGCAGAAATTGCAGAATGCGTTCCTCGGCTTTGCCGCCGGCGTAATGCTCGCCGCCTCCTTCTTCTCGCTGATCCTGCCGGGTCTCGAGGTGGCGCGGGAGCGGACGGGAAGCCTCCCGATTTCCGGCGGCATCGTCGCGGCGGCGATCCTGCTTGGCGCGGCGACCCTGCACATTGTCAACAAGGCGGCGCCGCACGAACATTTCATCACGGGGCCGACGGACCGCGCGGCGCGGTCGCGGCTGAGCCGCATCTGGCTGTTTGTGATTGCCATTTCGCTGCACAATTTCCCGGAGGGCCTGGCGGTCGGTGTAAGCTTCGGCGGCCCGGAGATCGGCAACGGCTGGACCACCGCCTTCGGCATCGGGCTTCAGAACGTGCCAGAAGGACTGGCGGTGGCAGTGGCCCTGGTGTCGGTCGGCTATGGCCGCGTCTTTGCCTTTCTGGTGGCACTAGGCACAGGTCTGATCGAACCGGTCGGCGGCTTTCTCGGTATCAGCGCGGTTTCGGTCGCCTCGAGCCTGCTGCCCTGGGGCCTCGGGTTTGCCGGCGGAGCGATGATTTGGGTGGTGAGCTCCGAAATCATCCCGGAGACACACGGGAAGGGGCATGAGGGCGTCGCGACTGGCGCGCTGATGAGCGGCCTCGCGCTGATGATGTTCCTCGATTGGACCTTCGGCTAGGCGGGCGCGTTGGCGCGGCCATGGCAAAAGCAATTCTCTTCGACATCGACGGCACCCTCATCGACAGCAACGACCTCCACACGGCGGCGTGGCAGGAGGCGTTCCGCCATTTCGGCGTCGATCTGCCGTTCAATGAAATCAGAAGCCAGATCGGCAAGGGCGGCGACAATCTGATCCCCGCCTTGCTTCCGCCGGAACTCGCCAAGGAGAAGCAGCAGGAGATCGAGGATTTTCGGTCTGAGCTGTTCCAGCATGAGTATCTGCCGCGCGTGGTGCCGTTTCCGGGCGTGCGGGCGCTGTTCGAGCGGCTGGCGGCCGACGGCGTGAAGATCGTGCTCGCATCCTCCGCCAAGCGGGCCGAGCTCGAACACCACAAGGGGCTGCTCGGCATCGAGGATCTGGTGACGGGCGGCACGTCGAAGGACGATGTCGAAAGCTCGAAACCCTGCCCGGATATCTTCGAGGCGGCGATGCGGAAGGTCGCGCCAATTACGGTCCGTGATGCGGTGGTGGTCGGAGACTCCCCATGGGACGTGAAGGCCGCGTGCAAGGCCGGGCTCCGCACAATCGGCGTCCTCTCCGGCGGCTTTTCGGAGGAGGAGCTTCGCGAGGCGGGCGCGGTGGAAATCCATGAGGGTCCCGAAGACCTGCTCCGCAATTACGAGAGCTCGCTGCTTTCGCCGGATAAGTGACCGGACCTCTCGTCGCTGCTAAAAGGCAGTGTAAGAAAGCACATTCGAGGAGAGACGATGAAGAAGCTGGCTTTGGCCCTTATCCTACTCGGCGGCTGCGACGGTGGCGGCAACGACGCGCCCCGGCAGGTGAAGAAGATCGAGGTGACGGGGGAGGGGAGCTATATTGGCAAGCTCCGGGCGCTGAAGCAGAGCGACCGCGATCTCGTGCTTCGCCGTGCGGTCATCGATTCCGGCCAGAGGTGCCGCCGCGTGGTCGGCTCGCAGGAGATCGGAACTTATGAGAACCTCACCGCCTTTGCCGTGAATTGCGAGCCCCAGCGCGCCTGGGCGGTGTTTGTCGCCCCCAACGGCGATACGCAGGTGCGGAGCTGCGAGCATGTGCAGCAGCTTGGGCTCCCCGCCTGCCCCACTGCTCAGTCGGCGGGCTCCAGCTCTTCGAAGGGATAATGGTCGCGAATATGGGCGTTGAAGTGGCGCCCCTTGCTGAACGCCTTTTCGAAGTCTGACGCCGCGTGCGGCGGCACTTCTGAATAGAGGTAGCGGCGACCGGTCACGAAATCGACGAGCAGCTCCTCCCGGTCGGGATCGTAGGAAAGGCGCCTGATGACGGTCGACGGCATGAGCGATAAACGCCCATGCCGCCTTATCCGTTCATTCGGAGGGGCTTAGTCGCACTTACGGACTTCGCGCACCTCGCCGTCGCGACCGGTGCGAGTGACGGTGCAATTGCCCTGCCGCACTTCTTCGGTCCAGCTCCCGTCCGCATTGACGACCCGGGGCACACGCGGGACACGCTTGCCGTTCTTGATTTCGTAGGGCCAGCTTGCTGGCGTGTTGCGGTCCTTTTCGGGAGCGACGGCCCAGGCGGCAGCCGCGGCAAGACCGCCGACGGCAACGGCGGCTACGGCGAAGGTCAGATACGATCTTTTCATAAGCCTACCTCCTTCACTCGAGGAGCAGGCCGGCCGGGATGAGCGCGCAGCGCTTAGCCGCAGGTGCGGACTTCGCGAACCTCGCCGTCACGACCGGTGCGGGTGACCGTGCAGTTGCCCTGCTTGATCTCCTCGGTCCAACTTCCGTCCGCATTGGTCACGCGATTGGCCTTGGGCACGCGCTGGCCGTTCTTGATCTCGTAGGACCAATTGGCCGGAGTCTTTGCGGACTTGCCATTTTGCGCCGTGGCCGGAGCCCCGATGCTGAGGGCCATGACCGCGGCGACTGTCACTGATACAAACTTCTTCACGACAGACACCTTTCTCGTGAAAGACATATAGGGGAAAACGCCCAGAAAACCAAGCCGGGTCCGTTCCGTTCGTCGTTTCTGTCTGACAGATGAACAACTTAGCTTTCGCCCGGTCTGACCTCGACCTTGATGTCGGTCGGCTCCGGCGGCACCCGGTCCAAATATTCCTCTCCGAATAGGAAGAACAGCACGACCAGCAGCAAGAGGCTGAGGAGGACGATCGTCAGCAACGTGCCGCGGCGCCGCTCCTTCTGCACCAGAGGCGGTATTTCGTCGTCGTCCCTCATGGTCCGGAAACGCTGATATGCGTGCGGAGTTTCTGGCGCGGCCTCTTCTCCATGCCGAGCGCGCCCGCCAGCCCCTCGTCCCATCCATAGGGATCGGCCCGGAAGACGACACGGCCATTCTCGACATAGGCCGTGTGGTAGAGGAGGCGGACGGGGATCTTCGTCTTGAGCTCGATCGGGCTTTCCTTGCCGCTCGCGAGCGCGCGCTGGAAATCGGCGCCCTTGCCGTCATGGCCCGCGAGAAGCTGCGCGAACTGGACCGCATTATGGACCCGGACGCAGCCATGGCTCGCATGCCGGTCGTTGGTCCCGAATAGCGTTTTGGCCGGCGTGTCGTGCAGATAAATTGCGTGCGGATTGTCCATGTCGAACTTGACGAGGCCGAGCGCCGTGTCCGGCCCCGGCTGCTGCACCCAGCGGCCTTCCTTGCGTACGAAGTTGTTGGCCGCGAAGTAAGCGGCACTCTTGCCGGCAAGCTCGTCCTTCTCGATCGATTCCGGCACGTTCCAGGGCGGGTTCGCCACTAGCCGCATGATGGGCGATCCGAGCTGCGGCGTCTCCCAGTCCTGCTGACCGACGACGACGCGGCGGGTATCGGCCAGGTTGCCGTCGCGGAAGTAATGGAGGAAAGCCGCGGCCGTGTTGACGTCGATGCGGGTGGCGGGCGGCGTCCGCTCAAGCCAGCGGCGGCGCTCAAGATTGATCGCCAGCGTCCGCGCCCGCTCGGCAGCGCCAGTGTTCAGCATCTGCAGCGTGTCCTTGCCGATCACGCCGTCCGCATTCTGACCGTAATCCTGCTGCAGCCGCTTCACTCCCGCCACCAGTTCAGGGGTGTAGCGGGTGGCGTCGGCTTGGACCTGCTTTTGCCGCGCGCCCTGCTGTTGCTGCTGCGGCGCTTCAAGATAGCCGTTGATACGGAGCGCCTCCGCAATCTGCGGCACGCGTGGATCCCGATCGCCGGGCTTCAACGCCTCGCCGGCCGGAACCTGCGGCGCCTTGCCCCGCGCCGCCTGCGAATAGCGGACGAAAGCGTCCGACAGCGCCCGATATTCCGCATCCTGCGGCGCAAGGCTCGCGAGCCATTTGCCCACATCGCCGCCGCCGATCGCCTGATTGAGGCCCTGAACCACGTTCACGCGCGGTCGGGGGACGCTGTACACCTCGAACAGCTTGCCCGGATCGACCTGCCCGTTGGCGAGCGCATCGGCATAGCTGACTGCGGCGAGGCTCAGCTTAGCCTCACGTGTCACCGGATCGGCGGCAGCATCGCCCTCGCGGAGGAACTTCACCGCTTCAAGGCCATGGCGCGGCGCCTCGCGAAGCGCTTCGGTCAGTTCCTTCGCCTGATCCTCGTTCCACGCCGCCTTCCAGCCGCGCGCTTCGTAGAAGGCCCTAACGCGCGGATCGGCGACTGCGGCGCGGAGTTCAGAGGCCGAGACCTCCTTCGGCTCCACATTTTCAGCGGCTTGGTCGCCAAGCTGGTCGGGGGAACGGTTGCAAGCGGTGGCGGCGATTAGCGCCGCCAGCGAAACAGCAATAAGATGGGTACGCATCAAACCTCGGCTAAATCATTGTTCAGCCGAAAGAACGTTCTGACCTGTATTAGGTTCTCAGCACTGTTCTGGCAGACGCCGCAGCGTGACTCCTAGAGGTCTTCATCCTCAATGATGTCGCGAAGCGCCTCTTCATACTCATAGACGATCGTCTCAGGATCCAGGTGCTGTTCGTCGCGCGGCTTGCCTTCCGCAGCGATGGCGTCGAGCAGCGCCTGCTCGAGCGCATCGAGCTTGCCATCGACCTCTTCCCGCTGCCGGAGCCAGGCAGCTTCATCGGCTGTAATCACCCGTGCCCGCGCTTCGGCCGCCTGGTGATTGGTGCCCGACCGTCGGGAAAAGACGCCTAGGAAGCCGCCTTCCGCCATGCTCTTGCCCATACGGCTCAGAAAGCCGCCGACGCTGCTCGACCGATCGTTCATGAAAGCTTCCAGCCGCCGCGCCTCGTCGATCTCCAGCGGCTTGAAGCTGCCATAGGCCATCAAGTGATTGCTCACGGCCTGCACGAACAAGGTCTTCCATTCGGCGGCATTGTCGGCCCCCAACGCGGCGTCCTTCAGCCGCCAGAGCATGTCCGCTTCGTCCCGGCTGACGATCAGTTGGCCGCTGCTGGCCGGGGCGAAGATGAGACGGCGAAGGAGCGCCACCTCCGCCTCGTCGACAATGCCGGGGCGCACGTGGCCGCGCCGGGTGGGGCCCTCGCCCGCCAGCACGATCTGCTCGATCTGTCGAAGCGCATAGGATTTCAGCGTCTCCGGCGCGTTCAGAGCGGTCTCGAAGACCCTGACCAGAAGTTCCAGTTCGGCGCCCGTGTCCACCCTGCCGTCCCGGTCGATGCGGGAGATGAGCCATGCCGACTTCGCTTCGTCCACATAGCCGGGCGGGTCCTGCCTCTGGACGACATACTGCGTCAGCGCTTCCACGAAGAAGTCGGTCCATTCGGGCGCGGCATGGCGGACGAGGTTGTTCAGTTCGAACAGCGCTTCGGCTTCATCTGCGGAAATACCGCCATCGTCCCACACCGAGCGGCGCACATCCAGCACCTCGGCAGCTGAGATAGGCGTTCCGCCGCGCACGGCAGAGGCGAGATCGGCAAAGGAATAGCTCACGGCAAAGCCCCAATTGTTTGCCGCAGCCGTAACGGTGGAGGGTTTAAAGCCGGTTAAGCCTGTTGCGCGTTCTCAGGCGAGAAGAGGCCCGGGCATTCGCCAAGGCCTCATCTCTTCTCGTTCAATATTTGACGCCGTACCAGCTATGGACGCGCTCCCCATAGTCGCGGTTGAACTCGGGCTCGCTATTGCGGTCGAAGCTCGGGGCGTCGCGGAGGTCGCGTTCGCGCATGGCGATGCCGTAGCCGCCGCGTTCCACATTGTAGGTGAGCGTCGCCCAGGGCAGCGGATAATAGCGCGTGCCGGCGCCGAACAGGCCGCCGCCATAGCTCATTACGGCATATTCGACCTTACCGGAATATTTATCGACCATGAAATTGTAGATCTTGCCGAGCCGCTCGCCGTCGCTGCCGTATACGACGGTGCCTTCGACTTTGTTGGAGCCGATGAGGCGGTTCGTCTCGTCGATCGGCAGGCCCGAGCGTGCATCGTCGGGGCCGTAATGGCGTTCCCGATCCCGCATCCGCTCGCGATCCTGGTGGTGCTCGCGGTGCCGTTCGCGATCATGGCCTTCGCCTATGCCGCCCCAGCCGCTGCTCATCCGCTCGCCCTGGTCGTGGCCCCGGTTCCGGTCATTGCTGTCGTGGCTCCACATGCGCTCGCTGTCATGATCGCGGTGCATGCCGCCGCCCATATGCTGGCTCCGGTCCCGGCCACCATGTTCGCGGCGGCCGCGGCCCCAGCTGAAATTCTCGCGTTCGCCTTGCCAATTGCCGCCGCGGTCATTGTCTTCGTCATAAGCGGAAGTGCGGCCGGATCCGGCCCAGCCGCCCATTTCTTCGCCGCGGTCGCGGTTCCGCTCACGGTCGCGATCCCGGCCGCCGCCGAAGCCGCTGAAGATGCTGTCGCGGTTGCGGCCTCGCTGCTCGCCCTTGGATCGGCCGCGTGTATCGTAACGGTCATAGTCCGACATGATCTGTCCTCCTGATTGGATTGCGGCAGGCGAGGCTCTG
>NZ_DASWTN010000039.1:0-44311 GCF_036402135.1 Allosphingosinicella sp. | reverse complement strand
CTGGGAACGTCGCTCGAAGCGGAACGTCGCCCATCATTACGACGTGGGGAACGCGCTCTACGACCTCGTCCTCGACGAGGACCGACAATATAGTTGCGCTTATTATACCGACCCGTCGAATAGTCTCGATCAGGCGCAGTTGGACAAAAAGGCGCACATCGCTGCCAAGCTACACCTGAAGCCGGGGCAGAAGGTTCTAGACATAGGCTGCGGCTGGGGCGGAATGGCGCTGTACCTGAACCGCGTCGCCGACGTGGACGTGCTTGGCATCACGCTGTCGGACGAGCAGCTGAAGGTCGCGCGGGCGCGGGCGGAAGAGGCTGGCGTCGCCGACCGCGTGAAGTTCCAGCTGATGGATTATCGCAACGTTCGCGGCCCGTTCGACCGCATCGTGTCGGTCGGCATGTTCGAGCATGTCGGGCCGCCGCACTATCTGACCTTCTTCAGGAAGTGCCGCGAGCTTCTGGTCGAGGACGGCGTGATGCTGCTCCACACGATCGGCCGCATGGGCGGGCCGGGATCGACCGACGCCTTCACCGCCAAATATATCTTCCCGGGCGGCTACATTCCGGCGCTCTGCGAAGTGGTGAAGGCGAGCGAGCGGGCGAAGCTGATCGCATCGGACGTCGAAACGCTGCGGCTCCATTACGGCTACACGACCGCAGAATGGTATCGCCGCGTGACGGAGCGCAGGCAGGAGATCGTCGCCATGTATGACGAGCGCTTCTTCCGCATGTGGCAATTCTATCTGGCGGGCGCGACCGTCACCTTCCGCCACGGCGGCATGTTGAATTACCAGATCCAATATATCCGCGACCGCCACGCGCTCCCCATCACGCGCGACTATATGCATCAGGCGGAGGCCGCGCTCCGGGCGCAATAAAAAAGGCGGAGAGTTGCCCCTCCGCCCTTCTTACTGGTCGATCGTAAGCTAGTTCAGGCCTGCGGCTGCTGCGGCAGGGCCTGGCGCGCCTGGGCAATGATGCCCTTGAACGCTTCGCCTTCGTGCATGGCGATGTCGGCCAGGACCTTCCGGTCCAAATCGACGCCCGCGAGCTTCAGGCCGTGCATGAACTGGCCGTAGGTGAGGCCTTCCGCCCGGACCGCCGCGTTGATGCGCTGGATCCAGAGGGCGCGGAAGCTCCGCTTCTTAACCTTGCGATCGCGATAGGCGTACTGGCCGGCCTTTTCGACGGCCTGGCGCGCGATGCGGATCGTGTTCTTGCGGCGGCCGTAATAGCCCTTCGCCTGATCCAGAATCCGCTTATGCTTCGCCTTCGTGGTGGTACCACGCTTGATACGTGCCATGGCTCAAATACTCCTTAACGAAGGCCGTAGGGGGCCCAGAGCTTCACGCGCGCCGTATCGGCGTCGGCGAGCACGTCGGTGCCGCGGTTCTGGCGGATGTACTTGGCGTTGTGGCTGATGAGGCGGTGACGCTTGCCGGCGACGCCGTGCTTCACCTTCCCCGTCGCGGTGAGCTTGAAGCGCTTCTTCACACCGCTCTTGGTCTTCAACTTGGGCATTTTCGTCTCCTTGCCGCAACTGAGGCGGACGTTTGAGAACAGCCACGGCAGCCCTTACTGGCCGGGCGGTTCAGTTCTTCCAAAGATGGAAAGAAGCGGCGCCTATAATGCGGAGGCGCCGCGAAGGCAAGTTCAGTCGAATAGGCTCGAGACGGAGGTCTCGTCGGCTATGCGGCGGACGGCTTCGGCAAGCAGAGGCGCAATGGTGAGGATGCGAATCTTGCCCGCGGACGCCTCCACCGCGTCATAAGCGGCGATGGAGTCGGTGATCACCAATTCGGTAAGCTCCGATTTCTCGACGCGTGGGACCGCGCCGCCGGACAGGACACCGTGGGTACAATAAGCGACGACTTCTTCAGCGCCCGCTTCCTTGAGTGCCGCGGCGGCGTTGCAGAGCGTACCAGCCGAATCGACGATGTCGTCGACGAGGATGCAGAAGCGGCCGGCAACGTCGCCGATGATGTTCATGACTTCGGATTCGCCCGGCTTCTCGCGCCGCTTATCGACGATGGCCAGCGGCGCGTTGTCGAGGCGCTTGGCAAGGGCGCGGGCGCGGACGACGCCGCCGACGTCGGGCGAGACGACGGTGATCTGGCGGCCGGCGAAACGCGCCTGGATGTCCGCCGACATGACCGGCGCCGCATAGAGGTTGTCAGTGGGGATGTCGAAGAAGCCCTGGATCTGTCCGGCATGAAGGTCGATCGACAGCACGCGGTTGGCGCCGGCCACGGTGAGAAGGTTCGCGACCAGCTTGGCCGAGATCGGTGTCCGCGGCCCCGGCTTCCGGTCCTGACGGGCATAGCCGAAATAGGGGATGACGGCCGTGATCCGCCGCGCCGACGAGCGCTTCAGCGCGTCGATGCAGATCAGCAGCTCCATCAGATTATCGTTGGCGGGATACGCCGTGGACTGGACGACGAACACGTCCTCGCCGCGCACATTTTCGTGGATTTCCACGAAGACTTCCTCATCGGCAAATCGGCGGACGCTGGCGTCGGTGACGGGGATTTCGAGATAACCCGCAATCGCCTTCACGAGCGGAAGGTTCGAATTTCCCGACATCAGCTTCATATGAAGAATCCCCGAAGAGCCCCGCTTTTCGCCCTCTTAAGGCGGGCGGGCATGAAGGCAAGGGGCGTTGCCGGGAGCGCCTCGCTTCAATAGGGCGGGCGGCCATGAACGTCGTCACCCGCTTCGCCCCCTCGCCCACCGGCCGCCTCCATGTCGGCAATATCCGGACGGCGCTGCACAACTGGCTGTGGGCGCGGAAGAATGGGGGCACGTTCCTGCTTCGGCTCGACGATACGGATAGGGAGCGTTCGACTGAAGAGTTCGCGGAAAGGATCGGGGAGGACCTCGCCTGGCTCGGGTCCGCGCCCGACGCCGTCTATCGCCAATCGGAGCGTTTCGGCCTCTACGAAGCGGCGCTTGAGCGGCTGCGCGCCGATGGTCGCGTCTACCCGGCCTACGAGACGGCGCAGGAACTGGACCTCAAGCGCAAGATCCAGCTGTCGCGAGGGAAGCCGCCCGTCTACGACCGCGCCGCCCTCGATCTGACCGACGAAGATCATGCCCGCCTTCAGGCGGAGGGGCGACGGCCGCATTGGCGGTTCAAACTCGACCACGACAAGCCCATCCACTGGTATGACGGCATTAGGGGCGAGCAGGATTTCGATCCGCATCTGCTGTCGGACCCGGTGATCCGGCGCGAGGACGGAAGCTGGCTCTACATGCTTCCGAGCGCCGTTGACGACGTGGACATGGGCGTCACGCATGTGGTGCGCGGCGAGGATCATGTCACCAACACCGCGATCCAGATCCAGATGTTCGAGGCGATGGGCGCCGTGCCGCCGGCATTCGCCCACAGCGCCTTACTTGTAAGTTCGGAAGGCAAGCTCTCGAAGCGCCTAGGCTCGCTCGGCGTCGATGCGCTCAAGGAGGAAGGGATCGAGCCGATCGCGCTCGTCGCCAAGCTGGCGCGGATCGGCACCAGCCAACCGGTGGAGCCGGTAGCGAGCGCGGAGCCGCTAATCGAAGGCTTCCACTTCGAATGTTTCGGTCGGGCGCCGGCACGTTTCGACCTTGAGGAGCTGGCCGCGCTCAACGCCCAGATCGTCCACCGCCTCCCCTACAGCCAAGTGGCGGACCGGCTGCCGGACGGAATGGGCGAGGAAGCCTGGGAGGCAATCAGGCCGAACCTTCGGACTGTCACTGAAGCTGCCGACTGGTGGCACATCGTTGAAGGGCCAGTGACGCATCAGGCATCGCCTGAGGATTCCGATTTCCTAACCGCTGCGGCCGAGGTCGCGGAAGAGCTGGATTGGAGCGCCAATCCCTGGGGCGCGCTTACGGCGGCGCTGAAAGAGCAGACCGGCCGCGCGGGGAAGCAGCTTTTTCTGCCGCTACGGCAAGCGCTTACCGGCCGCGACAGCGGCCCGGAAATGGCGGCGCTGCTGCCGCTGATCGGCAAGGCGGAAGCGGTGAGGCGGCTCCGCGGCTAATTTCTTGCCAGCCTAGCGGCTTTGCGCATAGGCTTCGGCAAAACATATTCGGGATGCCTTTCATGCAGATCAGAACCGCAGCGGCCGCGCTTGCCGTCCTTTCGCTCACCACCGCCGCGCCGGCCCAGGCGCCAGCCACGCCGGAATTCACGCCGGAAGCGTTCAAGGCGCACGTCACCTTCCTGGCCGATGATCTGCTTGAGGGCCGCGACGCCGGAACACGCGGTTACGACATCGCCGCCCGCTATGTGGCGACGCAGTTCGAAGGGCTCGGCCTCAAGCCCGGCGCGAACGGTAGCTGGTATCAGCCGGTGCCGCTCGTCGAATTCAAGCTCGCCGAAGCACCTGCGACTGTCACGATCGGCGGCAAAGTCTTTCGCCAGGGGCAGGACGCGTTCGTCAGCGCAACGCCATTGGACACGCCGAACAGCGTAGAAGGTGAGGCGGTGTTCGTAGGCTACGGCCTCGAGGCTCCATCGCTCGGCCTCAACGACTATACCGGCCTTGATGTCAGGGGCAAGATCGTCGTTACGATAGGCGGACGGCCAAGCGGCCTGAGGAGCGATGTGGGCGCCCACCTGACGAGCTCGCTTAGCCATCACAAGCGGCTTGTTGCTGCGAAGCACGGCGCGATCGGGCTAATTTCCATCGATACGCTCGCCTCGCTGCAGCGGACGCCGTGGGAACAGAGGCGAAAAGCCACTCTCTCTCCGGATATGAGCTGGACCGCGCCGACGGGTCAGGCCTTCACCGCTGCGCCCGCGCTCACGCACGCCGCCTCGGTCAGCCCCGAAGCAGCGGCGGCGTTGTTCCAGAACGCTCCCCGGGCGTTGAGGGATGTCCTTGCGGAAGCCGCGCGCGACGGCGCTAAGCCGAAGGGCTTTCCCCTCGTACAGCGCGCTAAGATAGAGCGACAGAGCCAGCGGAGGACCATCCCCAGCTCCAACGTGCTGGCAGTGCTTCCCGGCTCCGACCCGACGCTCGCCAACGAATATGTGCTCATGATGGCGCATCTCGACCATGAGGGCGTAAAGCCCGGCAAGGGCGGCGACACGATCTACAATGGCGCGATGGACAATGCGACGGGCATCGCCACCCTCATTGAAACGGCGCGGGCCATGGCGAAATCCGATAAGCGCCCGCGCCGCCCCATCCTGTTCGCGGCCGTGACGGCGGAAGAGGACGGCCTTCTTGGCGCCCAATATCTGGCAAAGAACCCGGTGGTAGGAAACGGCCGCATCGTCAGCGTGGTCAATCTCGACATGCCGGTGCTGACCTACGACTTCGTCGACGTCATCGCGTTCGGTGCCGAACATTCGACGCTCGGCCCGGTCGTAGAGCGCGCCGGTGCGCAAATGAACGTGAAGCTGATCGCAGA
Organism: Allosphingosinicella sp.; assembly: GCF_036402135.1. Taxonomy (GTDB): domain Bacteria; phylum Pseudomonadota; class Alphaproteobacteria; order Sphingomonadales; family Sphingomonadaceae; genus Allosphingosinicella. The sequence goes on along the minus strand of NZ_DASWTN010000039.1, from coordinate 38,906 downwards.
TCCGCTTCCGCAGGAGGGGCTCTTCGCCCGCTCAGACCATTACCGCTTCGTGCAGGAGGGCATTCCAGCCGTATTCCTGATGACCGGCTTCGGCAATGGCGGACAGGAGAAGTTCACGAACTTCCTTGCCACCCATTACCACCAGCCATCCGACGAGGTCGACCTGCCGTTCAACTGGGCAGCCGGCGCCAAGTTCGTGAGACTCAACTACCTGATTGCGCGCGAGATTGCGGACGCCAATGAGGCGCCGCGCTGGTATTCGAACAGCTTCTTCGGGAGCAGCTTCGCGCCGTCGGCGCCAAAGGCTCCCGCGCCTTCAAAGTAACCGTATTGAAGGCCTCCGCCACAGCCTCAGCTAAAACGTCCATATTTTTAGGTATAGTATATCATTACGATACATTGTAACACGCTCCTGCAGCCGAAGAATCGGCGCCTGTTAGGAGAGAGTCGATGCCTGAAGCAGGTTTTCTCGAGAAGAAGCCCATCAGCCCCACGGGGGTTGTTCTGGTCGTCGGCATGCATGCGGCGCTTATCACCGCCCTTGCCATGTCGAAGATGGACATGCCGGCCATGCCGGAGTTCATCCCGCTGCCGACGACGAACATCCCCATTCCGCCGGATCCGCAGCCCATCCCAGACCCGCCCAAGCAGACGGAAGAGGTCAGACCCAAGACGCAGATCGACTATGTGAAGCCGATCGTGCCGCCGCTTCCGAGCCCGACGCCGACCGTCATTCCGACCCCGCAGCCGAACGTCCAATATTTCGATCCGCGGCCGGCTGGCGACGCGAAATCAGACGCGAAACCGGCCATCGACCCGCCCAAGCCCGCGCCACCAGCCGTGCGCGTGGATGCCGAAATGCTCCGATCTAGCGAGCTGCAACCGCCTTATCCGGCGTCCGAAGAGCGGGCGGGGAATGAAGGTCGCGTTTCAATCCGCGTGACTATCGGCGCCAACGGCCGCGTGACCGCCGCCGAGAAGGTTTCCGCGACAAGCGACGCCTTCTATCGCGCGACCGAGCGGCACGCGCTCCGCGCCTGGCGCTTCAAGCCGGCGACGGTCGACGGAAAGCCAGTCGAGAGCAGGAAGGTGCTCACCGTCCACTTCCGCTTGCAGGACTGATAGTTGGAGGGCTGGCGCTGCGGCGGCGCCGGCCCTATCTTTCACCCATGCCGCTTCCCCGTCCCGCATCGCCGCGCGTCCTCCTGGCGGACCTTCGCGCTTTCACTAAGCAGCGCAGCCGCCACCAGTGGATCGCCGCCTTCTTCGCCGTCGCCATGCCGGTCGTGATCATCGTCGGCTTCTATCTGGACGGGCAGACCAACATCCTGCCGGGCGAGCAGATCGTCTATGTCGAGAATTGGCCCGCCAACCGCACGGATGCGGAGATCGTCGCCCAGCAGAAGATCGACCAGGCGAAGAAGGAAGCGGCGCTGAAGGAGCGGCAGGAACAGTTCAAGCGTCTGGAAAAGCGTCTCGGGATGGAATGACCGACTTGCGCTGGATGGGGGCGGCGATTGCGCTGGGCGAACGTGCCCGCGGGCAGACCGCGCCCAACCCGAATGTCGGCTGCGTCATCGTCAAGAATGGCCAAGTCGTCGGCTGCGGCTGGACCCAGCCTGGGGGGCGCCCCCATGCCGAAGCCATGGCGCTCGATGAGGCGGGCGCGGAGGCGCGGGGCGCCACCGTCTACGTCACCCTCGAGCCCTGCGCGCATCAGAGCGAACGCGGTCCCGCCTGCGCAGACCTGCTCGCGAGGGCCGGCGTGGCGCGCGTTGTGGCGGCGCTGCAGGATCCCGACCCGCGCACCAACGGCTCCGGCTTCAAACGGCTCAAGGCGGCAGGCGTCGAGGTTGTCACCGGCATCGAAGCCGACGCCGCCGAGCACTCGCTAGATGGCTTCCTCACCCGCTCTCGACTTGGCCGTCCGTACATTACTCTGAAGCTCGCCATGTCGATCGACGGCAAGATCGCACTCCCGTCCGGCGAGAGCAGATGGATCACGGGTGAGGATGCGCGGGCGCACGTTCATCACGAGCGGGCGCGAAGCGACATGATCCTGGTCGGGCGCGGCACTTACGAGGCCGACGCGCCGAAGCTGGACGTGCGGCTTCCGGGGCTGGAGGAACGCTCGCCGCGCCGGGCCCTGCTGACGCGGGGCGAGCCGGTGGAAGGCTGGACGCGGCTCGGCAGCCCGGAGGAGGTTTACGGGCTCGAAGGCGTGAACGATCTGCTCGTCGAAGGCGGATCGGAGGCCGCTACCGCCTTCTTGGCCGCCGATCTCGTTGACCGGATGCTGATCTACCGCGCCCCGATCATCATCGGTGAGGGGAAGCAGGCGCTCGGCTATATCGGCCTCACCGCGCTCGCCGACGCCCACCAGCGCTGGATGCTGACCGAGACGCGGATGCTTGGCATCGACCGGCTTGAGGTCTACGAGCGCCTGCGGAGCTGAAGGCGAACATGTTCACGGGGATCATCACCGATATCGGCCGGATCGAGGCCGTTGAGCAGCGCGGCGACATGCGCTGCCGAATCGCCTGCGCCTATGACATGGCGACAGTCGATCTCGGCGCCTCCATCGCCTGCTCCGGCGTCTGCCTGACCGTGGTCGACAAGGGCGACGACTGGTTCGACGTGGACGTCTCGGCCGAGACGCACAGCCGCACCGCATCCGACATGTGGGAAGCGGGCCGCCGCCTCAACCTCGAACGCGCGCTGAAGGTCGGCGACGAGCTTGGCGGGCACATCGTCACGGGCCATGTAGACGGCTTCGGCACGGTGGAGGGGGTGACGGAAGTCGGCGGATCGACCCGCATCGCAATCGTTGCGGACGACGCCATCGCGCCGTTCATCGCCGCCAAGGGTTCGGTCGCGCTCGACGGCGTATCGCTCACTGTCAATGAAGTGGAGCCTCTGTCGGAGGGCGTCCGCTTCGGCATCAACGTCATTCCGCATACCGCCGAGCAGACCACCTTCTCCGAAATGGTGCCGGGCCGGCAGGTCAATATCGAGATCGACATCCTGGCCCGCTATCTGGGCCGGATGATGGAGCTCCGCCGGTGAAGCACGACCTGCGCCTGGAGCGCGGCTTCCTCTCATCGCCGGAAGAGATCATCGACGAGGCGCGGAACGGCCGCATGTTCATCCTGGTCGATGACGAGGACCGGGAGAATGAGGGCGATCTCGTCATCCCCGCGCAAATGGCGACGCCGGATGCGATCAATTTCATGGCGAAGCATGGCCGCGGCCTCATCTGCCTGGCAATGTCCAAGGCGCGGGTGGACCAACTCGGCCTCGGCCTTATGTCACGGCACAACGGCACCCGGCATGAGACGGCGTTCACCACCTCAATCGAGGCGAAGGACGGCGTCACCACCGGTATTTCCGCTGCCGACCGCGCGCGTACCATTGCCGTCGCCATCGACGCCTCCAAAGGCCCTGAGCATATCGTCACCCCGGGCCATGTTTTTCCGCTAGTCGCCAAGGACGGCGGCGTCCTGATCCGCGCCGGGCATACCGAGGCGGCGGTGGACGTCTCCCGCCTCGCCGGCCTCAATCCGTCCGGCGTGATCTGCGAGATCATGCGCGAGGACGGGACGATGGCGCGGATGGACGACCTCGTCGCTTTCGCGCAGCTTCACGGCCTCAAGATCGGCACCATCCGCGATCTCATCGCCTATCGCCTGCAGAAGGACCGGCTGGTCGAGCAGACCGCCGAGGCGCAGTTCGAAAGCCGCTGGGGCGGCACCTGGACGGCGCGGACCTTCCTCAACAAGGCGCTCGGCAACGAACAGATCGCGCTCGTCAAAGGTGAGGTCGATCCGTCGAAACCCACTCTGGTCCGCATGCATGCGCTCAGCTTCTTTTCGGACGCCTTTGCGGAAGCGGGGCAGCGCGGCGGCCTCCTCGAAGGCGCGATGAAGGCGATTGCCGAGGAAGGCTCTGGCGTAATCGTCGTCATCAACCGCCCGACGCCGGACGCGCTCAGCCAAGCCCTCAACGTGCGGGCTGGCAAGGCCGAGCAGAAGGATATGGAGGCGCTCCGCGATTATGGCGTAGGCGCCCAGATACTGGCGGCGCTTGGCATTCACGAAATGGTGCTCCTCACCAACACCCATCACACACCGGTCGCGCTTGGCGGCTATGGTCTCAAGATCGTGGGCGAGCGGCCGATCCCGCCGGTGGAGAAGTAGGATGGCGAAGCTGCTCATTGTTGAAGCCCGCTTCTACGATCATCTGAACGACCTGCTGCTCGAAGGCGCCCGCGCTGCCCTCGAGGAAGAGGGGCATAGCCACGAGACGGTCACCGTCCCCGGCGCGCTCGAGGTGCCGGGCGCGATCGCGCTTGCGGCGGAAACCGGCCGCTATGACGGCTTCGTCGCGCTCGGGGTGGTGATCCGCGGCGAGACCTATCATTTCGAGATTGTTTCTAACGAAAGCGCGCGCGGCATCATGGCGCTGACGATGGACGGCATCGCCATCGGCAATGGCATCCTCACGGTCGAGAATGAGGCGCAGGCGCTTACGCGGGCGAAGCCTGATGAGAAGAATAAGGGCGGCGAAGCGGCCAAGGCGGCGCTCGCTATGATGAAGCTGCAGCAGCGCTTTCGCCGGTGACCTAAGCGACGGCGCGCGCCCGGAGTGCCATGATCATTCCCGCCATCGCCAACACGCCCCCGGCGACGGCGAGCGAAGACCAGCGATACCCTTCGAATAGAGTTGAGAGCGCCATGGCGATGATCGGGATGAGGACGCTCGTATAGGCCGCCTTTCCGGGCCCGATCGCGCGCACAACTCCGTAGTAGAGCGGGAAGGTCACCGCCGATCCGAGCAGGCCCAAATAGACGACACCCAGTATATAGCCCGTGCGCCACTCGATGACTGGAGGGCCGGAGGTGAGCAGAGCCCAGAGCGCATCGACGATCAAGCCGTAGAGCATGCCCCAGGCAAGCATCGGAAACATCGGCATCGCCTTCGCCCGCGCGCTCCCCTGCATCACGTTGGCGAAGGAAACGGCGAGCACCCCGCCTAACGTCAGCGCAACCCCGAGCAGCACCGCATCGGGATCCGTGTCGGCGGCGCGATATTCGTTGATCAGCAGCAGGGCGACGCCGGACACGGCTATCCCGGAGCCGATCAGGAAGGCACGGCTGAGCCGCTGCTTCAGCAGGATCCGGGCAAGGATGCTGTTGGGGATGATCAGCAGCGAAAAGATCAACGCCACGAGCCCCGACGTCACATATTGCTCGGCCGGGTAAACGGTGTTGAAGTTGAAAACGAACTGCAGCACGCCGAACGTGAAGGCGAAGCCGTGCTCGCGCCGCGTGAAGCGAAGCCGTTGCCCCATCAGCACCGAAATCAGGAACATCGCTCCCGACGCAAGGATGAAGCGGTAAACGACCGACCAGGCCGGCGGAACAACGCCAAGCTGGTCGCGGATGACCAGCCAGGTCGATCCCCAGATCAGGGTAACGGTCAGGAAGGGGATAAGGACCCGGGGCGTGGCGATGGTCGATGCCGCCCGCAGTTGTTCGGCGGACTTGAACGGTTGATGCAGCATTGCACCACCCTGAGCAGCGGCGGAGGCATTCGCATCCCGTTCCTTGCGGCTAAAGGGCTCCTGCGACGCCTCCGTCATAATGTTCTGATCGCGGCGGCTAATGCTTCGACATGAGCGGCGTCCGTATCCCAGCTCGTGACGAGACGGGCTTCGCCCGGACCCCAGTCGTAAAAGTCGAAGCCTTGTTCGCGAAGGCGCTGCGCTTCGTCCGCCGTCACCTTTATAAAGACTTCGTTCGCCTCCACCGGCAGCACAAGCCGCTCCGGGCCGGCTGCTACAGCGAGACGTGCAGCGGCATCGTTCGCAGCGCGGGCGTTCCGAAGCCACACGTCATCCTTCAGCATCGCTAAAATCTGCGCGGCGAGATAGCGGCCCTTGGAGAGAAGGTGGCCGGCGCGCTTGCGGCGATAATATGTCGCCTTGGCAAGCTCCGGATCGAAGAAGATCAGAACCTCAGCGGACATGCCGCCATTCTTCACGAAGCCGAAGGAGAGCGCATCGACACCGGCTTTCCAGGTGAGATCGGTGGGCGAGCAGCCGGCGCGCGCGACCGCATTGGCGAAGCGCGCTCCATCCATATGGAAGCCGAGGCCGCGCTCCTTCGCCAAGCGGCCGAGCGCTGCCACTTCGTCCGGATTATAGACGAGGCCATATTCGGTCGCGTTTGTGAGCGACAGCGCATGCGGCTGCACCTGGTGAACGTCATTGCGGATCGTCGCCAGCGCCGCCTCGACCGCTTCGGGCGTCAGCTTCGCCCCTTCGCCCTCGGCAAGCACCAGCTTCGCGCCATGCGTGTAGAATTCTGGCGCGCCGCATTCGTCATTCTGAATATGCGCGTCGCGGTGGCAGACGATGCTGCCATGTGGCGGGCAGAGCGCGGCTAGCGCAAGGCTGTTGGCCGCCGTGCCGGTCGCGACCCAGAGCGCCTCCACCTCCTTGCCGAACAGCTCCGAGAAAGCGGCGTTCAGTCGCTTGCTGTAGCTATCGCCATCATAGGCGGTATCCAGCCGGTTCGCCTCGGCGATCGCTGCCATCACTTCAGGGCAGGCGGCGGCGGCGTTGTCGGAGAAGAAGCGCATGCGGGCCGCATAAGCTGGCCCTCAAGAACGTCAATGTGAGATATTGACGGAAAGCGTGGTGCTGCCGGTGAGGATTGAACTCACGACCTCAGCCTTACCAAGGATGCGCTCTACCACTGAGCTACGGCAGCATCGCTTTCGGAGGAAGCGGGCCTATGGCCGGATGGCCTAGCCGATGTCAAGGCGGCTTGCGGCAAGGGGAGGCAAAGGCTTAGGTCGCCTTATGGGTAAAGCGGACGAGGAACGGGCGAAGCGGCTTGCCGAGGCGCTCAGGCAAAATCTGCGCCGGCGAAAGGCGCAGGCGCGCGGAGAAGCGACCCCGCCGGAGCTGGATCGAAAAGACGAGCAGCCGAACTAAGCGTCGCGCCGCTCCCGGAGCCAGGCAGCCTCCGCGGGTCCAGGCTCGAGTGCGAGCGCCACATCGTAAGCGGCGCGGGCTTCGACTGGCCGGCCGGTGCGCTTGAGGAGGTCCGCCCGAACGGCGTGATAAGGGAGAAACGCGGCCAGCGCAGCCGCATCCAGTGCCTCGATCTCCTCAAGCGCCGCCTCGGCTCCTTCCACTTCAGCGAGGGCAACGGCCCGGTTGATCCGCACGATCGGATCGTCGCGCCGGGTGAGAAGAGCATCATAAAGTGCGAGCACCCGCGGCCAGGGCGCCGGCTCCTCCAGGCTTCTGCGCGCGCACCAGGCGCCGTGGATCGCTGCCTGAAAAGCGCGGGAGCCGTACGCATCGGACGCCGCTACGCGCCTTAGATAAGTGTTGCCCTCGTCGATGAGGCGGCGGTTCCAGAGCGTTGGATCCTGCTCGGAAAGCGGGATCATCTCCCCCCTTTGTCCCATACGGGCCGGCCGCCGGGCTTCGGCGAAACGAACGATCGCCGCCAGAGCGAGGACCTCCGGCTCGTCCGGCAGAAGCTCAGCGAGCGTGCGGGTGAGGTCCAGCATCTCGCCTGCGTAACCGGCATGAGGTCCCGCTGCGGCGGCGTCCTCATGCGCCTTGGAATAAGCGACCTCCAGCGTCGACAGCACCGCATCGAGCCGCTCGGCCCATAATTGCGGCCCCGGTATTTCGAACGGCACTCCGGCCTCGGCAATCTTGCGTTTGGCGCGAACCAGACGCTGCGCCAGCGTCGGCTCTGCCAGCAGGAAGGATCGGGCGATCTCGGCGGTGGAAAGGCCGCAGATGAGCCGCAGCGTCAGCGCTGCGCGGCTCTCCGGCGCCACGGCCGGATGGCAGCAGACGAAGATGAGCCGCAGCCGCTCGTCAGGGATGAGACTGGCATCGTCCATCATCACCTCTTCTGCATTGGGCTCGGGCTCCGGCGGCTCCGGGGCGAGCCGCTCCCGCACCCGGCGCTTTCGAAGCAAATCGAGCGCACATCGCTCGGCAGCGCGGTAAAGCCATGCGTCAGGCCGCTCCGGCGGCTCCTTCTCCCATTTCTCGGCGGCCCTCGCGCAGGCTTCGGCGAAGGCCTCTTCGGCCAAATCCAGGTCACGATAGCGGGCGGCGAGCGCGGCGACGATCCGCGCCCCCGCCTCGCGAACGGCTTTGCTAAGCGGCGCCGTCATCCGCGCCGAGGAGCGGCCGGATCTCGATCGAGCCGTCCTTCGCAAGGGGGATCTTCCTCGCGATTTCCATGGCCGCATCGAGATTGGGCACGTCCACCAGATAATAGCCGCCGAGCTGCTCCTTCGTCTCGGCGAAGGGTCCGTCATGAATTGTCTGCGCGCCGCCGCTGGTCCGGACGGTCGTCGCCATGGCAGTCGGCTTGAGGCCGGCGCCGCCTTTCAGCGTGTCGCCGAGGCTTTGCGCGAACGCCATGTGCTTGCCGACGATTTCCTGCAGCGCCGGATTGTCCTTGTTGTCGCCGAAGATCGCCTCATCCTCGTAGATCAAGAGCATATATTGCATCGTCATCACTCCTCAGGCTCGGCGCCGCTCCCTTGAGCAGCGCTTCCACCCCAAAGACGCGCGGCAATCCGCCGGATCGACAGGCCGCTTAGAAAAAGTTTCAGACGGGGCGGCACTGCTCCTCAAGCCACGCCAGAACCTCCGGTTCGAGCTGCGGCCCGACCACCTCAACCACTCGTGCATGATAGGCGTTGAGCCACTCCCGCTCCTCCGGCGAAAGAAGGTTCGGCTCGATCAGGCTAGGATCGATGGGCGCGAAGGTGAGCGTTTCGAAGCCCAGCATCTTCTTCTCGGCCCCCTCGATCTGCCGCGGCTCAACCAGCACTAGGTTCTCGACGCGGATGCCATATTCGCCGGTTTTGTAATAACCGGGCTCGTTCGACAGGAACATGCCGGCGCGAAGAGGCTCGTCGCCGCCAGACTGGCTGCTGCCCACCGGCGAGATGCGTTGCGGCCCTTCATGCACCGACAGATAAGAGCCGACGCCGTGGCCGGTGCCGTGAGCGTAATCGAGGCCCGCCTGCCACAGATATTGCCGGGCGAGCGTGTCGAGTTGGCTGCCGCGCGTTCCCTCCGGAAACACCGCGCGCGCGATGGCGATATGGCCTTTCAGCACGCGGGTGAAATGGTCGCGCATCTCCGCGGTCGGCGTGCCGATCGCGACTGTGCGGGTGACGTCGGTGGTGCCGTCCGGATACTGACCGCCGGAATCGACAAGATAGAGCGAGTTTATCTCAAGAGGGCGGTTCGTCTCTTCTGTCACCCGGTAATGGACGATGGCGCCGTTCAGCCCCGCGCCCGAAATCGTGTCGAAGCTGGTGTCGCGGAGGTCACCCGACTGCTGCCGGAACTCCTGCAGTTTCGCGACAGCGAGCAGTTCATCAACATTGCCCTTGGGTGCCTCGATGGAAATCCACTGCAGAAAGCGGGTCAGTGCCGCCCCGTCGCGCGCCTGTGCCGAACGGTGACCGCCAATCTCCGCCTCGTTCTTAACAGCGCGCGGAAGCACCGAAGGATCGCGCTTCTGCACAACCTTGGCGCCGGCACCTTCCAGCGCCTCGAAGATCGCGGCTACGGCGCGCTCCGGATCGGCGATCACCGTCTTGCCCGAAAGGGAGCCGAGATAGCGTTCGAACTCGCTCCGCTCATGGACGCGGACACCGTTACCGAGATGCTGACGCACATCGTCTCCAATCTTTTCGGATTCCACGAAAAGGTCGGCGGTGCCGTCCTCATTCACCAGCGCGAAGGAAAGCGCGACCGGCGTATGTTCGACATCCTGCCCGCGCACATTGAAGGTCCAGGCTATGCTATCGAGCGCGGAAAGCACCGCCGCATCCGCCTTCTGCTCGCGGAGCCAATCGGCCATTTCCTGCCGCTTCGCCGCTGACGACTTGCCTGCATATTTGTCGGGGTGAACGATGAGCTTTGCCTTGGAAGGCTCCGGCCGCTCCGCCCAGACGGCGTCGATGGGGTTCCGCCGCACCGCCACCAGTTCCGTGCCCTTTTCGGCAAGCGCCTCGCGCGCGCGCTTCACCCAATCCTTCGTGTGAAGCCAGGGATCGTAGCCGATCCGCCCCCCTTCCGGCGCATGGTCCTTCAGCCAGTCGGCGATGCTGGTTTCCGGCACCGACTGATAGCTCCAATGCCTGCCGTCCACTTGCTCGCGCACCTGCAAAGTATACCGGCCGTCGGTGAAGATCGCCGCCTCCTCCGGAAGCACCACCGCCGAACCTGCCGAACCCTGAAACCCGGTCAGCCAGGCGAGCCGCTGCGCATAGCTTCCGACATATTCCGACATATGCTCGTCGGTGAGCGGCACGACGAAGCCGTCGAGCCTGTCGGCCTTCAGTTGCTCGCGAAGGGCGGCAAGGCGGGCTTCATGGGTGGACATCGGCAATTTCCTGCAAGAAAGTGTCGGGAGCACGTTTAGGCGAGCCGCCCCGCTTCGCCAATGCTTGAACGAAAGGCATGACCCACCACATGCGCCACGCTGTTCTTGCCGCCCTCCTCGTCACTGCCGCGCCCGCCATCGCCCAGACACAGAAAGAGCCGATGACCGACACCGCCAAGACCTTGAAGCCGCCCGTCGCCGAAAAGCGCCCCCACAGCTACAGCCGCCACGGCTACACGGTCGAAGACCCCTATTTCTGGCTGAAGGACCAGGGCTATCCCAAGGTCGATGACGCGGACGTGCTCGCTTATCTCAAGGCGGAGAACGCCTATTTCGAGCAGGAGATGAAGCCGCACGCGGCGCTCGTCGAAACGCTGTTCCAGGAGATGAAGGGCCGCATCAAAGAGGACGATGCGAGCGTTCCGGTGAAAGAGGGCGATTGGCTCTATTGGTGGGCGTTCAAGCCCGGCGCCCAGTACCGCACCTGGTATCGGAAGCCCGCGTCGGGCGGCGCGGACCAGATCGTCCTCGACGAAGTCGCCGAAGCCGAGGGCAAGGAATATTACCGCCTCGGCGCAATGCAGGTCAGCCCCGACGGCAGGCTTGCCGCGATCCTCGTCGACGACAATGGTTCCGAACGCTTCAAGCTGCGCATCCGCGACCTCGCCACCGGCAAGGACCTTGAGACGGTTACGGAAGTCGGCATCGGCTCCCCGGTCTGGACCAGCGACAGCAAGGCGGTCGTCTTCACCGAGGTGAACGACAATTGGCGGAGCTACCGCGCAAGGCTGCACCGGCTCGGCACGCCCGTTTCCTCGGACAAGACGCTCTACGAGGAAAAGGAGGATAAAGGCTTCTCCGTCGGCATCGGCAAGTCGCAGGACGAAAGCCTGATCTTCATCTCGACCGGCGACAATGCGACGAGCGAGGTGCGCTTCGTTCCGGCCGACAATCCGGAGGCGCCGCTCACCCTTGTCTCGCCGCGCAAGAAAGACCGGCAATATTCGGTCGATGCGGCGCACGGGAAGCTCTGGATCCTCACCAACGACGATCATGTGAACTTCCGCATCGCCGAAGCCGCGCCCGTCCGCCCCGGCGACTGGAAGACGGTGATCGAAGGGTCGGACCGCGTCTATCTACGCGGCATCAGCGCGTTCCGCGACCATCTTGCCATCACGCAGCGCGTCGACGGCCTCGATCAGCTGATCCTCCGCACCTATGACGGGAAGGAGGAGCGGATCCCGTTCAAGGAGGCGAGCTACAGCGCCTCGTTCGGCAGCAATCCCGAATTCGCGCCCGCCGCCTACCGGGTCAGCTATTCCTCGATGGTGACCCCCTCGACCGTCTACGACTATCACGCGGCGGACGACCGGCTGGAAGTACGGAAGGTGCAGGAAATTCCCTCCGGCTACGACCCGTCCCAATATGTGACGGAGCGGCTGATGCTGCCGACCCGCGATGGCAAGAAGGTGCCCGTGTCGGTGGTATACAAGAAGGGCTTCGAAAAGAACGGCAACGGCAAGCTCTTCCTCTACGCCTATGGCGCCTATGGCTATGCCATCCCGCCGAGTTTCGCGGCCGGCCGCCTCAGTCTCCTCGACCGCGGCTATGCCTATGCCATCGCCCACATCCGCGGCGGCGACGACCTTGGTTATCAGTGGTTCCTGGACGGCAAGCTGACCAAGCGCACCAACACCTTCAACGACTTTGTCGACGCGGCAACGGGCATGATCGCCGAAGGTTTCGCCAAGCCCGGCAACATCGCCATCCAGGGCGGCTCCGCCGGCGGCGAGCTGATGGGCGCGGTCGTCAACACCGATCCCGAGCTGTGGGGCGCGGTGGTCGCGGACGTCCCCTTCGTGGACGTGCTCAATACGATGCAGGACGAAAGCCTGCCGCTGACGCCGGGCGAATGGCCGGAATGGGGCAATCCCATCACCGACAAGGCCGCCTTCGAATATATCCGCTCCTATTCGCCCTACGATCAGGTGAAGCGGCAGGCCTATCCGCCGATGCTGATCACCGGCGGTCTCAACGATCCGCGCGTCACCTATTGGGAGCCCGCCAAATGGGCGGCCAAGCTCCGCGATATGAAGACGGACAGCAACCCGCTCTTCCTCAAGATCAACATGGGCGCGGGCCATGGCGGCAAATCCGGTCGCTGGGACAGCCTCCGCGAAGTGGCGGAAGCCTATGCCTTCGTCCTGACGCAGAACCGGTGAAGGCGTTCGAGCAGCAGATTACCGCCGCGGCCGAGGACATTGACGAGCTCGGCCACGTCAACAATGCGGCATGGGTGCGCTGGATCCAGGATGTTGCGACCGCGCACTGGTATGCGCTCGCTGATCCGGCGCATTCCGACGCCTATATCTGGGTCGTGATCCGGCACGAGATCGACTATTTGCGCTTCGTTCTTCCTGGCGAGACGGTGACGGCGCGTACCTGGGTGGGCGAAGCGCCGAAAGGTGCGCGCTTCGATCGTCACATGGAGTTCACCGGCGCGGACGGAAAGGTGCGGGTGAAGGCGAAGACTACCTGGGCGATCATCGACAAGGCAAGCGGCAGGCCAATCCGCGTGCCGCCGGATGTGGTGGCGCCCTTCCTCGCCTAGAAGTCGCGGAGCGCGGCGATGATCTTGGGGTAGGCGCGCTTGCTGACCGCGAAGCCCATATGGCTGCAGTCGATCTCCACCTGCCGGTCGCTCTGCCCGTCGCAGCCGCGCGCGCAGGCTGGCGCCACGATGCCGTCCCGGCGCGACCAGATGGCGAGCGTCGGCACAGGCGGTTTGCTTTGGAGATCGAGGTCGAGCGGCGGATTGTCTACGGGATGTCCTGCAATCATCTCATAGAGCCGCCACACGTTATTCGCCCGCGGGTCGCCGGCAAAGGGCGAGCCAAGCGTCACCACCTTGTTGACCAGCTCGGGCCGCGCCTTGGCGACCTCGCGTGCATAGAGGCCGCCGAGGCTCCAGCCGACGAGGGTGACCGGCCGCTCGCCGCAGAAGCTTTCGACCCGCTCCACCAGCCGGTCGATAGTATCAGGCCGGGCACCCTTGTTGAGGCCCATGCCCCAGCCGGTGACGCGGTAGCCCTCCGCTCCCAACGCCCGCTGAAGGCCGAGCGTGGTATGGTCGCTGGCAAGGAAGCCGGGTAGCACCATGACTGGGTGCCCACTCTCCGGGCCGAACTCCCCCAGCCGCCCAAGCGCCCGGTAGAAGCGGCTGGCAATCGCAAACCCTTCCCGCAGGAACAGGCGAAGCGGCGGCGGCTGGTCGTCGGCTCTCATCCGACCGACATAGGGAGCCGGAAGACTTAAAGGAATTCCCCGCCCATCAGCGGCTGCAAGGCCTTGGGGAGGCGGACGCGCCCGTCCTCCATCTGATGGTTCTCCAGCAAAGGCACGAGAATGCGGGGAGAGGCGAGCGCCGTATTGTTGAGCGTGTGGACGAACCGCACCTTCCGCTCGCCGTCTCGCCAGCGAAGGTTCGCCCGCCGCGCCTGCCAATCGTGCAGCGTGGAGCAGCTGTGCGTCTCACGATATTTGCCGAGCGACGGCACCCAGCTTTCGATATCGTTCATGCGATATTTGCCGAGGCCCATGTCGCCCGTCGACGCCTCGATCACCTGATAGGGGATCTCGAGGTCCTTCAGCAGCATCTCGGCATTGGCGAGCAGCTTCGCATGCCATTCCGCCGAAACGGCCTCGTCATCCTCGCAGATCACATATTGTTCGAGCTTGTAGAATTGGTGGACGCGGAGCAGCCCGCGGACATCGCGTCCGGCGCTTCCCGCCTCCCGCCGGAAGCAGGGCGAATAGCCGGCATAAAGGATCGGCAGCTTCTCCGCCTCAATGATCTCGCCCGTATGAAGGCTCGTAAGCGCGATCTCGCCGGTGCCGGCGAGGTACAGCTCATCCTGCTGGATGTGATAAGCTTCCTCCTCGTGCCCCGGAAAATGGCCAGTCGCGACGAAGGCGTGCGGACGCGCCAGCGCAGGCACCGTCATCAGCGCGAAGCCCTGCTCCGAAAGCCGCTGCTGGGCCCAGAACATCAGCGCCTGTTCGAGGAGAGCAAGCCGCCCCTTCAGGCAATAGGTGCGCGATCCCGAAACCTGCGTAATCCGGCCGAGATCGGCCCAGTCGTTCATCTCGATAAGGGCGACATGATCGCGCGGCTCAAAGTCGAAGCGCGGCGGCTCGCCTTCGGTGCGGACAACGATGTTGAAGCTTTCGTCCGGCCCCACCGGCGCGCCGTCCCAAGGGATACCGGGCAGATTCAGCATCAGCGCATCCAGGGCGGCATTCTTCTCCGCCAGCGAAGTCTCGACCTCGGCCGTCTCCGCGCCGATCGCCTTGGCGCGAGCGCCAAGCGCCGGCCGCTCCTCCGGCGAGGCCGTCCTGAACCCGTCGCTGATCTCGTTCTTCTGCCGGCGAAGCTCGTCCACCCGCGTCTTTAGCGTCCGGACCTCACCGTCGAGCTGGAGCAGCGCGTCGAGATCGAGCGCAACATTCTTGTCGGCAATCGCCTTGCGGACGACGTAGGGATTTTCGCGGATGAAGTTCAGGCTGAGCATCGGCCGCGCGTAGCGGGCGATCGGGGGGAAAGGCAAGAACGAGCGTTGATCAGGCGCGGACATGACGACGCAACGGCCACCTGTTTCAGCCGAAAATCACGCACTGCAGTTTTGACGTTTTCTTTAAGAATTTATTTTTTACCCGCGAGAATTCTCACCTTCACGCCCATTGATTTGAAGCTAGTTATCTCTTGATGTCGAGATGAGTCAAAAATCAGCTTTTGCTGAGTGTCGGCGGGGTGAAAGTTCCAGGAACGTTGTTGCCGACCCTTCGGTTGTCTCCAAAACTCTGGAGCACGCCTCCGGATGTTTGGGAGAATTCGTTCAAATTTGCCTGAAGAGTAGAATTGCTCACGGCAACCTGTGTTGTGCCGCCGTTGACCGCTATTCCCGTCGTATTGTTGAAGATGAGTGTAGCTGTAACGGTGGCAGTAATCCCTGTGGTACCAGCGGGCGAGTCCACAGAGACACCAGTCCCGCTGCCTGCAACCTGAGTATCTGTTATGCTTATCTGCGTGCTCCCCCCGGTGTTCCCAGTGGTGTTTACGCTGATGCCGAAATTTGCGTTGTTGAGAATATTCGCCTCCTCGATCAACACGCGCGCGCTGCCACTGGCTCCGGTAGGCTGGATGAGGATGCCTCCACCCGTGGCGCCACTTCCATTCTCAGCGATAGTCGTGCGCCGGACATAAAGTTTCGACGAGCCGCTTGGCTGAAACGATATTCCGAAGCTGTTCGCTGCGTTGAAACGTCTGATGACGGATTCCTCTATGTGAAGCGCACCGCCGGCGATGAACCTGACGCCGTTAGCGGGCGGGCTCACCCCGAAGATGTCGAGGCCGCGAAGATAGACCACATCGGTCGCGGCAGCATTAACTAGGATACCGTTACCGCCCGCTAGCGCGCCGCCTTCGGTGTAGAGGCAGTTAATCGTCATTGACTTGGTTATTGTGACAGCTCCGAACCCGCCGGGATCAAGGCAGTTTATCTCACCGCCGGCTGCAGTCTTTGAAATTGCCCCCGCGAAAGTCTTACAAGGCGCTGTGCGGCTGCAAGGATTCACGTCGTCCCCCACGCCAGAGACCCAAGTCCGCGTCGCTTGAGATTGCGCTGGTGTTGCCAGTCCTAAAGTTAAGAAAAGCGCACCAGAAAGTATGGTCACTCGTTTCATGATGTCCCCCCGGTCTAAAGCCAAGCAAAGTACATCGTCGAGATATAGGCCGGAACCCGGTACTTACCGGGTCTATGCTAGCCTTGAGTCACTGCTGCTGGGAACTGTTGGCGGAGACGGAGGGATTCGAACCCTCGATACGGTTACCCGTATGACGCTTTAGCAAAGCGTTGGTTTCAGCCACTCACCCACGTCTCCGAATGGCGCCGAAGGCTGGGGCTATAGCGGCGGCTTATATAAGGTTCAACAGGGCTTGGCGGTGCCGTTCGGACTCGAATCGCCGCATTATCGACTCGCCTCGCCGCCCGTTCATTGCAGCGAAAGGCGTGCCGCCTTTATCCTGGCACCTGAGGTTCCGGGGGTTATCAGATGCTGTACCGTTCTTTGATGAAGATGGTTGCCGTTGCCGGCTTCGCGCTCGCCGCGCCTGCCTCGGCACAGTCCGTCGACCCGAATGATCGCGGCGAATATGAGCCGGCAGCTTCGGCGCCCAACATGCCGGCCGCGCCCGCCCCGGAGCAGCCGCTGCCAACCACGGTCGTGACCGAACCGGCTCCGACCGAGGAATATGCGCCGATCGAGCCGGCGCAGAATACCGCGTCGGGGGTTCAGCAGGTTGCGCCAGTCCAGCCTACGGCCTCCGGAAGCGCCGAGGCGCGGGCAAGCGCCGCCGTCAGCAACACCGTCGCCAAGGACAATGTCCTGTCCGCCGCGGAAGGCGTGTTCGGCCGCGGCGCCGAGGGGCTGGCCGGGATCATCGAGAATATCCTCAAGAAGCAGGGCGAGCCGACCGCCTACATCACCGGCAGCGAGGCGGGCGGCGCCGTGGCCGTAGGCCTTCGCTACGGCAAGGGTATGCTCCATCATAAGGTGGAGGGCGACCGGAAGGTTTACTGGACCGGCCCGTCAATCGGCTTCGACTTCGGCGGCGACGCCAACAAGGTATTCGTGCTCGTCTACAACGTGTCGAAGGCGGACGATCTCTTCACCCGCTTTGGTGCGGCCGAGGGCAATGCCTATGTCGTCGGCGGTTTCAAGGCGAGCTACCTCCGCAAAGGCGACAAGGTGTTGATCCCGATCCGCACCGGCATGGGCATGCGGCTCGGCGTCAACGCGGGCTATATGAAATTCACGCCGAAGGGCACCTGGATCCCCTTCTGACCGGTTCCGCGTTCGCGGATGCGCGAGCTAGGCCCCTGTTGCTTATCGGGCCGCCTTCACTCGCCGGAGTGGCGCCAGCGCAATGTCTCGCCCGCATGGAACGGCACGATCGAAGTTCCTGCAGCGGGTAGCGACGCCGGGACTTCCACCTGCGCCCGCTCCAACACGACCCGCCCTTCGTTAAGCGGTAGCCCATAGAAAAGCGGGCCATTCTCTGACGCAAACGCCTCCAGCCGGTCCAGCGCTCCCTCCTCTTCGAACACGGTGGCGTAGCTTTCCAGCGCATAAGGGGCGTTGAAGATGCCCGCACAGCCGCAAGCCGCCTCCTTCTTCTCCACCGCATGCGGCGCGCTGTCGGTGCCGAGGAAGAATTTGGACGAGCCGGAGGTCGCGGCGCGGCGGATCGCCAGCCGGTGCCGCTCCCGCTTCGCGACAGGCAGGCAATAAGCATGCGGCCGAATGCCACCCGCGAAGATCGCGTTGCGGTTGATGATCAGATGCTGCGGCGTGATGGTCGCCGCCACATTCCGTCCGCACGCGAGCACGAACTCCGCCGCATCTTCGGTCGTGATATGCTCGAACACCATCTTCAGCGCCGGGAAGTCCCGCACCAAGTCACTGAAGATGCGGTCGATGAACACCTTCTCACGGTCGAATACGTCAACCTCCGGATCGGTGACCTCGCCGTGGATCAGCAGCGGCATGCCAATCTCCTGCATCCGTTCCAGCACCGGGTGAATGTTGCGGATGTCGGTCACACCATGCGCGCTGTTGGTGGTGGCGTTGGCGGGATAGAGCTTGCAGGCGACAAACCGGCCCTGCTCATGGCCGCGCGCAATCTCGTCCGCGTCGGCATCATCGGTCAGGTAGCAGGTGATCAGCGGCTGGAAATCGCTCCCTGTAGGAAGAGCATCCAAGATCCGCTGCCGATATGCGGCCGCCGCCGCGACCGTCGTCACCGGCGGCACGAGGTTCGGCATCACGATCGCCCGCGCGAACTGGCGGGCAGTGTAGCCGACGATCGCCTTCAGCATCTCGCCGTCGCGGAGATGCACGTGCCAGTCGTCAGGGCGGCGGAGGGTGATGCGGTCGGTCATTTGCGTTCGGGCCGAAGCCTCCCTACCTGCTTGTCATGCCTGGGACCACCCTTGCCGACCGCGCCGTCCTCCGCATTTCGGGCGAGGACGCGCGCGGCTTCCTTCAGGGCCTCGTCACAAACGACGTTTCTCTGCTCGCGCCGGAGCGGCCGCTCTGGGCCGGGCTGCTGACCGCGCAGGGCAAAACCCTGTTCGACTTCATCCTGTGGGCGGACGGGGAGGACGTGCTGGCGGACTGCGAGGCGGGCCAAGCAGACGCGCTGGCCAAGCGCCTCACTCTCTACCGGCTCCGCCGCCCGATCGTCATCGCCCGCGAGGAAGGCCTCTGCGTCCACTGGTCGCTGGAGGGAAAGGGACCGCGCGATCCGCGCCTGCCCGAACTCGGCCGCCGCTGGCTCGGCCCTTGCGGTGAAGCGGCGGAAGGCTGGCTGAAGCACCGTCTCTCGCTCGGCGTCGCCGAAGGCGTGGCGGAGCTCGGCTCCGACAAGACGCTCTGGCTGGAATGCAATGCGGCGGAGCTCGGCGGCGTCAGCTTCACCAAGGGCTGCTATGTCGGCCAGGAGAATACCGCCCGCATGAACTATCGGCAGAAGGTCAATCGGCGCCTTGTCGTTGTGCCAGCGGACGCGCCCGGTGAGCGCACCCGCATCCACTATCCGGAGCTTGGGCTGGCGGTGGAACACCGCCGCATCGACGACCTCGGCGCGGCGGTGATCCCGGACTGGATGCGCTCGGCCTTAAAGGCCTAGTTGCGCGTTGCCGACTGCACCTTCCTGTAAGGCACAAAGTCACCCAGGAAGACGAGTCCAGTCATCATCTGCGGTGTCGAACGGGAGCGAAGCTCCACCACATCGGTGCTGCACAGATGATTGCTGTGCGTACGTGTCACCAGCATATCCCAATTGCTGAGGGACTCCGCGCCGCTGCGGGGACGGTTCACATAAACCGTGCGGCCCGAATCATAGACGATGCCAACACCCGGGATGACCTGACTGGACGAGACGTTCCGGAGACTGATGCAGTCGACCGGCTCGCCGGCAACGCGGCCCTCGATGGCCCTCTCAAGCTTTCTTTCCGGTGTGGGCGCGGCCTGAGCCGAAACGGATAGAAGCACACTTCCCATCAGCAGTGTCAGAGCGCGGCGCATATGCATCTCCTTGCGAGTCGTGGGCCTCGTAACATGAGCCGCCTGAACGTCGCGTGACCGAAACGATCAGTTGGGAGAGCGGCTCCGCTGCAAAATCCGCCAGAGCGCGACGCCGCCGATCAGCATCCAAATCACGTTGAGCGCGGCAGAAGGGATGGCGCCGTGCCACCAGCCGTTGACGATGAAGCCGGCGGCACCGACGACGTTCATCGCCTGATAGGTGACGGACTGACCGGTCAGCTTGCCGAGCGTCAGCAGCAGATAGGCGAGGAGGATGAGCGATGCGCCCATCCACCCGCAAATCTCGACGAGAAGTTCGGTCCAGCTCAGGCGGCGAGGTTCCTCAGCACATAGTGGAGGATGCCGCCGTGGCGGAAATATTCCAGCTCGTTCAGCGTGTCGATACGGACGCGGGCGGTGAAGCTGGCGCTTGAGCCATCGGCGCGGGAGACCTGAACCTGTACCTCCTGTCGCGGCTGCAGGTCGGCAACGCCAGTGACAGTGAAGGTTTCATCGCCGGTGAGGCCCAGGCTTTCGCGCGTTTCGCCGTTCACGAACTGGAGCGGGAGGACGCCCATCCCGACGAGGTTGGAGCGGTGGATGCGCTCGTAGGTCTCGGCGATGACGGCGCGGACGCCGAGGAGGTTGGTGCCCTTGGCCGCCCAGTCGCGGGAGGAGCCGGTGCCATATTCCTTGCCGGCAAGGACCACCAAAGGCGTGCCTTCCGCCTTGTAGCGCATGGCCGCGTCGTAGATCGGCATGACCTCTCCAGAGCCGACGTGGCGGGTCACTCCGCCCTCGATTCCGGGGGTCATTTGGTTGCGGATCCGGATGTTGGCGAAGGTTCCGCGCATCATGACCTCGTGATTGCCGCGGCGGGCGCCGTAGCTGTTGAAGTCGGCGCGGCTAACCTGATGATCCACAAGGTATTTCCCGGCGGGTGAGTCGAGCTTGATCGCGCCGGCGGGCGAGATGTGGTCGGTGGTGATGCTGTCGCCGAAAACGGCGAGGACTCGCGCGTTAGCGATGTCCTCAAGCGGCCGCGGAGTCATCGACATGCCCTCGAAATAGGGCGGGTTCTGGATGTAGGTGGAGCCGGCGGACCAGGCGTAGGTATCGCCCCCCGTAATGTCGATCGCCCGCCACTTGTCGTCGCCCTTGTAGACGTCCGCGTAGCGCGCCTTGAACATGTCCGCGTTCACATATTGGTCGATCAGCGACCGCACTTCCTCGTTCGTCGGCCAGATGTCGCGGAGATAGACGTCGCTGCCGTCGGAGCCCTTGCCGATCGGCGTCGTCACCATGTCCTCGACCACGGTGCCCTTCACGGCATAAGCGACGACGAGCGGCGGCGAGGCGAGATAGTTGGCGCGGACGTCCGGCGACACGCGGCCTTCGAAATTGCGGTTTCCGGAGAGGACGGACGCGGCGACGAGGTCGTTCTTGTGGATCGCCGCGGAAATCGGCTCCGGCAGCGGCCCGCTATTGCCGATGCAGGTGGTGCAGCCATAGCCGACCAGGTCGAAGCCGAGGGCATTCAGATCCTCGGTCAGGCCGGCCCGCGTCAGATAATCGGTCACCACCTGGCTTCCCGGCGCAAGTGAGGTCTTCACCCACGGCTTGCTGGTCAGCCCCTTCTCTCGCGCCTTCCGCGCGACGAGACCCGCGGCGACGAGCACGGACGGGTTGGAGGTGTTGGTGCAGCTGGTGATCGCGGCGATGACGACGTCGCCATGGCCGAGATCGTGGCCGGCGCCGTCCACCGGATAGCGATCCGATGCATTGCCGTTCCGGTCATATTCGGTGGCGAGCGCCTGTTTGAATTCGTCGTCGAGGTCGGACAGCAGAACCTTGTCCTGCGGCCGCTTCGGCCCCGCAAGCGAGGGCTGGACGGTGGACATGTCGAGCTCGAGCGTGTCGGTGAAGACCGGGTCCGCCATGTCGGGCAGCAGCCACAAGCCCTGTTCCTTTGCATAGGCTTCGACGAGCGCGATCTGCTCCTCCGAACGGCCGGTGAGGCGGAGATAATCGAGCGTCTTGCCGTCGATTCCGAAGAAGCCGCAGGTCGCGCCATATTCGGGCGCCATGTTGGCGATGGTCGCACGGTCGGCGACGGGCAGAGCGGAGACGCCGGGGCCGTAGAATTCGACGAAGCGGCCGACCACGCCCTTCTTCCGAAGCATCTGCGTGACGGTGAGGACGAGGTCGGTTGCGGTGATCCCTTCGGCAAGCGCGCCGGTGAGCTTGAAGCCGACCACTTCGGGGATGAGCATGGAGACGGGCTGACCGAGCATCGCCGCCTCCGCCTCGATCCCGCCGACGCCCCAGCCGAGCACGCCGAGGCCGTTCACCATCGTCGTGTGGCTGTCCGTGCCGACGAGCGTGTCGGGATAGGCCACGGTTTCTCCGCTCGCATCGGCGGACGACCAGACGGCGCCGGCGATGTGCTCGAGGTTCACCTGGTGGCAGATGCCGGTGCCCGGCGGCACGACCTTGAAATTGTCGAACGCGGTCTGGCCCCATTTCAGGAACTGGTAGCGTTCCATGTTGCGCTCATATTCGAGCTCGACGTTGCGCTCGAACGCCTTGGGCGTGCCGAATTCGTCGACCATGACGCTGTGATCGATGACGAGGTGGACGGGGACCTGCGGATTGATCTTCTTAGGGTCGCCGCCGAGCTTCGTGATCGCATCGCGCATCGCGGCGAGATCGACGACGCAGGGGACGCCGGTGAAATCCTGCATCAGGACGCGGGCCGGCCGGTACTGGATCTCCCGGGTGGAGGAACGCTCCTTCTGCCAATCGACCAAAGCCTGGATGTCGTCGCGGACGACTGTCACCCCGTCTTCGAAGCGAAGCAGATTTTCGAGCAGCACCTTCATGGAGAAGGGGAGCCGCGACACGTCGCCAAGCGCGGCGGCGGCCTTGGCGAGACTATAATAAGCGTAGGATTTGCCGCCTACCTGCAACGTCGAGCGGGTGTTGAGGGCGTTGTTTCCTACGTTTGTCATAAATCCTCGTCTCAAAGTGTACTTTGAGCCGGGCGAGGTACGGCCCGACATTGTTGGCGCGGGCCTTAGCAAGGTGGGGGAGCGTCAGCAAACTCTGACAAAACGTCCAATGAGAAATCTTCGGTGCGCAATGGCTGGAAGAGAGATGGACGTGTGTAGCAGCTTCTCGCGGCTGGTGAGCAAGTGATCGAGCTACGGTAGCTGGTCGAAGCGCAGCAGGTCATGAAAGTCTCGTTTGCCGCATATCCAAGCCAAACGCGCCATCATCGCAGCCCCGAACTGCCTATTGTGGGGCACCGGACGATGTCGTTGCGCCACCCTGTTATCGTAGGTGGTACCCGCTATAAGGGCGACAGATGCTGATCCAGCTGCTCCACCGCATCAAGAGACAAGCATTCCGACTGCTTCGGCTACGTACGCGTGGCGTCAAAGTCATGCTGTTCAACGAGCGGGGCGAAATCCTACTCATCCGCAACAGCTACGGTGCGTCGCATCTGTTTCTTCTACCCGGCGGCGGGGTCCATAGGTGGGAGGCGCCTGAGGCCGCCGCGGTCCGGGAAGTGCAGGAAGAAGTGGGGCTGGAGGTGCTTGGAATGGTTCCGATAGCCGAGCATTTCAATACGGCTGAGGGCCTGCGCGATACGATCTACCTGTTCGAAGCGAAGGCGTCAGGGGAGCCGCGGCCGGACGGCCGGGAAGTGAAGGAAGCGTGCTTTTTCCCGATCGATGCACTGCCGACCGATGCCTCTCCCGCTACACTTCGACGGATCGAGGAGTATCGCGGCTCACGTCCGCGGGAGCGTAGGTGGTAGGCGTCGCTGCTTAGGCGTTATTAGCAGGCCCGCCCTTCAGGACGAAGCGCTTGTCGCAATAGCCGCATTCGACATAGCCCTTCTCGTCGATCTGCAGGAAGACGCGGGGATGGCCGAGCGCGGGCGAGATGTCGGCGGCGCCGTCGCAGGCGACGCGGGGCGTCGTCACATAGCTGATTTCGGGAACGAAGGGATCGTCGGTCATGGAAGGCGCCTCTAGCAACCGCCACATTGGCAGGCAATCGCCTCTGCCGCCTTGCCGTTCGGACATGCAGCGCTCAGGGGTGCGGCAATGAGAAGGCTGAAGACAATCATTTTTGGCGGCCTGTTGCTGGGGTCGCTCGTTCTCGCCCTCCTCTTATTTCCGCAGCCGCTTTTCGGTTACTCGATGAGCCACGACCAATTTCGCGTCTGGTCCGACCGGCCGATCGACCCGGCCATGACGCGCGTGCTGAACGATGCGGTCCGCAGGTTGCGCACATCCAAACTTTACGACCCGGATGAGGAATTCCGGCTGTTCATTTGCAACGATGCATGGCGGCTTTGGATCTTCGCCCGCAGCACGGCGGTCGGAGGCTCGGCCGATACGGTGCTCAGCCGGAACATCTATCTTCGCGAAGCCGATGTGGCCTCGAACCGCCTGATCCCACCGGGGGGCGTGCTCTCCGACGCAGAGGTGCGCCCACTTTCCTACTTCGTTGCGCATGAAGCGACGCACATCATTGAGTCGCGGACGTTCGGCCGCCTGATGAAATATCGCTATCCCGATTGGCTGACCGAAGGTTATGCCGACCTCATCGGCAAAGGCGGCGACTTCGATTTCGAGGAGAATAGGCGCTTGCTTCAGGCGGACGACAATCGCCTCGATCCGCGCCGAAGCGGTCTTTATCGCCGCTATCACCTGATGGTGGCCTATCTAATCGAAGGTAGGGGCCATAGTGTCGAAGAGCTGTTCGCCAATCCGCCGTCCGACGCCGTTGTCCTGGGCCGGCTCCTAACCTCTAGCTGACGACGGGCTGCTTCCGTCGCGGTTCGAAACGCACTACACGGGCGCCCATGCCTGACGCCGCCATCTCGATCCGCGACCTTGAGAAAACTTATGCGGGCGGGAAGCGCGCGCTGGACGGGGTCAGCCTCGATGTGCCGCGCGGGCAGATTTTTGGGCTTCTGGGACCGAACGGCGCCGGCAAGTCGACTTTGATCAACATCCTGGCGGGGCTGGTCAATAAATCAGGTGGGACTGCGGAAATCTGGGGCTTCGACATCGAAAAGCACCCGCGCAATGCCAAGGCCTCCATCGGCATCGTGCCGCAGGAAATCCTGTTCGATCCCTTCTTTACGCCGGCTGAAACTCTGGACCAGCAGGCGGGCCTCTACGGCGTGCCGAAGGCGCAGCGGCGAACGATGGAGCTGCTCCGCGCCGTCCATTTGGAGGATAAAGCCGGCGCCTATTCACGCACGCTTTCAGGAGGCATGAAAAGGCGGCTGCTCGTCGCCAAGGCGATGGTCCATTCGCCGCCGATCCTCGTCCTCGACGAGCCAACCGCAGGCGTCGATATCGAGCTTCGCCAGCAGCTCTGGACCTATGTGCGGCAATTGAACGACGAAGGCGTCACCATCGTCCTGACTACCCATTATCTGGAGGAGGCCGAGGAGCTCTGCGACCGCATCGCGATCATCAACCACGGCCGCCTTATCGCCAACGAGCCGACGCGGTCGCTGCTCGCCATGGCGCAGGAAAAGGCGGTCGAGGTGACGGTGGACCGTGACTTGACGCAGGCGCCGGAGAATATCTGTTTCGAGAAGATCGAGGTGAAGGGTGAGCGGACCCTCGCCATCACCTACCGCAAGGACAAGGTGAATGCCGGCGAGGTGCTCTCGGCGCTCCAGCGGGAGGGACTCGGTATTGTCGATGTCTCGACGCGGGAGGCGGACCTTGAGGACGTGTTCCTGAACCTCACCCGCGCGGCCAATGGCTGATCACGCTTATGACGTGATCGTGATCGGATCGGGCGCGGCGGGACTTACCGCGGCGCTGGAGATCGATCCGAAGCTTCGCGTCGCCGTGCTTGCCAAGGGCGAGATTTCCGGCGGCTCCACTGCCTGGGCGCAGGGCGGGATCGCCGCCGTGCTCGACGTGGGCGACACGTTCGAAAGTCATATCGAAGACACGATGGTCGCCGGTGCGGGCCTCAACGACCGCAAGGCCGTCGAATTCGTGGTCGAGAATGCTCCCGCCGCAGTCGAGCGGCTGGCCGAGCTCGGCGTCCCATTTAACCGGGGGGAAACCGACCGCTGGCATCTGACGCGCGAAGGAGGCCACAGCCACCGCCGCATCGTCCATGTCGCCGATGCGACCGGCTGGGCCGTGCAGCAGGCGTTCGAAAAGGCGGCCTCCGAGCATCCGAACATCACGCTCGTGCCAAACATGGTCGCGATAGACCTAGTCACGGGCAAGCATGCCAAGGACGGTTCGGCCGAGCGCCGGGTGTGGGGCGTCTATGCCGTCAACCGCGAGACGCACCGGGTGGAATTGTTCACCGCCCGCGCCACCATCCTCGCCACCGGGGGAGCGAGCCGGGCCTGGCTCTATTCTACCAACCCGCGCGGCTCGACCGGCGACGGCATCGCCATGGCCTGGCGCGCCGGCTGCCGCGTCTCCAATATGGAATTCAATCAGTTCCACCCGACCTGCCTCTACAACTCGGAGGTCAAGAACTTCCTCATCACGGAAGCGATGCGCGGCGAGGGCGGGAAGCTGAAGATCCCGACGACGGGGCGGCGCTTCATGAAGCGTTTCGACTCGCGCGAGGAACTGGCACCGCGCGACATCGTCGCCCGCGCGATCGACCATGAGCTGAAAAGGCTCGGCCTCGACTATGTCCATCTGGACATCAGCCACCGCGAGCCGGACTTCATCCTCTCCCACTTTCCAACCATTGCTGAGCGGCTGGCCAAGCCCGACATCGGCATCGACATCACGCGTGAGCCGATCCCGGTGGTGCCGGCTGCCCATTATACATGCGGCGGTGTCGTGGCAGACCTCGACGGCCGGACCGACCTTCGCGGTCTCTATGCGGCGGGCGAGGTGACTCAGTCGGGTCTGCACGGCGCCAACCGCCTTGCCTCGAACTCGGTGCTGGAATGCCTCGTCTTCGGGCTTGCGGCGGGGCGGCACATCAACGGCAGCTGGGCGGACCTGCCGCCTCCGCCGCCGATCCGGGCCTGGGACGAAAGCCGCGTGACCCATTCGGACGAGGAGGTCGTCGTCCACCATAATTGGCGCGAGATCCGCCGCTTCATGTGGGACTATGTCGGCATCGTCCGCACAACCAAGCGGCTCGAACGCGCCCTCAACCGCGTAAACCTGCTGCGGCAGGAAACCGAGGAATATTACGGCAATTTCCGCGTCACACCTGACCTCATTGAGCTCCGCAACCTGGTGGAAGTCTCAAGCCTGATCGTTCGCTCGGCGCTTGAGCGGAAGGAGAGCCGGGGGCTCCACTATACGCTCGACTATCCGGACATGCTGCCGGAAGCGGTGGACACGGTTCTGACGCCGGAAGGCTAGCCGCCGAGGAACTGCTTCACTTCGGCGCGGAAGCGGGCGGGCTGATCGTATATGATCATGTGACCGCTCCGCGGGATCGGCCGGAGCCTGGCCGTCCGGGCGCCAGAATAGCCATGGCGATAGTCTTCGACCGCAAGCGCATGTTCGCGGGTGTCGGCTCCGGGCGTGGCAAAGAGGACCGTCATGGGGGCGATGATACGCGGCAGTTCGGCGGTAAGGTCGGTGCGGCCGAGGTCGTGCGTCGCGCGCGCAACCACGTCGGAGTCACTTATTTTGTGGGGATCGTCGGCACCGAAACGGCCGATGAGATTGCCGAGCGCCCGCCGGCCTTCCGGAGTGGCGGCCAGCCGTTCGGCAATGCCTCCGAACAGAGACAGGCCGCCGCCGAACATGCCCGCAGGCCGGGGAAGCATGTCTACCACCATCACCTTGCCGACGGCCTGCGGCTGACGCGCCGCAACCATCATGGCGAGCGTGCCGCCCATGGAATGGCCGATGAGTGCCGGCCTCTGTAGCCGCTGTTCGGCGATGTAGCGGGCGATCTCCTTCGCCACCGGATCAACCACCGGGCCGGAGGCGTTGCCGCGCGCCGCATGTCCGGCAAAGCCGTTCACCTGCACGAGATGGTATCGGTAGCCGGGAACGGCCGCGACCGTGGACCGCCACATGTCGCGGGAGGCGGTCAGGCCTGGGATCAGGATCACGTCCCGCCCGCTCCCCTGCACGACCACGGAGATGCGGTCGGAGCTGAACGGCTTCGGCGCCGCCACCTTTACGGCAGGCGCCTGCGTCTGCTGCCGCCCGGCTATCTGCGCGGGGAGAACGGCAAGAGCGGCAGCGGCGAAGAGGATCAGCCTGTTTCTCATGACCGGACCTGTAGCCTAATCGGCTTGAACCTCAGCTTACACGCCCTGTCGCCAAGCCGAGATACGCTTGCTACAGCCCGTGAATCGTGACCGCAGCCAATCATCTCTATCTCGTCGACGGCTCGAGCTATATCTTCCGGGCCTATCACCGCCTGCCGCCGCTCACCAACCGCCACGGCCTCAATGTCGGCGCCGTCTACGGCTATACGACCATGCTCTGGAAGCTTGCGGAAAGCCTGCAGAAAGCGGACGGTCCGACCCACCTTGCGGTGATATTCGACGCGTCGGCCAAGACGTTCCGGAACGAGATGTACGGCGACTATAAGGCGCACCGCCCCCCGCCGCCGCCCGACCTCGTCCCCCAATTCCCGCTGATCCGCGACGCCACCCGAGCCTTTTCGGTGCCCTGCATCGAGGAAGACGGGCTGGAGGCGGACGACATCATCGCCTGCTATTCGAAGGCGGCGCTGAAGGAGGGGTGGAAGGTCACCATCGTCAGCAGCGACAAGGATCTGATGCAGCTGATCGAGCCCGGGCTCGACATGCTCGACACGATGAACGACCGCCGCATCGACCGCGACTATGTGGTCGAGAAGTTCGGCGTCGGTCCCGAGCAGCTCGGCGAAGTGCTGGCGCTGATGGGCGACAGCGTCGACAATGTTCCCGGTGTGCCCGGCGTCGGCCCCAAGACCGCCTCGCAGCTGATCCAGCAATATGGCAGCGTCGAAGGGGTTCTTTCGCACCTCGATGAGATCAAGAAGCCGAAGCTGAAGCAGAACCTTACCGAGCATGCGGAATCGGCGCGGCTCTCGCGAAAGCTGGTCGAACTGGTCTGCGATGCGCCGCTTCCGGAGCCGCTCGAAGGTCTGGAAATGAAGGGCATTCCGGACGCGCCGCTCCGCGAATTCCTGGAGGATCAGGGCTTCCGCTCGCTCATCAACAAGCTCAACGGCGCTTCCTCCGCCGCCGCCCCTTCGACCTCGCCGGCGCAGACGCCGATCCAGCGGGAAGTGCGGCCGGAGCCGAAGATCGACCGCTCAGCCTATGAGACGGTGACGGACGAGGCGGCGCTCGACCGCTGGATCGCGGAGGCGTTCGCGAACGGCCGGGTGGCGCTCGATACCGAAACGGACGGCCGCGACTGCGTTAATGCCAAGCTCGTCGGCATCAGCCTTGCAACGGAATGCGGCAAGGCCTGCTACATCCCGCTAGAACATGGGGGGCATGATTTGCTCTCGGAGCGACCGGAGCAAATTCCCGCCGATGTGGCGCTCGCCAAGCTGAAGCCGCTGCTGGAGGACCCGGCGACGCTCAAGATCGGCCATAATCTGAAGTTCGACTGGGTCGTGCTCGACCGGCGCGGCATCAAGATGGCGCCGATCGACGACACGTTAGTGATGAGCTTCGATCTCGATGCCGGCGGACTCAACAGTCATGCGATGGACGATCTCGCCAAGAAGCATCTCGACCATGACTGCCTCACCTACAAGGAGGTGTGCGGATCGGGGCAAAAGCAGATCAGCTTCGACAAGGTGCCGCTGGATCGCGCCACCGAATATGCCGCCGAGGATGCCGACGTCACTCTGCGCCTCTGGAACCGCTTTCGCACCCGGCTGACGCATGAGCGGGCGACGCGGGTCTATGAGATGGTGGATCGGCCGCTTGTGCCGGTCATCGCCCGCATGGAGCGGGAAGGCGTCAAGGTCGACCGGGACGAGCTTTCGCGGCTTTCCGCCGAATTCTCCGCCCAGATCACCGAACTGGAGGATCGGATCTGCGGCGAGGCCGGGTGCAAGTTCACGATCGGCAGCCCCCAGCAACTGGGCGACGTGCTGTTCAACCAGATGGGCCTGAAGGGCGGCCGCAAGGGAAAGTCCGGCACCTGGTCCACGGACGTGAACGAACTGGAGCGGCTGTCGCGGGAGGGCGTGCCGATCGCCGCTTTGGTGCTCGAATGGCGGCAGCTTACCAAGCTGAAATCCACCTATACCGACGCGCTGCAGGAGCAGATCAACAAGGAGACGGGGCGCGTCCACACCTATTACAGCCTCTCGGGCGCGCAGACCGGGCGGCTGTCCTCGACCGACCCCAACCTCCAGAACATCCCGATCCGGACCGAGATCGGCCGCCGCATCCGCGACGCCTTTGTGGCGGAGCCCGGCTATGTCATGCTCGCCGCCGACTACAGCCAGATCGAGCTTCGCCTCGCAGCCCATATGGCCGACGTGCCGCAGCTGAAGCAGGCCTTCTCCGAGGGCGCGGACATCCACAATCTGACTGCGCAGGAACTGTTCGGCGAGATCAATCGCGACACGCGGGCAAGCGCCAAGACGATCAATTTCGCGATCCTCTACGGCATCTCGCGGTGGGGGTTGGCGGGGCGGCTCAGCATCACGGCCGATGAAGCGCAGGCGATGATCGACCGTTATTTCGAGCGGTTCCCCGGCATCAGCAACTATATCGCCGACACGCTGACCCGGGCTCGCGAGGTCGGCTATACGACCACCTTGTTCGGGCGGAAGACCCATTTCCCCGGCCTCAAGTCCAAGGTGCAGCATGAGCGGCAGGGGGCGGAACGCGCCGCCGTCAACGCGCCGATCCAGGGCACCAGCGCCGACATCATCAAGCGCGCGATGGCGCGCATGTGCCCTGCGCTGGAGCGGGAAGCGCTGGGCGCCGTCCGCATGCTGATGCAGGTTCACGACGAGCTGGTGTTCGAAGTCCCGGAGGCCGATGTGGAGCAGGCAAGCGCCGTCATCCGGAACGTCATGGAGCGGGCGGCGGAGCCCTATGTAAAGCTCACGGTTCCGCTCGGCGTCGATATCGGCACCGGCCCCAATTGGGGCGCTGCGCATTGAGCGATGCCGCCCGACCCGGCGAGGCCGGCGGCGACGATATCGCTGCGCTCGCACGCGGCGGACGGACCAACTTCCTCGGCTTCCTGCTGCGGCTCGCGGCGCGGCTTCCCTTCCTGTTCATCGCCGGGCGCATCTATGGTGCGGAGGCGCTTGGGCGGTTCGCCTACGCGATCCTGATCGTCGAATTCGCGGCGCAGATCGCGACCCTCGGCCTCAAGCGCGGGCTCGCCCAGCAGCTTTCGCAGACGGATAAGCCGCATGTTTGCGTGATCTGGGACGGCATGCTGGTCGCCTTCGCCGCGTCGGCGGTGGCCACGATCCTCCTCGCCATCTTCCCGCAGGCGATGTTCCCGAACAGCAATGTGCGCGGCCTCGAATGGCTGCTGCCGTTGATCGTCTTTGCCATCGCCGGCACCGAAATCGCGCTGGCCGCGCTCGCCTACCGGCACAATATCAAGGCGACCGTCACCTCTCGCGCGATCGTCGAGCCTTGGACGATCAGCATCGCCGCCTTTCTGCTCTCCTTTGTATCGTCACGCGACGGCCTGATCATCTCCTATGTCATCGCAATGCTGGCTGCCTTCGCCGCGGCGCTTTGGCCGCTCTACCGGACCTACGGCATTCCGCACGGCTGGAAGCCGCAGCCTGTGGCGCTCTGGGCGCTTGCCCGGCGCAACACGCCGCTTGCCGCGGCGGATGCGATCGAATGGGCGTCGCGCCGGATCGACATCGCCATCCTCGGCTTGTTCTTCTCGCCCGCGATCGTCGGCATCTATTATGTCGCGCAGCAGGTCGCCTCGCTGCCACAGAAATTGAAGACCAGCTTCGATCCGATCCTAAGCCCCGTCATCACACAGAAGCTTGCCGAAGGCGACAAGAAGGCCGTGGCGAACCAGGTGCGGCAGGTGGGCTTCTGGATCATCGCGGCGCAGGCGGCGATCGGCCTTGCGCTCGGCATTCCGGGGGAGGCGGTGATGGGCCTGGTCGGCGCCGCCTTCATTGGCGGCACGGCGGCGCTCGCCTTTCTGCTTTTCGCCGAAGTGGTTGCCGCCACCGCCGCGGTCTCCGAAGGCGCCTTGGTCTATGTCGCCCGGCACCGGAACCTGATGATCTCCGCCTTCACCATCTGCGTTCAGGCTTTGCTGAGCGTCATCCTGATCTACGCCCTCCGCGGCATTCGGGTGCCGCCCGACTTGGTCGCCTTTCTTGGCCTTCGTACCGATCGCCTGCCGGAAACCTTCGCCGCCGCCGGCCCGGCAATCGCGCTGGTGCTGGCGCTTGGCCTGTCGTCCGTGCTGAAGGCGCGGCTCCTCTGCAAATTGCTCGGCGCGCCGGTGCAAGGCTGGCGCTGGCCACTCATTTGGGCCGGCGCCGCGGCCGGCATCGTCGGCTATATGACGATGCTGCTTCCGCCGCGCCTCGAATTCCTGGAGCTGATCGTCGGCATCCCGCTCATCCTCGTCACTTTCGGCATCTTCGTCTGGAAGTGGGGCTTCACTGACGAGGACCGGGTGCTGTTCAAGATGAAGAAGCCGAAAGAGGCTACTCTTCCACCTCCGCCAGGGGCTTTACCGCCGGGCCGTTGAGAACCTCGCCATCGGGCGCGAATTGCGATCCGTGGCAGGGGCAATCCCAGCATTTCTCGAAGCCATTCCAATGCACGATGCAGCCCATATGGGTGCAGGCGGCGGAGCGCTGGGTCACGACTCCGGCTTCGTCCTTGTAGACTGCGATCTTGTGCAGCCCCTTCCGCATCAGCGCACCTTGGCCCGGCTGAAGCTCGTCCACCGAAGAGATTTCGCCGCCGCCGAGATGCTCCGCGAGGTTCTTCACCGCCCCGGCCTGCCCACGGACGAACTCGCCGACCGAGGTGGTGGAGGTTGCGGACTTGCGGCTCGGGTCGAGCACCGGCGCCCAGCGGCTGTCCTCACCCAGGATAAGCGGCGCGATGGTCAGGCTCCCGGCAACGCCGTTGGTGATGCCCTGCCCGGAATCGCCGGTATGGACATAGATGTTGGTGGAGCCGGGGTTGCGGCCCGAGAAAGGCATGAAGTCGATCGGCTCCAGCACCTGTCCCGACCAGCGGTAGTCCGCTCGGGTGAAGCTCGGATAACGGTTGCGGGTCCAGTCCTCGAGGTCGGTGAGCCTTTTCTCGATCTCCGGCTCCTCGCCTGAACGGTGATCCTCGCCGCCGACGATCAGCAGATCCTCGGTGCCGCTGAGTGGCTGGATGCGAATGTAGTGATAGGCCTCAAGCGTATCCCAGACGAGTGCGTCCGGCACCGATCCCTTCGGCACCCGGCCGGCCACCACATAGGTGCGATCGGGAAGCTGCTTGGTGTGAATCGCGACCTTGTCGTTGGTCGGCGAATTGGTGGCGAAGACCGCCACCTTTGCGCGGATCACCGGCCCGCGCTCGGTGGTGATCTCAACGCCGCCGTCTACTTCCTTGTCGGAGACATGGACAGTGTTGGCATAGAGCCGCCCGCCATTCTTCTCGATCGCCCGG
This sequence comes from Allosphingosinicella sp., assembly GCF_036402135.1. Lineage (GTDB taxonomy): Bacteria > Pseudomonadota > Alphaproteobacteria > Sphingomonadales > Sphingomonadaceae > Allosphingosinicella. The sequence continues at coordinate 5,684 of NZ_DASWTN010000039.1, read as the reverse complement.
GCGAGGCCGGCCAAATATTTGGTCGGGTGGAACCGCCCTTGGTTCGGGAAACGGAGCGCCATGCCGGTGTCGAGCCCGGGGACAGGCGCGCGTTCCGCCCATTCGACATCGACTCCGATGGCGCGGCAGGCCTGATATTCCTCCTCAAGGTCCTTCTTGTGATCCTCCTCGGCGGGGAAGAGAAACCCGTCGACGCGGGCGAAATCGGCATCGATACCTTCGTCGCGGCAGATCGCCTCGATCCGGTTCACGGCGGCGACCTGGCTGTCATAGTAAAGCCGCGCCTCGTCCTCGCCGCGGACCCGGATCAGCTCGGAATAGAAATCGTCCAGCTCGGTCGCGAGATGCGCGGTCGTCCGGGCGGTCATGCCGTTGCCGATGCCGCCGCGGTCGATGACGATCACCGACCGGCCGAAGCGGGACAGCTCGTAAGCCGTGGAAAGCCCGGCAATGCCGGAGCCGATGACGACGACGTCGCAGGTTTCATCCTGTTCGAGCGCGGGTGCGTCGATGACCGGCGCCATCTCCATCCAGTAAGACACGCTTCGTTCGTCGCCGACGTTCATCTTCGCCTCTCCATTTGCTGATGGAGCGGCAACCGACGTTCGGCGGCGGCGGTTCCGCGCCTAGTGGCGGAAGTGGCGCATTCCGGTGAAGACCATGGCGAGGCCCGCTTCGTCGGCCGCGGCGATGACTTCGTCGTCCCGGATCGACCCGCCGGGCTGGATCACCGCGGTCGCGCCCGCCTCGACTGCCGCGAGAAGGCCATCGGCGAACGGGAAGAAGGCATCCGATGCCACGGCGGAGCCGATCGTGCGCGGCTCATTCCAGCCGGCTTTCTCCGCCGCATCCTTTGCCTTCCAGGCGGCGATGCGGGCGCTTTCAAGCCGGTTCATCTGCCCGGCGCCTACGCCTGCGGTCGAGCCGTCCCTGGCATAGACGATGGCGTTCGACTTCACATGCTTCGCGACGGTCCAGGCGAAGAGGCAGTCGGCAAGCTCCCGCTCGGTCGGCTGCCGCTTCGTCACCACCTTGAGGTCGCCGCGCCCGATGCGGCGATTGTCCGGCGACTGCACGAGATAGCCGCCGGCGATCGACTTCAGCGTGAGGCCGCCGCGCGCTGGGTCCGGGAGGTCGCCGGTCAGGAGCAGGCGGAGGTTCTTCTTCTTTGCGAAGACGGCAAGCGCGTCCTCGTCCGCATCGGGCGCGATCACCACCTCGGTGAAGATCTGGGTCATCGCTTCCGCCGCATCGCGGGACAGCGGCCGGTTCACGGCGATGATGCCGCCAAAGGCCGACACCGTGTCGCAGGCGAACGCCGCCTCATAGGCTTCGAGCAAGCCGGAGCCGACCGCGACGCCGCAGGGATTGGCATGCTTTACGATGACGCAGGCGGCGTCTTCGTCCCTGAACTCCGACACCAGCTCCAGCGCCGCGTCGGCATCGTTGTAATTGTTGTAGCTGAGTTCCTTCCCCTGCACCTGCCGCGCCTGCGCGATGCCGCGGCTGTGCGGGCCAGCGGGGAGGTAGAGCGCCGCCTTCTGGTGCGGGTTTTCGCCATAGCGGAGCTCTTCCCCCCGGTTCATGATCACCGGCAGCATGTCGGGGAAAAGCTGCTGCTGGTCCGCAAAGGCGAACCAGGAGGCGATCATGCTGTCATAGGCGGCCGTCGCGGCGAACGCCTTCGCGGCCAGGCGCTTGCGGAAATCGAGGCTGGTCGCGCCGCCATTCTCATCGAGCGCTGCAATCAGCTCGGCATAGTCGCCGGGATCGGTGACGATGGCGACAAAGGCGTGGTTCTTCGCGGCCGAGCGGACCATCGACGGGCCGCCGATGTCGATATTCTCGATAATCTCGTCCCGGTCCGCCCCTTTGGCGACGGTCTGGGCGAAGGGGTAGAGGTTGACCACGACGAGATCGATCGCACCGATGCCATGCGCCTCCATCGCGCTGGCATGCTCTTCATTGTCACGGACGGCGAGGAGGCCGCCATGAACCTTCGGATGAAGCGTCTTCACCCGCCCGTCCATCATCTCCGGAAAGCCTGTAAGGTCGGAAATGTCGCTAACCTGGAGCCCGGCATCGCGCAGCGCCTTGGCGGTGCCACCCGTCGACACAAGTTCCACACCGTGCCGAGCGAGCGCCTGGCCCAGCTCCGTCAGCCCTGTCTTGTCGGAAACGGACAACAATGCGCGGGCGATCTTCACCTGATCCATCTTCAATCCTGTTGCTTTCGTTTCAGCCGGCCCGCTTCAGCGACCATTGCGCCGACGCGCCGTCGGCCCCTGCCTCGCCGGAAATGACGAGCTGGTGCGTCCGGTGCGGCTGTCCCTCCCCGTCGATCCAGAGGCTCTCCTCGATCGAGAAGATCCCGCCGCGGCAGCGGAAACGCCAGCCCGCACCGCCCCTAATGCGAAGCAGCGCCCCCTGTCCATCAGCGGTGCTGGTGACCTCGACCCCGGGCGCCAGATGGAAGCGGATCACGAAAACCGGCGCTTCGCCGCGTCGCCTGCGACCCTTCGGCTCCAGCAAATCCTCGCCCGTCACCTCCAGTCCGTCGGCGCTGAGCTGCAGCTTCCGCCGGTGAACGAGCCCGAAGCGGCGAACATAGCCGTCATGGCTCCCCTCGACGCGCGAAACCCCGGCCGTGTCGTCGCGGAAAAGCTCCACTTCCGACACGCCCTTGCCGAGCGTTCCGTCCTCATGAACGGCGGTGGAATTGCGGTCGGCCAACGTGAGGGTCGAATGGGCGGCGGTGCTGCGGAGCGCCTCGGCGATCTGGGCGGGAAGCGCGCCCGCCGCCTCGCCCGCGCCGCCGCAATTGACGATCAGGCGATGCGCGCCGTCGCTCATCTCGAAAGCCAGCGTCGAGGCGCAGCCGCCCCGTATCGCACGCGCAGGCGGAGGCGGCGCGGCGTCGAACAGCAGAACGGTTTTGCGTGCGGCGAGCTGCTGATAGCCCCAGCCTTGCGCGCCGCGCAGCGGGCGCACATTGAGCCCCGTTCCTTCGACCGCCGCCGAAACACGCCGGGCGGAAAGCATGTTGCCGCCCTGCCAGTTCCCCAGCGCACCGTCGCCAAGCGTCGCTCCAAGCAGGGCCGCAGTGCCGCGTTCCAGTGCACCCATGATCGCTTCGGGCACCTCCGCACGGGCAGCGTAATAGACGGCGCGAAGCTGCCCCAAAAGCTCGACGAGCGCGAGCTGCTCGGCAGGCGAGCGGCTGATCAGGCCGCCATCTTCGTGACAAGTCTCGGCAAGAGCCCGCGCGATGCCCGCCTCGCCTTTCGAAAGCCGGGCCGGGCCACCCTGGATGACGAGCGCCGAGGCGATGACGCCCGACCAGGCGGTGATGCGCTTCAGGCCCGGCGGCGCCTTGTCCGCACCCCGATCGATGTGACGCGAGCCCCGGGCAAGGCCGTTCAGCACTCGCGAGCGGTAGACGAGATCGCGCGTCGACAGGATGTAGGGCGCGTAGGCCGTCCAGAAGAAGATGCGGCGGCCCCAGAGGTCGCCGCGCCAGCTCCGTTCCGCCACCGCCTCGCCGCACTGGTCGAGCCATTTGCGTACCATCTTCTCGGCAACCGGCGCGCCCCGCTCCCGCGTCGCGGCGGCGGCAAGATCGCGGAGCCAGGCGAAGCTCTGCAGATAGTCGGAAAGGGCAGGCGGTAGGCTGCCCGCCGCGAAGTCGATGCTGTCGATAGCGATGCTGCGGCCGCCGTGCAGGATCTGCCCCTTGAGGATCGCTTCGCCCGCGGCCTTGTCGCCCGCAATCGGATCCTTCGGCACGGTGAGAAGCTTCAGCGGATGCCGCCCCCGCAGCCGCAGCGCGTGGAGCGGCGTGCCCCAGCTGAGTCGATGAAGCCGATAGGACAGGCGCTCGGAGAGGGAGAGGCCGCGGTCGCCGCCGCGGATCAGCCGCTTGCCCGGTTCGATCTCCGCCTCAGCATGCGGGGCATCGATCCGCTCGAGGAGGCTCATTGCCCGCGCAAGGCCCGGATATTCTCGGCATAGCGCTCCGGTCCGCCTCGGAAGGTCGCGGTGCCCGCCACCAGCACATCCGCGCCCGCATCGATTGCGCGCTGGCACGTGGAGGCGTCGATGCCGCCGTCCACTTCCAGGTCAATCGGCTTGCCAACCTTGTCGATCTGCTTCCTGACCGCCTCTATCTTGCGAAGCTGGCTGTCGATGAAGCTCTGGCCGCCGAAACCGGGATTGACGCTCATGATGAGGACGAGGTCGATCTCCTCGAGCACATAATCGAGCATTTTTGCGGGCGTGGCGGGGTTCAGCGACACGCCGGCCTTCTTGCCCAGCGCCTTTATCGCCTGGATCGTGCGGTGGAGATGCGGCCCCGCCTCGGGGTGAACGGTGATGATATCCGCTCCCGCCTCGGCAAAGGCCTGCAGGAAATTATCGACCGGAGAGATCATCAGGTGGACGTCGAAAGGCTTCGACGTATGCGGCCGAAGCGCATTCACGACCCCTGGCCCGATGGTCAGGTTGGGCACGAAATGACCGTCCATCACATCGATGTGGATCCAGTCCGCACCCGCTTCGTCCACCGCCCGCACTTCCTCGCCCAGCCGCGCAAAATCGGCGGAGAGGATGGAAGGGGCGATGCGGACGGGCTGCTGCACGCGGAAAGCCTACAGAAGCGCGAGTCGCGCGACAAGGAAGGGGCGGAGTTATCCCCCGCTAATTCGACTCGCTCCGCCGCGTCTCAGGGGATGACAAACAGGTGTGATACCTATATAATACAGCTGAGGAGAGAAAACATGCTGGAAGACCCTGTCGCGAAGCGCACCGCCATCGCAGCCGCCATCGGCGCTGTGATCGCCATTCCGGTCCCGTTCGTCGGGCCGCTGATCGGCGGCCTAGTCGGCGCCGGTTTCGGCTATTTCACCGCCAAGCGGCGCAGCTGATCTTCAGTTTGCGCGGCGCACGAGCCGCGCGATGAAGAAACCGTCGGCGCCGCCTTCCTCTGCAAAGGCGCCGGGAAGGACGCGAACTCGGCCCTCCACGTCGGGCGCAATCCCAGCCGGAAGCTCGTCCGCCCGGATTACGTCGAGCGCATAGTCGCTGCGGCTGGACAGGAAGGCGTCCAGAACCTGCTCGCCTTCCTCCGGCTCGAGCGAGCAGACGGAGTAGACGAAAGTGCCGCCCGGCTTCAGCCAGTCGGCCGCGCGGGCAAGCATCGCCTTTTGCCCTTCCGCCAGCTCCTTGATAGCCTTGGGGCGGACGCGGTGAAGCACGTCTGGGTGACGGCGGAAAATGCCGGTGGCCGAGCAGGGCGCGTCGAGTAGGATGGCGTCCACCGGCTCCTCCGGCTGCCACTTCATGACGTCGGCGGCGACAACCTCCGCCTTCAGTCCCGTGCGGGCGAGATTTTCGGACAGGCGCGCAAGGCGCGCCTCCGACACATCCACGGCGGTGACGTCATAACCCACCGACGCCAGCTGCATGGTCTTGCCGCCGGGCGCGGCGCAAAGGTCGAGCGCCGTCTTTCCCTCGCCGCTGCCCAGCATCCGCGCGGCGAGCGAGGCGGAGATGTCCTGCACCCACCAGCAGCCTTCGCCATAGCCGGTGAGGCCGGCAATCGCCTGCCCGCGTGCGAGGCGGAGGTGGCGCGGCATCAGGCTGACGCCATCCATATCGGCGGGTGGGGGATCGTCGTCGGCGAAGAT
>NZ_DASWTN010000038.1:0-24896 GCF_036402135.1 Allosphingosinicella sp. | reverse complement strand
CCAGAAGCCCTTGTAGAGCGCGCCCATGATCGATTCCTTGCGTCCCAGGCGGACGAAATAAGTGCCGCTGATGGAGGTGATGATGCAGACGCCGCCGATGATGAGCGGCAGGCTCATCAGGCCGAGCACGTCGCCGCCGGTCGAGCCGACGAGGAGGGCGATCAGCACCATGGTGGCGCCGACGGTGACGACATAGGTCTCGAACAGATCCGCTGCCATGCCTGCGCAGTCGCCGACATTGTCACCGACGTTGTCGGCGATTACGGCCGGGTTGCGGGGATCGTCCTCCGGAATTCCGGCCTCGACCTTGCCGACCAGGTCGGCGCCGACGTCGGCGGCCTTGGTGAAGATGCCGCCGCCGAGACGCGCGAAGATGGAGATGAGCGAGGCGCCGAAGGCGAGCGCGACAAGCGCGTCGACCACCTCTCGGCTTGCAGGCTCAGCGCCGCCTTCGACGAGGATGTAGAAGAAGACCGCGATGGCGAGAAGCGCAAGGCCCGCGACCAGCATGCCGGTAATGGCGCCGGCGCGGAACGCGACGGTGAGGCCCTTCTGAAGGCTCGTGCGGGCGGCTTCGGCGGTGCGGACGTTCGCGCGCACCGAAATGTTCATGCCGATATAGCCGGCAACGCCCGAAAGCACCGCGCCGATCGCAAAGCCGATCGTGGAGGTCGCTCCAAGGAACAGGAACACCAGGACCGCGACGACCACGCCGACGATGGCGATTGTGGTGTACTGACGGCCCAGATAGGCTTTGGCGCCTTCCTGAATGGCGGCGGAAATTTCCTGCATCCGCTCGTTACCCGCGGGCGACGCGAGAACCTGGCGGCTGGTTACGAAGCCGTAGAGCACTGCGATGATGCCGCAGGCAATGGCAACTAGCACGACGTCCATGAAAGCTGTTCCTTCCCCTGATTATCCCGGACGGGGCCGATGACCCCCATGCGAGCGCGCCCGGATGTGGCTCGTCTCTTATTCGGCCTGAGAGGGGGATTCAAGCTTCGGAGAAATCGACGCTTTGGCTGTCAGGCGCGGCGATGCTCATAGCCGAGGCTTTGCGGCAGCGGCACGTCTTCGCCGCCTTCCGTGAGGCGGATGCCGACCCCGGGATTAAAGCGGCCGATACGGCTTAGCGAGAGGCCGAGTTGCTCGGAAAGTGTGAGGATCTCAGGCGCCGCTTCTTCGGCAGTCGCAAAGAGCAATTCGTAATCGTCTCCCGCCGTTGCGGCGGCAAGCCGCGCCTGGCGATCCTCGCCCAGCGCCGCAATATAGCTTGCCGAAAGCGGGATGCTGCCGATCTCGATCTCCAGTGCCAGGCCGCTCGCCTCGGCCATGCGCGCGCCGTCGATCATCAGCCCGTCCGACACGTCCATCATCGCGCTAACGAGCGGCGCGAGCGCCTGTCCTGCTTCCAGCCGCGGCCGCGGCAGGCGGTAGCGTTCAACGAGATCGGCAGCGCCCTTGAGATCGCCGCGCAGTATTTTGAGACCAGCTCCCGCGTCGCCGATAGAACCGGTCACCCAGAGAAGGTCGCCCGCCTTAGCCCCTGCGCGCGACGGCACCCCTCCCAAAGCTTCGCCAATAGCCGTGAGCCCGAGCACGCGCGCAGGGCCGGAGACCGTGTCCCCGCCCATGAGCGGGCAGCCAAGCGCGGCAGTCGCCCGTTCCAGCCCCTGCGCAAAGGCGCGATCCCAATCCGTATCACCAATCGTGTAGCCCATCAGCGCCCCAACGGGCCTCGCGCCCTTTGCAGCCAGATCCGACAGGTTCACAGCCAGCAGCTTCCAGGCGACGTCGCGGGGCGGATCGTCGGAGAGGAAATGCACGCCCTCCGCGATCATGTCGTGCGTCAGAACGAGCCGGGTTCCGCCCACCTCCAGCACCGCGGCATCGTCCATAAGCCCGCGCGCGGCGGGATCGGACGCGAACGCCCGAAGCGAAGCTATGAAGTCGGATTCGGCCGGCACTTGGGCCTTATACCGACTTTCGCACCTGTTTCGCGATGGCGTCGAGGAGGCCGTTCACGAACGCTGCTTCGCGCTTGTCGTAAAAGGCGTGGGCGACATCGACATATTCGGAAATGACGCTGCCGGTCGGCACGTCGATGCGGGCGGCGAGTTCATAGGCGCCGGCGCGGAGGATCGCCTTCATCGGCCGGTCGAGCCGCTCCAGCGACCAGTTCTTGGCGAGCTTCGCCGCGATCAACCCGTCCAGCTCTTCCTTCCGCGCATCGACGCCGGCAACGACGTCGTCGAAGAAATCGACTTCAGCATCAACATATTCCGCGCCTTCGATCGTGGCGCCGAGGCGGTGGTGGTGGAATTCGTGCAGAAGGGTGGGGAGGGGGGTCCGCTCCATCTCCTGCTGATAGAGCGCCTGAACGGCGGCAAGGCGGGCGGCGGAACGGGATTTGGCGCGGGCGGAAGCAGTCATCGGCGGGGGCCTTAGCGGCGGCGGTCCCGAACCCCAAGCCCTATTCGCCGCCCGCCGCGCCCGTCTCACTGAGGAAGTCGCGGATCGCGGCGGTGACGGTCTCCGGCTGCTCCCACGGAATGAAGTGCCCGGCATCGGGCGCTGTGGCGATGCGGAGATCGTCGACGAGGTCATGAAGCCCGTCGAGCTGCACCGGCAGAAGCGCCTTGTCCTTCATCCCCCACACGACAAGTGTCGGCATCTTGAGGTGTGGGAAGGGCGCGTGCGTCCAGAGCGGCGCCTTCGCCTTCTTGCCGCTTTTCGGCACCTCGATCTTGGAGGCGCGGTACCAGTTCAGCATTGCGGTCAGGGCGCCCGGCTGCGACCAGTCGTCGATATAGGCCTGCTTCTCCTCCGGCGGGATCTTCGAAAGGTCGGCATGCTTGCCGAAGCTCTTCTCGAAGAAGCGCTCCATGCCCATCGCCTTGATCCCCGCCTCCACCAGCGGTTTGCGGAAGGCGCGAATATACTGGGAGGCTTCCCGCTGCGCCTCGTCCTCGATGACGCTCTTCTGGAAGATGAGCGGGTGGGGCGCGTTGAGGATGACGAGCCGCTTCACCCGGAAAGGGTGCTCAAGCGCCGCAAGCCAGGCCGCAGCCCCGCCCCAATCATGGCCGACGAGGGTGAAATGCTTGATACCGAGCGCGTCCGCCAGCGCCATCAGGTCAGCGACGATCTTGTTCGTGCGGTAGTTGGCGACCCCCTTCGGCTTATCCGACCCGGCAAAGCCCCGCTGATCGGGCGCCACCACGAAATAGTCGCGGGACAGGTCGCGTATCTGGTGCCGCCAGGTGCGGTGAGATTCCGGAAAGCCGTGCAGGAAGAAAACGGGCTCGGCTCCTTCCGGCCCTGCAATGCAGACGTTGAGCGTGACGCCTGTCGAAAGCGCAATGCGCCGCGTGGGTAGCTCGTCCAACGCCTGCTCCTCATTTGCCATTCAGATGGGCTGTGCTTAGCCTCGCCGCGATGTTCAAGCGTCTTCTCCCGGCGGTGTTCCTGTCTCTTGCGCTTGCCGCTCCCGCGGCCGCGTCGCCGGCGCTGCTCGCGCTTCAGCAGATGGACCAAAGGGTGGCGACGATCGGCCACCGGCTCGCCCGGGCCAATCTCGATCTCTGCGCCGCCCGGACGATGCCGCTCAGCGGCCTTCTCCTTCACAGCCTCGATCAATATGGGGCGGAAGCGCGTGCCGATGCCGCCGCCGCGTTCGGCCTAGGTGAAGCGCCGGTTGTCCTCGCCGTCGTGCCGGACAGCGCCGCTGCCCGTGCCGGGCTGCAGCCGGGTGATGCATTGCTTTCGGTCGCGGGCAAGAGCTTTCCTTTAGGCAAGCTCAGCCGCAAGGGCAGCTACAAGCGCGTCCAGGCGCTTGAGGAGCATCTCCTCTCCTCGCTAGGCGCCGGACCGGTGACGGTGGAATATGCGCGCGGCAGCGTACGCGGCGCGGCTACCCTAGCACCCGAACAGGGCTGCCTCTCCCGCGTCCAGCTCGTGCCGGGCGCGAAGCTCAACGCCAGGGCCGACGGCACCTATGTGCAGGTGACGAGCCGACTCGTCGACTTCGTCAAAAGCGACGATGAACTGGCGCTCGTGGTCGCGCATGAAATGGCACACAACATCCTCAGCCACCGCACCCGCCTAGACGCGCAGAAGGTCTCGCGCGGCATTTTGAAGACGTTCGACGGCAGCGCCGGCAAGATCAAGGCAACTGAGGTAGAGGCGGATTATCTCGCCCTCTACCTCATGGCGCGCGCCGGCTATGACGTGAACGCCGCACCGGGCTTCTGGAAGCGGTTCGGCCCCGGCGGCATCTTCGAAATCTTCGCCGACGGCACCCATCCGGGCAAGGGCTCCCGCATCGAGGCGGCGGAGCGGACCATCGCCGAAATCAGGCTGAAGCAGCAGCAGGGCCTGCCGCTCATGCCGGCCTTTACGGGTAGCTGACCGTCTTAGGTATCTCGGGTATCGGAATCCTGTCGACCGCGTCGTCCGGCACCAGTGGGAAGCGCTCGGCCTTCCAATCCTCTTTCGCCTGATTGATCCGGTCGCGGCTCGACGACACGAAGTTCCACCAGACGAAGCGCGGTCCATCCATCGGCGCGCCGCCGCACAGCATCACATGCGCGCCCCGCTCCGACCGGAGCGTCGCGGCAATGCCCGGGCGAAGCACGTAGAGCGTGCTCGGCTGAAGCGGCATGCCGTCGAGGCTTGCATCCCCCTCCGCCAGATAGACCGCCCGCTCGTCCGCCTCCGGATCGATCGGCACGCTGCCGCCCGGCTGCAGCGCGATGTCGGCATAGATGGTTTCGCTGTGGCAGGTGACGGGCGAGCTTGCGCCCCAGAGGCTCCCCATCACCACCCGCGCGGTGGCGAGGGTGCCCTCCACCACGGGCAACGCATCCTTCGGCACATGCTCGAAGGCGGGGTCCATCTCCTCCTTGGCCTTCGGCAGCGCCAGCCAGGTCTGGATGCCGGAAAGCTCCGGCCCGCCCGGCCGCACCGAGGCTGGCGAGCGCTCCGAATGGACGATGCCCTTGCCCGCCGTCATCAGGTTCACCGCGCCCGGCTCGATCGTGCGGTATGTGCCGAGCGAGTCCCGGTGATCGATCGCACCGGCGAACAGATAAGTGACGGTAGCAAGATTGATATGCGGGTGCGGCCGAACGTCGATGCCCTCGCCAGGCGGCAGGTGCGCCGGCCCCATCTGGTCGAAGAAGATGAACGGGCCGACCGTGGTCCGCTCCTTGTTCGGAAGTGTCCGATGCACCTTGAACCCGCCGAGGTCGTGCGTGACCGGCTGCAGCGTCAGCAGAAAGAGATCGTCGTTCATATTCACTCCCCCGGTGCCCGCGCCTTGATGGCCAAAGCGTGTATGCGTTCCTTCATCAAATCACCCAAAGCGGCATTCACCGCCCGCTGACGTTCGACGCGGCTTTTGCCCTCGAAATGTGACGAGACGATCTCGACGCTGAAATGGCTTTCGCCGCTGCCGTCATAGCCGGCATGGCCGCGATGCTTCTCGCTGTCGTTGCGGACGATGAGGTGGCTTGGCTCCAGTGCCTTCGCCAGGCGTTGGGTGATTTCTTGGGCGACGGGGCCGGTGAAACTATCGGTCATGGCGCCTATATAGACGCTTTGCTTGGGAAAGGGAGTTGGTGGCGAGCGCGGGCAGGAAAGAGACCCGGTTTCACGGCCGGGTGGAGGGGCATGAGAAAGTTTGCGCCCATCCCGGCTGCGATGCGGCCGGCGAGTTCCGCGCGCCGCCCGCGGACGGCCGCCGCTCCGATTTCGATGGTCCCGGCCAATGGCGCTGGCTCTGCCTCGACCATGTGCGGGAGTTCAACACCGGCTACAATTATTTCAACGGCATGAGCCCCGACGAGATTGAGGAGGCGCAGACGCCTTATGGCGGCTGGGAGCGGCAGACCCGTGCTTTTTCAGGCCACGGCAGCTCGCCGCCGCCCAAATGGGCCGACTTCCTCGACCCGCTCGACGCGATCGGCGCCCGCTTTCAGCGTGGCCCCGAACGGCGCAAGGACGGCCGCGAACTCAGCGACGCCGATCGGAAATCCCTGCGCGTTCTGGGGCTTGGAACCGACGCCGACCGCAAGGCGCTCCGCACCCGTTATGCCGAACTCGTGCGCCGCTATCACCCCGACCGGAACGGCGGCGATCGAAGTCATGAGAAAGCGTTGCAGGCCGTGATCGAGGCCTATACGCAGCTCAAGTCCCGTCCCGTCTTCGCTTAAAGTTTCAGAGAGTGACCATGGCCGATCTCGCCAATGCCAACCCCGACAGCCGCGCCACCACATTGATGGACTCTCCGGACAAGGTGGTGAAGGTCCGCGACCTGTTCGGCGTCGACAGCGACATGGAGGTTCCGGCCTTCTCCGAGGCTGACGAGCGGGTGCCGGATCTCGATCCCACCTACGTCTTCGACCCCGACACCACGCTCGCCATCTGCGCGGGCTTCGGCAAGAACCGGCGCGTGATGGTGCAGGGCTATCACGGCACCGGCAAGTCGACCCATATCGAGCAGGTCGCCGCGCGCCTCAACTGGCCGCTAATCCGCATCAATCTCGATGCGCATATCAGCCGCATCGACCTCGTCGGGCGCGACGCGATCGTGCTCCGTGACGGGCAGCAGGTGACGGAGTTCCGCGAAGGTTTGCTCCCCTGGGCGCTGCAGACGCCGACCGCGCTGGTGTTCGACGAATATGATGCGGGACGTCCCGACGTGATGTTCGTGATCCAGCGCGTGCTTGAGGCGGAGGGGAAGCTCACCCTGCTCGACCAGAACCGCGTGATCCGCCCGAATCCATGGTTCCGCCTGTTCGCCACCACCAACACGGTCGGCCTCGGCGACACGACCGGTCTCTATCACGGCACGCAGCAGATCAATCAGGGCCAGATGGACCGCTGGAACATCGTCGTGACGCTGAACTATCTGCCGGCGGCGACCGAGGCGCAAATCGTCCTCGCCAAGTCCGGCGAATATGATCACGAAGGCGGTCGTCAGGAAGTCGAGCGGATGATCAAGGTCGCCGACCTCACCCGCCAGGGCTTCATCAACGGCGATATCTCGACCGTCATGAGCCCACGCGCGGTGATCAGCTGGGCGCAGAATGCCCTCATCTTCGACGACGTCGGCTTCGCCTTCCGCCTCTCCTTCCTCAACAAATGCGACGAGGCGGAGCGGCCATTGGTCGCCGAATATTATCAGCGCGTTTTCGGCAAGGATCTTCCCGAAAGCGTGGTGGGCAAGGCCTGAGGCCATGCCTCAGAACGACAATCCGCTCGAAGCCTTTCGCCAGGTCCTGACCGGCGCAAGCCGCGCGATCGCGCGCGAGCCGGAGGTTGAGCTAGGCTTCACCGCCGATGCGCCCATGTCATCGGGCAAGAACATCAAGGTGCCGATGCCGGGCCGATCGCTGCCGGAGCGCGAGGTGGCCGAAGCGCGCGGCTATGCCGATGCCGCGGCGCTGAAGCTCCGCCATCATAATGCGGCGCTCCATGCGCGCGGCCTGCCGCTCGACGAAACCGCCCGCGCCGTCTTCAACGCGGTCGAGCAGGCCCGCGTAGAGGCCCTCGGCGCGCGGGCGATGGAGGGCGTGCGCGGCAATTTGAAGCAGCTCACCGAGATGCGGATGCGCACCGATCCGATCACCCGCGCCCGGACGAAGGCGGAAGTGCCGCTTTCGACCGCGCTCGGCCTGATCGTCCGCGAGCGGCTGACCGGCGAAGCGCCGCCCAAGGCCGCGCTCGAAGGGCTGAAGCTCGTCTCCGACTGGATCGAGGAGAAAGCGGGCGCCGATCTCGACGCGTTCGGCCTCGCGCTCGACGATCAGGCCGCCTTTGCTGCGCTCGCCACCAAGCTCCTCAAGGATCTGGAGCTGGTCGAAGGCGACGCCGACGCCGAACGCGACCCCAATGAGGGCGAGGAAGGCGAGGGCGACGATCAGGACGAGGCCGAGACCAGCGAGGAGGAGAATGAGGAGGAAGGCGGCGGCGGCGAGGGTGAAGCCGACATCCGCGTCGAGCAGGGTGAGTCCGGAGAGGACGAGGGCGACAGCCAGTATAGCGACGAAGAATTTTCAGAGGGCGACGAAGGCCTAGGCGAGGAGGGCGAGGAGGGGATGATCCCCACCCGGCCAAACCGCCCGCTATCGGATCTCCCGCCCCAGTTCGATTATAAGGTCTTCACCCCCCGTTTCGACGAGACGGTGGAAGCCACCGAGCTTTGCGACGAGGAGGAGCTTGGGCGGCTTCGCTCCTATCTCGATCAGCAGCTCGTCCATTTGCAGGGCGCCGTCACCAAGCTCGCCAACCGGCTGCAGCGCCGCCTGATGGCGCAGCAGAACCGCAGTTGGGACTTCGACCAGGAGGAAGGCCTGCTCGACGCGGCGCGGCTCGCCCGCGTGGTCGTCAGCCCCGGCCACTCCCTCTCCTACAAGGTCGAGCGTGATACCGATTTCCGCGACACGGTGGTGAGCTTGCTCATCGACAATTCCGGCTCGATGCGTGGACGGCCCATTTCGATTGCGGCCATCTCAGCCGACATTCTCGCCCGGACGCTCGAACGCTGCGGCGTCAAGGTGGAGATACTGGGCTTTACCACGCGTGCTTGGAAGGGCGGCCAGTCGCGGGAGCGCTGGCTCGCCGACGGACGGCCGCCGCAGCCGGGCCGGCTCAACGATCTCCGCCACATAATTTACAAGAAAGCGGACGAGCCTTGGCGGCGCGCACGGAAGAATCTCGGCCTGATGATGCGCGAGGGGCTGCTGAAGGAGAATATCGACGGCGAAGCGCTCTTATGGGCGCATAACCGGCTGATCGGACGGCCCGAGGAGCGACGCATCCTGATGGTCATTTCGGACGGCGCGCCGGTCGACGATTCAACCCTGTCGGTGAACAGCGGCACCTATCTCGAACGCCACCTCCGCCAGGTGATCGGCTGGATTGAGGCCCGCTCGCCGGTCGAACTCGTCGCCATCGGCATCGGTCACGACGTCACCCGCTATTACGAGCGGGCCGTCACCATCATGGATGCAGAGCAACTGGGCGGCACGATGGTCGAACAGCTGGCAAGCCTATTCGACACAAAAGCCTGAGCTGCCTAGCCTGCAGCAAAGTACCACTTTGCTGCAAATGTGAAGGCCGGCGCTCTCCTGGGAAAGCGCCGGCCTTCGCCCTCGTTACGCGACCCGAGGGATTGGGTTAGCAGGGGCGGTTCTTGTCGATCGCCCGGCCGGCAAGCGCACCGATCGCGCCGCCGACGATAGCGCCGGTCGTTCCGCTGCCGCGATCGTAGCTGTAGCGGCTGCCGCTCCGGCCGACTTCGCGGCCCAGGAGGGCGCCGACCGCGCCGCCGACGATGGTGCCGGTCGTGCCGCTGCTGCAGCGGCGGTTGCCATAATAGCCGGTGCTGCGGCCGTAATAGCCGCCGCTCTGCTGGCCGTAATAGCCACCATTGTTGTAGCCGCGATTGGAATAGCGGTTGTCCACGTAAACCGCACGGCCGTAGCGGTCGTAGGTATAGGCACGGCCATAACGGTCGTAACGGACCGCCTGACTCTCATAGCGACCGTAATCATAATAACCGTACTGGGCCTGCGCGGCCGAGGGGAGGGCAATGACGCCCGTGGTGGCCGCAGCGGCGATAAGGGCTGCTTTCTTAAGCATGACGAATACTCCTGTTCATCTCCGGTCGGCGGAACTGGCGGGCCCGAAACGCAGGGACTCCGCACCGACCGTCGACGTTGAACAGGCTTATCGGCCGCTATGGTTGAGCCGCCGCTGAATGCCGCCGTCAGCCGCCGTTAAGGGAGAAAAGCTGCTCCAGATGCGAAAACGGGCGCGGATGATTGCCCATCCGCGCCCGCTTCTAACTTTGATGAGCGGCGTACCGCCCGGGCGTTCAGCCGTTCGCTGCCTGCTTCTTCGAAATCTCGCGCTTCAGGCGGCGGGCGTTGAGGCTGAGCTTGTCGTCGCCCGTCTTGGCGAGCCAATTATCGAGGCCGCCGACATGCTCCACCGAACGGAGGCCCGCGGTCGAAACGCGAAGCTTCACGGCGCGGCCGAGGGCGTCCGACATCAAGGTCACATTCTGCAGGTTCGGCAGGAACGTGCGCTTGGTCTTGTTGTTGGCGTGGGAGACATTGTTACCCACCAGCCGGCCCTTGCCGGTCAGTTCGCAAATACGCGCCATCGAATCTCGTCCTGGATTTTGGAAGCTTCAGCTCCCGGAAAGTCGGCGCGGATAGCGGCAGGAACGGGATTCGTCAACCTCGGCAAAGCGCTTCGCCGGCCGATAAGATCGTTGCGGTAGTGCAACCGAATGGCCCGGCCTGCGTTGTCCGTCCCAAGCCACAGGGGCTCAGAGGAGGAATACCTATGTCTCGTACGATCCTGGTCATCCTGGCCATAGCCGCGCTCGTGCTGCTGGTGCTGCTTGCGACCGGCATCCTGAACGTCAACCAGACCAAGGAAGCCAAGCTTCCGGATGTCGACGTGAGCGCCCAGGGCGGACAGGCTCCGGCCTTCGACGTGGACGCGAAGCAAGTCGTGGTCGGAACCAAGGAAACCAACGTTTCCGTTCCTGACGTCGACGTGGAGTCGAAGGAAACCACCGTGGACGTACCCGTCGTCGGCACCAAGGAAGACGGCGAATAAGCTTGCGGGGTGAGGCCGCGGCCGTTGCGCCGCGGCCTCTGCAACTCTCTCATTGATGGAAGTTGCCGAATGGGCGCGCTATTGGCGCGCCCATGTCGTTTCCGCTCCCCGAACCCATGCGCCGCGCGCTAGACGCCGCGCGTGAAGCCGCGGAGGCGGGCGAAGTACCCGTCGGCGCCGTGGTGATGCGGGGCGATGAACTGATCGCCACCAGCCGAAACGCGATGCGGAGCGCCAATGATCCCACCGCCCATGCCGAGATGGTGGCGATCCGCGCCGCGGCCGAACGGATCGGCAGCTCGCGCCTCGACGGGTGCGATCTCTGGGTGACGCTCGAACCCTGCGCCATGTGCGCCGGCGCCATCGCGCTCGCCCGGATCGGCCGCCTCTATTTCGCCGCGCCCGATCCTAAAGGCGGCGGGGTTCTCCACGGCCCGCGCCTCTTCAGCCAGCCCACCTGTCACCATGCGCCGGAAGTTTATGGCGGCATTGGTGAGGCCGAAGCGGCGGAACAGCTCAGAGGCTTCTTTCAGGACCGGCGCTAGCGCCTCAATCAATCGGGCGCCCAGTCGAAGGAGGTCTGCTTGGTCTCGGCAACGGCTTTGCCCTGGCCGTCTCTCGCCGGCCGGTATCTAAACCTTTGCTCGATTATGCCGCAGGTCGCTGCATCGAGTTGTGGATAGCCGCTCGACCGCGTCACCGCACAGCCGCTGACCCGGCCGCTCGGCTGCACCGTGTAGCGCACGTAAACGGTGCCTCTCAGGCGCGTGGGACCCGCAATCCGCGCATAGTCTCTCCGGGTGAAGCCGCCTTGCTCACGAACCGCCTTACTTCCGCCCCCGCCTCCGCCGCCGGTGCCGGTTCCGGAGCCGCCGCTGCCGGTCCCGTTACCCGTGCCGCCGCTCCCGGTACCGGTGCCGACGATGTCCGCATTACCCGATGCGGGCGCGGTCCGGACGGGCGGCGGAACGGGAAGCTCGATCTTCGGCTTTGGTGCGACGACGGCCTTGATGCTTGGCGGCGCGGCCGCGCCTTCGGGCTCCGGCTCCTTGAGTCTCACCGGCTCCGGCTTCTCCTCCGGCGGCGGGGGAGGGTCCGTAATGTCGAAAACCTTCAGATTGTCAGAGACTTGGTGCACCACCTCATAGGCAAGGCCGGTGATGAAGGCATAGCCGAGCAGCGCATGAAGCGCCGTAACGCCGATCAGCGCCTTAATGCGGTCCTGGCGAGTTCGTTTCGACAGCTGCATCATCGTTTAAGCAACGCACGAAAAAGGGCGCCGGGTTCCACCGGCGCCCTTCCGTTTTTCAGCTCTTCGGTCCGATCAGGCGCCGGTCGCCGCCGGCACGATCCGGATGTCGACGCGGCGGTTCGCCTGGCGGTCGGCCTCCGTCTGCTCGGGGTTCACGAGCAGCTGGCTTTCGCCCATGCCGCGGGTCGCCATGCGGACCGTCTGCACGCCGCGGGCAGCGAGATAAGCGGAAACGCTCTGAGCGCGCCGCTCAGACAAGGCTTGGTTATAGGCCTCGCTGCCGGTGCTGTCGGTGTGACCGTAAATGTCGATCAGCGTCGACGGATAAGCGCGAAGAGTTTCCGCGACCTGGTCGAGCGTCGCCTGGAACTGCGGCTGGATATCCGAACGATCGTAGGCGAAGGTTATGCCGGCCGGCATGCGCAGGAGCAGCTCGTCCCCTTCACGTTCGACGACGACGCCGGTGCCGGCCGTCTTGCGGCGAAGCTCCTGTTCCTGCCGATCCATATAACCGCCGATGGCACCGCCCGCGATCGCGCCGATGCCGGCACCCAAGATCCGCTCGGTCCGGTCGCTCCGACCGCCGATCAGGTCGCCCAGAACATAGCCGCCGAGGAGGCCGCCCGCAGCGCCGATTGCGGCGCGCGAAATGCGGCGCTCACCCGTCACCGGATCGGTGACGCAGGCGGCGGTGGTGGCCAGCAGGCCGGCCGCAACTGCGGCCATCGTGATACGCTTGCTTACAGACATGGGCATTCCTTTCCCGAATGACGGGCAGTTGAACCTGCTCACTTAACTGCTCACCTGTCAAACCTGTTCCACATCCGCAAAGATGAGGCGGTTGCCGCTCCTTCCATTTAGCGGCTAAGGAATGGCTCGCAGACATGCCACCCGCCCCCCCGCCATCGCCATTCCCCTGGATCGACCTCGTCGTCATCGCCTTCCTGGTGGCCCTGAACGGCGTCTTCGCGATGTCGGAGCTTGCCATTGTCTCGGCCCGCGAGGCGCGGCTGAAGGCGATGGTGAAGGCAGGCCGGGCAGGCGCGCAGACGGCCCTAGATCTTGCGGCTAATCCGGGCCGCTTTCTCTCGGCGGTTCAGATCGGCATCACCTTGATTGGCATCCTGGCAGGCGCCTATTCCGGCGCGAGCCTTGGCGGACCTGTCGGAGAGCGGCTTCAATTGTTCGGCATTGAGCCGGAACTTGCCCGTTCCCTGGGCTTCGCTCTCGTCATCATCCTAACGACCTACGCTTCGCTGATCATCGGCGAGCTCGTGCCGAAGCAATTCGCCCTCCGCGCGCCGGAGCCGATCGCCGCAGTCATGGCCCTACCGATGCTGTGGCTCGCCCGCGCGACCGCGCCGCTCGTCTGGCTCCTCGACAAGAGCAGCATGCTTATCTTCCGGCTTCTGGGGCTGCGGCGGGAATCCGACACGCAAGTGACGGCTGAGGAGCTCCACATCCTCGTCGCCGAGGCACATAGCGCCGGCGTCATCGAGGAAAGCGAGCGGGCGATCATATCCGGCGTGGTGCGGCTCGCCGACCGACCGACGCGTGAAGTCATGACGCCCCGCACCGAAGTCGATTGGATCGACATCGATGCCGATCCGGAGACGATCCGGGAGCGGCTGCTTGAGACGCCGCACAGCCGCTTGCCCGTCGCGGAAGGGTCGGTGGACCAGTTGGTCGGCGTCGTGCAGCTTCGCGATATCGTGGTTTCGCAGATCGAGGGACGGGTGCTCAATCTTCGCGACTTGGTTCGCGAGGCGCCGATCATTCCGGACCAGATGGACGCAATGGACGCGCTGGCGGTGCTTCGCTCAGCCGAGGTGCCGATGGCTTTCGTCCACGACGAATATGGCCATTTCGACGGGCTGCTGACGCCCAACGACCTGCTCCGCGCCCTTGCAGGCAATTTCGCGTCCGATCAGGACGAGGATACCGATCCGCCGCTGGTGGAGCGGGAGGATGGGAGCTGGCTCATTTCAGGCTCGCTTGCCGCCGACGCACTGGCGGACACGCTCGGCTTCGATCTGCCGGAGGATCGCGATTATGCGAGCGCCGCCGGGTTCGCGCTGTTCGTGCTGAAGCGGCTTCCAGAGACTGGCGAGCGCTTCAGCTTTGGCGGCTGGCGCTTCGAGGTGGTCGATATGGACGGGCGCAAGATCGACAAGCTGCTCGCCTCGCGGGAGCCGCGGAAGCGGCGCGACGACTAGGCGCCGCTTCCGAGCTTCCCAAACTTGGCTTCGAAGCCGTCCCGGTCGTTGCGGGCGAGGTAGGCCGCCTGTTCGATCACGCGGTCCCGCGCCAGCCGGCCGCGGAACGGGCCCATCTTCTCGTCGAGCATCGCGACTTCATTGTCGCTGAGCCGCGCAAGCTGATCGAAGCGCGTGATGCCGTTCGCGTTGAGCTGCGTCACGAACTTAGGGCCGACGCCCTTCATGATCGACAGGTTGTCGGGCGGGCCGCTCGCGCCCGGAAGCTCCGAATGAACCTGGACGCCAAGCACTTCGCCGGCAACGTCGGTCGTCGCCGCTGCCCCCTGATCGGCAAGGCTGTTGCCCTCCGGTGTGTCGCGGCGGAGCGGCGTCGGCGCAGCGGGAGCCTCCGGTACCGGGCGCTCCTGCTCCAGCGCTTGCGGTGGAGCGGCCACGTCGCGTCCGTCTGCGGTCCTCACGCGCCTGAATATCCACCAGCCGATGACCAGCCCGATCAGCAGCGCGATGATGATGGGCGCGGTGTTGGCGTCGAATATCGTTCTCATGAGCAGCGCAGTCCCTTCCTTCGGATAATCTTAGTAGAAGCCTTCCCGGCGCTTCCGGCCCCAGATCAGCCAGGCGAGGCCGAGGCCCAGCAGATAGGCGAGGATGATCTGGATCAGGCTTTCGACGAGCAATGGCATCGCGCTTCTTTCTGGCTCGTCGGCCCAGCGATAGCCGGAGATGCCCGGCACTTCGGCGATAATATCGTTGATGCCCTTGAGGCTGCCCTGGCCCTCTCGCTGGAAGCGGTCCGCGTTCCCGGAGAGCGTCGCCGTTCGGGACAGCGGGTCGCGCCCGAGCTGCGCCTGCACCGGTAGTCCGGTTTGAGCGAGTGCTGCTTGCGCCTGCCGCTCGATGCTGGAGACCAGCCGCTCACCGTTGCCGAGCGGGCCGTGATAGATCCAGCCCATAAGGATCGCTGCGGCAAGGCCGATCAGGAATTTGAGTGCGGGTGACATTCGGCGTCTCCTCTTCTTTCCCGCCATACTAATGCTTCAGCGGCCGCGGGCAATCTCCCGCCAGCCGATATCCTTGCGATAGAAGCCGGTCGGAAAGTCGATCGCGTCCGCAGCCTCGTAAGCGATGGCGGCCGCTTCCTTGACCGTCCTGCCGCGTGCCGAGACCGTCAGCACGCGTCCGCCGCTGGCGATGATTGTGCCGCCGTCAGAGGCCGTTCCCGCATGGAAGACCTTGGCGCCCTTTCCGGCAGCCGCTTCGAAGCCGCCGATGCGTCCGCCTTTCTCAGGCGTGCCCGGATAGCCGTTTGCGGCCATCACGACCGTCAGGGCGGCATCCTTGCTGAACCTCGGCGGCGGAAGCTCGGCCAGCTTCCCCCGCGCCGTTGCGAGCATGATCTCGAGGAGGTCGTCCTCCAGCCGCATCATCAGCACCTGGCATTCGGGATCGCCGAAGCGGACATTATATTCGATGAGCTTCGGCCCCTCCGCAGTCAGCATCAGGCCGGCATAGAGGATGCCCGAATATGGCGTGCCGCTTTCGGCCAGCGCACGCACCGTCGGTTTAACGATCTCCTCCATCACCCGCGCTTCCAGTTCGGACGTGAGGATCGACGCAGGGCTGTAGGCGCCCATGCCGCCGGTATTCGGGCCGGTGTCGCCGTCCCCGACCCGTTTGTGATCCTGAGCGGAGCCGAACGGCACCACCGTCTCGCCATCCGTAAGCGCGAAGAAGCTCGCTTCCTCGCCCTCCATAAATTCTTCTATCACCACCGCCGAACCAGCGCTGCCGAAGCCGCCTTCGAACATGGTGTCCAGCGCCGCCTGGGCTTCCTCTTCGGTCATGGCGATGATGACGCCCTTGCCGGCTGCGAGGCCGTCCGCCTTGATGACCACGGGAACGCCGAAGTCGGCCAGCACGGCTTCAGCCGCGAGTTTGTCCGATGCCCTTTCATAGCGGGCGGTAGGAATGCCGTGACGCGCGCACAGATCCTTGGTGAAGCCCTTGGAGCCTTCCAACTGTGCCGGAACCTTGTTCGGGCCGAAGACAAGCACGCCCATAGTCCGGAGATTGTCGGCGAGGCCGTCCACCAGCGGCGCCTCCGGCCCGATCACGACCAGCTCTACCGAATGGCGGGTGCAGAAATCGAGGACGGCGCGGTGGTCGAGCGGGTCGACCGAGACGAGTTCCGCATGTTCGGCGATTCCTGGGTTGCCGGGCGCCGCGAAAAGCTTGCCGAGCAGCGGAGATTGCGCGAGTTTCCACGCAAGCGCATGTTCACGGCCGCCGGACCCGATCAGCAGGACATTCATGAACACTTCCCCTCCAGATGACGCAGGGCTGTTAGCAACCGAGACGCCGGGCGACAACGCGCCTGCGCAGTCCGTTTCCGAACTGTCGATGGCGCTGAAGCGGACGGTGGAGGATGCGTTCGGCCATGTGCGCGTGCGGGGCGAAATTTCCGGCTGGAAGCGGGCCGCCTCCGGCCACTGCTATCTCTGCCTGAAGGACGAGAATGCGGTGATCGACGGCGTGATCTGGAAGGGGCAGGCGTCCGCGCTCCGCTTCAAGCCAGAGGATGGGATCGAGGTGGTGGCGACGGGCCGACTCACCACCTATCCCGGCCGCTCGCGCTACCAGATCGTGATCGATCGGCTGGAGCTTGCAGGCGCGGGCGCGCTGATGGCGCTGCTCGACAAGAGGCGGCAGGCGCTGGCGGCGGAAGGGCTGTTCGATGCGGAGCGAAAGAAGCGCCTCCCGTTCCTGCCGCGCACCATCGGTGTGGTGACTTCGCCTACTGGCGCGGTCATTCGCGACATCCTCCACCGCCTCGCTGACCGCTGCCCCAGTCAGGTGATCGTGTGGCCGGTGCCGGTACAGGGGGACGGCGCCGCACAGCAGATCGCGGCGGCGGTGCGCGGCTTCGATGCGTTTGTCCCGGGTGGCGCCGTGCCACGCCCCGACCTTCTCATCGTCGCACGGGGCGGTGGCTCGATCGAGGATCTTTGGGCCTTCAACGAGGAAGAGGTGGTGCGGGCGGTGGCGGACTGCTCCATCCCGGTCATCTCGGCCGTCGGGCACGAGACTGACACCTCCCTCTGCGACTTCGCCGCCGATGTGCGGGCGCCGACCCCCACTGCGGCGGCAGAGATCGCGGTACCCGTGCGGGCCGACCTCCTCGCCCAGCTTCGCGAGGTCGGCTTGCGGGCCGAACGCTGCGCCCGCCGCGGCATTGAGCGGGCAGGGGAGCAACTCCAGAATTGCCTGCGCTACTTTCCGGCCAAGGAGGAGCTGCTTTCGCCCCAGCAGCAGAAGCTCGATGAACTGGCCGAGCGCCTCCCTCGCGCGCTTGGGAGCCGCCTCAGCCACGCCCGCGCCGATCTCAGCCACGCAGCGGGGGCGCTTCGGCCTTCGTTATTGGACTCGACATTGCGCCGCAGCCGCGAGCGCCTAGCCGCCGTGCGCCTGGACCGGACGCTGATTGAACGCCGCATCCTGGACGGCCGCCGCTCACTCGACGCGCTCTGGCGCATCGCCGCGCAGGCGCACCCGAACAAGCCGCTCGAGAAGGGTTATGTGCGGGTCGAGGATCAGTCCGGAAAGACGCTCGTCTCCGCCGCGACAGCGCGGGCGGCCGCCCGACTGAAGCTCATATTCAAGGACGGCCAGGTGGACGTCACAACACAGACTCTTGAGCGGCCGCGGCGAGGAACCTATGCCGCGCCCAAGAGTGATCAACCCAAGCTGCTGTGAGAACGGGCAATCCGATGCTGATGTCGAACAAGGGCCGAACGGCCAAAGTCCACTATCTGGACGGCACCTTCCGAGTGTTGAGTCCGGGCGACCATGTCATTTGCGCAGTGACGCACGTCCCAATCAGGCTCGACGAGCTCAGATATTGGAGTGTGGAGCGCCAGGAAGCCCATGCGTCGGCTGAAGCCTCCGCCGAGGCGGAGATGCGCTCCTAATTGACGCGTTGAACTTTGACAGATGGCTGACCGGCAACGCTAAGCATGTAGCTTCCGAGAGCACCGCGTTTCACGAGTACCTTGTCGCCACGCCGAGGTTCCAACGCAAAGGGCTTATCGTCAGTTTGGCGCCAGCGGGCGCCGTCCTGAAGAACGAAGGTATAGCCGTCGTTTCGATTCCACGCGACGCTGGCGATCGATCCTTCGACCTGCTTCACTTCATCTTCCTCGTCGCCTCCAAAAATCTTAAGATTGGGAAGAGAGAGCCCAAAGAGCGAGCGCTTGGTTGAACGAACCTGCTCTCTGTCCACGGCAACCAGATCGCGGCGGGCTATCGCCTCGGCCACACTCGCGGTTTCCCGATCATAACAGGCGAGACGATCGGCAGCTGCCGTGAGGTCTCGGCACGCAATCATGCGCCTGATCTGCTGAGGCGTGTCGGTAGGCGAGGGGGACTGAGCTGTAGCAGGGGTGGTGCCTGCAAATAGGCTGCCTACCAGTAGAAACTTCAACATGCCCATGACAATTCCCCTCCGCGCTAAGATGTTAGCCTAAGTCCTACCCCGCCCAGCGGCAAGCGCGCAGTGTTGCAAATTTGAGACATCGCATCGACAACTGCCGTATTTCTGCGGCTGCCGCGTTGCCAGAGGCTGGCCCCTTAATTTATCAATCGTTGCGGTTCGGCAATGTGTCATTGCTGTGCGACATCGCCACCCGAATGCGGGGGCAAGGGAAGGGGTACATTTACATGAAGCTCGATTTTCGTCATCGACTGCTTGCTACGACGCTGCTCGTCGGCGCGAGCGTTCTCGCTACACCTGCGGCGGCGCAGCAGACGCCTCCGACCGATGGAACGTCTACGGACGTCACCAATCCGACTGGTCCCGTAGAGGGAGCGCCGATTCCCTCCAGCTCCGCTGAAGGCGAGCCGGTCGATCAGGCGCAGGATATCGTCGTTACCGGCAGCCGCATCCCGCAGCCGAACCTCGAGTCCGTAGCTCCAGTTACAGTGGTGAGCAGTCAGGACGTCAAGCTTTCCGGTACCACCCGGGTCGAAGACTTGCTGAACTCGTTACCTTCGGTCGTGCCTAGCCAGTCTTCGGGCATCTCCAATGGTTCAAATGGCACCGCGTCGATCGACCTTCGTGGCCTCGGCTCAAGCCGCACGCTAACGCTGATCAACGGTCGCCGCCTTCTTCCGGGCGATCCGGCTCCGGCCAGCGGTTCGGCAGCTGACATCAACATCATTCCCGCTTCGCTGCTGCGCCGGGTTGAGGTGCTGACCGGCGGCGCTTCGTCCACTTATGGTGCAGATGCCGTCGCCGGTGTCGTCAACTTCATCATGGATTCCAATTTCACTGGCGTCCGCCTCGACGCGCAGTACGGCTTCTACCAACACAATAATACGAATCCCGACGTTGGTGGTGGTCTGACGATGCGCGACATCATCGATGCGCGCACAAATGCTGGGTTCTCGGGGTTCGGCTATCCTAAGGGCAGCGTTGCTGACGGTGGTCAAGTCGATGCAACTCTTTCGCTCGGCAGCACCTTCGACGATGGACGCGGTCATGCCATGGCCTATATTGGTTACCGTAATGTCGATGCGGTTACTCAGGATCGACGCGACTACAGTGCCTGCGTTATTCAGAACACGGGTACGGGCGCGCCGCAATGCGGCGGCTCCGCTACCTCTGGGGAAGGTAATGCCCTTCTGTTCTTAAATGGCACCTCCACGTTCTTTACTCTTGGCCGAGGTACGCTGACTCAGGGGCTAACGCGCTATAACTTTGCTCCGACCAATTATTTCCAACGTCCTGATGAGCGTTATACGGCGGGCGTATTTGCAAATTACGAAGTTAGTGAGGCTGTTCAGCCTTACCTCGAATTCATGTTCATGGATGATCGCACGATTGCGCAGATTGCGCCTTCAGGCAACTTCGGCAACACCCTGACGATCAATTGTAATAACCCGCTTTTATCGGCGCAGCAGCGGGCCACGATTTGTCGTAACGAAAATCTGATTAATGGGTTCATCGGGAACTTTCCCACAGCGATCGGTGCCGGTTACAACCCAACGCCGAATGCTCCAGCGCTCAACTTTGTCGATCCGACGACGGGCACGACCTATAACCGTGCGTTCTTCCAGTTGCTGCGTCGCAACGTCGAAGGCGGGCCGCGCCGCAACGATCTGCAGCGCACGACTTTCCGTAACGTTCTGGGCTTGCGCGGCGATCTGAGCAATGTCTGGTCATATGACGCGTATTATCAGTTCAGCCGGGTCAACTATAATCAGACTTATTCGGGCGAGTTCTCCGCGACCCGGCTTGGTCGCGCGCTTGACGTGGTGGACGATCCCCGCACGCCCGGTGTGGTTGATCCCATCTGTCGCTCGGTCCTAGACGGTTCGGATCCGCTCTGCGTTCCTTATGACGTATTCTCTGGAAATGGTGTGTCGGACGAGGCGATTGAGTATCTCTCCGTGACCGGGCTCCAAAAGGGCAATATCGACGAGAAGGTTGCCAACGCATCGTTCACCGGTCTTCTCGGCGAATGGGGTTTGCGCAGCCCATGGGCTGAGGATGGCATTGGCGTGAACGTCGGTGTCGAATATCGCAAGAACTCGCTTGATCTGGAGACGGATCAGGCGTTCCGCACAGGCGATCTGACCGGTCAGGGTGCGCCGACCCTGCCGACCTCTGGTGACATTCAGGTAAGCGAGTTTTTCGCGGAAACGCAGATTCCCATTGTCCAAAAGAGCTTCATTGACGACCTGTCGTTTGTCGCCGGGTATCGGAAGTCCTACTATGAGACAAAAGGGGCGGATGGCACCGGTAACGACTTCGATACCGATACATATAAGGTTGGCATCGAGTTCGCTCCCGTACAGGATATCCGCTTCCGCGGGGCTTACAATCGAGCAGTCCGTGCACCGAACGTGCAGGAACTGTTTGCGACGAATTATGTAGGCCTCGACGGCTCCACGGATCCGTGCGCCGGACGTGTGATCACCGCCACCGACTATGGCTGTCTCGCTCAGGGCATGCGGGTGGGTCAGCAGACGCCGGCGAACCCGGCCGGGCAGTATCAGGGTCTGCTTGGCGGCAATGTAGATCTCGAGCCCGAGAAGGCTACGACGAAAACGCTAGGTGTTGTGCTTCAGCCGCGCTTCCTGCCGCGTTTCGCCTTCTCCGTGGATTATTATGACATCGAGATCAGGGATGCGATCCGCGGCTATGGCGCAGATGCCATCCTTGCGGACTGCGTCGACAACGCGACGGCGAGCTTCACTCCGGCCTCCTGCGATCTTGTCGTTCGTGATCCGGCTGGTTCGCTCTGGCTTTCGCCGGCAGGCTACGTGATCGACACGCCGATCAACACTGGCCAATTCCGCACCAAGGGCTTCGAGTTCAACGGTTCCTACTCGATGCGTCTTGGCGGGCTTGGTAACTTGTCGTCGAGCTTCGTAGGTACGCTGCTCGACTCATATAGCGTAAACAACGGCCTGACCGAGCCATATGACTGCGCGGGCTATTATGGACCTACCTGCAGCCCGGGTGGTGTCACCGATGGCGGTGCGCCGCTGCCGAAATGGCGGCATAAACTCCGCACGACGCTCCAGATGCCCAACGGTTTGGGACTGTCGGTTCAATGGCGCCATATTGGAAAGGTGAAGGCGGAGACGACCAGCGGTCAGTCGTCGCTTCAGCCGGATCCGGTGTTCAACTATGATCCGGGCGTGGTGCTGAAGGCGCACAACTACATCGATCTGTCCGCAACGTTCACGATTGGCGACAGCTACAACTTCCGGTTCGGCGTCAACAAC
This sequence comes from Allosphingosinicella sp., assembly GCF_036402135.1. Taxonomy (GTDB): domain Bacteria; phylum Pseudomonadota; class Alphaproteobacteria; order Sphingomonadales; family Sphingomonadaceae; genus Allosphingosinicella. The sequence continues at coordinate 2,996 of NZ_DASWTN010000038.1, read as the reverse complement.
GTGTTCGACAACGATCCGCCGTTGGTTACCTCTGGTAACGCGAACCGCAACGGCTCGAACCTGTGTCCGAGCGGTCCGTGCAATGGCAACACCTACCCTGGCCTGTATGACGCGATCGGTCGCTACATCTTCGCAGGTGTAACTCTCGACTTCTAATAAGCCAAAATTGAACTGTGAGGCGGCGGATCCAAGATCCGCCGCCTTTTTTAAGTAGCTGGAAGAGCTTCCTGGCTGAGGCCTTACCACCGGACGTTGTCGAGGTTACAAAGATCCATGACTTCTTCCGAGCTTTCTGCTTCCGCGACGGCAATCATCCAGCGTGCACTGTCGCTCGCGCAACTAGGACGTTTGAAAGAGGCGTCCTACTTAGTGGAGCAGGAACTTGCGGTGGGTAACCGGTACGGGCCGTTAAACGCCCTCCTTGGCATGCTCCTTTGCCATCAGGGCGACTTTGAGGGAGGGGTTCACCAGCTTCGCGTCGCCCATCAAGAGCTGCCGAGTGACCTTTCGATAGCGATCAATCTAACAGCTGCTCTTCTGGAAATAGCCGAGTTCAAGGAGGTTTTGCACGTCGCATCAGAAGAGCGCGCACGGTTGGACAACAGCCTCCGCCTTGCCCGCTTTCGGGCTTATGCAGCGTTGACGCTCGAGGACTTCAACACGGCAGTTCAAGCTTATGAGTATGTGGTTCAGAACGAACCGGGTGACATGGACAGTTGGAATAATCTCGGGAATGCGAAGGCAAGCTTGGGTGACACGTCCGGGGCAATTGAGGCTCTCCGGCGCGCCGTGGCTCTGGATCCGCGCGCAGCTCCAACGCGCTTCAATCTTGCCCAAGCCTTGTCTGCGGAGGGTCGAATAGACGAAGCTGCAGCCCTGCTGCGCACGCTTAGCGATGAGCTGCCGGACGACCCAACAGCTCTTGCCGAGCTGCACCTTCTGCTAAAGCGCTCTGGTCAAACGGAAGCGGCGATCAAAGTCTTAGAGGAGGCTTGTAGGCGGCCACGAGGTGACGCTTCCTTATTGATCAGGTTAGGCCACGAACGTTGGGACAGGCTGGAGGAAGAAGAAGCCACGCTGGCTTTCGAGGAGGCGATAAGACGCGAACCGTCCAATGGTGCTGCTCATGTCGGACTGGCAATCATCTACGAGCACAGCAATCGCCCCGGGGCACTTACCGACCTTTTGAGCGCCGCCCGAAATCATTCCATAGACGAGGGCCCCTTAAACTTCATTGAGGCATTGAAGCACAGGAGGGCGAAGCGTTTCAAAGAGGGGCTAGATGCCTTGCGGCAAGTGCCTGACGATCTTGAGCCCGAGCGGCAGGCGCACTTGCTTGGGCAATTTTATGACGGCTTGGAGCAGAGTGCTGAAGCTTTTTCCGCCTTCACCCGAATGAACCAACTTCTCACTGAAGACCCCACGAACCCACTGCAGCGAGCGCGGAAGCTTCGGGACAAGCTGAGGGACGAAAGGGCCAAGCTCACTTCGGACTGGGTTGGCACATGGACCGAAGAAGTGCAGGATCGCGACCGGCCGTCGCCCGTGTTTCTAGTCGGATTCCCGCGATCGGGCACAACTCTGCTCGACACGATGCTCATGGGACATCCAGACGTGGAGGTTCTTGAAGAAAAACCTACTCTCAGTGTTGTCGAAGAGACGATTGGAGAGTTCTCCGATTTGGCGGACCTTGGATCAGATGATGTTACGGTAGCCCGGCACCGCTATTTCCAGGAAGCAGCTAAATACATCCAGCTGCGCCCAGATGCCCTCTTAATCGACAAGTCACCGTTGTTCCTCAACAAGGTACCACTTATTTATAGGCTCTTCCCGGACGCTTGTATCATATTCGCTCTTCGGCATCCATGCGACGTTTTGCTGAGTTGCTACATGAGCAATTTTCGCCTCAATTCAGCAATGTCGAACTTTCTTCGTCTAGAAGACGCCGCCGAGTTTTATGATTTGACCATGGATTACTGGGAGAACGCCAGATCATTATTCCCGATCGAAGTAAACGAAATTTTCTACGAGAGGGTGGTTGCGGAGCCTGAGGCCGAGCTCCGCCCCCTCATCGATTGGCTCGGGCTGGAGTGGAAGCCTGAATTGCTTGACCATCAGCGGACGGCGACGACGCGGGGAATGATAACCACCGCTAGTTATGCACAGGTTACGGAGCCCTTATATCAACGTTCGATAGGGCGGTGGGTCCGATACCGCGAACAACTTGCACCGATATTGCCTAAGCTGGACAAGTGGGCCGTGAAGTTTGGCTATGGCAGCGTTTTCGATGGCGCTTCGAACCAAGGCCGTGGACCACTCTGATGTTCGAGCCGCGTCTGACGATCGTGCACAACGGCCAATCGGACGCAGAAACTCTCGCAGACTTGGCTCGGGACGCTCTGTCGGAGGGCGAGGAGGAGCGAGCGCTTCCGTATCTCAGTCGTGCCGCTGCTATCCGGTCTGACGCGCGATTATGGCAGTGGACCGGACTGCTTTTCCGATCACTGGATGAGCATGATGACGCTCTAAGGGCGTTTGAAAATGCGGCACACTTCGCTCCATCCGATCCAAGCATCGCCCACGGCTATGCCCGTATTGCGCTCGAGGCCGGATTACATGCGGTGCCTTTGTTCGAACGGGCCCGTCAGTTCGCACCAGCGAACGGAGACGTTCTCGTTGGGCTGGCGGCGGCCCGTGCTGCCGCGGGTCAAGGAGAGGCGGCGGCCGCTGAACTTGACGCTATATTGCTGCGGGCACCGCTTTGGATACAGGGCCACATCCAACTCGCGCAGCTTCGATCAGTACTAGGGCAAGGAAACGCGGCCGATGCTTCGTTCCGGCGGGCGCTCAGAATGCGGCCGTCCGACGAAACCCTTTGGAAGAGCCTGTTTGATCTTCATTTGCAGGCCGAGCGCTACTCCGCGCTCAAGCAAAGTCTGGCGGAGGGTGAGAAAGCCGGCCTGACCCAGCACCTGCTAGCAGAATATAAAGCGATC
>NZ_DASWTN010000037.1:0-52258 GCF_036402135.1 Allosphingosinicella sp. | reverse complement strand
AGCACGCGCATGCCGGGCTTGATGTTCAGCTTGGCGGCGAGGTGCGCCTTCTTGTCGAGCTGCGCCTGCTCGAGGCTGTCGTCGGGGTTCAGGAAGTAGGCGCACGTATATTGTCGGTCCTCGTCGAGGAAGAGGTCGTAGAGCGCGTTCCCCACGTCGTAATGATGGGCGACGTTCCGCTTCGAGCGACGTTCCCAGTTGACCTGGTCCACCTTCCGCAGGAGGCGTTTGGCGCGGTTTTTGCCGAGATTCGCCCCTCGCTCCCAGCGAGCGTTTGAGCGGATGAGGTCGAGGAGGTCGAGTATCTCGCCTCGCTCCATCACCAGTCGCCCGTCCATATAGGCTTCGGCGGCACCGAGCCGCGGATCGCTGACGATGTCGAAGGCGGCGCGGCGATCGGTCAGGCGGAAGGCCACGGGTGGCCGCTCCGGATCCCGCGATCCGAACCTGTGCTCACGCCCGTCTGCATCGATGACGATGAGTTCGCCTTTACGGACGACGCGGTTCAGGAATTTGCCGAGCAGCCACATGGCCCTCACCCGAATTCAATTGCTTCCAATGCTAAAGAAAGGTCCCGCTCCCGAAAAGGCTTTTGCAGGACGGGGTAAGAACGGAACTCCTCGATAATGCCTTTGATGCCGTAGCCGGTGGCGAAGAGGAAGGGGATGCCGCGGTCGCGAAGGATGGCGGCGATCGGGAAAGAGGGCGATCCGGCGAGGTTCACGTCGAGGAGCGCGAGATCGAATTCGCCTTCCCGGGCCAGCGACATGGCCGGCTCGACGCGGCTGGCAAGGCCCGCCACTTCATGGCCGAGGTCGAGCAGCATATCCTCGATATTCATCGCGACAAGCATCTCGTCCTCGACGATCAACACGCGGAGCCGCCGCTCAGCCAAGCTCCGCCTCCCGTGCCTGGATGGCCTCAAGCGAGGCCTCGATCACGCAGCAAAGGCCGTCCGGCTCGAAATGGAGGGTCGCTGTTCCGCCTAGATCGGCGGCAAGGCCACGCTCGATCAGGCGCGAACCGAAGCCGCGGCCCACCGGCGCCTCAACTGGCGGGCCGTCTCGCTCCTTCCATTCGAAACGGAGCGTGTCGCCCTCCGTTCTCCAGGAGATCGACACCCTGCCGCCATCGTTCGACAGAGCGCCATATTTAATTGCGTTGGTGCTGAGCTCGTGCAGCGCCAACGCAAGGGCGAGAGCGGCGCGGGGCGCGAGCCAGATCGCCGCGCCCTCCATGTCGATCCGGGTGCGCTCTCCGGCCAAAGGCGCGATCGAGTCGGCGACCACCCGGTGCAGCGGCGCGCCTTCCCAATTCTGCTCGGTGAGAAGATTGTGGGCGTTGGAAAGCGCGAGCAGCCGCGCCTCGAACCGCGACCGGGCCTCGGTGAGCGAGATATTGCCTTTCAAGGTCTGGAAGGCGATCGCCTGAACCGTCGCCAGCGTGTTCTTCACCCGGTGGTTGAGTTCGTTGATGAGGAGGCGCTGATGCTCTTCCGCGACTTTTTGCTCGTGAATGTCTTCAGTGGCGCCGTACCAAAGGACGATCTCGCCTTTCTCGTCGCGGCGAGGATAGGCGCGGGATCGGGCCCAGCGATAGCTGCCATCCCGCATCTTTACGCGGTGCACGATGTCGTAGGGGTCGCCGGTCGCGATGCAATGGCCCCAAGCTTCGAAGGTGCGCTGACGATCATCGGGGTGGAGGCCTTCCGCCCAACTTTCCCCAGTCCCCGGCGTACCGGTCCAATCGAGCCAACGTCTTGAGACGCGGTTCAACTGGCCGTCCGGAAGCGAGGTCCAGCTCACCTGCGGGTTGAGCTCGACCGCGTGCCGGTAATGGTCCTCGCTCGCGCGGAGCCGTAATTCCACCTCGGCACGCTCGACGGCAGCCCAGGTGCTGTCGGCGACGTCGCGCGCCAGTGCTATTTCCCACGGCGCCCAACGCCGGGGCTCGGCGGCGTGAAGGTAGAAGAGGGCGCGAAGCTTGCCCACTCTAAGGAGGGGCACCACGATCAGCGACCGCGTATTGATGCCTTCCCAAGTGGCGTAATGTTCGGGCGTCGTGACACGCGCGTCTTCCCGATAATCCTCGATCACCAAAGTCTCGCCGGCCCGCAACGTATCGATCACCGCTGGACCAAACGCGTCCATGATGCGGCTCTCGCCCGCCAGGCTCGGCATGTGCTCGCCGCGGGTCCAGTCGCGGCGCACAATCACCTGCTGACCCGCAGGATCGATCTCCCCATACCCCGCTCGGTCGATGCTGAGATGCGCGCCGAGCATTGACGCCGCCTCCATCTTGACCTGCTCAGGGCTCGATATGCTCCGCAGCCGTTCGGACAGGGCCACTTGGAATGACAGCCGCCGTTCGTTCGTGACAGCCTGAGTGACTTCATTGCCCTGGTTGAAGATGCCCGCAACCTTGCCGGTCTCATCGACGATGGGCGTGAAGCTGTAGTTCCAGTAGGTCTCATGGGGGACGCCATCTCGGACCATTGGCAGCATCTGCTCGAACGCGGACATTCCCTCGCCGGTTTCGATCACCTTCCGGAATTCCGGCCCGACGACTTCCCAGATGTCCGACCAGACTTCCGCCGCCGGACGGCCCAAGGCCCAGGGGTGGCGCTCAGCCGGAATAGGCGCCCAGGCGTCGTTGTAGAGAAGCCGAAGCTCCGGCCCCCAGTAGATGGCCGTCGGGAAGGCGCTGTGCTCGGCGATATTGAGTGCGAGCCTGAGGGCGGCGGGCCATTGCTCCATCGGCCCGAGTGGGGTCGCCGCCCAGTCATGGGCACGAATACGAGAGCGCATGTTTGCGGCTTCGCCTTCGCCGATTTCAAGAACAGGAGACGAGGCCATAGACGCTACGCGGTTCTCCACCACCTAGTTACCCCGCCCGGCGAGCGGTGATAACGGCGAACTATTAAAAGACAAGAAGCGGCAGGCAGATAGGGCCGCTCAGCCAAGGGCGGCGAGCTTTTCCTCGGCGAGTCTGTCGAGTTCGGCACGGCTCTTCTTCTCCGCCGCGGACTTCAGCTGCCCACAGGCGGCCATGATGTCGCGCCCGCGCGGGCGGCGGATGGGGGCGGAGATTCCAGCTTCAAAGATGATGTCACTGAAGCGTTGCACCCGTTCGTCTGACGAGCATTCGTAGGGGGCGCCGGGCCAGGGGTTGAACGGAATGAGGTTCACCTTGGCGGGAAGCTTGTACTTCTTGATGAGGCGGACCAACTCACGCGCGTCATCGTCGCTGTCGTTCTTGTCCTTCAGCATCACATACTCGAAGGTAATTCGGCGGGCATTGTTGGCGCCTGGATAGGCGGCGCAGGCGGCGAGCAGCTCCTCGATCCCGTATTTGCGGTTGAGGGGCACGATCTCGTCGCGCACTTCCTTCGTCACCGCGTGCAGCGACACGGCGAGGTTGACGCCGATCTCCTCGCCAGCCCGCTCCATCATCGGAACGACGCCGGAGGTCGAAAGGGTGATGCGCCGCTTGGAAAGGGCAAGCCCGTCACCGTCCATCACGATCTTCAGCGCGTCGCGGACATTGTCGAAATTGTAGAGCGGCTCGCCCATGCCCATCATCACGATGTTGGAGAGCATGCGCCCTTCCGGCTGCGACGGCCATTCGCCGAGCGAGTCCCGCGCCAGCATCACCTGCCCCACGATCTCGCCTGCGGTGAGGTTGCGCACCAGCCGCATCGTGCCGGTGTGGCAGAAGCGGCAATTGAGGGTGCAGCCGACCTGGCTCGAGACGCACAAGGTTCCGCGGTCCGCATCGGGGATGAAGACCATTTCGTAATCGTGGCCGTCCGGCGTCTTTAAGAGCCATTTTCGGGTGCCGTCGGTAGACACCTGCTGCACGACCACGTCGGGGCGCCCGATCACGAAGCGATCCGCTAACCAGGCACGCTGCGGCTTGGCGATGTCGCTCATCGCTTCGAAGCTGGTGGCGCCGCGATTGTAGATTTGATGCCAGATCTGCTTGGCGCGAAGCTTCGCCTGCCGCGCATCGAGCCCCGCTTCTTCGAGTGCGGCGCGAATTTGGTCGCGCGAAAGGCCGACAAGGTCCAGGCGCGCATCGTCCGCGGTCATCGGCGGACGAGGCACGGGGACCGGATCGATATGTCCGGGGATGGGCATCGCGGCTGTCATGATCGCGCCCATGTAAGGAGGAATGCGGCTTTTTTCCAGCCGTTTCAGGTCCGTGTGCAGGCGATCGCCGCGGCATCGACGGCGGTTGCGGCGCCGCGCAGATGGTAGCGGTCCCGAATGAGGCCGCCGCGCACCGAGCGGCTGTCCACCACCATTTCGGTTCCCGTCCTCATGGCGGTGACGATTTGCCGGTCCGCTGCCCCATTCGCAGTCCAGGCATCCTGCCCGCCGCTGCGGAGCTGGAACAGCTTCCCGTCGATGCGGAGGATCACGGCCGATCCAGCTCGCTTCGGCTGGCTGAGCCGGACATGGAATTGGGAGCGGATATTCCGAACGGGCCAATAGCTGACGGTCGCCCATCCCGATCCCTTGAGCCGGTCCGGAAGATTGTGCGGCTGCCCGATCGCGTAGCATTTTCCCGGCCTTTGATCGCGAAAAGCGCCCCACCCGAAAAAAATTCCGAGCGGCACCCGCTGCGCATGGGCCGGAGCCGTAACGATCAGCGAAAGAAGGAGAAAAACTGACGGCCGCATTGCAGCAGGACGATCAACGCATCGTGATCACAACGCAACAGAAAACCGCGTTTATCCGCCATTCATGGAACATTTTGCAGCTGCGAACGCTGGGTGCCACCGTTCCTTCGGGACCCTGTAATTAGTGGAGTTGATTAATGCGTAAATATACTTTTGCCGCGCTTCTCGCGGCTACCGTTGCCACCCCTGCTCTGGCTCAGGAAGCCGCACCGTTCACCGGCCTTCGCGTGGAAGGCATTGTAGGCTATGACCGCGTCGGCGTCGAGGATCTCGACGACGATCAGGACGGCGTGACCTACGGTGCGGGCATCGGCTATGACGTTCAGTTCGGCGCGGGTGTTGCCGGCGTCGAAGCCGAAATCACAGATTCGACCGTTGACGAGTGCCAGTCGGGCGTTCTCGTGACCGGCGACGAGCTCTGCGCTCAGGTCGGTCGTGACATCTATGTTGGCGGCCGCATCGGCACGCTCGTCGGCGCCAACACGCTCCTGTACGGCAAGGCCGGCTACACCAATGCCCGCCTGCAGACCGAATATGATCCGGTCACCGGTGATAACGTCGAGGAGGGCGATAACCTCGACGGTGTCCGTCTTGGTGCCGGTCTGGAGCACGCCATCGGTCCGAACAGCTTCGTGAAGGCGGAATATCGCTATTCTAACTACGAGTCCGGCTTCGAGAAGCATCAGGGAGTAGTCGGCATCGGCTTCCGCTTCTAAGCACTCAAGCCAAAGTAGTACTTTGGCTTGGCAAGAGAGAGGCCGGGGACTTGTCCCCGGCCTTTTTTCGCCGACGCCAATAAGGCTCTAGCGATGGCGCAAGAGCCGCTTTAAGGTTCCCGCCAAAGCACCATTTGGGGGATCTCATGAAGGCGACGATCGAACGGGCCACGCTCCTTAAGAGCCTCGGGCACGTCCAGTCCGTGGTGGAGCGCAGGAACACGATACCCATCCTGTCCAACGTCCTCATCGAAGCGACGGCGGACGGCGCGATCCGGCTGATGGCGACCGACCTCGATCTCCAGGTTAACGAGACGGTTGAAGCCAATGTGACCGATGCGGGCGCGACCACGGTTTCTGCCCACACCCTGTTCGACATCGCCCGGAAGCTGCCGGAAGGGAGCCAGGTCGAGTTGACCGCCGCCGAGGGCAAGATGCAGGTCGTCGCCGGCCGCGCCCGCTTCAATCTCGCGACGCTTCCGCGCGACGATTTCCCGGTGATCGCCGAAGGCGAGCTTCCGACCCAGTTCGAGCTTCCGGCCGCGACGCTCCGCCAGATCATCGACAAGACGCGCTTCGCCATTTCGACCGAAGAAACCCGCTATTATCTGAACGGCATCTTCATCCACGTGTCGGACGAGGATCAGCCGGTGCTGAAGGCGGCCGCGACCGACGGCCACCGTCTCGCCCGCGTCACCGTTGCCCGTCCGGAAGGCGCGCAGGGTATGCCGGACGTCATCATTCCGCGGAAATGCGTCGGCGAGCTCCGCAAGCTCCTCGATGAAGTCGACGGCACGGTGCAGGTGTCGCTGTCGGAATCGAAGATCCGCTTCGGCCTCGGCAATGCGATCCTGACCTCGAAGCTGATCGACGGAACCTTCCCGGATTACAGCCGCGTCATCCCGACCGCGAACGACAAGCTGCTCCGGATCGATCCGCGCAGCTTCGAAGAAGGCGTCGACCGCGTCGCCACCATCGCCAGCGAGAAGACGCGGGCGGTGAAGATGGCGCTCGACCGCGACAAGATCACCCTCTCGGTCACAAGCCCGGAGAACGGAACCGCCGCGGAGGAAGTGCCGGGCGATTACGGCGCCGACAGCATGGAGATCGGCTTCAACGCCCGCTATCTCCTCGACATTCTCGGCCAGATCGAAGGCGACACCGTCGAAGTCCACCTCGCGGACGCCGCCGCCCCGACCCTGCTTCGCGAGAATGATAAGGCGCCCGCGCTTTATGTGCTGATGCCGATGCGGGTATAAATATCGGGCCGGAGTGGTACTTCGGCCCTGCAATGCCCGCACTTACTCGCCTCTCCCTTACAAACTTTCGCTCCTACTCCGATGCGTTGATCGAGCCGGGCCCCCGCTTCGTCATCCTCACCGGTGAAAACGGCGCGGGGAAAACGAACGTGCTGGAGGCGGTGTCGCTGCTTTCGCCGGGGCGGGGGCTGAGGCGCGCGAGCCTTTCGGAAATAGCACGGACCGACGGGCCGGGCGGCTTTGCCGTGGCGGCGCGGCTTAGCGACGTAGAGATCGGTACTGGGACGAAGGCTGCCGCGCCCGAGCGGCGGCAGGTGCGGATCAATGGGGCTGCGGCGTCGGCGAACAGCTTGAGCGAATGGCTGTCGGTGTTGTGGCTGACTCCAGCGATGGACCGGCTGTTCAGCGAGGGTGCGAGCGGGCGCCGGCAATTCTTCGACCGGCTGGTGCTGGCGCTGGAGCCGGGCCATGCCGGCCATGCCACGCGCTACGAGGCGGCGATGCGCGCCCGAAACAAGCTGCTGGCGGAGCCTGACAGTGCCGACCCCTCCTGGCTTGCCGCGCTCGAAGCCGGAATGGCGGAGCATGGCGCGCTTCTCGCGGAGGCGCGGGAGCGAACTTTGGCGGCGCTGCAGGAACGGCTGCGGGCGCAGGTGGAGGGCCCGTTTGCCAGGGCGGGTCTCGCCTTCGATCGCTGGCGGCCTGAAGCCGCCGATCTGGCGGAAGCGCTCCGCCAGGCGCTGAAGGAGGGGCGCGGCCGCGACGCGGCGGCCGGCCGGGCGCTGACTGGGCCGCACCGAACCGACCTCCTCGTCACCCATCTCGGCAAGGGGCAGCCGGCGGAGCGCTGCTCGACCGGCGAGCAGAAGGCGCTCCTCCTGTCCATCACCCTCGCCCATGCCGATCTGGTGGCGGAGAAAACCGGCCAGCGGCCCATTCTCCTCCTCGACGAAGTGGCGGCGCACCTCGATCCCAGCCGCCGCGCGGCTCTGTTCGAGCGCCTTGCAACGGGCGGAGGACAGGTGTGGATGACAGGCACCGAACCGTCGCTTTTCAGTGCGGTTTCCGGCGATGTTTCGTGGCTGGCCGTGCGGACGGGAAAAATCGTTCAAGAACAGAGGCTTGCTGGCGGCGAAAACTAGCCGGATCGCGGCCTTTTTCCTTGGGTTTTCGTCACTCCGTCGCTATATCCTATCCATGGCATCTACACCTCAAAATTCGGAATATGGCGCGGAATCTATCAAGGTTCTGAAAGGCCTCGACGCGGTCCGGAAACGGCCTGGAATGTATATCGGCGATACGGACGACGGTTCGGGCCTCCACCACATGGTGTTCGAGGTTTCGGACAATGCGATCGACGAGGCGCTGGCGGGGCATTGCGATCTGATCCGCATCACTCTGAATCCCGACGGCTCCGTCTCGGTCGAGGATAATGGCCGCGGCATTCCGACCGGAATCCACAAGGAAGAAGGGGTGTCGGCGGCCGAGGTCATCATGACCCAGCTCCACGCCGGCGGTAAGTTCGAGAATACCTCCGACGACAATGCCTACAAGGTGTCGGGCGGCCTCCACGGCGTCGGCGTTTCGGTGGTGAACGCGCTGTCCGAATGGCTGGAGCTCACCATCTGGCGGGACGGCGAAGAGCATTGGATGCGCTTCCGGCACGGCGATGCCGAAGCGCCGCTTAAGGTCACCGGGGCTGCCGGCGACAGGAAGGGGACGAAGGTCACCTTCCTGCCTTCGCCAGAAACCTTCAAGATCACGGAATTCGACTGGGACAAGCTTGAGCATCGCTTTCGCGAGCTCGCCTTCCTCAATTCCGGCGTGCGCCTGATCCTCACCGATGCGCGGCACGAGGAGGAGAAGGCGGTCGAGCTATACTACGAGGGCGGAATCTCTGCCTTCGTCCGTTATCTCGATCGCACCAAGACGGCGCTCATCCCGGATCCGATCTCCGTCACCGGTCAGCGCGACGATATCGGTATCGAGGTCGCGCTGGAATGGAACGACAGCTACTACGAGCAGGTCCTCTGCTTCACGAACAACATTCCGCAGCGGGACGGCGGCACGCATTTGGCCGCTTTCCGCGCGGCGCTGACCCGCACGCTGAATAATTATGCGGAAAAGTCGGGCGCGCTGAAGAAGGAGAAGGTGAGCCTTACCGGCGACGACATGCGCGAGGGGCTGACCGCCATCGTCTCCGTGAAGCTGCCGGACCCGAAGTTTAGTTCGCAGACCAAGGACAAGCTCGTTTCGTCCGAGGTGCGCCAGCCGCTCGAGAGCCTGATGGCCGACAAGATGTCGGAATGGCTGGAGGAAAACCCGCAGCACGCGCGCACAATCATCCAGAAGATCATCGACGCCGCGGCGGCGCGCGAAGCGGCGCGGAAGGCGCGCGAGCTTACCCGGCGGAAGGGCGTGATGGATATCGCCTCGCTCCCCGGCAAGCTTGCCGACTGTCAGGAGCGCGATCCGTCCAAGTGCGAACTGTTCCTGGTCGAGGGTGACTCGGCCGGCGGTTCCGCCAAGCAAGGCCGCAACCGCGAGGTGCAGGCGATCCTTCCGCTGAAGGGCAAGATCCTCAACGTCGAGCGGGCGCGGTTCGACCGCATGCTGTCGTCGAAGGAAGTCGGCACGCTTATCCAGGCGATGGGCACCGGTATTGGCCGCGACGATTTCAACATCGAGAAGCTGCGCTATCACAAGATCGTGATCATGACGGACGCCGACGTGGACGGCGCCCATATCCGCACGCTTCTCTTGACCTTCTTCTACCGGCAGATGCCGGAGATCATCGAGCGCGGGCACCTCTATATCGCCCAGCCGCCGCTCTATAAGGTCGCGAAGGGGCGCTCCGAGGTTTATCTCAAGGACGACGCCAAGCTCGACGATTATCTCGTCGACGCGGGCATCGGAGCCATGGTTCTGGAGACGCCGGACGGGCCGCGTTCGGGTGAGGATCTGCGGTCGCTTGCCGAGCATGCGCGCCGCGTGCGGACATTGATGCGCTACATTCCACGCCGCTACGATCCCGCGATCATCGAGGCGCTCGCACTGTCCGGCGCGCTCGACCCGGCCGTCAAGCCGGAGCAGCACCGGTCCGCGATCGAGCGCGCCGCCGCCTGGCTCGACGCGGGCGACGAGGAAGGCAATTGGTCGGGCGAGATCGGCGCCGACGGCAATTACGTTCTGAAGCGGCTGTGGCGCGGCGTCACCGATTATCATGTGATCGACCACAAATTCACCGTCTCTGCCGAGGCGCGGAAGCTCCACACCTTAATGAAGGAGCAGGCGGCGACCTACGCCAGGGCGTCCCGCCTCCTGTCGCTCAAGGCCTCGGCGGCCGCCAATGAAGGCGACGGCCAGACGGATGACGAGGACGAGCCCCAGACCAAGGTGGAGGGCGTTCCGAGTTCCGACAGGGCGCCGGACGCGCGCGGTGTGCTGGTGCGCCGGCCGATCGAGCTTCTGGAGGCGATCCTCGCCGCCGGGCGGAAGGGCCTGTCGATCCAACGCTACAAGGGTCTCGGCGAGATGAATGCCGACCAGCTCTGGGAAACTACGCTGGATCCCGAAAATCGCTCGCTTCTCCAGGTCGAGGTCGCGCAGGCGGACGTCGCCGACGAGATCTTCACCCGCCTGATGGGTGACGTGGTCGAGCCGCGCCGCGACTTCATCCAGGAAAATGCGCTCAGCGTCGCCAACCTCGACGTCTGAGCACTAGCGGGCGGCAGAGGCTCAGTCCCGGCCGCCGCCGCCGCTATTCTGGGATCCGGTGCGGCTGTTTTCGTTGCGGTTATCGCGCTGCTTCTTGTCGCCGCCTTTGTCTTCCTGCTGCCACTGGTCGAAATCGCCCTTCTTCTTGTGATCGGTCATCAATGCTCTCCTTTGGTTGGAGAACAGTGGAGGAGGGGCTTTCGTTTCAGGCGGCGCGTGCGCCCAATGCCTTTTGCCGCCGCCGCTGAACTGATGAGCCGATCCCCATTGCCTCGCGATATTTGGCGACGGTGCGGCGGGCGATGTCGAAGCCCTTGGCACGGAGCAGATCGACCAGTTGGTCGTCCGACAGGATCTTGGCGTCCTCGGCACCGATAAGCGCCTTGATGTGACTCTTCACCGCTTCGGCGGAGACGGCATCGCCGCCGTCGGCGCTCTGAATTCCGCTGGTGAAGAAATATTTGAGTTCGAAGAGACCGCGGTCGCAGGCGAGATATTTGTTGGAGGTGACGCGGCTGACGGTCGATTCATGCATCCCGATCGCTTCGGCGACGGCGCGGAGCGTCAGCGGCTTCAGATGCTCAACGCCGTTCCGGAAGAAGGCGTCCTGCTGCTTGACGATCTCGGTCGAGACCCTGACGATGGTGCGGGCGCGCTGGTCGAGCGCCTTCAGCAGCCAGTTGGCGCTGGCGAGGCATTCGGACAGCCATGCCTTCGATTTCCGGTCCTGCGGCCCGCTTGCAAGCTCGGTATAGTAGGTGCGGTTGATCAGCAGCTTCGGCAGCGTCGCGCCGTTGAGTTCGATCGCCCAGCCGAGGCCTTTCCGGGCCACGAACACATCGGGCACGATCGCGTCGGCGCCATCTTCGTTCTGCTGGAACTTGCAGCCGGGCTTGGGGTCGTAGGCGCGAAGCTCGCGGATCATGTCCGCAAGATCTTCATCGTCGACACGGCAGATGCGCTTCAACGCGGGGAGATTGCCCTTGGCGAGATAGTCCAGATTGTCGATCAGCCGCGCCATGGCCGGATCGTAGCGGTTCGCGTCCGTTGCCTGCAGCGCCAGACACTCGGAAAGCGAGCGGGCGCCCACGCCAGGTGGATCGAAGGTCTGCACGATCCGGAGTACCCGCTCCGCCTCTGCCAGAGGCACGCCGAGGCGCTGCGCTATATCGCCGAGGGCGGCGAGAAAATAGCCCGTCTCCTCAATCTGCTCGATGATGTGGGCGGCGATGATCAGGTCCGTGCCGGAAAGGCATTCCCCCGCCTGCGCCATCAGGTGATCCTGAAGCGAAATCTCGCTGGCGGCGAAGCTGTCGAAGTCCGGACCCTCACCCGATCCGCTTCCCACATCGCCGGAAAGGCCGAGCCCGCCATCAAGGCCGAGTGTGGCGTCGGCTGTGCTGTCCTGATGGAAGTCTTCGCTATTGTAGTCGACGTCGAGCGGCGCATCCGCACCGGCGTCACCTGATAGAACGAGTTGATCGACCGTCGCCGGTTCTTCGCTTTCGAAATCGGAGTCTGCCTCTGTCGCCTCCGACGGCGCATCCTCGTTCTCGCCCGCGCTTTCGAGCAGTGGATTGCGGTCCAGCTCCTCGGCGATGAAGCTTTCGACTTCAAGGTTGGAGAGCGCCAGCAGGCGGATCGCCTGCTGAAGCTGCGGGGTCATTACCAGTGACTGGCTTTGCCTGAGATCGAGGCGCGGCCCGAGCGACATGGCTACAGCTCGAAGCTCTCACCGAGATAGAGCCGCCGGACATTCTCGTCGGCGACCAAAGCTTCGGGGCTGCCCGCGAACAGCACCTGTCCGTCGTAGATGATGCAGGCGCGGTCGACGATGTCCAGCGTCTCGCGGACATTGTGGTCCGTGATGAGAACGCCGATGTCCCGTTTCTTCAATTCGCCGACGAGGTCGCGAATGTCGGAAATGGAGATGGGGTCGATGCCGGCGAATGGCTCGTCGAGCAGCATGATCGAGGGATTGGCCGCCAGCGCCCGCGCGATTTCGCAGCGCCGTCTCTCGCCGCCTGACAACGCCATGGCCGGAGCGTCGCGGAGATGCTGGATGCTGAATTCGTCCAGCAATTGCTCCAGCCTTTGCGCTCGTGCATGCCGATCAGGCTCCGCCACCTCCAGCACCGCCATGATGTTCTGCGATACGGTGAGACCACGGAAGATCGAGGTTTCCTGCGGGAGATAGCCGAGGCCCAGGATCGCGCGCCGATACATGGGGAGGCCGGTGATGTCCTTCCCGTCGAGGAGGATACGGCCGCTGTCGGGCTTCACGAGGCCCATCACCGAATAGAAGCAGGTGGTCTTGCCGGCGCCGTTCGGCCCAAGCAGACCGACCACCTCGCCACGGTTCACGTCGAGCGACACGTCCCGGAGCACGGATTTGCGGTCATAGGACTTGGCGATCGAGATGACGGACAGGCCGCGCACATCCGCACGCGCTTCCGGCTGCCTTTCGATGGTCGTTACGTCGTTCATCCCTGCCTTGCCCTATAGTCGCCCGCCTGCCGGAGCGCGACTGGCAGGAATCCTGCATGACTTTGCCTGCCGGGTCCAGCCGTGAAGCGCCTAAGTGGTTCAGATTATGGGAGTCGCGCCCCTAATTCGTCCGCTGCGGCACGGTGAAGACGCCGGTCACCCGGCCGCCCTCGCTCCGCGTTCCGACAGGCGCCGCGCCGCCGCCGTCCATGACCGCGCGTCCGCTGTCGAGATCCAGCACCAGCCGCCCGCCGTTCACCCGCGATTCTCCGCGCGTCAGCGTGACGTTGCCGATCATGGTGATGAGGCGGCTGTTGAGGTCGTAGATGGCGAACTGGCTCCGTGCCGTTTCGGACGGGCTTCGAAGCGTAACGCCGCCGGACGCGTCGATCCGCTCGATCTCGATGCCGCCTGCATTGGTGTAGGCGAGTGTGATGCGAGCCGCATTCAAAGTAAGGTTGCCCTGCTGCGCGACGACATTACCGGAGAAGATCGCCCGATCCGCGCGGTCCTGAACCTCGATCCGGTCGGACGCCACGTTGACGGGTGCGTTGCTGTCATGGCCCTGAAGCGCCGATGTCGCGCCCTGGCTGAAGGCGGGCGATACCGCCAAAGCTGCCAACGCGGTGCCGCCAAGGGTGAGGGACAGGACGAGGCCTTTCATCCTGCTCATCTGAGGCCGCCCTGGACGATATGCAAGCGGGCGCGGCCCTGAAGCGTCACGTGGCGCTCGGGAAGGCTTGCCGTCATGCTATCGGCGGAGAAGCGGCCGAGCGGGATCTGTCCTTCGACGCGGCCGGTGCCGGTAACGGTGCGGTCGTTGAGGTTGACGGCGACGTCCCGGGTCTGCAGCCGGTAGCCGTCGGCGGCGGTGAAGAGGATCGGGCCAACGACGTTCACCGTCTCCCGCTCGAGATCGTAGCGCCCGCGCTCCGCCTCAATCGTGGCTGGCCCTTCGTCGAGGCGAATACCGGCGCGCATGCCGTTGATCTCGACAAGCGGATCGCTGGACGTCGCTTGGATGGCCGAGGCGGCGCTGATCGTGAAGGGGCGGCCGCGCGCGTCGAGGCCCTGATAGCGCGCTGCCTGCACCCGCATCCGTTCCTTCGCGACGTCGACCTTGTTCTTGTCGAGGATGAAGCTGATTTCCTTCGTCTTCTGAAGCGGAGCGAGCGCGAGATAGGCGGCTAGGAGGCCGATCGCGATCGGGAGCGCGAGCTTCAGAACGCCGATCAGGAAGTCGTGAAACCCGCCGGGCGCGGCCCAGCTGCGCTTTACCAGCCGTTCCCGGTCCGCAAGCTCAGACATGGGCGAAGATGTCCACCTCCGCCCAGCCGGCGAGGTCGAGCAGCGCCCGGTGCGGCAGGAAGTCGAAGCAAGCCTGGGCGAGCGCCGTCCGGCCCTCCCGCTCCAGCCGCTCGTCCAGTTTCTCCTTCAGCTGGTGGAGATAGCGGACGTCCGAGGCCGCATAATCCTTCTGCGCGTCGCTGAGGTCCGGGGCGCCCCAGTCGGACGTCTGCTGTTGCTTCGAGATTTCGTTGCCGAGGAGCTCGCGCACCAGATCCTTGAGGCCGTGCCGGTCCGTATAGGTGCGGATCAGGCGCGAGGCCGTTTTCGTGCAGTAGACGGGCGCGGGCAGCACGCCGAGATAGGCCTGGATCGAGGCGATGTCGAAGCGGGCGAAATGATAAATTTTGAGCCGCTGCGGATCGCCGAGCACCGCCTTCAAGTTCGGTGCGGCGTAATCGCTCCCCCTGGAGAAGCGCACCAGATGCTCGTCGCCGCGGCCGTCGGCGATCTGGACGACGCAGAGCCTGTCGCGGCTCAGCTGCAGCCCCATCGTCTCGGTATCGACGGCGACGGGGCCAGGGGCGAGCACGCCTTCCGGCAGGTCTTCTTCGTGGAAATGAACGGCCATAGGGCCCCGCATAGGCCGAAGCGGCCCGCGCCTCAATGCTTTGGCGCGCGGTTGCCCACTCGGTCTGCCTCCCTTACATGGCAGAGCGCCGGTGCTGGCGGGGAGACAATATGGAAATGGCCATCTTTCAGGTGCTCGACCTTCTGCTGCGGGTACTCACCTATATCATCATCGCGCAGGCGATCATCAGCTGGCTGGTCGCCTTCAACGTCATCAACACTCATAACGATTTCGTACGCTCCTTCCTCGGTGCGCTCGATCGGATCACGGAGCCGCTCTACCGGCCGATCCGGCGCATCCTTCCGGACTTTGGAGGTATCGACTTCTCCCCGCTCGTTGTCCTCCTTCTTATCTACGTCGTCCGCATCCTGCTCGCCGGCGTTGCTTCCGAAATGGCCTATTGATCGATGGTTGCGGCGGTCATCGACGGCAAGGCCTTCGCCGAAGGGCTGAGAGGCAGGGTTGCCGAGGGCGTGGCCGCTTTCACCGCAAGCACCGGTCGGAAGCCCGGTCTCGCGGTCGTGCTGGTGGGGCAAGACCCGGCAAGCCAGGTTTATGTCCGGTCGAAGGGCAAGGCGACCATCGCCGCCGGCATGGAGAGTTTCGAGCACAGGCTGCCCGAAACCACCAGCCAGGAGGAACTGATCGCGCTCGTTCGGCGCCTCAACGACAACGAAACAGTGGACGGTATCCTCGTCCAGCTGCCGCTCCCCAAGGGCATCGACGAGCAGGCGGTGATCGCCACCATCGATCCCGCCAAGGACGTGGATGGCTTCCACGTCATCAATGCGGGCAGACTCGCGGTGGGCGAGGAGGCGCTGGTGCCCTGCACGCCGCTCGGCTGCCTGATGCTGCTGAAGGACCGGCTTGGCGATCTTTCGGGAAAGGAGGCGGTGGTGATCGGCCGCTCCAACATTGTCGGCAAGCCGATGGCGCAGCTCCTCCTCCAGCAGAATTGCACCGTTACCATCGCGCATAGCCGGTCGAAGGACCTGCCCGGCGTCGTGCGCAGGGCCGACATCGTGGTGGCCGCGGTGGGGCGGCCGGAGATGGTGAAGGGCGACTGGCTAAAGCCGGGCGCGGCGGTGATCGACGTCGGCATCAACCGTGTCGACGGCAAGCTGGTCGGCGACGTGGACTTCGCCAGTGCCTCGGAAGTCGCCGGAGCGATCACCCCGGTGCCGGGTGGGGTCGGGCCGATGACGATCGCGGTGCTGTTGCGGAACACCCTGGTTGCGGCGCACGCACGTGCGGGCCTTGCGCCGCCGGAGGGCCTGTGACCGACCTGTTCATCTCGGCCTTCGTCACCCTGTTCGTGATCATCGATCCGCCCGGCTGCGCGCCGATTTTCGCCAGCCTGACCGGCGGGGCCACCGCCGCGCACCGGCGGGCGATGGCGATCCGCTCGACCCTGATCGCGGCGGCGATTCTGCTTTTCTTCGCCATCTTCGGCGAGGACCTGCTGGAGAAACTCGGCATCAGCCTGGCCGCGTTCCGCATCGCGGGCGGCATCATGCTGTTCCTGATCGCGCTCGAAATGGTGTTCGAAAAGCGCACGCAGCGCCGCGAGAACCGCGCCAACGAGATAAACGCCAGTCCGGAGCAGGAGGATATCTCCGTCTTCCCGATGGCGATCCCGATGATCGCGGGCCCAGGCTCCATCGCTTCGATCATGCTGTTGATGGCGCGGAGCGACGGACTTCAGGGGTCGCTGGTGGTGCTCTCGGCGCTTGGCGCGGTGTTGCTGCTGACGATGATCGCCCTGCTAGCGGCGGGGCCGTTGATGCGGCTTCTGGGGCACAAGATCGAGGCAATGATCACCCGCATCCTCGGCGTGATCCTCGCCGCGCTCGCCGCTCAGTTCGTGATCGACGGTATTTCGATCAGCTTCAGCGTCTGACCCGCCACATTCTGTAAGGCGAGTCCTTGCCGAGATCGATCGGCTCAAGCCAGGCAGGCACCTGCCCCTTCGTCAGCTGAACATAGAAGCCTTTCGGCGCTTCCGAACGGTAGATGGTGGATTCGGACAGGTTCGGGCAGATGAGGACGTAATCCACGTTACGCCGCTCGATCGTGGCGCGGGCGTTTTCCGGCGTGCCGCGGAAAGCGTGCATGATGTCGATGATGTCTTGGCCGTTGCGGTGATAGGGGCCGGCAATCGCCTTGTGCCGCGTCACGGTAATGAGGCGCGGGCCGAGGTCGACATGGGTGAGGACGAGCCCGGCGGGCTGCTTCGCCACAGGCGCGAGCGCCGGAAGCGTCGGGCAGCGCGCATTAGCCTGACCCACGGCGTCGGCGCGGCCATTCTTCTGCTCCGGGATCTGCGACACCGCGTAACGGGTGGCGAGGCCCGATATGATCGCAAAGGCGGCGACGGTGCCGACAATACGCACGACGAGGTTGGTGCGCGTGCGCATCCAGGGAATGACGATCCAGGCAAGCGCCGCCGAGCCAGGGACCGCAAGCAGCTGCGCGGCCGGACTCGCCCGCGTCTGCCAGGCGAGGAGCCCAGCCGCCATCAGCGCCAAAGCCGCGATAGAAGCCCAGCGGATCAGTGCAGTCTCGTCCCGCCGGCCCCGCCACAGCATGACGCTGTAACCGATCAGGCCCATGGTTGGGAGGGCAAGGGCGGTGGCGATGGTCTTCCAGCTATGCTTGTAGAGCGGCAGCGCTTCGCGGACCCGGCTTAGCCAGAGATGCTGAAGCTCCGGCGAGGCGCGTTCCAGACGCCCGACGCAATGCGGCCAGAAATAGGCATAGGCGCCTGCAAGCAGCAGCGCCGCGACTGCCGCCACGCCGAACCGCCCCCAACGCGAGGAAAGCGGAAGCAAGGCAAGTAGCACGCCGATCGCCCCTGCTGCGACCATGACCGAGAGCCAGACTGGCGACAGCGCATCGCAGACCGGCGCACGGTTGGCGTAGGAGGCGAATAGCAGATAGCCGAGCGCCGTTCCGCCGGCGAGGCTGGCGCCATAGGCGGCAAGCCGCGTCGCCTCGTTCCGGTCTCGCACCCACATCAATCCCGTGATCGCACCAGCCGCCGCGAGATAGAGCAGCATTTCGAGACCAATCGATAAGGACACGGCTGTCGCTAGGCCGACGGTCAGCCCTCCTCGTGCTGGCTTGGGATCAACAAGTCCTGCGACAGCAAGCGCAAGCATCGCCAGCTGCCAGCCATGATGATCAATCCTGAGCGGTCCCCACATGCCGATGACGGACGGTGCACAGAGCAGAATGGCGGTCGCGGGCAGGAAGGCGGCGGGGGCGATAAGACGCCGCGCCGCCGCGCCGATCGCCAAAAACGCGACCAGCATCGGCAGCAACGGGGCGACAGCCACAGCCACCTTTTCCGCCGTCCTGCCGCCGACAAGGCCTCCAAGCGCCAGCTTTATCCCTGCGATCGGCAGATCGACGATGCGCGACCAGTGGATATCGGCACCATGCGGCGGATTAAGCTTATACTGGCGAAGGTCGTACCAGTCCTGCCCCGCCATCAAGGCGCGCACCTGCGCCATGCGGAGATTGTCGTCGGTGTCGCCGAGGCTGAACCAGCCGATCATGTTCCATCGGCCGTAGATGAAGAAGGCGGAGGCCGCGATCCAGGCAAGCAGCAGCCAAAGGCGCCAGTGACGCGTGAAGAAGCCCTCTTTCTCCGCCTCCGCCTGCCCCGCCACGCTGTTCGCCCTTTCCAACCCCATGTGGCGCCATTAGTCGCTGCATAGGAAAGGGCAAGTTGAGGAAAGTTGAAGATTTTGATCGGAGCATTGCCGCGCAGCGACCTATTCGGTCAGCTGGTCCGCTTCGCGCTGACCGGCGGGCTTCTGACCCTGCTCGTCGCCGGCGGCTATTGGGTGGTTGCGGAGCTGTTCGGGGTCGAGCCGCTGTTGTCGATGACGCTCAACTATCTCGTCTTCACCGGCCTCGGCTACCTCCTTCACAGCCGCTGGAGCTTCAAGGGGCATGGCAGCCGGGATAAATCGGCGCTCCGGACGGCGCGCTTCTTCACGGTGAACACGCTCGGCTTCCTCGCCAACCAGTTCTTCGTCTGGCTGCTAGTGAAGCAGCTCGGCGGCCCCACTTGGTGGCCGGTCATTCCGGTGCTCTTCGTGACGCCTTTGCTCACGTTCGCACTCAACCGCCGCTGGGTGTTCGCCTGATGGAGCGGGTCGTCTACGACCGCATGGCCGAGCTGGACGAGCGCCACTGGTGGTACCGGGCGCGCCGCCGCATCCTTGAGCAGCTTATCCGGCGCCGGATCGGGCTGCCGAAGGACGCGCGCATCCTGGAGATAGGCTGCGGCACGGGTCACAATGTGCTGATGCTGAAGCGCTTCGGGGAGGTGGATGCAATCGAGATTGATCCGGCCGCCAGGAAGCTCGCTTCGGAACGGCTTGGGAAAGAGGTTGGCAGCGCGCCGCTCCCGGAGCTGCCCGGTGTCCCCGAAGCGCAATACGATATGATCGCCATCCTCGACGTGCTGGAGCATGTGCCGGAGGACCGGGAGGCGCTTCGGAGCATCGCCCGTAGGCTGAAGCCGGGCGGAAAAATTCTCATCGCAGTTCCGGCGCATCCCTGGATGTGGAGCGCGCATGACGTGGTGAACCACCATCAGCGGCGCTACACGAAGCAAGGCCTGCGGAGGGTGATCGCGGATGCGGGGCTGAAGCTCGACATGATGAGCTATTTCAACAGTCTCCTCTTCCCCCTTGCCGCCGCGGCGCGACTGGGCGGGCGGATCACGGGCAAGGAGGATAGCGACGACAAGCTGCCGCCGGCGCCGGTTAACAAGGCGTTCGAATGGCTGTTCGGGCTGGAGCGCTACGCGATCGGCCGGATTTCGCTGACGCCCGGCGTCTCCTTGGTGGCGATCGTCTCCGCGACGTGACCGAGGGCGCGGCGGCCGCCCGCCTCGCCCGCAATCTCAGAAACGATGTAGAGTGGCCGGCGCTTCGCCTCTATGAAGAGGCGCCCGAGATACTCGCCGATCATGCCGAGCACGAACATCTGCACGGCGCCAAGTACCACCACGACTAGCATCAGCGAGGTCCAGCCCTGAATGGCGGAGCCGGTGACAAATCCGACCGCGATGTAGAGCAGCAGAAGCACGGATGCGGCCACCAGCCAGAGGCCAATATGGCTGGCGATGCGGAGCGGCGCGGTCGAAAAGCCGGTCACCGCGTCGAGCGCGAAAGCGAGCATCTTCCGGAGCGGATACTTGGTCTCGCCCGCATGACGTTCGGCGCGGTCGTAGAGGAAGGGCACCTGCCGGAAGCCTACCCAGGCCACCATGCCTCGGATGAAGCGCGCCTGCTCGGGCAGTGCCAGCAAAGCATCCAGCGCGCGACGGCTCATCAGTCGGAAATCGCCTGCATCGACGGGAATTTCGACATCGGTGATGCGCGACAGCGCCCGGTAGAAGAGCGAGGCCGTCGCCTTCTTGAACGCGGTCTCGCCTGCCCGCTGGCGGCGCACGGCATATACGACGTCCGCTTCCTGCCGGTCCATCGTTGCCATCATCTCGGGCAGCAGTTCGGGCGGGTCCTGAAGGTCGGCATCAATGATCAGGATCCGATCGCCCGAGCAAAGGTCGAGCCCGGCGGTTAGGGCCAGCTGATGCCCGTGGTTGCGGGAAAGGTTGATGGCGACGAGGTGCGGATCGTCATGCGCCAGAGCCTGCATCATCGGCCAGGTGCGGTCCCGCGAACCGTCATTGACCAGCACGATCTCGTAGCTGCTGCCGACGGTCCCGCGCGCCGCGGCGGTCACCCGGCGGTGAAGCTCGCCGAGGCAGGCCTCTTCGTTGAAGCAGGGTATGACGATGGATAAAGTCGGCCCGTTCATTCTCGTCCCCGCGCGGCGGGACTGCCGCGGTCGTCCACCCGATACAGCACGCTCGTGCCGCTCCGCCAGAGGGGCGTAAGTCCGGCGGTAAGCCGCGGGTCATGACTCGGCGGCTGGATCAGCCAGACATAATCGAAGGCGTTCCGGGGAAGATGGAACAGCGTCTGGTTGAGCGACAGCCAGAATTCACCGCGGCATTTGACCGGGGTCACCATCTGCGAGGGATCGCGGACGAAGCGCAGCCCCGGCGGATAATTGACGCCGAGCAGCTGCGCGCCGACCATCGTCCATTGATCGTTCGAGAAAGCGTCACGCCGGACAACGGCAAGCGCCGGCATATGTTCGAGCCGCGACATCTTCCACGGCTGGCGGCAGGTGATGCCTGTGAAGGAGACGAGGCGGGCGCCGCGCGGCACGTGGTTCAGCGCCTGGAGCTCGCGGTCATAGACGCGGTCGAACATCAGGAAGCTAGCCGCCGTCGCGCCGGTGCGGGCGAGGAAGAAAGCGAGGGCGGCTATTGCAATCCAGCGCAGCGCGCCCGTGCTCATTGCCGGATGAAAGCGGATCGCGAGCAGCGCCATCGCGAAGGCGAAGGGTGCAAGCCGCATATCGGCATAAGCCGAACCGAACACGACGCGCGGGAGAAGAAGGAAGACGAGCGTCAGGAAAATCGCGAAGATCGCCAGCATGCGCGAGAAATCGACCCGCCGCCGCTCCGGCGGACGCAGGAAAAGGCCCCAGAGCATGATCAACAGCGCGATGACGATCACGAAGGACATGAGGGCGACACTAGCGACATCGAACAGCTCCCATCGGTCGCGGAGCATCATGTAGAACCAGCGGAATTTCTGCTCCCAATTGAACCAGTCGGTCGTGCGGCCGCCGACTTGGCCTGATCGCCAGGCAACCATCAGCAGGATCGGCGGCACCAGCGGGAGAACGTCGAACGCCGCCTGGAACCAGGACTTGAACCAGCCTTTCCCCTCGTCGCGGTGCCGCACCATCTCCGCCGCATAGGCAAGCACGCCAAGCACGCCCCAGCCGAACGTATGCGTGACCCAAATGAGGAGGGAGAGCGGAACGAACAAAGCGGCCCGCAAGAGGAAGCGCCGCCTGATCGCAAGCCAGCGCCATAGTGCGAACGCGAGGAAGGCGAAGGCGATCGAGAGGCAAAAATTCACGAACCCGAAGTGGAAGGGGAAGGAATAAGCGAATGGAAGCGCAAGCGGCGCCGTCGGCGGAAGCCGCCCATGCACCACCCGTGCGATGAGGAGCAGGCCTGCGGCAGTCAGCGGCGGGATGGAAAGGACGATTAGCCTCACCGCGAGCTCCAGCCCCAGCAGCGGCGCCAGCGGGATGACCAGAAGGTCGATCCCGAGATTGCCGATCAGCCGCCATTCGAACGTGTAGAAACGCTGCAGCGCCTCGGATTCGGCAAGGTCGAGCTGAACCCGGTAGCGTCCCATATGGCCGGGGAGGTCGACCAGCGGCGCGATGTCCGGCCAGAGCAGAGGCACGGCCGAAAGCAGCACGAGCAGGAGTGCGTAACGGGGGCTTTCCCACCAGCGCTCCTTCACTTCCCCCGCTTCGCTCTTCGTCATGAGCGCGGCATCCTTCGGAACGCGCCTCCGGTCAACCTGAAGCTGCGCCGGATCAGGCGGCGGTGAAGCCCGGCTTAGGCGCCGGATCGGCCCGGAGCAGGATCCAGGGCACCCGGTCCGGCGCGAACTGGGTGCGGTGGTGGCGATCGTAGAAGGGCGGGATATGATCGCCGACGATCAGGATATCGGTCGGCGGGAAATCGGGTGCGGTGATTTCCTTTGCCAACGCCCCGGCAGTTCGGTCCAAGATCTGGTTGAGGCGGCAAATCATCGGATATTGTGCATCGAGTGCAGTGCTGAAGCGCTTGCAGTCCGATGTGCCGAGCCGCTCATGCTTCAGAACAGGCAGGTGGGTGTTCACCGTCAGCCAGTAGAGGAATTGCGGCTTTTCCGCCTTCTTCAGCGCCGCCGCAATTTGTCCCGGCACATCGGTGTCGCAAGCGCCCGGGAAGACGCCTGGGCACCTTTGCGCCCCGTCAGCCATGATGCTGTCGCCAAAGCGAAGCGTCTGAAAGCCGATATTCGGGTACCATTTCGTCCGGTCGAAGAAGGCGCCTGTGAAGCTGTGCCAGGCCTGCGTGCCGTAACCCTTGGCCTTCATCCGGTGGGGGAGGCAGCCTGTATCCGCGCGGCCGATTACCTCCTGGTAGTCCCCCCAGCGGCCGCAAAGCTCGCGCATTTCCCCTGAAGTCGTTGAGCCGTAGTAAAGCGTGTCGCCGCTCGTCACTTGATAGCGGCTTCGCACCTCGGGCGTCGCCCACAGGTTGATCAGCTCTTTTCTTATTGCGGCGTCGGCGGGCTTGCCCATCGACTCCACCATGACGACCATCACGTGACGCTCGCCTGTCGCGAGGCCCTCGATGCCACTGCGCGAAATAGCGGATTCGAACGGGTCGCCGGGCGAGGCGGAGCGGTGATAGGATCCCCCGTGCGCGTCGGCAGCCTGCCTGTCGGCCACTGCCAAGGCCACTCCGGCAGCCATGGCGGCAACGAGCAGCACCGGTTTTGCAAGAACGGTGGAGCTTTGCAGGGAGCGACCAGCAATGACGACTGTCAGCAGAAGCGCCGCTCCAGCGACGACATATTGAAGGGAGGCTTCCGGACGGAGCTCGGATGCGAACCGGACGGAAGCCATCAGCGAGAAGATGCTGAGGTTGAACAGACCCGATATGTAGAAAGCGGTGGAGACGGAAAGCGCTACGAGAAAAGCCCCAAACTTCAGGGGGAAAGGCGCGCGGTGGAGCGCCAGTCCCATACTCGCGGTGATGATGATCGGCATGGTACGCGGCGGGCCGCCAACCAGCCACATCAGGCAGAAGGCAAGGTTCGGAAGGAGGATCCAGCACAGCAGCCAGTTCGCGAAGGAGCCGATCCTCTGCATCTTCGGCGGCCAAACCGGCCTTGCAAGCACTGCTTCCATTTCGCTCCCCTCGCCTCAGCATTTGCAGCGGAGCGCTCAAAAAATGGTTAATGCGACCGTTAAAGGCCCGGACAGGGAAGAACGTCTAGGTGTGCTTGCATCCAAGTACCTTAAAAGACAGGAAATGATGTGATGAAGAAGTTCATTATAGCCGCCGCCGCGGCGACTGGTGTCGTTGCGGTGCCGGCGTCCGCTCAACAGGCGCCTCAGGCGCGCGCGCTGACCCGGGCCGATGTGCAGGCACGGGTTCAGGCGCAGTTTGCGCGTGCCGATGCGAACCGGGACGGGTTCATAACCCAGGCGGAAGCGCAGGCGGCGGCCGGGCAGGTTCGGGCGCGTGGGCAGAAGGGGCGCGGCGACCGCCGAGGCCAAGTTTTTGCGCGGCTCGACACCAATCGGGATGGGCAGATCAGCCGGCAGGAATTCGACGCCCGCCCCGGTCGTGGCGACCGTAATGAGCGACGTGCGGCGCGCGGCGAGTGCCGGGCCGAACGGCAGGCGCTTCGCGTGCAGCGGGGGCTACGCCTCGGCCAGCAGGCCTTTGCCCGCCTCGACGCCGATCGCGACGGCCGCATCTCGCTCGCCGAAGCGACGGCGCGCCGGCTCGAGCGGTTCGACCGCATGGACGCTAACCGCGACGGCACTCTGACCCGCGAGGAGCGCCGCACGCCGCGTGGACAGCGGCAGGGTCGCCGAAACGGCTAAAGGCTGAAGCAGCGACAAGGCCGGGGCGTTTCGACCGCCCCGGCCTTTTTTTCGTGTGCACTGCAGATGTCGCCTCAAGGCGTGAAGCCTTTGCATTTTCGGGGGAGCCCTGCTTAAGGGCGGGCATGTCCGATATCGAGAGCATGACGAGCGACTGGCTGAGCCGGATCGAGGGTGCGGCAGACCTTGGCGCGCTCGAGGCGGAGCGCGTCGCCGCGCTCGGCAAACAGGGCGCGGTTACCCAGCTTCTGAAGACGCTTGGCGGCATGACGCCAGAGCAGAGACAGGCCGAGGGCCCGCGCATCCATGGGCTGCGCGAAAAGGTGTCGGACGCCATAGCCGCGCGGAAGGCTGCGCTGGAAGCGGCGGAGCTGGACCGGAGGCTTGCGACGGAGACGTTGGACATGACGTTGCCGATCTCGACCGGTGCGCAGGGCAGCGTTCACCCCGTCAGTCAAGTGATGGACGAGCTTGCCGAAATTTTCGCCGACTTGGGCTTTTCGGTCGCGACGGGGCCCGAGATCGAGGACGACTGGCGGAACTTCACCGCGCTCAACATTCCCGAAAGCCATCCAGCGCGGGCGATGCATGACACTTTCTATTTTGGCGAGGACAAGGCGAAGGACGGCAAGCGCATGCTGCTCCGCACCCATACGTCACCGGTCCAGATCAGGACCATGACGTCGCAGGAGCCGCCCATCTACATCATTGCGCCGGGCCGCACCTACCGCTCCGACAGCGACGCCACGCATACGCCGATGTTCCACCAGGTTGAGGGGCTGGTGATCGACAAGGGTATTCACCTCGGCCACCTCAAATGGACGCTCGAGACCTTCCTGAAGGCCTATTTTGAGCGGGACGACATCGTGCTGCGGCTGCGCCCGAGTTATTTCCCCTTCACCGAGCCTTCTGTGGAGGTCGATGTCGGCTTCACCATGCAGAACGGCAGGCGGGTGCTTGGCGGTTCCGACGGCTGGATGGAGCTGCTCGGCTCGGGAATGGTGCATCCGCGCGTCATCGCCGCCTGCGGGCTCGATCCAAACGTGTGGCAGGGTTTCGCCTTCGGCTGCGGCATCGACCGGTTGGCGATGCTCAAATACGGTATGGACGACCTCCGCGCCTTCTTCGACGCGGACCTTCGCTGGCTCCGCCACTATGGCTTCAGGAGCCTCGACGTTCCGACGCTGAGCGGAGGCGTGGGCGCATGAAGTTCACCCTCAACTGGCTCAAAGAGCATCTGGAGACGGATGCGACACTCGAACAGGTGGTCGACACCCTCACCCGCATCGGCCTCGAAGTCGAGGGCGTGGAGAATGCCGCCGAGAAGCTCGCGCCCTTCACCATCGCCAAGGTTCTGAAGGCAGAACGTCATCCGCAGGCCGACAAGCTGCAGGTGCTGACCGTGGATACCGGCGCGGGCGATCCCGTACAGGTGGTGTGCGGCGCGCCCAATGCGCGAGCGGGTCTGAAAGGCGTATTCGGCGCGCCTGGGACCTATGTGCCGGGCAGCGACATCACGCTGAAAGTGGCGGCAATACGCGGCGTCGAGAGCCGGGGCATGATGTGTTCGGTGCGGGAGCTGGAGCTCGGCGACGAGCATGACGGGATCATCGAACTTCCCGAAGATGCACCGGTGGGCGCTGCTTATGCGGGCTGGGCCGGGCTCGACGATCCGGTGATCGATGTCAGCGTCACGCCGAACCGGCAGGATGCGATGGGCGTCCATGGCATTGCCCGTGACCTTGCCGCGGCAGGGCTCGGCGCTCTGAAGCCGATCGAGGTAAGGGAGATTGCGGGCAGCTTCCCCTGTCCCGCCGAAATCCGCATCGACGATCCGGAAGGCTGCCCCGCTTTCTACGGCCGCGTCGTCCGGGGCGTGAAGAACGGGCCGTCGCCCGCCTGGCTGCAGCAGCGGCTGAAGGCGGTCGGGCAGCGGCCGATCAGCGCCCTCGTCGATATGACGAACTACATCATGCTGAGCTATGGGCGGCCGCTCCACGTCTACGACCTTGCGAAGCTTCAAGGCGCGGTCGTCGCGCGCCGAGCGGCCGAGGGCGAGGAGGTGCTGGCGCTCAATGGGAAGACCTATGCCCTGGACCCGTCGATCACGGTCATCGCCGACGAGGAAGGCGTGCACGACATAGGCGGCATCATGGGCGGCGAGCATTCGAGTGTCGCCGACGAGACGACCGATATCCTCATCGAATGCGCCTATTTCGATCCGGAACGCATTGCGCTCAGCGGTCAGAAACTTGGCCTCACCTCGGATGCCCGGAGCCGCTTCGAGCGGGGAGTCGATCCTGCCTTCCTCGACGCGGGTCTTGCGATCGCCACCCAGATGGCGCTGGAGCTGGCAGGGGGCGAGCCCTCCGAGATCGTCCGCGCCGGAACGCCGCCCATCCCCCAGAAGGTGGTGGATTATCGTCCCGACCGCACCGCCGAACTGGCGGGGGTCGCGGTGCCGCAGGCGCGGCAGAAAGACATATTGGAGCGGCTCGGCTTTGGCGTCACCGAGGGCTCCGTCTGGAGCGTCGAGGTGCCGTCGTGGCGTCGCGACGTCGATGGTTCCGCCGACATCGTCGAGGAGGTCGTGCGCATCGAGGGGCTGAACGCGGTGCCTTCGACGCCGCTGCCGCGGGCTCCGGGCGTTGCGAAGCCGACCGCCACTGCCGAACAGCTTCTGGAGCGCCGTGCCCGGCGTACGGCGGCATCACGCGGTTTTAACGAAGCAGTGACCTGGAGCTTCATTTCCGAAGCCGAGGCGGCGCCGTTCGGCGGCAGCGCCTGGATCCTCGACAATCCGATTAGCGAGGAGATGAAGGCGATGCGCCCCTCGCTCCTCCCCGGGCTGCTGTCTGCGGCGCGGCGCAACATGGATCGGGGCGCGGAAAGCGTGCGGCTGTTCGAAATCGGGCGGCGCTACCTTGCCGACGAGGAGCGGGCGACGCTCGGCA
The DNA here is from genome assembly GCF_036402135.1 of Allosphingosinicella sp. Classification (GTDB taxonomy): domain Bacteria; phylum Pseudomonadota; class Alphaproteobacteria; order Sphingomonadales; family Sphingomonadaceae; genus Allosphingosinicella. Next base: position 24,956 of record NZ_DASWTN010000037.1, on the reverse strand, counting down.
TCGTCCTCGCGGGCGAGCGCGAGGGTCGCCATTGGCGCAGCGGCAAGGCCAAGTCCTTCGACGCCTATGACGCCAAGGCGGAGGCGATGGCGTTGCTTGCGGCGGCGGGGGCGCCCGTCGACAATCTGCAGGTGCTGGACGGCGCGGCGGGCATCTATCATCCTGGCCGCTCGGGACGGCTATGCCTCGGGCCGAAGAATGTGCTGGCCGAGTTCGGCGAGCTTCATCCGGCGACGCTCCGCGCCTTCGACCTCGACGGGACTGCGGTGGCGGCGGAAATCTATCTTGACGCCATCCCGCAGAAGCGCGGTGGCGGACGGATGCGGGACGCTTATGCGCCGCCCGCTCTGCAGGCTGTGAAGCGCGACTTCGCCTTCCTCGTGCCAGCCGAGATGAAGGCCGACCAGCTGCTGCGCGCGGTGCGGGGCGCCGACAAAGCCGCCATCGTCTCCGCCAGCCTGTTCGACATCTTCACCGGCCAAGGCGTGCCGGAGGGACAGAAGTCCCTTGCGATCGAGGTGACGCTGCAGCCGGGCGAGAAGAGCTTCACCGACGAGGAGCTGAAGGCGATCTCCGACCGGATCGTCGCCGCCGCCGCTAAGCTTGGGGCGCAGCTCCGCGCCTAAGCTTCCAGACTATTGATCGACGCGTGAACCCGCGCCTCGACCTCTTTGCGAGGCAGACCGGGCGGAATCGCTTCATGGACGCGGAAGGTCACGATGCCCGCCCGTTTGACGAAGCTTCGACGCGGCCAGAGTCGGCCGCTGTCGAGTGCAATGGGAAGCACTGGCACGCCGAGCGCCTTGTAGAGGCCGGCGAAGCCCGCCTGCAGCGGAGGCTGCTCGCCCGGCAGGACCCGGGTACCTTCGGGGAAGATGACGATGGCCCGGCCTTGGGCGATTGCCTGGCTCGCCGCCTTCAGCATGCGGCGGAGCGAGGCGGCCCCGCCTTCCCGGTCAACCGGAATGACGCCGTAGCGGCGGGCGACCCAGCCCCAGCCGGGAATGTCGGCAAGTTCCCGCTTCAGCACCACCGTCGGCCGGTCGAACATGAGCAGCAGTTCGATCGTCTCGAACATCGACTGATGCTTGGAAGCGACCAGCAGGGGACCGCGTGGACGTGGCCCCTCGACCCTCGATCTGATGCCGAGAAACACTCTGGCGCAGAAGCGATGATAGCGGGCCCAGCCGTAGGTGACGCGGATCAGCGGCTCCCGCCCGACCACCGCGCCCAAGATCGCGAGCAGCACCGCAACGACGCTACCCGAATAGAAGAACAGGGCGAACAGGCTGGAACGGAGGCCGTTCATCAGATGCCGACGAGGACCGCCGCCCGCCGGAGCAGATATTTGTTATATTCGGTGAAGAGCACGCGGAAGCTGGGATCGCTGTCCACCGCGTCCGGAAGCACAGTGACGCCCTCGTCCAGGGCCTGCGAGAGTTCGAAGCGGGCACGTGGCATGTGCCAGTCGGTGGTGACGAGGCGGATCGACTTGAACTTCTTCTGCCGCACCCAGCGGGCCGTTTCGGTGCCGTTGGAGCGGGTGTCCACCGACTCCCGGCCAAGGTCGATGCAGCATTCGAAGAGGGCTTCGTCGGCATTGTAGCGCGTGGCGAGTTCAACCGGCCGAACCGTCCTATCGACGCCGGAGACGAGGAGCCGCCGCGCCCTGCCGCGCTCGACGAGGTCGAGACCTCGCTCCAGCCGCTTGGCGCCGCCGGTCAGGACGACGATTCCGTCGGTGCGCTCCTCTCCGGCCGGCTTCGGCAGCAGCACCACGAACAGTGCGTAGCCGAGCACATAGATGAGCAGCAGGAAGGCAAGGGCGCGGGCGATCATAGAAGCCTATCCAATGCCCGCAAAATCGTCGCGCGGGCAACCAGCATTGCGAGCAGCACGCCGAGGAGCGGGATCAGCGCCAGAAGCAGGAGGCTTGGCACAGGCAGTGAAACAGAGCCGATGAGGTGGGAACCGAGCGCGGCCACAAGCCGGCCGAGGAGCCACAGGACCAGCAACGCCCCGACAAGCCCGGCGCCGCCGCCGAACAGAGCGTCGCGCGCGATGCGGCGCTGGAAGAGGTGCGCCACCTGATGATCGGTGGCGCCCATCAGGTGCAGCACCTCGATCGTGCCGCGATGGGTGTCGAGCGCGGCGCGAGCGGCAAGGACCACCGAGGCGGCGGTCGCCGCAAGCATCAGCAGCACGAGACCAAGTGCCAGCCAGCGAAGGGCGGAGATGAGGCGCTTCAGAGGCGCCAGCCATTCTGCATTGGCATCGACGCGGGCGGATGGCGAAACGCTGCGGAGCGGTTGGCGCAGCTGTTCCGCGTCGCCTCCGGGCTTCAGCTCCGCCTCGATCATCGCGGGAATGGGGATATCGCCGTCGCTTGCCACGCCGAGCCACGGTTCGAGGAGTCGCTGCATTTCGGCGTCGCTGACGCGGCGGGCCAACTGGACGGCGGGATGCCGCTGCAGAAGGGCAAGGGCGGACCCGGCTTCCGCGTTCCTTCTCGCGGCGTTCGCCTCGACGATCTGCACCGTCACCCGGTTACCGCCTTCTATCCCGCGCGCGGCGCGATCGAGACCAAGGCCCGCAGCGGCGGCGAGGATGGTAAGGAAGATCATGATGGCGATGACCCAGGGCATCGGTCCTGCCGTGCGCCCCTCCGGCAGCAGGTTTCGGTCCGCGGCGCCTATGGCCGCACCGCCGATCATTCAGCGATCCTTCGCGGTGGGTGACGGAGCGCTCCTGTCGGGTCCGACACTTGGCCCCGGTCCAGCCGCAGCATCTCGGCGCGCGGCACGCGGCCGATCAGGTGGAGGTCATGGGTGGCGACGATCACCGTCGTCCCGAGCTTGTTGAGCGCATCGAACAAGCCGAGGAGGCGGGTTGCCATTTCCGGGTCGACATTGCCGGTGGGCTCGTCGGCAATCAGCAGTTCGGGCTTCGCAATGACGGCGCGGGCGATCGCCACGCGCTGCTGCTCGCCCCCGGAGAGCGTGGCCGGGCGGGCGCTGGCGCGGTGGGTAAGGCCTGCCCAGTCCAGCATTTCCGTCACCGTACCTTTGAGGTCCTTCTCCGGCAGGCCCATGATGCGGAGCGGCAGCGCGACATTGTCGAAGGCCGAGAGGTGCGGGACGAGCCGGAAATCCTGGAAGACGACGCCAATGCGGCGCCGGAATTGCGGAAGGCGGTGCCGGGGTACCCTGACGATATCCTCGCCGAACAGGCGGATGAGGCCGCGGCTCGGCCGATGGGCGAGATAGAGGAGGCGAAGGAGCGAGGTCTTGCCGGCGCCCGAGGGGCCGGTGAGGAAGTAGAAGCCGCCCGCGCGCAGGGAGAAGCTGAGGTCCGAAAGCGCCTCGGATCCCGTGCCGTAGCGCAGGCCGACATTCTCGAACTGGACGATCGTGCCCTGGCTCAGACCTGCCTCCGCCGCTCCCCTTGAGGCAAAGCAATGGCATGGCGCCCGAATCCTGGCAAAGCAAATCGGTGCGAAATCGCGGCATTCGCTTGCATGGCGACCCTATCACTGGTTAGATTCGCGGAAAGAGCGTCGAAGGGGCAGCCGTAGCGAATGATCCTTACCTGTCCAGCATGCCACACCCGCTATACGGTGCCGGACAGCGCGGTCGGGGCAACCGGCCGCCAGGTGCGGTGCGCGAGCTGCAAGCATAGCTGGTTCCAGGAGCCCGCGCCTCCCGTCGCATCTCCGTCAGTGCCTCCGCCCGTTGCGGCTACTGCGCCGACGTCGCCGCCGCCACCGTCTCCGTCGCGCGGTCGGAAAGCCGAGCCCGAACCGCCTCCCGAGCCCCTGACGGAACCTAAGGTCGAGGCTGAGGAACCCGCATCTGATTACCAGCCCTACGATCCCGAGCCGGAGCCTCGGCGCCGCATCGGCCTCTGGCTATTGCTTGCGGCACTCGCGCTTGCAGCGGCAGCGGCTGCGGCCTGGTATCTCGGCCTCCTCAACATCGGCGGCGAGCGCAGCGCCGATGCCGGCCTGTCGCTCGAATATACCAAACAGCCGGAGCGCGCGGTGCTGGAAAGCGGGAACGAGCTGCTCCGCGTTTACGGGCGCGTAATCAACACCAGCGACGAGGCGCGGAGGGTGCCGCAGATCAAGGCAGAGCTTCGCGACGCGACGCAGCGCGTAGTCCATACTTTTTCCATTTCCGCACCGGTGAGCCAGCTTGGCCCGAATGAAAGCGCCACCTTCGACGTGGCCGAGACCAATGTGCCGCGAAGCGCGCGTGATCTGAACCTCAGCTTCGGCCCCGCCGTTTAACCTTCATGCGCATCGGAATTCTCACGGGCGGCGGCGATGTGCCGGGCCTCAACCCCTGCATTCGCTCAATCACCCTGTCAGCGGACGATCTCGGCTGGGAGGTGACCGGCTTTCGCCGCGGCTGGGAGGGCGTGCTCGCCATCGATCCTTCCGACGCGGCGAGCATTGCGATCAACAGCGTGCCGCTCACGCGCGAGGGTGTCCGCGGCATCGACCGGATGGGCGGCACGATCCTGCACACCTCGCGCACCGATCCCCGCACGCTGAAGGAGGGCGACCGCACAGCGCGGGTGCTGGAGGTGCTGGAAAAACTCGGCATCGACGCGATGATCACGCTCGGCGGCGACGGCACCCTGCGCTTCTCTGCGCATCTGGCGGCGCAGGGGGTGCCGGTCATCTCCGTCCCGAAGACCATGGATAATGACGTTTTCGGCACCGATTATTGCATCGGCTTTTCGACAGCCGTCAGCCGTTCGGTCGAGGCGATCAATGCACTCCGCACCACCGTCGAAAGCCACGAGCGGATCGGCGTGGTCGAGCTGTTCGGACGGCGGAGCGGCGAGACGGCGCTTCTCGCCGGCTTCCTGGCGCAGGTCGACCGCACGGTGATCGCGGAGGTTCCGGCCGATCTCGACGTGCTGCTTCCGCTCCTTGCCGAGGACAAGGACAGCAACCCGGCCCATTATGCGATGTGCGTCATCTCCGAAGGCGCCCGTATCGAAGGCGAGGGCGCGGGCGGCGACGACCTTTCCAAGCCTGCAAGCCAGCGCGGCGACATCGGAATCGGTCACCGGCTCGGGCAGGCGATCAGTGCCCGGCTCGGCTGCGGCGTCGTCAATCAGGAGCTTGCCTATCTGATGCGCGCCGGCGAGCCCGATGCGATGGACCGGATGGTCGGCTTCGCCTTTGGCGGGCTTGCCGTGCAGCTGCTGGCACGGGGCCAAATGGGTTGCATGGTCACCCTGACCGACGGCAACTATGATCATGTGCCGGTCGACACTTTGCTGAAGGGCGAGAAGAAGGTCGACGTCACCGGCCTGTACGATCGTTCCGCCTATCGGGCGCGGCTGATGCGCGTCGAAGGCATGCCCATGTTCCTTTACTGAGATTGTGATAGGCTCCGCCCATCGGCCTTGAGTCGAAGGGGAGGAATTCATGAGGAAATTCGCTGTTCTGGCGGCCGGGGCCGCGCTTGCGTTCGGCGCCGCGCCGGCTTCGGCCGACGTCGTTTGCGAATGGATGGACTTCGCGCAGCTGATCACCGCTGCAAGCCAGCCTCCGGCGGATGCGCCGCGCACGGGCGAGCATGACCGCGCGCAGACACAGGCCGCGATCGCCATGTTCGAAGCGCTGAATGCCATCGACCGCCGTTATGAAAGCTATCTTGGCATGGCCGCCGGCGATCCGACGGCGTCGCAGGAGGCTGCGGCCGCGACAGCAGCCTATCAGGTGCTACTGTCGCACTTTCCGGGCCAGAAGACGGCGCTGGAAGACAGCTATAACGTGACGATGATGGGTATTTCGAACGTCGCTGCCCGCGACAAGGGCAAGGCGATCGGCGAGGCGGCGGCGAAGCTAGCGCTCGCTTCCGGAGGGTTCGTGCCGGACATGGCGCAGACGCCGTACAGGCCGCGCACCGCACCGGGCGTCTGGACAGCGACGCAGCTCCCGGTCTTCCAGCCTTATTCCTTCACCTTCAAACCCTGGATCCTGAAGAATTGGGAGGAGGTCCGTCCGGGGCCGCCGCCCGCACTCGACAGCGAACGCTGGGCCAAGGACTTCGAAGAGATCAAGCAGATCGGCGCCAAGAGCAGCAAGACGCGGACGCCGCAGCAATCGTTGATGGCCCGCTATCGCATCACGCCCAACATGACACCGTCGCTGCGGCTCATCGCCGACGCGAAGGGCCGGCGGGTGGTCGACAATGCGCGCATGTTCGCGATGTTCAACATGGTGAGCGACGATGCGAATGTCGCGACCGGCGCGGCCAAGCTCCATTACAATTTCTGGCGGCCGATCACGGCGATCCGGAATGCAGAGGACGACGGCAATCCGGCGACAACCGCCGATCCGGCATGGGAGCCGCTGATCGGCACGCCCAACCACCCGGAATATCCCTGCGCCCATTGCAGCGGGACAGCTGCGATCGCCGAGGTGATGAAGGCCGAAGTGGGCGCCTCGCCGCCGGGCGGGGTAAGGGTGGCGTCCCGGTCGATCCCTAACAGCATCGTCCAGGTCGTGCCCAATTGGGACGGTTGGGTGAAGGAAGTCTCGGCCTCCCGCACCTATGGCGGCGTCCATTATCGCTTCTCAAACGAGGCGGGCGAGGAATTGGGTCGGAAGGTGGGGCAGCTTGCCCTCCAGCGCGTGATGCGCCCGCTGCCGCAGCCGAAGAAGAAGGGGCGCTAAGGGGCTGGTGCCGCTTTCCCATTTCGTTGGGAAGCGGCATTGCGTCGGCAAAAGGCCTTTGCTAGAGGCGCGCTCCTGCCAGAGGGCGCTTTGCGCTCAATCATCAAATGTGCGGTCGTGGCGGAACTGGTAGACGCGCAACGTTGAGGTCGTTGTGTCCGAAAGGACGTGGAAGTTCGAGTCTTCTCGACCGCACCATTTGATTCAGTAGCAAGTCAGGGCGCGAAGCGGCTTTCGGCCGCCCCACTTGCCAGCTTTCCCTCCGTATCTGATCATCGACCCTTCGAATCGGGGACTTTCGGCAATGGCAGGTGCGGACGCGCTTCTGACGGCGCTGGACTTCCTCATGCGCGAGGCGGCGCTGTTTTCCGCCAGCGGCTTCCTGATCCTGGGCGTCGGCGATCTCTTCATCGACGCGGTCTGGCTGGTGCTCGCCGGCGGCCTGCTCCTGAAGCGGCGGAAAGGCGTGGAGCCGCTCCGCGTCGAGACGCTCCCAAAGCCAGCACAGCCGGGACGGCTGGCCGTCTTCACGCCCGCCTGGGACGAAGCAGGCGTGATTGGAACGATGCTCCGGCACACGCTCGCGACTTTCGATTATTCCGACTACCGCGTCTATGTCGGCTGCTATCCGAACGATGCCGCCACCATTGCCGAGGTGCGCGCCATTGCCGATGAGCGGGTGCGGTTGGTAGTGGGGCCAGTGCCGGGACCTACCACCAAGGCGGACTGCCTCAACCGGCTATGGGAGGCGATGCTTGCGGACGAGCGAACGGAAGGACGGCAGTTCAAGGCGGTGGTCCTGCACGACGCTGAGGATGTGGTGCATTCGGCGGAACTCCGTATCTTCGATGCGCTCAGCGAAGAATATGATCTCGTTCAACTGCCGGTCGTGCCGCTCATCCACCCGAAGTCGCTGTGGGTCAGCGGCCATTATGCGGACGAGTTTGCGGAATCCCACGCGAAGGAGCTGGTGGTCAGGGAGGCTTTGGGCGCCGCGGTTCCATCCGCTGGTGTCGGCTGCGCCTTTCGCTGCGACGCGCTAGTCCGGATGGCGGAGCGGAACGGCGGCCTGCCGTTCGACGCCGACAGCCTCACCGAGGACTATGAGCTAGGTCTCAAGCTCAGCGAGATTGGCGGCCGCCGCACCTTTGCGCGGATAGCGGCAGGGCGCGGCGCAGTGGTCGCGACGAAGGAATATTTTCCGCAAACGTTGCGGGCGGCGGTGAATCAGAAGGCGCGTTGGATGACGGGCATCGCGCTTTCAGGCTGGGACCGGCTCGGCTGGAGGGGCGGTCTTGCCGAACGGTGGATGCGGCTTCGCGACCGGCAGTCGCTGCTCGCCGCCGTGCTGCTGTTCTTCGGCTATCTGAGCTTCGGCTTGTGGGTGTTCCTCAAGGTGCCGGAGCTGGTGACCGATTGGCGGCCGCAGCCCGTGTCCGAACTGCTCGCCTTCATCCTGCTGCTCAACCTCGCAATTTTGGTCTGGCGCCTGTCCATGCGCTTCGCCTTCGTCACCCATAGCTATGGCTGGAAGCAGGGCCTCATCTCGCTCCCGCGCGTGGCGGTGAGCAACGTGGTAGCGATCTCGGCCGCCTGGCATGCGGTGCTCCGCTATCGCACTATCCGCCGGAGCGGGCGGGCCGACTGGCGCAAGACGGCGCATGCATTTCCGGCAGAGCTGCCCGCCGAATGAAGGGATCGCCGCCTCTTCGATTCCTGACGCTGGTGCTGGCGGGTTGGGTGTGCCTCAGGGGAACGGTATTCGCCTCAGACTGGTGGATGAGCCCGGAGCCGATAGCCCCGGCCGCCGAAGGCGTCTCCTTCGTTCCAGCTAAGTCGCCGGCGGTTGCGGCCGTTGCTGCGTCTCCTATTCAAGGGGCGGCGACGCCTCTCGTCGAGGCGGTGAGGGTCAGCTTCACACCGCCTGCCGCTATGCCCTCTCACGCAGCAATAGCAGCCGCTGTTCTACCGGAGGCGACGGTAGATCCACAGCAGCCGAGGCCGACACTCTTCCAACCTGGTAGCAGGCCTACTCCCGTCGCACTCGCTCCTACCTTGCAGAAGCAGAGCCGATGGTCCGCTTCCCTTTGGTCGTTCGTGCGGGACAGCAATGCCGCTGCACTGGCACCGGGCAGCCTGCTCGGCGGCAGTCAGGCGGGCGCGCGTCTTACCTACCGGCTGAATGCTGATGTACGGCGGCCGCTGGCGCTGAGCGGCAGGATTTATGCACCTCTCGATAGCTTCGAAGGTTCGGAAGTGGCTGCAGGCGTCGACTGGCAGCCGCTGGCGGACGTGCCCGTTCATCTTCTGGCGGAGCGGCGGCAAGCTTTGGGAAAGAGTGGCCGTTCGGCCTTTTCTCTGACTGCCTATGGCGGAGTAAGCCAGGCGCTGGCGGGACCGCTGCAGCTCGACGCCTATGGGCAGGCCGGTCTGGTGGGAATGAAGGCGCGCGACCTGTTCGCCGACGGATCGGCGAAGCTCAGCTACCCCGCAGGAGAGACGAAGATCGGCATCGGCGCATGGGGCGCTGCCCAGCCGGGCGTTGAGCGGGTGGATGTCGGGCCGCAGGCATCGTTCCGGATGCCTTTTGCTGAAGCGGGGGTCGTCGTCGCCGTGGATTGGCGGCTGCGTGTCGCAGGCGAGGCGGAGCCGAAGAGCGGGCCGACGCTCACGCTCTCCACCGGCTTCTGAGCGGCATCTTCCGCCGCCTGAGATAAGCCGCTAGCGTCCGCGCGTGGATATCTACCTCCCGATCGCCGGCCTTTCCGTCAACGCGCTCACCATCATCGCGATCGGCGGGCTGGTGGGGCTGCTGACCGGGATGTTGGGCGTCGGCGGCGGGTTCCTGACGACGCCGATCCTGATCTTCTACGGCATTCCGCCTACCGTGGCGGTGGCTTCGGCGGCGACGCAGATCACCGGCACCAGCGTGTCGGGCGTGCTCGCACACCGGCGGCGGAAGGGCGTCGATTATCTTATGGGCGGCGTCATCATCGCGGGCGGCCTCATCGGCTCGCTGGTCGGCGGCTTCCTGTTCCGCCTGCTGCAGCAGGGCGGGCAGATCGATACCGTGATCGCGCTCCTCTACGTGATCCTGCTGGGCAGTATCGGCCTGTTGATGGCGAAGGAAGCGGCGACCGCGCTCGACATCATCAAGCCCAAAGAGACGGCGAGGCCGCGTTCCCGGCGGCACAACCCGCTGATCGTCGCGCTGCCGCTCCGCTGGCGCTTCTACCGCTCCGGCCTCTACATCTCGCCGCTGGCGCCGCTTCTGCTCGGGTTCGTGTCGGGCATGCTGACCGTGCTTCTGGGCGTCGGCGGCGGGTTCATCGTCGTGCCCGCAATGATCTACCTGCTCGGCATGTCGGCGCAGGTGGTGGTGGGGACTTCGCTCCTGCAGATCCTGTTCGTGACCGCCGCGACGACCCTGGTCCACGCGACCACCACCCGGTCGGTGGACATCGTCCTTGCCGTGCTCCTCCTCCTCGGCAGCGTGATCGGCGCGCAGTTCGGCGTTCGGCTTGCCCAGCGGGTGAAGCCGGAGATGCTGCGCATGTTCCTCGCGATCGTGGTGCTGGCGGTGGCGGTGCGGATGGCGCTTGGGCTCGGCTGGCGCCCGGACGAAATCTACACGGTGCAGATGCTGTGAGGCGGCTCCGCGCCCTCGCTTTGCTCGCCGCCGCGCCTTTCGCGCTGGGGCAGGCGAAGCCCGAGCTGGTGCCGGACGTGTCGCAGCGCGAGATCGAGATACGCTACAGCTTCACGGGCGCCGACCTGCTGCTGTTCGGCGCCATTCTCTACCCGGGCGGGCGCGCGCCGAGCAGGCCGGCCGATATCGCCGTGGTGGTAAAGGGACCGACCGAACGGATCGTCGTCCGCGAGAAGCAGAAGGTCGCCGGCATCTGGATGAATGTCGAAAGCGCCCGCTTTCGCTCGGCTCCGGCCTTCTACGCCGTGGCGTCATCGCGGCCGCTTTCCGAACTGATCGACGAGCGGACTGCGGCTATTTATGAGCTCGGCCTCCAGAACCTTCAGCTCTCGCCCGGCACGGGCGCGCCGGTCGAGGTGCAGCGCCGGTTCGAAGCGGGCCTGCTCGACCTTCGCCGGCGCGGCGGCGTCTATATCGAGAGCCCGAGCGGCGTCGAGATCAGCGAAGGCGTGCTCTACCGCGGCCGCGTCAGCATTCCGGCGCAGGTGCCCGTCGGCACCTACACGGCCGAAACCTTCCTCATTCAGGACGGCCGGGTCGTCGCGGGCGCGGTGCGGGAGATCCAGATCGACAAATTGGGTTTCGAGAAGTTCGTTGCCGACTTCGCCGAACGCTGGTCGCTCGCCTACGGCCTTATCGCAGTCGCAATCTCGATCCTGCTCGGCTGGGCGGGAAGCGCCGTCTTCCGCCGCCGCTGACGGCAAAGAGTTGTTTACATCTTTGGGTTAACGCTCCGCGCACCAAACACGCGTGAAGGGGCAAGACTACCGCCATGACCGACATGAACATGCACAGCGTTCCGCAACCCGATCAGCCGCTCGGCTACATGCCGGCGCAGGAGCCGCAGCGGAAGAGCGGCGCCACCCATGCTCCGATCGGCAAGGTGATCGAGATTTCAGGCGGCGGTTCCAAGATCGAGATCGACGGTGCGCGCCTTCGCGAGCTGGGGAACGATCCTGATCCCAGCGTCGCTATGTCGGGCCAGGTCGGAAGTCAGGTGAAGCTCCGCGCCGGCAAGCGCTGGATCCTCGCCAATGTCCGCACGCTGCAGGTGGCGGATTCTTCGGGTGACAATATCGTCGCGGAGATCGACTTCCTTGGCGAAGGCGACGAGGACGAGAAGACGGGCGAGCTTACCAACTTCAAGCGCGGCATCACCGGCTATCCCATTCCGGGCGACAAGGTGCTCCCCGTAGCGGGCAGCGATTTGAAGCAGATGTTTGCCGCCAGCGAGCAGGCGCATATCGAGATCGGCACCGTCTATCCGACCAAGGACGTGCGCGGCGCACTCTATATTGACGCAATGCTCGGCAAGCACTTCGCGCTGCTGGGTTCGACCGGTACCGGTAAGTCGACCTCGGCGGCACTGATCCTCCACCGCATCTGCGAACTGGCCCCTGAGGGTCACATCGTCATGATCGACCCGCACGGCGAATATTCCGCCGCCTTCAAGGGCTATGGCGAGCTGTTCAACGTCGACAACCTGCAGATGCCCTACTGGCTGATGAACTTCGAGGAGCATTGCGAGGTGATCCTCACCTCGAGCGGCGCCGATCGCCAGGCCGACGCCGACATCCTTGCCAAGTGTCTTCTCCAGGCGCGCTCGAAGAACCGTGCCGCCGAGGGTATGACCAAGCTCACCGTGGATTCGCCGGTTCCCTATCTGCTGTCGGACCTGACGGGCGCAATCACGAACGAAATGGGCCTTCTGAACAAGGCGACCGACACGGCGCCGTTCATGAGGCTGAAGTCGAAGCTCGACGAGCTGAAGACTGACCCGCGCTACAGCTTCATGTTCTCGGGCATGCTCGTCGCCGACAGCATGGCGAGCTTCATTTCAAAGATTTTCCGCCTGCCCGCGAGCGGCAAACCGATCTCGATTGTGGACGTGTCCGGCGTGCCCTCGGACATCACGTCGGTGGTGGTAGCGGTGCTGTCGCGCCTCGTCTTCGACTATGCGATCTGGTCGCGCAACGAAGCGCAGCGGCCGGTTTTGCTCGTCTGCGAAGAAGCCCATCGTTACATTCCCGCCGACAAGACTTCGTCCGGCCAGGCCGTCCGCAAGATTCTGGAGCGGATCGCCAAGGAAGGTCGTAAGTACGGCGTGTCGCTGGGCCTCATTACGCAGCGTCCGTCCGACCTTGCCGAAGGCGTGCTTTCCCAGTGCGGCACGATCATTGCGATGCGCCTCAACAACGACCGAGACCAAGCGTTCGTGAAGTCGGCCATGCCCGAGGGCGCGCGCGGCTTCCTCGACGTCATTCCGGCGCTCCGCAACCGCGAATGCATCGTCTGCGGCGAAGGCGTGTCGATCCCGATCCGCGTTGCCTTCGACGATCTTGAGCGGGATCGCCGCCCGGCCTCGGCCGACCCGCTCTTCTCGGAACTGTGGAAGCAGAGCGGCGACGAGCAGGCGATGATCGGCCGTGTCGTCAAGCGCTGGCGGAGCCAGAGCGGTTAAGCGAAAGGCGGCGCGAGCGGCGCCGCGTCGATTTGGATTTTGAGCGGCGGTCAGGCGGAGGGCTTGGCCGCCGTTTCCTTATTGGCGGAGCGTGCTGCTCCGACCGGTACGGAGAGCAGGCTGCGGAGCTTAGCGCGGAAGTTGGCCAAGTCGGAGCCGCTGAGTTGGGCGCGGGTGGTGAACTTGACGGACATCGGGTTTACCGGCGCACCGTTACGATAGAGTTCGTAATGGAGGTGCGGCCCGGTCGAGAGGCCGGTCGAGCCGACATAGCCGATCACCTGTCCCTGGCGGACCTGCTGCCCCGGGCGCGCGGAAATGCGGCTCATGTGCGAATAGCTGGTCATGAGGCCGCCGGCGTGGCGGAGGCGGACCTGCCGGCCGTAACCGCCTGCCCATCCGGCAGCGCTGACCACGCCGTCGGTCGCGGCGAGGATCGGGGTGCCGTAGCCGGCGCGGAAATCCATGCCCTTATGCATGCGCGAATAGCCGAGGATCGGGTGGCGGCGCATGCCGAAATTGGAAGAGACGGAGCCCGGCACCGGCCGCTGCAGCATGCCGCTCGTCCTGCCGACGCCGGACGCTTCGAACCATTGGGCGCTGCCGCCTTGCGCCCATTGCATGAGCTGGAGATTCTTGCCGTCTGCGCGTTCTAGGCCCGCGTACAGAAGCTTGCCGACCTCGACCTCGCCGGTTTCGGCGCGGCGCTGTTCGATGATGAGGTCGAAGCGGTCGTCCGCGCCGATGCTGCCGACGTTGATCTGCGTCGCGAGCGCCCGAAGATAGGCTTCGACGGCCTTGGCTGGCGCGCCCGATGCGCGGGCAGCACGATAGAGACTTGAGCCGACGAAGCCCTGGATGCGGAGCGGGGTATGGTCGACGGCGATCGGGATGCGCTTCAGCGTCATTGCGCCGTTCACCCGCTCGACGGCGAGCCTTAGGTCGAAGCGGGCGCGGAAGGAGAGGCTCTCAAGCGGCCGCGCAACCGTTCGGTTCGGCCGGCGGCCGAGCGTGAGTTCGAGCGGGGTTCCCGCCTGGATAGCAGTCATATCCACCGTGTCTGCAACCATGGCTTCGAGCCGGTTTGCTTCTGCGGCGGAGACACCGGCGCGCTGCAACACGCGGGCGAAGCTGTCGCCGCGCCCTAGGGTGGCGGTGAGGTCGATGCGGGGGCGCTCCGGCGTGTCGGTGAGCGGCCGGACGGCATCGGTCGCAGCCATGCGGCGGCCGGTATCGGCGCCGTAAGCGAGTGGCGAAAAGGCTAAGGCGCGGGCCTCCTCAAGCTCTACATCGGCGAGCGGAGCGGGCGAGGCGCCGGTGACCGGCTCAAGACCGGGCGCGAAACTGAAGGCGGTATAGCAAAGCGCGGCGCAGGTTAGGAGCCCTCGAAACCATTCCGGCGAGCCGATGCGGACGCCGAGATCCTGGACAAGATCGAAATCAGGAAGACGGGGCGCACGTGCTGCTGGCGCGGGAATCGGCGCGGGCCGGAACAGGGGCGCGTCGGCCCGCAGGACGGCCGCGCCGCCGCCGCTTCCAACGTTCACGTCCCCAAATCTGTACAAGGCTAGATGCCCCCCAAGACCCGCTAAACCCCCGCCGCGGTCCGCCGGCAGGAACTCAGTTCGTGTACAAAGAAGGTTAAAGTCAAATTACATCCGGCGCTTGGCGGCCGCCGCTGCGGCGAAGCGAAAGCTCCCGGCGATGAGTTGAAGTATAGGCCATGGAACCGCGGCTGCCCGTTGCACTTTGCCAACGATGTGCCGACTTATAGCTCATGAGCGATTTCGCCCGGGCGCCTCTCGCGGCCATTTTGGGGCCGACCAATACCGGCAAGACCCATTTGGCGGTGGAGCGGATGTGCGCCCATTCGAGCGGGATGATTGGCTTCCCGCTGCGGCTGCTTGCGCGGGAAGTCTATGACCGGGTGGTGAAGCTGAAGGGCGCGAACCAGGTCGCGCTCATCACCGGCGAAGAGAAGATCCTGCCGAAGGACGCCCGCTGGTTCCTCTGCACCGCGGAATCAATGCCGATGGAGCGCGATTTTGCGTTCGTCGCGCTCGACGAGGCGCAGCTCGGCGCGGACCACGAGCGCGGCCATGTCTTCACCGATCGTCTGCTCCATGCGCGCGGGCGGGAGGAAACGATGATCCTTGGTTCGGAGGCCTTGACGCCAATGGTGCGCTCTTTGCTTCCGAAGGCGGAGATCATCGGCCGACCGCGTTTCTCGACGCTGACGTATGCAGGGCCCACCAAGCTTTCGCGCCTGCCGCCGCGATCGGCCATCGTCGCCTTCTCCGCCGAGCAGGTCTACGCGGTGGCCGAGATGCTGCGGCGGATGCGCGGCGGCGCCGCGGTGGTGATGGGGGCACTTTCACCCCGGACCCGCAACGCCCAGGTCGCCATGTATCAGGCGGGCGAGGTCGATTATCTCGTTGCCACCGATGCGATCGGCATGGGGCTCAACATGGACGTGAGCCATGTCGCCTTTGCCGGGCTTACGAAATTCGACGGGCACAGGCGGCGGCGCCTCTCCCCCGCCGAGATGGCACAGATCGCGGGGCGCGCGGGACGGCACCAGCGTGACGGCACTTTCGGTTCTCTGATGCTGGAAGGCGAATATGGCGCCGAGTTCCGGCCGGAGGAGATCGAGGCTATCGAGGAGCACAGCTTCGCGCCGCTCGACCATCTTTACTGGCGGGAGGGAGATCCGGATTTCCGGACCATCGACGGCCTCATCCGCTCGCTCGAGCGACGGCCGTCGGAGGCAGGCCTGCGTGCGGCCCCAGAGGCGGTGGATCTTGCGGTGCTGAAGCGGCTGGCGGACGATCCGCAGGTTCGCGCCCGCGCCAAAGGCGATAATGTGCGGCGGCTCTGGGCGGCCTGCGGGCTGCCGGACTTCAGGAAGACGGGCCCCGATCATCATGCGCGGCTTGTCGCCCGCATCTTCACCCACCTGACGGAGGGGGACGGCCGCATCCCGCAGGGCTGGTATGCAGCGGAAGTGGCTAAGCTCGACAACGTACAGGGCGATATAGACACGCTGGCCGACCGGATCGCGGGAGTGCGGACCTGGGCCTATATCGCGCACCGCGCCGACTGGCTGGCCAGTCCGGAGACGATGGCGGAGCGGACGCGGGAGGTGGAGGAGAAGCTGTCCGACGGGCTCCACGAGCGGCTGACGCAGCGTTTCGTCGACCGGCGCACGTCGGTGCTGATGCGGGACGTTGGCGGCAAGGGCGCGGGCGAATTCCCGGTAATCGTCGATGAGCAGGGCGAGGTGTCGGTCGGAAGCTATGCGATTGGCCGGCTTCAGGGTTTCAACTTCGAAGTCGATCCCGCCGCGCGGCACCAAGACCGGAAGATGCTGCTAGCGACTGCCGAACGGCGGCTGGGCGGCGAATATGAGAAAAGGGCGGCGGCTTTGGTCGCCGATACGGACGATCATTTTTCGCTCCGGACTGAGGCGGATCAGCCGGTGGCGATCCTTTGGCGAGGGCACGAAGTTGCGCGACTTGGGCAGGGCAAGAACCTGCTTTCACCGCGGGTCCATCTCGACCGGCGCATTGACCGCCTATCTGAGAACGGGCGTGAGGCGGTGATCGAGCGGCTGAAGAATTGGGTGCGGGAGCAGGTGGAGCGCGCGCTGGGGCCGCTCCGGGCGGCAGGCTCGGCGGCGCAGGATGCGGGAGCGTCGCCGGCGGTGCGGGCGGTGCTCGCCATGCTGGTCGACGAAGGCGGCATCGTTGCGCGCGAAACCGTTTCGAAGCCGCTGGCGGCGCTCACGCGTGACGAGAGGCGAGCGATCTCGAAGTTGCGCGTCCGCATCGGCGCGCTCGACATCTTCATGCCCGATATCCTGAAACCGGAGGCGCGGCGCTGGCGGACGGCGCTCCGCACAGCGGCCGCGAATGAGAAGATGCCCGCGCTGCCGCCAGAGGCGAGTGTCGTGCTGCCGGCCCCTAAGGAGGAGCGGGAACGGGCGCGGCTCACCCGCCTCGGCTTCCGCGCGACGGGGCCGCAGATGCTGCGCGTAGATCTTGCCGAGCGGCTGGCGCGGCATGCGCATGAGGTGCGCGCCGGCAAGGAGGCGTCGGTGGTGGACGAAGCCTTAGTCACGTCGCTCGGCCTCCAGCCGCAGGCGGTGGCAAAGCTGATGCGCGACATCGGTTTCCGTCCGGCGGAGAGCGAGGCGGGGTGGATCTGGCGGGGCCGGGAGCGGCGGCGGCCCGAGCGGAAGGCGGAAGCGACGGGCGCCTTCGCTGCGCTCGCAGGATTGCGGCGTGGCTGAAGCCGAAAGTCTGAGGCTCGACAAATTCCTGTGGTTCGCGCGGATCGTGAAGACGCGCGGCCTCGCCCAGCAGTTTGCCGAGGAAGGGCGTATGCGGCTTGCCGGGCGTATCATCGACCGAGCCCATGTCCCCGTTCGGGTGGGCGACGTCCTATCCTTCGCCATCCGCGGCAAGGTGCGGGTGCTGAAGATCGAGGCGCTGCCGAAGCGGCGCGGCCCGCCCGCGGAGGCGCGGCTTCTCTACAGCGAGATCGGGGAAGCCGTTGACGAGCCCCGAGGAGACTGACTAGGGAATCGGCACCTCGGGAGAAGCACATGACCTACGTCGTCACGGAAGCCTGCATTCGCTGCAAATATATGGACTGTGTCGAAGTCTGTCCGGTCGACTGCTTCTATGAGGGCGAGAACATGCTCGTCATCAACCCTAGCGAGTGCATCGATTGCGGCGTTTGCGAGCCGGAATGCCCGGCCGAGGCGATCCTTCCAGACACCGAAGCGGGTCTTGAGAAGTGGCTCGAGATCAACGCCACCTATTCGGCGGAATGGCCGAACCTGACCCGGAAGCGGGAGTCTCCCGCCGATGCCGACGAGCATAAGGGCGAGGAAGGCAAGTTCGACAAATATTTCTCGGCGAACCCTGGCCAGGGCGACTGATCCCGCACTTCGCGCTGCAATCCGTTCGCAGCGCTGGCTTTTGCGCCATTTTTGTGTTACATAATCGTCATCGAAGCGGCTGCGTATAGGTGGCCGCATTGGTGATCGATCAGAATCGCCGCAAAATCAGGAGACTGGAGACTGCGTCTAATTGGGGCAGATGCAGCTGAGGACCGGTATTGGCGGCTAATTTCCACGGGAAGGTTTGTAAATGGCAACGAAGGCGTTGAACTTCGACGTTGGCGATTACGTAGTTTACCCCAAGCACGGTGTGGGCCGTGTCATCGAACTCCAGAGCACCGATATCGCGGGGATGCAGCTGGAACTCTACGTTCTCCGGTTTGAAAAAGAAAAGATGACGCTGCGCGTTCCGACCAACAAGGCGGAAAGCGTCGGTATGCGCAAGCTTTCGTCCGACAAGACGATGCAGGAAGCGCTCGCGACCCTTAAGGGCAAGCCGAAGGTGAAGCGCACCATGTGGTCGCGCCGCGCCCAGGAATATGAAGCGAAGATCAATTCGGGCGACCTCGTGTCGATCGCCGAAGTGACCCGTGACCTGTTCCGTGCCGACGACCAGCCCGAACAGAGCTATTCGGAGCGGCAGATTTTCGTAGCCGCCTCCAGCCGTCTTGCTCGCGAGCTTGCGGCGATGGAGCAGACCGACGAGCCGGCTGCTCTGGTGAAGATCCTCGAGATCCTCAACAAGGCCGCGGCGATCTATAACAAGGACAAAGTGCTCGAGAAATAAGGCTCGCGCGCTTGTTTTATTCGGAAAAGGCGGCCCCGGCGGGGCCGCCTTTTTCATATTGCAGCAGACCTACCTAGCGTGTACTATCTATCTAACACAGCTTGGGAGGAAGCCATGCGTTCATTCTATATTCTCGCGTCCACGCTCGCACTGGCGGCATGTAACATGGCGGCCGATGCCCAGGACGGCGACGGGGGCGGCAGCGGCCGAACCACCCAGCAGACCTATAATGTCGGCGCATTCGAGGGGGTCGCACTCGCCGGCTCCCAGAATGTTGTCGTCACGGTTGGCGGCGCGCCGTCGGTTCGTGCCGAGGGCGACGCGGAGATGATCGAACGGATGGACATCCGCGTCGAAAACGGCACGCTCCGTATCGGCACGAAGAAGGGCGAGCAGTGGAGCATCGGCTGGGGCCGCGACCGGAAGCCCGTAACCGTTTATGTGACGACGCCCCGCCTCGCCTCCGCAGCCGTGGCGGGATCGGGCGACATGATGATCGACAAGGTCGAAGGCGAGCGTTTCGCCGGCTCCATAGCAGGGTCGGGCGACATGCAGATCGGCGCGCTGCGCGTGAACGAAGCCGATTTCTCCGTCGCCGGATCGGGCGACGTTCGCGCGGCGGGCAGTGCCGGTCGCCTCAAGGCATCCATCGCGGGTTCGGGCGACATCGACCTGGCCGGCGTGAGCAGCCGGCAGGCTCAAGTGTCGATCGTCGGATCTGGCGACGTAAGGGCACAGGCCACTGAAACGGCCGACGTGTCGGTCATGGGCTCCGGCAACGTCACGATGGCGGGTAGCGCCCGCTGCTCGGTCAACAAGCGCGGATCGGGCGACGTTCGCTGCGGCGCGTGAGCCCTCCTTATCGGCACGTTAACCATTAGGCGGCATGGTCCTTCGCATGAAAAGGACCATGCTTGCTCTCCTTGCCATCGCTCTTGCCGCTCCGGCGCAGGCCGCGGACCGGCGCGTCACGATCACCGACTTTGACCGAGTGCAGGTCGACGGACCTTTCGAAGTGGTGCTGGCCACCGGTAAGCCGCCGTCGGCGACTATCAGCGGGAGCACGGAAGCCACAGACCGGGTGTCGGTGGAGGTGCAGGGGCGGATGCTTCGCGTACGTCCGAACCGGTCCGCTTGGAGCGGTTATCCGGGCGCAACTACCGCGCCTGCCAAGATAACATTGTCCACGCACGATCTCCGGTCGGCCACCGTCGTTGGATCGGGAAGCCTCAGCATCGATAAGGTGAAGACGATGCGCTTCGACGCATCACTCTCCGGAAGCGGACGGCTTTCAATGCCTAAGGTTGAAGCCGATACGCTGATCGTCGGTCTGGTCGGATCGGGGGCCATCGAGGTCGGCGGCAAGGCGAAGACGGTTCGCGCGGGTGTGCAGGGCACGGGCGACCTCAATGCGCAGGCGCTTACGGCGGAAGATGCGGAGATCAATGCCGACACGGCGGGCACGATAAATATGGCGGTGCGGCGCGCGGCGACGGTGAACGGCACGGGATCGGGCGATACCGTGATTGCGGGAAGCGCGGCCTGTACCGTGAAGCTGCTCGGCTCCGGCCAGATCCTCTGTTCTAAATATTCAGATCAGCGCCAGCGCTGACAGCTTGATTGCGAGCGCGGGCGGAAGCGCTGCCAGCCCCTCGTCGTCGCCATCGAAATCCAGCGGTGCGTCGGCGGGATCGAGATAGCGCCAGCCCTGATGCGCCCGCTTCGGTCGCGCCTTCACCGGCACCAGCTTCGGATCGAGCGCGATCACCGTCCGCCGGTCCTCACCTTCGGCAAAGCCGAGAATGGTCTGGCGGGCGGTGATCCTGTGCTTGATGATCCAGTAGATGGAGCCGCCGACGAGCTCGTCGGCTCGCTTAGGCTTGAAGCGGGTGGTGATCGGCACCACGCCGCCGGTGAGCCGCAATTCCTGTCGGCGCTTCAGCGCGTCGAAGCTCGCACAGCCGACCGCCACCTTGCTGATGTTGAGGGATGTCATAAACGCGAATCCAGATGCCGCATTAGCGGCCCCAGATCAACAGCTTAGCCCGCTAAGCCGGACGCGACGGCGAGCCCGAGGAAGGCGAAGAAACCCATCGAATCAGTAATCATCGTGACGAACACGGAGGAGGCGACCGCCGGGTCCTGATCCATTCGCTCGAGGAGTACCGGGACGAGAACGCCGGCAAGGCCCGCGATGGCGATGTTGATGAGCATCGCTGCTGCGATCACTCCGCCGAGCTGCGGATTCGAGAAAACGAGCGCAGCGCCGACGCCGATCAGAAGGGCAATGGTGAGGCCGTTCAAAAGCGCCAACCGGATCTCGCGCCAGATCGTTCGCCAAGTGTTGGATCGGGTAAGCTGGTTCATGGCGAGCGCCCGCACCGCAACGGCCATGGTCTGCGTTCCGGCATTGCCGCCGATCGAGGCGACGATCGGCATCAGCACGGCGAGCGCCACCATCTCCTCGATGGCGCCGCCGAAAAGGGCGATGACCGAGGAGGCTACGAGGGCGGTGAACAGGTTGGCGATAAGCCAGCGGACGCGGGCGCGGTAGCTGTCGCGGATCGGCTGGTTGATGTCGCCTTCATCGCCCGCGCCGGACATGAGGAGCACGTCCTCGCTCGCTTCCTCCTGGATGATGTGGACGACGTCGTCGACAGTGATCATGCCGACCAGCCGCCCGTTCTGATCCACCACGGCCGCGGAGATAAGCGCGTATTTCTGGAAGCGGAGCGCCACTTCCTCCTGGTCCATGTCGACCGGGATCAACGTCTGCTCGCGCTGCATCAGGTCGGCGACGGCGAAGTGGCGCGGCGTGCGGAGGATCCAGCTTAGGAGGATAGTGCCGACCGGCTTGTGCTGCGGATCGACCACATAGACTTCCCAGAAGTCGGTGGTGAGGTTCTCGCCGCGGCGGAGATAATCGATAACCTGGCCGACGGTCCAATGTTCGGGCACCGCAATAAGGTCGCGCTGCATTAGGCGGCCGGCGGATTCCTCCGGGAAGGTGAGCGCTTCCTCGATGGCGGCGCGGTCGTCGGGGTCGAGTGCGCGAAGAACGGCGCGCTGCTCGTCCTCCTCCATGTCTTCGATCAAGGCGACGGCGTCGTCCGTTTCGAGTTCGCCGGCAATTTCGGCAACTTCGTGCGGTTCGAGCGCATCGATCAGCTCGTCGCGCACCCAGTCGTTCATTTCCGACAGCACGTCCCCGTCGAGGAGGTCGGCAAGCGCGGCTGCGAGCGCCCGGCGCTCGTCGGTATCGACCAGTTCGAACAGGTCGGCAATGTCGGCCGGGTGCAGCGGATCGACCAGAGCGCGGGCCCCTTCGGCATCGCCCGCCTCTACGCGCTCCATTACGGCGCGGACGAATTCGGGCTTCAGCCGGTCGTCCTCATCCATCCGGTCTTCGGCGGTGGGAAGGGCACCGTCGGGCGTTTCGAGTTCGCTCTCGCTCATCGCCCTCTCCCCGAAATCTGCAGCCTTCCCGTCTCCTAGGCGCGCTTTACCGCCCTGTCGATATTTTGGTGCCTTGAGGGTGGTTTATCGGATGCGCCCTGCCTAAGTGCCGGCTTGCGACAAAGGAGATATCGACATGGCCGACGAAAAGAACACCCTGGTGCTGACCCTCGACAGCGGCGGCGATGTCGTGATCCGGCTCCGCCCGGACCTCGCGCCCGGCCACGTCCAGCGGATCAAGGACCTCACCGTCGAGGGCTTCTATGACGACACTGTT
The DNA here is from genome assembly GCF_036402135.1 of Allosphingosinicella sp. Lineage (GTDB taxonomy): Bacteria > Pseudomonadota > Alphaproteobacteria > Sphingomonadales > Sphingomonadaceae > Allosphingosinicella. The sequence continues at coordinate 2,663 of NZ_DASWTN010000037.1, read as the reverse complement.
TTCCACCGCGTGATCGACGGCTTCATGGCGCAGGGCGGCGATCCGACCGGCACCGGCATGGGCGGCTCCGAAAAGCCGGACCTCAAGGCCGAATTCAGCCGCGAGCCGCATGTGCGCGGTACCGCCTCCATGGCTCGGGCGATGAACCCGGACAGTGCCAACAGCCAGTTCTTCATCTGCTTCGAGGATGCCCGCTTCCTCGACGGCCAGTACACCGTCTGGGGCGAGGTGGTCGAAGGCATGGACTATGTGGACGCGCTTCCGAAGGGCGAGCCGCCGCGCCAGCCGGGGAAGATCGTGAAGGCGACGCTGAGGGACTGATTCCTTGCGCCCCGTGACGCTGATCACCGGCGCGTCGGCCGGGCTCGGCGCGGAGTTTGCGCGCCAGTGCGCGACGCGGGGCGACGAACTGGTGCTGGTGGCGCGGCGGCGGGAGCGGCTCGATGCGCTTGCGGCCGAGCTTGGCGGCAAGGTTCATGTCATCGCATCCGACCTGTCGAAGGCGGAGGCTGCGGCCGAGCTGATGGCGGAGGTGGAGCGGCTGGGGCTGTGGATCGAAACGTTGATCAACAATGCCGGCTTCGGTCTCACCGGCCGCTTTGCCGACATCCCGCTGGGTCGGCAGCAGCAGATGATCGACCTCAATATCCGCACGCTCACCACGCTCGCTCATCTTGCACTGCCGAAGATGATCGAGCGCGGGCGGGGCGGCATCCTCAATGTCGCCTCGACGGCGGCTTTTCAGCCAGGGCCGGGTTTCGCCGTCTATTTCGCGACTAAAGCCTATGTCCTCTCCTTCAGCGAGGCGCTGCACCAGGAGCTGAGGCGGAAGGGCATTAGAGTGTCGGCGCTCTGCCCGGGTCCAACGCGGACAGAGTTTGGCCAAGTAGCGGGCGTCACCAGCCAGAGCTTCGACCGCTTTTCCGCCGATGCGCCCGCCGTGGTCGGTGCCGGACTAAGGGGTCTTCAGCGGAACAAGGCGGTGATCGTCCCCGGTCTCACTAACAAAGTTACTGCGCAATCGGGCCGGGTCATTCCGCGCGCGCTCATGCGGCGGATCGTTGCGTCGCTGAAGCTGTAGCTTCGCCGAGAATGTCGTTGAATAGCCAGTCGTGGAAGATGCGCACTGGCCGGCGCGCGAGTGAGGAGCGGCGGCAGGCGAACCAATAGCTGTAAGGGCTTTCGACCGCCTGCGCGAAAAGCTGAACCAGCCTTTCGTCATGCGACTCCTTCAAGTGGCTTTCGAGCATGAAGGCGACGCCGAGCCCCTCCGCGGCCGCGTCGAGGATCAGCTGTCCGGAATCGAAATGGTCCTCCGCCATCGGCTGCAGGTGCGGAAGCCCGATCGCCTCCTTCCAGTAATCGAAGGTGTCGGGGAGGTCCCGGTGAAGGAAGATGGTGGCGCGGGCGAGGTCGGCGGGCTCGCGGATCCCCTCGTCGAGCAGCCGGCGTGCGCCGATTGCAATCACGCGGTTGCTGTCGATGCGGCGGGAATAGAGGTTCGGATCGACTTCGGTGGTGATGGCGATGGCGGCGTCGAGACCTTCGTCGAGACGAGCGAGGCCGTGGGCGCCGGTGTCGATGTCGATGTGAAGCTCAGGGTGAATGGCGCGGAGCTCGCCGAGGTGCGGCATTAGCCGCTGCGAGGCGAAGAGCGGCAGGACCGCAAGCCGGAGCCGCATCAATTCCCCGTCGCCGGCGGCGCGCTCCATCGCTCGGGAAAGCGAGTCCAGCGAGGGGCCGATCTCGGCCAGTAGTCGCTCGCCGTCAGGATTTAGGTGGACGGCCTGATGCCGCCGCTCAAACAAGGGATGGCCGACATAGCGCTCCAAGGACTGGATGCGGCGGCTTAGCGCCGGCGAGGAGAGGGCGAGAGCTTCGGCGGCGGCCTTGACCGATCCAAGCCGCGCCACCTGCACGAATGCTTCGATGGCGGTGAGGGGCGGCAGCCGGCGCATGCCCGGAGGTTAGACTTCCAGGTTGCTGATTGCAACTATTGCACCTGCGCGAAATCTCTTCGCAATTGCACAAAAATGGTGCAGCTGCGAAATAGAGCCTGCCTTTCAGGCATCCTCTCCTAAAAACTATTCATGGGTCGGACCTTCGGGTCCGGCCCCTTTTTTATCCGCAGCCTAGCCGGTTGGTTTGAAGGCGTAGGTGAAATCGGTAAGCGCTAAAGCCACATTCCCGTCGGCGGAGAGGCCGTAGAATGTCGGATAACAGCCGTCGGAATTTGGGTTGAAGATAGCGCCGCCGCCGCCAAAGCCCGTGAGCGGCAGGAAGGCCGGATACTCTTTGAGCCAGCTGTCGATGATGGCCCGTATGCGACTATCGCCCATCGCCTCGTCATAGCGGTAGAACGCCCCGGCATCGAACAGCGACCCTCTCGCGGCGTCAACTGGATAGCAACCAGGCCTTTGAGGATCCTCGCGCCCGACAGACGCCCAGTTTGCCGCAATCCAAGTAACCACCGGCTCGTCGGAATAGAAAATCGTGCCTGCCAAAGCCGTCTCGAACACGCCCTCTGGATACTGACTTACCTCCACCAGTGCGCCCATTCTGAAGCGGCCAGATGGGAGCCGGCGCAGGTAGGGTTCGCTCCCGTAAGTAATACCAGCGTCAGAACCGACCAGCCTGCCGGTTGGGAAGGCCAGCGGCGGAGA
>NZ_DASWTN010000036.1:0-30277 GCF_036402135.1 Allosphingosinicella sp. | reverse complement strand
TCGCTTGGGCGCCAGCGGAGGACGCCGCCTATCGCCCCTATCTTCGCAGTGTCTCCGATGAAGGCCTCATCGAAGCGGGCGGTAAATCCTGTAGCGAGACTGAGCTTACCCTTGATGATCGGGATCTGTGCGTCGACGTCGATCGCGGTCGAGCGGACCGGGCCGAAATAGACAACCGGGCTTACGACTAGGTCGTCACCGGCGGTGCGGAGCGAATAGTCTGCAATCCCGGTCGGAGCCGGGAACGGGTAGCTTTGCGCGGTGAGGCCCACCCGGATTGTCGATCCGGTGATGATCCGTCCGGTGAAGCCGCCATGTTCGGTGACGGAAAGACCCTCGATGCGAATGTTGCCCGCCTGGATCGGGTTGAAGCCCCTCACGTCGCTCACATTGTAGAGGCCGATCCGCTCGCTCCCGACGCTGTTTCCGAAAGCGTCGTTCGCGCTGGTGACGGCATTCTCATTGGCGCGCTGGGCGAGCGCCGGTGAGACCTGCAAGATAAGAAAGGCGGCAACGCCGGCAGAACGCAACATGGACAACTCCCCGCTTAAAGGTAAGCAGGGTTCTGCGATCTCACGGCTTTCCGGATAAGTGCCGGACGTCGACCATTCCCACCATGACCTTTGGCCTATGGATGGAAGGGCCGTTCCATGACATAGTGCACCTATGGGGAATGCGCTTAAGTACCAGCATCATTGGATTTTCTGCCTAGCTGCATTGGGCGCTTGGCTGACCGTCGGCTACCCTCTCCTCGAAGCATATCAGAATGGGCGCACGATCCATTCGACGCCGGTGCCCGTGATGTTGCTCTGGCCTTTCCTGACGTTCGGCGCCGCTGTGGCCGCCTCCATCATCCTGAAGCTTCCCAAAGCCATCCATTGGACCCTGCTCGCCGTGCAGGTCGGGGCGGTGGTCACGATGGCCGGCCTCCTTCAATATGCGACCTTCTCGGTCCTGCTGGTAACCATAGCCTGGCAAGTCGCCATGACCGCAAGCCCGGCACGGGCGCTTCTTTGGGTCGGCGCGCAAACCCTTGCCATCGTCGCGACATTCGCCAATCTGGAGACGAATTTCGAATTCTGCTTCATCTTCGGGCTTTCCGTCGCGCTCCAGCTTTTCGTCGTATTCACGGCCCATTCGCTTCGGACGGAGGCGGAAACCGCGCGCGCATTGGCGCAAACCAATCAGGAGCTTCGTTCGGCGCAGGCGCTTATGGCTACCAGCGTTCGCAATGCGGAACGCCTCCGCATCTCGCGCGAACTTCACGATGCATGGGGTCATGAACTGACCGCCCTCGGACTGCAGCTCGAAATCGCGAGTCACGTCACCGAAACCGGGCCCGCCCGCGATCACGTCGTGCAGGCCCAGACCCTGTCCCGCGCCCTTCTCGGGAAGGTAAGGGACGTTGTCTCCCACCTTCGGGAAGAGGAAAGGTGCGACCTGCAGAACGCGCTAAAGGCCTTGGCGCAGAGCGTTCCCGCTCCCGCCGTTCATGTGGACGTAGCTTCCGATATCCGCGTCACGGCCGATCAGGCCCATGCCTTCATGCGGTGCGCGCAGGAAGCGATCACGAATACCGTTCGGCACGCGGACGCTTCGAACCTCTGGCTCCAGGTCACGACCGATGAAAAGGGAGTCCGGCTGATCGCCCGAAACGACGGAACGGGCCCTGCATCCGCGCCGTCGGAAGGGTCAGGACTCACGGGGATGCGCGAGCGGCTGGAGAATTTGGGTGGGCGGCTTGCCGTTCGCGCCGGCGACGATCTTGCCTTCACGCTCGATGCATGGCTGCCGCTGCGTTCGCCGCTGACCGCATGATCCGGGTTCTCATCGTCGACGATCAGACGCTGGTGCGTCAGGGCGTCCGCGGTCTTCTGGAGCTTGTTCCCGACATCGAAGTGATCGGCGAGGCTTGCGACGGTCAGGAGGCGCTAGAGAAAGTGCCGGAACTCGCACCGGACGTACTCCTCCTCGATATTCGGATGCCGCGCGTCAACGGCATCGAAGTGCTCCAGACCTTAAGCGAAGCCGGGACTCTCCCGCCCACGCTCGTCCTCACGACCTTCGATGATGGCGACACTGCCATCGCCGCGATCAAGGCGGGTGCCAAGGGACTGATGCTGAAGGACGTCTCGCTTGCCGACTTGACCCAGGCGATCCGAAATCTCGCCGAAGACCGAACGGCTTTCCAGCCCGCGATGACGGAAAGCCTGATGGCGGCCCTCCGCCGCAGCCCCTCCTCTCCTTCGGACAGCTATGTCGTCGAGGCGCCGACCGCCCGCGAGCGGGAGGTGCTGCAACTCATCTGCGCGGGTTACAGCAACAAGGAAATCGCCGATCTTCTCGCGCTCGCCGAGGGAACGGTGAAGAACCATGTCTCGAGCCTGCTGCTGAAGCTAAATGCACGAGACCGCACGCGGGCAGCCCTGAAAGCGCTAGAAGGCGGCTTACTCGGATAGCACCGCTCAGGCGGCGTCGGTCCATTCGTCCCACATGCCCTTGAGCTTCTTGAAGAAGCCCGAGGATGCGGGGCATTCGTCGCCGGTTTCGGTCTTGCGAAATTCCTCCAGCAATTCCTTCTGCTTTGCGGAAAGCCTGGTCGGCGTTTCGACCTCGACCTGGATCACCATGTCGCCATGGCCGCGGCCGTTGAGGACCGGCATGCCGGCGCCGCGCTGGCGGATCTGCTTGCCGGACTGGATACCGGCCGGAATGGTGATCGAATGCTTCTTGCGGTCGAGCCCCGGCACCTCGATGCAGCCGCCGAGCGCCGCCGTCGTGATGCTGACGGGACAGCGGGCGAAGAGCGTCGTGCCCTCGCGCTGGAAAATCTGGTGCCGCGCCAGATGAATGAAGATGTATAGGTCGCCCGGCGGCCCGCCACGTGCGCCAGCCTCGCCTTCGCCTGAAAGGCGGATGCGGGTGCCTTCGTCGACACCGGCCGGAATGTTGACCTGAAGCGACTTCCGCTTCTCCGCGCGTCCCTCGCCGCGGCAGGCGGGGCACGGATCGGCAATGACTTCGCCAAGGCCGTGGCAGCTTGGGCAGGTCTGTTCGACCACGAAGAATCCCTGCCGCGCCCGCACCTGTCCGCGTCCTTCGCAGAGTGTGCAGGTGCGGGCCGAGGTGCCGGGCTTCGCGCCGCTTCCGCCGCAGGGCTCGCAGCCGACGGTGGTGTCGATCTTCAGATCGACCGGCTTGCCGTTATAGGCATCCTCGAGGCTGATCTCGAGGTCGTAGCGAAGATCGGAGCCGCGCCGCGCGCTGCCGCGCTGCTGCTGGCCGCCGTTCATGAACTCGCCGAAAATGTTCTCGAAGATATCCGAGAAGGATCCGAAATCCTGCGCGCCGCCGAAGCCGCCCGCGCCGCCATTCTGGAACGCGGCATGGCCGAAGCGGTCATAGGCCGCCCGCTTCTTCGGGTCCTTCAGGCAATCATAGGCTTCGCTGATCGCCTTGAACCGCGCTTCCGAATCCTTGCAGCCCGGATTGCGGTCCGGGTGACACTCCATGGCGAGGCGGCGATAGGCGGACTTGATGGTCTTGTCGTCCGCCGTCCGCTCGACCTGGAGCAGCTCGTAATAATCGGTATTCATCATGGGGCGCCCCGACGCTCACAAGGAAGCGGCTCCCGCTCCTCCCCCTCATGAAGGAAGCGCGGAAGCCGCATCTCGTTTAGCCCTTGTTTTCGTCGTCGACCTCAGAGAATTCGGCGTCGACGACTTCTTCGCCGCCTGCATCTCCGCCCGAAGCCCCCGCACCGGCGTCACCGCCCGGCGAAGCGGCCGCGGCCTGCTCCTTCTCATAGATGGCCTGGCCGAGCTTCATGGCGACCTGCGCCAGCGCTTCCGCCTTGGACTTGATCGCGTCGGTGTCGCCACCCTCAACCGCAGTGCGCGCTTCCGCGACCGCAGCTTCGATCTCCGACTTTAGAGACTCGTCGACCTTGTCGCCATGCTCCTTCAGCTGCTGCTCGGTCGAATGAATGAGGCTTTCGGCCTGGTTCTTCGCTTCGGCAGCGTCGCGGCGCTTCTTGTCCTCTTCGGCGAACTGCTCCGCGTCTTTCACCATCTTCTCGATGTCGGCGTCGCTAAGCCCGCCCGAGGCCTGGATACGGATCTGCTGCTCCTTGCCAGTGCCCTTGTCCTTGGCCGACACGTTGACGATGCCGTTGGCGTCGATGTCGAACGTGACCTCGATCTGCGGCACGCCGCGCGGCGCCGGCGGAATGCCGACCAGGTCGAACTGGCCGAGCAGCTTGTTGTCCGCCGCCATTTCGCGCTCGCCCTGGAAGACGCGGATCGTCACCGCATTCTGATTGTCTTCCGCGGTCGAATAGGTCTGCGACTTCTTCGTCGGGATGGTCGTGTTGCGGTCGATCATCTTGGTCATGATGCCGCCGAGCGTCTCGATGCCGAGTGAAAGCGGCGTCACGTCGAGCAGAAGCACGTCCTTGACGTCGCCCTGCAGAACGCCGGCCTGGATGGCGGCGCCCATGGCCACAACCTCGTCCGGATTGACGCCAGTGTGCGGCTCCTTACCGAAGAAGTTCTTCACCGCCTCGCGCACCTTCGGCATGCGGGTCATGCCGCCGACGAGGACGACTTCATCCACCTGATCGGCCTTGAGGCCGGCATCGGCGAGCGCCTTCTTCATCGGCTCGATCGTGCGCTGGATGAGCGCGTCCACCAGCCGCTCGAGGTCGGCGCGGCTGATCGCCTTGACGAGGTGCTTCGGCCCCGTCTGGTCGGCGGTGATGAAGGGGAGGTTGACCTCGGTCGTCGCTGCCGACGACAGCTCAATCTTCGCCTTTTCAGCGGCTTCCTTCAGGCGCTGGAGGGCGAGCCGGTCCTTGGTAAGGTCGATGCCTTCCGCCTTCTTGAAGTCTTCGGCCAGGAACTCGACGATCTTGGCGTCGAAATCCTCGCCGCCGAGGAAGGTGTCGCCGTTGGTCGACTTCACCTCGAACACGCCGTCGCCGATCTCCAGGATCGAAACGTCGAACGTGCCGCCGCCAAGGTCGTAGACGGCGATGGTCTTGCCGTCATTCTTCTCGAGGCCATAGGCGAGCGCAGCCGCCGTCGGCTCGTTGATGATGCGGAGAACCTCAAGGCCCGCAATCTGGCCGGCATCCTTGGTCGCCTGGCGCTGCGCGTCGTTGAAGTAAGCGGGAACCGTGATGACGGCCTGCGTCACCGGCTCGCCGAGATAGGCTTCCGCCGTTTCCTTCATCTTCTGAAGGGTGAAGGCCGAGATTTGCGACGGCGAATAATCCTTGCCGCCCGCCTGCACCCACGCGTCGCCATTGGCGCCCTTCACGATATGGTACGGGACGAGCTCGGTGTCCTTCTTGGTCACGGGGTCGTCGAACCGGCGGCCGATCAGGCGCTTCACCGCGAAGATGGTATTGTCGGGATTGGTGACCGCCTGGCGCTTGGCCGGCTGGCCGATCAGCCGTTCGCCGTCCTTGGCGAAGGCGACGATGGACGGCGTCGTGCGCGCGCCCTCGGCATTTTCAACGACCTTCGGCTTGCCGCCTTCCATTACGGCAACGCAGCTGTTCGTCGTGCCAAGGTCGATACCGATAACTTTTGCCATGTTTAACCTCTTGTGCCCCAAAAGATAATTTCATCCCCGCACCCTGCAAACGAGGCGCACGAGGATTTCGGATGCGATATAGGTGGGCTTCCCGTTGCTACAAGAAGCCGGGCTCAGCTAATGGGCAGCATCTTCTTCATAGGGAAAGACGAATGCGCCTCCTCCTTGCCGCTACGGCAGCCTTGAGCCTCGCCGCCTGCGACCACCAGCCGCCGGAGCCGAAGGTGGAGGTGGAAGGCGCCGTCGTGCAGCTTCCCGCCGTTCCCGGCCGCCCCGGCGCCGCTTACTTCACGCTTCGCACCAACAACGACCCGACGAAGCTGGTCAGCGTCACCAGCCCGCGGGTCGAGCGGATCGAGCTTCACGAGACGGTGGAGGAAGGCGGCGTCTCCCGCATGCGTCCGCTCCAGAGCGGCACGTTCGAGGGCAAGGAGATGAAGTTCGAGGCAGGCGGCAAGCACGCCATGCTGTTCGGCGTGGACCCGGCGCTGAGGGCCGGCGACAGGATTCCTCTCACCTTCAACCTGGAACCAATGCAGCCGGTAACGGTGGAGGCGGAAGTACGTGCCTTCGGCGGCGGAGGCCATGCACAGCATTAGTCGCCCCTTGACCGAAGCCGAGCGCACCCTCGCCGCGTCCGTCTTCGGCAGCGCGATCGATTACGATCCCGTCCGTATCTTCCGCCGCAAATGGTTCCCCTTCCAGCCGCGGCAGACGGCGATGGCGCCGACCGGCAACATCCACCTCCACCCCCGCGGCTCGCTCTATTCGGAAGACTTTGCAAAAGACGAGCCATGGCGGCAGGCGCTCTTCATCCACGAAATGACGCACGTCTGGCAGGCGCAGAAGCGCGGCCGCTGGTACCTGCCGCTGATGCGCCACCCTTTCTGCCGCTACCGCTATGTGCTGAAACCCGGCCAGCCCTTCGACCGCTACGGCCTCGAACAGCAGGCCGAAATCGTGAAGCACGCCTTCATGCTCCGCGAAGGCATGAAAGTCCCGGCCGCACCGCCGCTCGAACAATATCGGAGCGTGGTTCCCTTCCCGCTCTAGACCACCCGCTTCCGGCCACTCTCCAGCAGGATGTCGACGTGGGCGAGGAGCCGGTCGGGGTCGAACGGCTTCTTCAGATAATCGTCGGCGCCGGCGCGCATCGCGATCTGGACGTCGCTCTCGTTCCGCCGTGCGGTGAGCATCAGCACGGGGGTGCGGTAGCTCCCGTCCGATGCGCGCACCCGCCGCAGCACTTCTTCGCCGGGAATGCCGGGCATCATCGCATCGAGGATGATGAGGTCCGGACGCTTCAGCGCGATCGTCTCGATCGCCGCCTCGCCGCTGGAGACGTAACCGACGGCATGCCCCTCGGACTCAAGAATGGCGCGCACCGTCTCGCCGAGCAGTTCATCGTCATCGACAACGAGGATATGCGCCATTCATCCTCCTGAGGGACAGACTAGCCCTTCCTGGCTACTCCCACCAAGGCAGGCCGAAGCAGCCGGTCCTTGATCATATAGCCCGCCTGCATCTCCTGAACGACGGTGCCGGGCTCGGCTTCGTCATTCGGCACTTCGATCATCGCTTGGTGCTTGTTCGGATCGAGCGGTTGGCCCATTGCCTCGACGCGGGTGATGCCGTTCCGCTGGAACACGTTCTCCAGTTCGCGCCCGGTCGCCTCGATCCCCGCGACCAAGCCCTTCATCCGCTCGTCCTCGCGAAGCTCTTCCGGGATTGCGGCAAGCGCGCGCTCCAGATTGTCCTTCACGCTCAGCATGTCGCGCGCGAAGGCGGTCGCGGCATAGGCCGACGCATTCTGCTTTTCCTGCTCCAGCCGGCGGCGCACATTCTGCGTTTCCGCCTGCGCGTACAGCACTTCCTGCCGGGTTTTGGCGAGTTCGTCTTCAAGCTCCGCCACCCGGTCACCGCCCTCCGGCGCATCGGCCTCGCGCGGCGCGCCTTCGAACTCGCTCTCGGTGTCTTCCTGGATATTCTGTTCTTCGTTCATCCCATCAATCTCGATAGTGCCTGTGCCGTGAAATCCACCATGGGAACGACCCGCGCATAGTTCAACCGCGTCGGCCCGATCACGCCGACCACGCCAAGGACCTTGCCGTCGCCGCCGCGATAGGGCGCGGCAATGACCGACGAACCCGACAACGCAAAGAGCTTGTTTTCGGACCCGATGAAAATCTTCATGCCTTTTCCGGCGCTGGCGCTGTCGAGGAGGCGGGCGATCTCTTCCTTCCCCTCAAGCTCGTCGAGCAACTGACGGACGCGCTCGATATCCGCCGCCGCGCTCTGGTCGATAAGGTTCGCCTGCCCACGTACGATCAGCACCGGCCGCGACCCGTCTTCGGACCAGACAGCAAGGCCGCGCGCCACCAGCTCCTGCGCCGCCTTGTCCAGCGCTGCCTCCCCGGCCCTGATCTCCGCCTGCAGCCGCACCTGCGCCTCGCCGAGCGTCAAGCCGGAAAGCCGCGCGCTGATATAATTGGCCGCTTCGCTCAGCAGCGCCTGCGATATGCCCGGCGGCAGATCGACCACGCGGTTCTCGACGCTGCCGTCGCTCCCCACCATCACTGCCAGCGCCTGCCGCGGCGAGAGTTGCACGAAGCCGAATTGCCGAAGCACCGGCTCCCGCTTCGGCACCAGCACAATGCCGGCGCAGGCGGAAAGGCCGGACAAAGCCGCCGTCGCGTTGCTGAGGGCCTCTTCGATCGGCCCGCCGCGCTCCAGCCGCCCTTCGATCACCGCGCGCTCCTCGGCGCTCGGCTCGGCTGCCTGCATCATCCCGTCCACGAAGAGGCGGAGCCCGCCTTCGGTCGGCATCCGGCCAGCGGACGTGTGCGGATGGCTGAGCAGCCCAAGCTCCTCCAGATCCTGCATCACATTCCTGATCGAAGCCGGCGACAGGTTTATACCCGGCAGCTTCGAAATCGTACGCGACCCCACCGGCTGGCCGTGGTCGAGATAGCTCTCCACCACGAGCCGAAACACGTCCCGCGCGCGGTCGCTAAGCTCGTTGATCGGAGTGGTGGCCATGCCCGTTATCTAGTTGCCTCTTCCGCCATGGGGAAGGGAGGGCTAAGGCCGCCGCAATTCAAGGAGAAAAGTTCATGCGCCCATCCGGCCGCACCCCCGATCAGATGCGTCCCATCCTCATGGAGCCGGGCTTCACCCGCCACGCCGAGGGGAGCTGCCTCGTCAGCTTCGGCGACACGCGCGTGCTCGTCACCGCTTCGGTCGAAGAGCGCGTTCCGCCCTTCCTCCGAGGCAAGGGCCAAGGCTGGGTTACCGCCGAATATGGCATGCTCCCCCGCGCCACCCACACGCGCGGCAACCGCGAAGCGGCCAAGGGGAAGCAGTCAGGCCGCACGCAGGAAATTCAGCGCCTCATCGGACGCTCGCTCCGCGCCGTCACGGACATGCAGGCGCTCGGCGAACGGCAGATCACTTTGGACTGCGACGTAATCCAGGCCGACGGCGGCACCCGCACGGCCTCCATCTCGGGCGCCTGGGTGGCGCTCCGCATTGCCGTCGACAAGCTGATCGAGCAGAAGCTGATCGAGACCGACCCCATCCGGCAGAAGGTCGCCGCCGTCTCCTGCGGCATCCACAACGGAACCGCCGTGCTCGACCTCGATTATATCGAGGATTCGAACGCCGGCTGCGACGGCAATTTCGTGCTGACGTCCGATGGTAATATCGTGGAGGCGCAGGTGACGGCCGAGGGCGAATGCTATGACGAGGAAGGCCTTCTCCGCCTGCTCCGCCTCGCCCGCATCGGCTGCGGCGAGATTTTCGCGGCGCAGGACCGGGCGACCGGCCGGTGACGCGTCGGCTCGGGCCCGGCAAGCTGGTCATTGCCAGCCATAACCGCGGCAAGGTGATCGAGATTGCGAACCTGCTCGGCCCTTATGGGATCGAGCCGGTCTCGGCCTTCGATCTCGACCTGCCCGAGCCCGATGAAACCGGCACAACCTTCGTCGATAATGCGGATTTGAAGGCGCGGCTCGCCGCCGACCTTTCCGGCATGCCCGCAATTTCCGACGACAGCGGCCTCTGCGTGGAAGCGCTCGGCGGCCGCCCGGGCATCTATTCGGCGCGCTGGGCGATCCCGAACTACGACAATTTCTCTGTCCCTCCCGAAGCCGGCGCCGGCGAAGTCGAGAGCGAACGCGATTTCGCCCTCGCCATGAGCCGCGTTCATGACGAGCTTCTGGCGCAGGGTCCGGAAGCGAGCCGCGACGCGCATTTCGTCTGCGCCCTCGCCGTTTGCTGGCCCGACGGCCACAATGAATGGTTCGAAGGCCGCGTCGACGGCACCCTTGCCTGGCCGCCGCGCGGCGACAAGGGCTTCGGCTACGATCCCATGTTCCAGCCCGCCGGCTACTACCAGACGTTCGGCGAAATGGACCCGTCGCAAAAATACGCGATCAGCCACCGCGCCGACGCCTTCAGGAAGCTGGTGGCGGCGCTCCTGTCGTGACCTCTGACGGGGCTCTGGCCCTCTACGTTCACTGGCCGTTCTGCGTCTCCAAATGCCCCTATTGCGACTTCAACAGCCATGTCCGCGAGAGCGTGGATCAGGCGCAATGGCGGGACGCGCTGCTTGCCGACCTTGCCTATGAAGCTGAAGTCCAGCGCGACCGCCTAAGCTCCATCTTCTTCGGCGGCGGCACGCCCTCGCTGATGCCGCCGCAGACGGTGGCCGCCATCATCGAGGCGGCGGAGCGCCATTGGGGCTTTGGACCCGACATCGAAATCACGCTCGAAGCCAATCCTTCCTCCGTTGAAGCCGCACGCTTCGCCGATCTGGCCGCCGCCGGTGTGAACCGCGTCTCACTCGGCCTCCAGTCGCTCGACGACAAGGCGCTCCGCTTCCTAGGCCGCGCGCACGACGTTACTGAGGGTCTGGCCGCTCTCGAAACAGCGCAGAATGTGTTCGACCGCGTCAGCTTCGACCTGATCTACGCGCTTCCCGGCCAAAGCGAAGCCGCGTGGCAGGCCGAACTCTCCCGCGCCCTTTCCTTCGGCACCGGCCACCTCTCGCTTTACCAGCTCACCATCGAGCCGGGCACGCGCTTCGCGGCGCTCGCTGCAAAGGGCGACCTCGAAATTGCCGATCCCGATCATTCGGCCACCCTGTACGAGCTGACGCAGGTCATGGCGGAAGCAGTTGGGCTCCCCGCCTATGAAATCTCCAACCACGCCCGCCCGGGCGAAGAGAGCCGCCACAACCTCGCTTACTGGCGCTACCAGCCCTATCTCGGCGTGGGTCCTGGGGCCCACGGCCGCCGAGCGGGGACAGTCACCCAGCGCCACAAGAAGCCTGAAAACTTCCTCTCCGGCCTCGCCCGCAACGGCCATGGCATCGTTGAAGAAACCCGCATCGACCCTGGCGACAAGGGCATCGAGGCGCTGCTGATGGGCCTGCGGCTCCATGAGGGCGTCGATCTCACCCGCATCGCGGCTTTAGCGGAAACGGCGCCTGAGAATCTGATCGACGAGCGCGCTCTCGCCCGCCTCTCCGCCCAAGGCCTGCTCACCCGCGAAGGCGACCGGCTCCGCGTCACGCGCGAAGGAATGCTCCTCCTCGACCGTATCCTTGCCGAGCTTGTGAGCGTCCCCGCCTGACTTGCCCCGGCGGCAAAGCCCCTGCATGACCGCCTCATGAGCGAGACGCTGGCGCCCGGCCTCTACATTGTCGCGACACCAATCGGGAATTTGTCCGATCTGACGCCGCACGCCGCTCGCATCCTCACCGAAGCCGACGTGATCGCGGTCGAGGACAGCCGCGTCACCGCGAAGCTCCTCGCCCATATCGGCGTCAGGAAATCGATGACGCGCTATCACGATCACAATGCCGACAAGGTGCGCCCGCACCTGATCGAGCGTATGGCGAGCGAGGCAGTGGCTTTGGTCTCCGATGCCGGCACGCCGCTCATTTCCGATCCCGGCTTCAAGCTCGTCCGCGACGCCCGAGCCGCCGGCCGCGCCATTCACACCGCGCCCGGCCCCTGCGCCGCCATCGCCGCGCTGACGCTGGCGGGGCTCCCAACCGACCGCTTCCTCTTCCTCGGCTTTCTCCCCTCCAAGGCAGGCGCTCGTGCCTCCGCGATCGCCGAAGTCGCGGCGGTGAAGGCGACTTTGGTCCTTTATGAAAGCGGTCCGCGCCTCGGCGCGGCGCTGGAGGCGCTGCACCAAGGCCTCGGCAACCGCGAGGCCGCGGTGGCGCGCGAGATCAGCAAGAAGTTCGAAGAAACCGTAACCGGCACGCTTGAGGAGCTTGCCGCCCGCTATGCCGATGTGCCGCCCAAGGGCGAGATCGTTATCGTCGTCGGCCCACCCGGCGAAGCCGCACCCGCCGAAGAAGCGGACGTTGACGCCGCCCTCAAGGAAGCAATGAGCCGCCTCTCCCCCTCCCGCGCCGCTGCCGAGGTGGCGCAGAAGCTCGGCCTGCCCAAGCGCGACGTCTACGAACGGGCGCAGCAGCTCAAATGAAGCGGCAGCTAGCCGAACAGGGCGGCAGGCGTGCGGAAGCCAAGGCGGCGCTCTGGCTGCAGATGAAGGGCTGGCGCATCCTCGGCCGCCGCGTGCGGACGCCGGTCGGCGAAGTCGACCTCATCGCCCGCAAGGGGAAGGTCGTTGCCTTCATCGAAGTGAAGGCCCGCGCAACCATGGCCGAAGCCGAGCAGTCGCTCGACGCCTACCGCCTCCGCCGCGTCGCCGCCGCCGCGGAGGCCCTGCTGCACCTCCATGCCAAGGACGATGACGTGACCCGCATCGACGCTGTCTACGTCGTGCCGGGCCGCCTCCCCCGCCACCTGCCGAACGTCTGGCTCGGCTAAAGAAAAAACGCCCCGGCTCACCGGGAGCCGAGGCGTCAAATCGTAAATCGTAAAACTCGTGCTTAGCGGCACTTGCTCACGACATTGCGCTCCACATGGCGGCCGACCAAAGCGCCGATGGCAGCGCCCAGGATGGTGCCGGTGGTGCGGTCGCCGCGGCTGTCGATCGCCCGGCCGGCAAGGACGCCGGCAGCGCCGCCGACGATCAGGCCGGTCGTGCCGTTCGGGCGCTTGCAATAGAGGCGGCCATCGGCACCGCGCCAGGTCTTGCCGTGATAGGTCCCGTAGGACTGGGCGACGGCTGCGGTGGTGGGAACGACTGCTGCGACCGGAACGGTCATGCTTGCGGCCGCGATGGCGAGGGTGAACTTACGCATGGAAAATACTCCTTCCGATCTACTCGGCGGCAGCGGCGACTCGAACGCAACAGGCCGCTGCCGTCTGGAAGCCTTCTGGCACCGAAGCAGTGGCTTCTGCCTGAACCCAATTGTCAGGAGTTGTTCAGCTAAACGGCTTTGAACATTAATGACCGCCCGGAGCCGCGCCAGCGCCCTTCCGCGTCAGGAAGACGAGCGGAAGGAGGATCGCGAAGGCGATCGCCATCATCAGGAAGACATTGTTGAAGGACATGACAAGCGCCTCCCGCTCCACCATGCCCGATAGCTGCGCGAGCGCCGCAGTCGCGGGATCGGCCACACCTCGCGCGGCCATCGTCGCCGCCGTCTGGTCGAGCCAGCCCTGAACGTCCGCATGGCCTGACGAAAGCGAGGTCGCCAGCTCCTGCCGGTGCAGCGATTGGCTGCTCGCGAGAAGAGTGTTGATGATCGCGAGGCCGAGCGCTCCCCCCAAATTGCGGGTGAGGTTGAACAAGGCCGAGGCATTCTGCACCCGCTCCGGCGGCAGCGTTCCGAGCGCAAGCCCCGTCATCGGGATCATGCACATCATCAGGCCCGATCCGCGAAGCGCCTGCGGCAGCGCGAACTCCCAGAAGCTCGCATCGGCGGTGAGCTTGGCATTCTCCCACATGCCCCAGGTGGTAAGCGCAAGGCCGATGCCGAGCAGGACGCGGAGATCGACCTTCGCCTGAAGCCTGCCGACGACGGGCGCCGTGAAGAACATGGCAAGCCCCGTCACCACCATCACCTCGCCGATCTGGGTGGAGCTGTAGCCGCGCACATTGCCCAGGAAGAGCGGCAGCAGATAGACGGAGCCGTAAAGCCCCACGCCGGCAATCACCGATACCAAAGACCCGATCACGAAATTGCGGTCGCGGAAGACCTTGAGGTCGACGATGGGCGAAGCCGCGGTGAAGGCGCGCCAGAAGAAGACCGCAGCGCCGATCGTCATCACGCCCGCCATTGTGAAGACCCTGTCGTCCTGCAGCCAGTCGTGGAGCGGCCCTTCGTGCAGCACATATTCGAGGCTGCCGAGGAACAGAGCCATGCCGATCAGGCCCTGAACGTCGATCCGCTTCAGCAGCGAGAAGTCCGTGTCGCGAAGCGGGCTGAACCGCCAGACCAAAGCCGCCGCGGCAATGCCGGGGACGAGGTTGATCAGGAACAGCCACTCCCAACCCATGCCGTCCGTGATCCAGCCGCCGAGGCTCGGACCGATAGAGGGCGCAAGCGTCGACACCATGCCGACCAGAACGATCGGGATCGTGCGCTTCTCCTCGGGAAACAGAATGAACAAAGCCGCCATAGTCGTCGGGATCATCCCGCCGCCGAGGAAGCCCTGAAGCGTCCGGAAGATAATGAGGGATTCGATGTTCCACGCCATCGCGCAGAGCAGGCTCATGACCGTGAACCCTGCCGCCGACATGACGAACAAAGTCCTCATCGACAGCGCCCGGCCGAGCAGGCCGGACAGCGGTATCGCGATGACCTCCGCGATCAAATAGCTGGTCTGAACCCACGCAATCTCGTCCGCCGACGCGGAAACGCCAGCCTGGATCTCGCGGAGCGACGAGGCAACGATCTGGATGTCCAGGATCGCCATGAAATTGCCGACGATCATGGCGAGATAGCCCGCCCAGATCGCTCTGGACGAATAGTTGCGCGCGTCGGTCACCGCCTCAGTCCTTCGTGTTCACCGTCGCTTCGACGGAAAGGCCCGGGCGGAGAAGCTGCGATCCGAGCGCGCCCTTCTCGACCACGATCTTCACCGGCACGCGCTGAACGATCTTGGTGAAATTGCCCGTCGCGCTGTCGGTCGGGATCAGCGCGAACTGCGCGCCGGATGCTGGCGCGAGGCTCTCGATGCGTCCGCGGACCGTCAGCCCCGGATAGGCGTCGAGCGCGATGTCGACCGGCTGCCCGACCTGCATCTTTTCGAGCTGCGTTTCCTTGAAGTTGGCAACGACATAGGCCTGCTCGACCGGCACCACGGCGAGCAATTGCTGACCGGACTTCACGAGCTGCCCTTCGCGCACGCCGCGGTTGCCAACCACGCCCGACACGGGAGCGCGGATCACCGTCCGCTCCAGATCGATCTTGGCCTGCCGAAGCGCCGCTTCGGCCGCCTGCACCTGCGCTTCGCCGGCGGCGATATTGGCGGCAGCGCCAGCGGTGTTGGCAACAAGCGCGCCGGACTGGCCGCGCTGCGCGGTCACGGCAGCTTCGGCGGCAGCGACCTGCGCCTGCGCCGACCTTGCTTCCGCCCGCACCTGATCGAGCCGCGCCTTGGTCGTCCAGCCGCGCCGGGCAAGCTCGGCAAAGCGGCTTTCGTCGGCTAGCGCACGCGCCGCGCTCGCCCGCATGGCGGCAAGCTGCGCCGAGGCCTGGTTGATCGCGCCGCCCTGCGCCCCGACCTGTGCCGACGCCGACTGGCGTGCTGCGGCAAGCGTGCGGAGATTGGCGCGCGCGGCGGCAAGGTCGGCCTCGGCGCGGGCGACCTTCGCCTCGTAATCGGCGGCGTCGATGATCATCAGCACGTCGCCAGCCTGGACCCGCTGGTTATCGGTCACCATCAGCTTGGCGACATAGCCTTCGACCTTGGCGGCGACGGGCGTGATGTCGGCGCGCACATAGGCATTGTCGGTCGTCTCCTGATGCGCCCAGACGGTGGTGTACTGATAGCCGAAGCCCGCGCCCCCGAGCAGCAGCGCCGCCCCAAGGATGCCGAGGATGCGCTTCTTCTTGCGACCGGGTGCGGGAGGCGCATCGGCGGCAATGCCCGCATCCCCGGCAGGCGCTTTCTTCCGCGCCTGCGGCTCGTCGTTGCGAGAAATCAAAGCAAGTTCGGCCACGATGAGCCTCCAGTCTCTGTTGTAGAAAGCTCTATGGTCGTTGCTTCGGCCTTCCAGTAGCCGTCCAATCTGGGATACAGCGTTCCACATATGGAACAATGGAGCCGAACATGACGCGGCATCTCGAGGAAATGGCGGTGTTCGCCAAGGTTGGCGACCTCGGCTCCATGTCCGGTGCCGCCCGCGCGCTTGGCCTTCCGAAGTCCACCGTCAGCCGCGCCGTCGCCCGCCTTGAAGCTGCCTATTCGGCCCGCCTCGTCGAACGCACCACACGCAAGGTGACCCTGACCGAGATCGGCCGCGCCCTCCACGCCCATTGCAGCAAGATGGTCGAGGAAGTCTACAATGCCGAGGCCGAGATCGCCGCCTATCAGGGCACGCCGTCGGGCCGCCTCCGCGTCGCGGCACCCTATTCAATCGGGCATGTCATCCTGAAACAGAACATGCCTGAATTTCTCGACCGCTATCCGAACGTGGATGTTCAACTCCAGCTCACCGACCGCACCCTCAACCCCATCACCGACAATTTCGACGTGGTGATCCGCATCGGCTGGCTTGAGGATTCAAGCCTCATCGCCCGCAAGATCACTGACGTGAACGCCATACTCGTAGCCAGTCGCGCTTATGTGGAGGCGTACGGCCTCCCCTCCTCTCCTTCCGACTTGGGAGGTCACAGGATCATCGGCTACCCGACGAGCGAGCCGCGCCCGATGGACATGAGCAGCGGCAAGGAGCGGGTGCCCGTGCCGATCTGGAGCCGCTTCGCCTGCAACGACCCACTGATGAATATGGAATTGGTCCAGCGTGGCATCGCTATTGCTCCCGTCTCCGCCATAATCGCCGCGGGACTACTGGAAGGTGGCCAGCTCATCCACGTCCTTCCGAAATACAAGCTGCTTGATCAGCCGGCTATCTACGCTCTCTATGCAGGCCGCACCGCCATTTCTCCCAAGATTAGCGTCTTCCTCGACTTCGTCAGCGAACTTGCGCGCCGCGTTTTTGCCAATCCCGCTTTGCTCCGGCTGGTGAACTAGCTTAAGCGGCCTCCACCTTATCGGAGTCACGAATGAGCCTGCGCGTCGCCGTCCAGATGGATCCCATGGACAGGATCAACATCGCGGGCGATTCCACCTTCGCGATCATGCTGGGAGCGCAGGCGCGCGGCCACACGCTCTACCATTATCAGCCGGAAGACCTCACCTACGAAGGCGGCCGCCTCTATGCCGGCGCGCATCCGGTGACGGTGCAGCGCGCGGAAGGGGATCATTACCGGTTCGGCGACTGGACGATCCTCGATCTCGGCCGCGACATCGATGTCGTGCTGATGCGGCAGGACCCGCCCTTCGATCTCGGCTACATCACCGCCACCCACCTCCTCGAGCGGATCCAGCACGAGACATTGGTGGTCAACGACCCCGCCAGCGTCCGCAATGCGCCCGAGAAGGTCTGGGTGCTGGACTTCGCGCGCTTCATGCCGCCGACGATGGTCACGAGGTCGGTTAGCGCTGCCCGCAAATTCCTTGAGGAGCATGGCGAGATCGTCGTGAAGCCGCTTCACGGCAATGGCGGCAAGGCGATCTTCAAGATCGGCCGCGACGGCGCCAATCTCTCCTCGCTGATCGAAGTGTTCAACACCGCCTATCGCGAGCCGCACATGGTGCAGGCTTTCCTCCCCACCGTGGCGGATGGCGACAAGCGCATCGTCTTCGTGGACGGCGAAGTCGCGGGCGCGGTCAACCGCCTGCCGGGCGAAGGCGAAATCCGTTCGAACCTCGCGGTGGGAGGCAAGGCAGCCAAGGCTGAGCTTACCGATCGCGAACGCGAAATCTGCGCCACCATCGGGCCGGAGCTTAAGAAGCGCGGCCTGCTCTTCGTCGGCATCGACGTGATCGGCGGCGAATGGCTGACGGAGATCAACGTCACCTCGCCCACCGGCATCGTCGCCATCGACCGCTTCAACGGCACCGACACGCCCGCCCTCATCTGGGACGCCATCGAAGCGAAGTTGGCCTGATCCAATGACCGACTGGGTAATCGATCTCATCCAGAAGACGGGCTATCTCGGCGTCGGCTTCCTCATGTTCCTGGAAACCGTGTTCCCGCCGGTCCCCTCCGAAGTAATCATGCCGCTGGCCGGAGTCGCTGCCGCACAGGGGCCGATGACGCTCTGGGGCGTGATCGCCAGCGGCACCGCAGGCGCCATGTTCGGCAACTTCTTCTGGTATCTGGTGGCCCGCGTGATCGGCATCGATCGCTTCCGGCCGTTCATCGAACGCCACGGCCGCTGGCTCACCATTGACTGGCCGGACGTCGAAAAAGCGGAGCGGCTGTTCGGGCGTTTCGGGCCGGTGCTGGTCGGCCTCGGCCGCATGCTTCCGACCATCCGTTCGGTCATCTCGATTCCCGCCGGGCTGCTCCACATGCGGCTCAAGAATTTTCTGATCTGGTCGACCATCGGCACCGCCGGCTGGAGCTCCGCGCTTGCGATCGCCGGCTATCTGCTCGGCCAGCAGTTCGAGAATATCAACAGTGTGATCGGCCCGCTTTCGACAGCGATCATCGCCGCCATCATCCTCACCTATGTCTGGCGCCAGCTCACCTGGCGGAAGCGCCACCCGAAAGGCTGATCATTTCCGCAGCGCTGCCGTGGCGACGCCGGCTGCCACGAGCACGCCGCCGCCGGCCCGCTGCGCCCAACGCCGCGCCGCATCCCGCCGAAGCAGTCCAGAGGCACGCGCCGCCGTCAGCGCGTAAATCGTATCGGTGATCGCCGCGATGCCGGTGAAGGTGGCGACCAGAATGGCGGCCTGCGGAAGATAGGCTGCGTCGGGCCGAATGAACTGGGCGGCGAAGGCGACGAAGAACAGGATTGTCTTCGGGTGGAAGGTGCCGACCGCAACGTTGGTGAGGAAAGCCGCTCGCGGTCCGATCGGTCGCCGTGGCACCGCTTCGGACGGGCCGCCGCGGCTGCTCCAGATGGCGACGAGCCCTATGGCGATCAGATAGGCGGCGCCGATCCATTTCAGAATGGTGAAAGCCAGAGCGGATGAGGCGAGGATCGCCCCCGCGCCCGCGAGCGACACCGTCATCGCCACCGCATTGCCGACCGCCATTCCGGCGACGGAAGCAAGAGCGGTGCGCCGGCCCGAGCTCAAGGCAAAGCCGACGATGCTGGCCACGCCTGGCCCGGGGATCACCGCCATCAGCAGCGACGCGGCGACAAAGGCGATCCAAAGCGAAAAGTCCATAATCTGTCCTCAAGCCCGCGGGTGAGCGTTCCGGTAAACATCCATAAGGTGCGCGGCGTCGACCGCCGTGTAAATCTGCGTCGAGCTTAGGCTCGCATGCCCTAGCAATTCCTGCAACGACCGGAGGTCCGCGCCGCGCCCGAGCAGGTGCGTTGCAAAACTGTGCCGCAGCGCATGCGGCGTCGTCCGCTCGCCAAGGCCAAGGTTGCGCCGGGCATTCCGCACCGCCCGCCGCACGATCTCGCCCTTCAGCGGCCCGCCCCGCGCGCCCCGAAACAGCAGCTCATCCTTGGCAACGGGATAGGGGCAGAGGGCCACATAGCGCTCCACCGCCTCCGCCACCGGCCGGATCAGCGGCACCACTCGCGTCTTGCTGCGCTTGCCTGTCACCATCATGGCCTCGCCCAGCGGCAGCACGGCGCCCGTCAACGACAAAGCCTCCGCTACGCGCAGCCCGCAGCCGTAAAGCAGCATCAGCACCGCATAATCGCGCGCCGCGATCCATTCTTCGCTGGCGCCGTCGGCAACCTCCTCGGCAAGCGACACCGCCTCGTCCGGCGACACCGGCCGCGGCACGCTCCGCGCCTTCTTCGGCCCCTTAACCTTCGGCAGCGTCGCCTCGCTTCCCCGCTCCCGTGCCACGAAGCCGAGGAACCCCCGCACTGCCGAAAGCTCGCGAGCCGCCGAGCTGTTGCCGAGCCCGGACGCGCGGCGGCTGGTGAGAAAAGCACGGAGATCCGTCGCCTGCAGCGAAGCCAGCGCCTCAGCCGTCACCCGCTCACCTAGATGCTCTGCTAAAAAGTCGATGAGCCTGTGCGCGGTCGCCACATAAGCGCGGACGGTATGCTCCGAACGGCGGCGGTCGCGGGTCAGATGATGTTCCCAGCCGAGCGCCAGCGCGCGGGCCGGGTGGTCGCTCAAGGGATCAGCCATCTGCCCATGCAGCGCGTCAGCACCCGTCCGAGGAAGACCAGAAGCTCGGAGCCGTGCCGCGTTTCGAAGCCCTGCTCGGCCCGCTGTCCGAGCGCGAGCAGGCCGGTCGGCAGCGGCGGCGCGCTCTCAAGCCGAATGAGCGCCTCGGCGCGGATCAGCTCGCAGGCCGGCCCGAACAGCGGATGCCCCCGCTCGACCCCGCGCAGCACCACGCCTTCGAACTCCGCGATGGAATGCTGGATCACCCGCGGCTCGACGAACTGCAGTCCCGACGCATCTGCCCGCATCCCAGTCTCGCCGACGAACAAAGCGAGCGCCACCGCGTCGAGCCCCAATATCTGCGGCCATTCCTGGGTGACGATATGGATCAGGTGATCGAAGCCCTCGGCCTCGACAGCGGCAAGCACCGCCTCGTGGATCGAGGCGACCGCGCCCGAATGGCCGCGGGCAAAGGCGATGAGGTCCTGATTGGCCTCCTCCGCCGCCGCGACCCGCGCGCGAAGGTTCGCCAGCGCCCGGTCCTCGAAGCTGATTACCCTACCCATATCGGGAGCTTAACCCGAAGATGGTTAATAGGCGATATCAATTCGTTCGCGTTTCAGTTCGCCTGCGTCGCCGCCTTGACGGACCGCTTCTTCGCCGCCCGTGGCGGGATGGTTCGGATGGAGGCGGCATATTCGGCGGCGAGCACGAAGAGCCAGAATTCCACCCCCGCCCAGATGCCGATGGTGAGGCCCGTAACCACGTCCATGATGAGGAACAGCAGCGCGAGCATCCTGAACCAGAACATGCTCGTCGTCGGCAAATCGGCGCGAAGCGAGGCCGTCACCATCATAACCAGGCTCATCACGCCAAATACAACGGAGGAGAACAAATTCTCCGCGCGGTAGAAGCCGTCCAACGCGGCGATGAACCAGAACAGGCGCGAAACCGCGAACTGGCTCTGCTTTGTCGCCTGGCACAGGCGCACGATCGGCGGGATGAACAAATTCTTCCCGATCCAGAGATCCACTTTCGAAAGCATGTTGAAGTCTCGCTTAGGCGATCTTCTGCCCAGTCTTTTCCCAGTCCGCGAGAAACGCCTTCAGGCCGTTGTCCGTGAGCGGATGCTTGACGAGCTGGCGGATAACGGCGGGCGGCGCGGTCATCACATCGGCGCCCATTTTGGCGGCCTCGTGGACGTGGATCGGGCTCCGCACGCTCGCGACGAGGATCTCAGTCCCGAAATCGTAATTGTCGTAGATGAGGCGGATATCGGAGATCAGCTCCATCCCCGGGTACCCGACATCATCATGCCGGCCGACGAAGGGCGAAACGAACGTCGCGCCCGCCTTCGCGGCAAGCAAAGCCTGATTGGCCGAGAAGCAAAGCGTGACGTTCACCATCGTCCCATCGCTCGTCAGCTTCCTGCAGGTCTTGAGGCCGTCGATGGTGAGCGGCACCTTCACCGCGACATTGTCTGCAATCTTCCGAACGATCTCCGCCTCGCGCATCATCTCGTCATGGTCGGTCGCCACTACTTCCGCCGATACCGGCCCCGGCACCACCTTGCATATCTCCGCCACCACCTCGAGGAAATCGCGCCCCGCCTTGTGGATCAGCGAGGGATTGGTCGTGACGCCGTCGAGCAGGCCAGTCTCGGCGAGCTCCTTGATGTCGGCAATGTCGGCAGTGTCGACGAAGAATTTCATGAAAGACCCTTGAGAAAGTTCGTGGTCCCCGCTTAGCCTGCCGGGGGGACGTTCGCAATCGAGGGGGGACTATGCTGCGCCTGATAATTGCCCTGCTGCTGTTCGCGGGTGCGCCCGCTTTTGCGAGACCCGAGGCTTGGGTTGAGGCCAACAAGGCCTCGATCCTCGACGAATATCTCGCGCTCCTCGCCATCCCCAACGTTGCGTCGGATCTGCCGAACATCCGCCGCAACGCGGACCATATCAGGAAGATGATGGAGGCGCGCGGGCTGTCGCCGCGGCTTCTGGAGAGCGAGGACGGCAAGGCGCCGCCGCTCATCTACGGCGAATGGCCTGTGCCGGGAGCGAAGCGCACCCTCATCCTCTATGCCCATTATGACGGGCAGCCGGTGACGTCCGCGCAGTGGAAGGTGACGCCCCCTTTTAAGCCCGTCCTACTTTCGAACAGGCACGACCAGGGCGGTGCACCGGTTTCGGCGCCGGCGTCAGGACGGGAGATCGGCTCCGACTTCCGCGTCTATGCCCGTAGCGCTTCCGACGACAAAGCGGGCGTCATGGCGATCCTTGCGGCTGTCGACGCACTGAAGGCGGAGAAGAGGCGGCCGGGCTTCAATCTCAAGATCGTCTTTGAAGGGGAGGAGGAAGCGGGGTCGCCCAATCTCCAGGCGCTCCTCAGGCGCCACAAGGCAGTGCTGGCCTCGGACGGCTGGCTGATCATCGACGGCCCTGCCCATCAGACAGGCCCGCAGCAGCTCGTCCTCGGCGTTCGCGGCGACGTTAATGCGGAGGTCACCGTCTATGGACCCGTCCGCCCGCTCCATAGCGGCCATTACGGCAATTGGGCGCCGAACCCGGGCATGATGCTGTCAGAGCTTCTCGCATCGATGAAGGATGAAACGGGGCGGGTGACGATCGCGGGCTTCTACGACGACGTGGTGCCGCTGTCGGATGCAGAGCGCGCCGCCATCGCCGCCATTCCCGCGCCCGACGAAGCACTGAAGCGGGAGCTTGGGCTTGGCTGGGTCGAGGGCGGAGGCGCGAGCCTGACCGAGGCCATTCAGCTCCCTTCCCTCAACATCAATGGCATCAGAAGTGCGGACGTGGGCGAGAATTCGCGCAACGTCGTTCCGACCACCGCGACGGCCGCGCTCGACCTTAGGCTCGTGCTCGGCAACCGGCCGGATCGTCAGGTAGAGAAGGTCCGGCAGCATATCCGGGCTCAGGGATATGAGGTTCTGGACCGAGAGCCGACGATGGAAGAGCGGCTTCGGTTCCCGAAGATCGCAAAATTCACGAGCGAACCAGGCTATCCGGCGGAACGCACGAGGCTTGAGCATCCCCTGGTCCGGGACCTATCGGAGGTGCTTCGGAGGAACGGCAAGCTCGTCGTTCAGCCGAGCCTCGGCGGCAGCCTCCCGCTCTACCTCATCCGGGAGGAGCTTGGTGCGCCCACTATCGTCCTTGGTCTTTGGAACCACGACAACAATCAGCATGGCGAGGATGAGAATATCCGTCTGCAAAGCTTGTGGGACGGCATAGACTCCATCGCTGCCGTGCTAGCGATGCCCTAAAGATTACTCGGCCACGTCGAAGTGAAGCACCGTCGGCTCCTTCTCGATAAGGAAGTCGCGATCGAAGTCGTAATATTTGGCGACTTCCACTTCGTCGCCGGCGAAGCGGCGGACCGCATCCATGTCGGTCCAAAAGGTGAAGGTCTCGATATGGACGATATCGCCCTCGCGCCGGTGGAGGCACCATGCGCCGAGATTTCCCTCCGTCCGGCGGTAGTCGGCAAGACCCACCTCCTTCGTCAGTCGAATATATTCCTCCGCTTTGTCGGCCGGCACCCGGCCATGCCACCTCCGCGCGATCATTATTCACCCTCCTTCACCTGACCCTTTCCGAAATAGACCGGAGTGGCGATATGGGCGAGGCCTTATGAACCGCGTCCGCGTCCTTCTTCTCAATGCAGCCCTGGGTCCGCTCGATTATCGCGCGCCGAGGGATGCGGACGTGCCGCCCGGCTCCATCGTCGTCGCGCCGCTCGGGCCGCGCCAGGAGGTTGGCGTCGTCTGGGAGCCGGAGCGGCTTGAGACGGAGGAGGTGGGCGACAATCGCCTGCGGCCGCTTCTCCACGTCTACGACGTGCCGCCGCTCGCCGAGCCGCTTCGCCGCCTCATCGACTGGACGGCGGATTATTATCTCTCGCCCATTGCCGCGGTTCTTCGCATGGCACTCCCTTCGTCGAGTGCGCTCGACGGCGCCCGCACCGTCACAGAATATCGCGCAACGGGTCTCGTTCCCGACCGCCTGACGCCGCAGCGGGCGCAGGCGCTTGAGCGGATAGAGAGCCGCCAGGGCTTGATCCGTGAGCTTGCGCTGGCCGCGGACGTATCGGACGGCGTTATCCGCGGTCTCGTCAAGGCAGGCGCGATCGAAGCCGTAGAAGTCACCATCGACGCGCCCTTCCCTCCCCCCGATCCGGATCATGCCGCGCCCGCGCTGGAGCCCGCTCAGCAGGAGGCCGCATCAGAATTCGTGACCGCCGTGAGAAGCGGCGGCTTCTCGCCCTATCTGCTCGACGGCGTCACCGGCTCCGGCAAGACCGAAGTCTATTTCGAGGCCATCGCCGAGGCGCTGCGGCAGGGGAAGCAGACGCTCGTCCTCCTCCCCGAAATCGCGCTTACCGAGCCCTTCCTGAAGCGCTTCGCCGCCCGCTTCGGATGCGAGCCGGTCGCCTGGCATTCCGGCCTTCGCCAGTCGCAGCGCCGCCGCGCCTGGCGCGCCATCTCCACGGGCGATGCAAAGGTCGTGGTCGGCGCCCGCTCCGCCCTCTTCCTTCCCTACCGCAGTCTCGGCTTGATTGTTGTCGATGAGGCGCACGAGACAAGTTTCAAGCAGGAGGAAGGCGTCCAATATCATGCCCGCGACGTGGCAGTGATGCGCGCGAAGCTGGAGGAGGTGCCGGTCATCCTCGCCTCCGCGACTCCAGCCATCGAGACGCGGCAAATGGCGGAGATCGGCGTCTATAAGGAAGTGAAGCTCCCCGCCCGCTTCGGCGGCGCGGACATGCCGGAGATTGCGGCCATCGACCTTATCCAGGATCCGCCGATGCGCGGCCGCTGGCTGGCGCCCACTCTGGTTCGGGAGATCGAAGCCAATCTGGAGGCGGGCGAGCAGACTTTGCTGTTCCTCAATCGCCGCGGTTATGCCCCCCTCACCCTTTGCCGCACCTGTGGCCACCGCTTCCAATGCCCCAATTGCACCGCCTGGATGGTCGAGCACCGGCTCGTCAGCCGCCTCGCCTGCCACCATTGCGGACATATGATGCCGCCGCCGCGCGCCTGTCCCGAATGCAAGGACGAGGACAGCCTCGTCCCCTGCGGCCCGGGCGTCGAACGTATCGCGGATGAAGTGCGTGCGCTCTTTCCAGACGCGCGCACCGCCATCGTCACCTCCGACACCATTTGGTCGCCGGCCAAGGCGGCGGAATTCGTCGGACGCATGGATGCCGGCGAAATCGACATCGTCATTGGCACCCAGCTCGTCACCAAGGGCTATCACTTCCCGAACCTCACCCTGGTGGGCGTCGTGGACGCCGATCTCGGCCTCTCAGGCGGCGACCTCCGCGCGGCCGAGCGCAGCTTCCAGCAGATCTGCCAGGTTTCAGGCCGCGCCGGACGCGGCGAAAAGCCCGGCCGCGTCTTCGTCCAGACTCACGAGCCCGCAGCGCCGGTAATCAGCGCCCTCGTCA
Source organism: Allosphingosinicella sp. (assembly GCF_036402135.1). Classification (GTDB taxonomy): domain Bacteria; phylum Pseudomonadota; class Alphaproteobacteria; order Sphingomonadales; family Sphingomonadaceae; genus Allosphingosinicella. Next base: position 4,958 of record NZ_DASWTN010000036.1, on the reverse strand, counting down.
GCGGCGATGTCGAGGGTTTCTACGCCGCCGAGACGGACGCGCGGCGGGAGGCGGCGATGCCGCCTTTCGGCCGCCTCGCCGGCATCATCGTCTCGTCGGAAGATCTAGCCGAAGCGACCGAAACCGCGCGCCTGATCGGCCGCACTGCGCCGAAGGTCGAGAATATGGCCGTGTTCGGCCCCGCCCCGGCGCCGCTCGCCATGCTCCGCGGCCGTCATCGCCAGCGCCTCCTCGTCCACGCCGCCCGGAGCCTAGACGTGCAGGACGTCATCCGCGACTGGCTCGGCAAGCTCGATTGGCCTCGCAGCGTGCGCGTCGCCGTTGACGTCGATCCCTACAGCTTCCTCTAAGCGTCCGGCGCGTCCACGTTCGGCTGGCGCGTATCGCTGTCGCTCGCCGCATAGCCGCACCCGCGGACGCCGAGAATGATGACGATGGCGAGGAAGATGATGCCGATCAGCCAGACGATCCAGCTCTTCCCCACGCCGTGATAATTGTCAGGCCGTTTGCGCTCCGTATGGTGCGCCGCCGCGGCCGGAGCCGCCGCATGTGCCGGCTCGCCCGTCGTCCAGGTATCGCGCACCAGCGCCGCCTCGCGGTCGAGATGCACATGCTGATCGACCCGCACCACCCAGCCGCGCGGCACCACATGGTCGACACCGCTCTCGACGGGCGGCGTCGGCCGCACATGAATATGGTCGCCATGAAGCCCCGCCACCTCGCCGACCATTCCGCCGTCGGACCCGATTACCTGCATTCCCTGACGGACGTTGCGAACGTCGACCATTCCACTCCTCCTCTTCAATGAGGCGGCAATGTCAGCAGGAGGATATTTGTTCCGGGTTCAGCCTGAACGGGCGGGAAGGCTCATCTGCGGAGCGCCTTCACGTTCGAGCAGCTTTGCCTTCCGCTCGACGCCATAGGCATAGCCTCCTGGCGTATTGTCGCCGCGCCTGGCGCGGTGGCAGGGGATGAGGACGGCGATATGGTTCGCGCCGCAAGCCGTGCCCGCCGCCCGAACGGCATTCGGATTTCCGGCCTTGGCCGCCAATGCCGCGTAGCTAAGGCTCTCCCCCGGCGGGATCCGGCTTAGTTCCCGCCACACCGCCTGCTGAAACGCGGTGCCGCGAACGTCGAGCGGCAGGTCATGCGGCCGCTCCGGCCGGTTCACCGCGTCCACAGTCCGCTGAACAAGTTCGGCCATGTCCTGCCCGGCCGGCTCGATCGCCGCATTGGGAAAGCGGCGCCGCAGCTCCGCTTCATCCTCGTCGAACGAAAGTCGGCAAATCCCCTTCTCGGTTGCCGCCACGAGCATCTTGCCCAAGAACGTCTCGGCCACCGCCCAGCGGATCGTCTCGCCCCGCCCGCCGTCCCGCCAGGCGGACGGCGTCATGCCGAGCCGCGCCTTGGCGTCCGCATAGAAGCGGCCGGGGCCGGAATAGCCGGCATCGTAGATGGCGTCGGTCACTCGGCCACTGGCTTCAAGGCTCTCGGTCATGTTCCTGGCTCTCTTTCCGCGGGCATATTCGGCGGGAGTGACGCCGGTCGCGCGCTTGAACAGGCGGTGGAAATGGTGCGGCGAATAGCCGGCCGCGTCGGCAAGATGGTTCAGTGAAGGCGGTTCCTCCGCCGCCTCCAGCAGCCGGTACACTTTCGCCAACGCCTCCGCCTCCCGCGTCACTTCATCGGGCTTGCATCGCAGGCAAGGACGAAGCCCCGCGGCGCGGGCAGCGGCTCCGTCGGCGAAGAAACGAACATTCTCCCGCTTCGGATGGCGTGCTGCGCAGCTGGGGCGGCAGTAGATGCCGGTCGTGAGCACGCCCGTCACGAAACGCCCGTCGGCGCCTCTGTCGCGCGCCATGACCGCCGCCCAGGCGGCTTCTTCATTCATAGCTTTAGCCGTCTTCATCGTCTCTCTTTAGACCCACGGCATCTCCCGTGCATCCCGATCCTTGCTGCCAAACCGGACGCCGCTCCTACCCGCGCAAGTACGGGAACTTGGAGGACGTTTGTTGCATTGGTGATACGAGGCGCCGTTTCGCTAGAGCGCGGCGCTTCCTGTTCAGTAGGAGGGACATTCATGAAAAAGTTGATCGCGGCAATGCTGCCGATGGCTGGCATGATTGCTGTCACCATGCCGCTCTCCATCTCCGGTGGAACGGCGCACGCGCAAAGCGCCTGCCCAATCCTCAATTCGAATTGGCAGGCTTTCGTCAATGCGATGCCCGGGCCCCGCTCCCGGCCGACCCTGATCGTCACCGGCAGCGCGCAGGTTCCTACCGCCGGATACAGGCTGCGCCTCATCCGCGGCGTCCGGGCAGGCGCGACTCAGCGGCTGGTGCTTCGCGTCACGCCGCCGAGAGGTGCGGCTGCTGAGGTCATCAGCAATGTCGATCTTCGCGCCGAAGCGCCCGCTCAGCGCGGCCTCCGCCGCGTCGTGATCGAATGCCGCGGGCGCGTGATCGGCCGGGCAAACGTCACCTGGGCATATTGACGCCGCTCGGCACTGCCGACGCTCTCCTTACTCAAAAAGGAACAACATATGAGGATCATCTTCGCCGCACTGGCCGCGACCGCGCTGACCGCCTGTTCGGTCGAGCAGGCGAGTGACGAAGGAAGTAACGGGAACGCGGCTACGCCCGCTTCCGAAGCTTCTGCGCCGGCCCCATCCGCACCAGTCAATAGCCAGCAGCCGCCGGCTGCCGGCAAGTCGGCAGACGCAAGCGGAGGGGAAGCCGCCGCTCTAGGCGCGTTGAGCCGTGCGGACATCGAGAGCGAACTGGAGTCTGGCGCCGGATGCAGCCTCAGGGCTGACAGGGACGAGCTACTGGTGGCGGTTCAGGGCGACGCCATTGCGCGCCCGGCGAACAAGCTGATCCACCTCGCCTTCAAGGGCAACGAGCTTTACGAAGGCGGCACTTTCAGCCGCGAGGATTTCTCGATCGAAGTACGGCCGCTGGAGTCCCACGGCACGAAAACCGGCGACGAAGAGATGACGCGGGACGCCGCAGTCACGATACGCGAGCCGGGTAAGGTGCGCGAGATGCAGGCACGCTGGAGTTGTGGTGCCTGACCATCTCGGCATGCGGCAGGAAAGGACAGACAGCAAATGAGCAAGTCGAAAACGGGCGCCGTCCTCAGTGGCCTTTTATTATTGGCGGCCTGCGGCAGCGAGAGCGACCGATCCGCCCCGAACAAGGCAGACAATGCGGCTGCGGCGGCAGCAGCTCCCTCATCCCGTTCGGTCTCTGAGACTGAACTGAAGACGGCGGTTCTGGAAAATCTCCGCGCCCGCCACGGCCTGCAATGCGGTACGATAGACCTCCCTGACACGGCCATCAAAACCGTCGAACTGACAGGCGGCGGAAATCCCGAACTTGCGGTGTCCCTGAACAAGATGAATTGCGGAGCGGGTCAGAATAACTTCTCCGGCAGTCCCGGCGGGGTGATGCAATTTTGGACCCGCGATTATGGGGGGGCGAATATGCTCCTGGAACAGCAGATGTACGGCTTCACGCCAGGCGAACGGGAGTTGGTCACGATGCAGCATGGCGGTGAATGTCCGCCCACACCGCAAACGGACTCCTGCCGGGTGACCTACCGCTGGAACGAAGAGGCCAAGATCCTCGCGGAGGCCGAGCGTATCCTGGAATCAAAGCTGCCGGAACGACAGCGCATGGCGTACGACTATGACCTGCGTGACCGCGCCGAGCAGCGGAAGGCGTATCTGGATTCGATGCCGAAAGAGCGTCGCACGGTGCCAGCTCCGTAATACTTCGTTTCGCCTTGAGGTTGCGACGAGGCACTGCCTTGCATCGCAGCAAAGCCCCTGCTAGGGCCCGCGCGACCCATCCGAGGGGGCGCAGGGACATGTCCCACGCAGCCCCCTTTTCATATGGGCATGCATCCGATCTGGGAGTTTAGGCGCGCGTGGAGATTTCCGGCGGCATTCAGGCAAGTTTGGCAGGACGCTACGCAACCGCCCTGTTCGAACTGGCCCGTGACGAAAAGCAGATTGAGGCGGTCGGCACCAGCCTTGCGGCGCTCCGCGAGGCGCTGCGCGATTCGGACGATCTCCGCGAGCTGACGACCAGCCCGCTGATCGGCCGCGACGCGGCAGTGAAGGCCGTTTCCGCCGCCGCCGGCGCGATGAAGCTCGATCCCATTACCACCAATTTCCTCGGCGTGGTGGCGCAGAACCGCCGCCTGTCGCAGCTTCCCCAGATCATCCGCGCCTTCAACATGCTCGCCGCCCACCATCGCGGCGAGACGACGGCGGAGGTTACCTCCGCCCACCCGCTGACCGACGATCAGGTCGCGGCCCTCAGAACCAACCTCAAGAACCGCATCGGCCGCGACGTCTCGGTTGACCTCAGCGTCGATCCCACCATCTTGGGCGGGCTCGTCGTGAAGGTCGGCTCGCAGATGATCGACGGCTCCATCCGCACCAAACTGAACTCCCTCGCCCAGGCGATGAAAGGCTGAACATGGATATCCGCGCCGCAGAAATCTCGAAGGTCATTCGCGACCAGATCGCCAATTTCGGCACCGAAGCCCAGGTTTCGGAAGTCGGCACCGTGCTGTCGGTCGGCGACGGCATCGCCCGCATCCATGGCCTGGACAACGTCCAGGCGGGCGAGATGGTCGAGTTCACCAACGGCATCAAGGGCATGGCCCTGAACCTCGAAGCCGACAATGTCGGCGTCGTGGTGTTCGGCTCCGACTCCGAGATCCGTGAAGGCGACACCGTCAAGCGGACCGGCACGATCGTCGACGTTCCGGTCGGCAAGGGCCTGCTCGGCCGTGTGGTCGACGGCCTTGGCAACCCGATCGACGGCAAGGGCCCGATCGAAGCCGCCGAGCGCCGCCGCGTCGAAGTGAAGGCGCCGGGCATTATCCCGCGCAAGTCGGTGAACGAGCCGATGCAGACCGGCCTCAAGGCCATCGATTCGCTGATT
>NZ_DASWTN010000035.1:0-47940 GCF_036402135.1 Allosphingosinicella sp. | reverse complement strand
TTGGCACCTCGATGTCGGCTCATCACATCCTGGGGCTGGAGCAGGTCCCAAGGGTTTGGCTGTTCGCCAATTAAAGTGGTACGTGAGCTGGGTTCAGAACGTCGCGAGACAGTTTGGTCCCTATCTGCCGTGGGCGTCGATAATTGAGAGGAGTTGACCCTAGTACGAGAGGACCGGGTTGAACGTACCTCTGGTGGACCTGTCATTGCGCCAGCAGTGCAGCAGGGTAGCTATGTACGGACGGGATAACCGCTGAAAGCATCTAAGCGGGAAGCCTCCCTCAAGATAAGTTATCACAGAGCCGTCGAAGACCACGACGTTGATAGGCCGGATGTGGAAGCCCAGTAATGGGTGGAGCTAACCGGTCCTAATTGCTCTATTCGCGCTTGATGAATCCCACCATCAACGACAGTCTTGGGACTGTCTGCGAGGGATCTCAGCAGATATTCAAAAGTGCACGATTTCTAGAACACTCAATGCGCCGGCCCCATAGCGTGGTGGCCATAGCGTCTGTGACCCACCCGATCCCATCCCGAACTCGGCCGTGAAACCAGACAGCGCCGATGGTACTATCGCTTAAGCGATGGAAGAGTAGGTCGTCGCCAGGCTTTGCGGCCGGCGCCTTGAGTAACCCATTCACAAGTCTTTCCCCCTTCAGGGGAAGGTTATTGGCGCGGGATGGAGCAGCCCGGTAGCTCGTCAGGCTCATAACCTGAAGGTCGTAGGTTCAAATCCTACTCCCGCAACCAATAGAAAACGCCGCCAAGCGCAAGCTTCGGCGGTTTTTTTGTGCCCGGCGCAGGAGGACCAATGACGATCATCATCGGCACCGCCGGCTGGACCATTCCAAGCAAGGACGCCCGCGCCTTCGGCCAAGGCGACAGCGCACTCGCCCGCTACGCGACGCGGTTCAGAGGCGTCGAGATCAACTCCTCCTTCCACCGCCCGCACCGCAAAGAGACGTGGCAACGCTGGGCGGAGACCGTCCCTGAAGACTTCCAGTTTGCGGTCAAGCTGCCGAAGACCATTACCCACGGCGCGAAGCTCGTGGACTGCGAGGGGCTACTGGAGACCTTCCTCTCCGAAAGCGCCAGCTTAGGCCCCAAGTTCAGCGTCCTCCTCGTCCAGCTGCCGCCGAGCCTCGCCTTCGATGCGGCGACGGCGGAGGGCTTCTTCAAGCCGTTGGCCGAGCGCGGCATCGCCGCGATCGCCTGCGAGCCGCGCCACGCCAGCTGGTTCGCAGCCGAAGCAGACGCGCTGCTCGAAAGCTGGAAAGTTCATCGCGTAGCCGCCGATCCAGCCCGAACGCCCAATGCCGGCGAGCCCGGCGGCTGGCGCGGGATCAGCTACTACCGTCTGCACGGCTCTCCCGTCATGTACCGCTCGAGCTACGACGATGCGCGTCTAGCCGAATATGCTGCCGCTATTCGCAAGCAGGCGGATCGGCCGGTCTGGTGCATGTTCGACAATACGGCGTCGTCCGCAGCCACGGCCAACGCGCTGACGCTCGACGAAATGACCTAACCCCGACGCAATATGCGCTCGACGAGCTCCAGGTCCGCAGGTTTGTCCACGTCTATCGCCGCCTTCGCGAACGGCAGCCGCACTGCGCGAATGTCCAGACCCGCTTTCCTTCCGACCGCCAGCAGTGCGCCCTCAATCGTAATCGTCCGTGTCAGCGCCCGAAGCGCCAGCAGCGGCCCGAAATAGCGAAGTAGCTTCAGGGCCTTCTTTCGGTCCCGCTCCACGCCGGACCAGATGGCCAGCGCCTTCCGCGCATTCTCTCCGCACAAAGCGAAGAGGTTGGCCCCGCTAAACTGGCCGCCCCTGAACTTGATCCAGGTCCGGCGCGTCTCGGGGAATTCGGCTTCGACCACCTTCCGCTCCACCACCGCCAAAGCTCCGTCGCCGGCGCCTGCCTGTGCAAGGAAGTGCTCGACCACCTCAGGCGTAAGCAGAGCATGGTCGGCGGTAACCACAAGCACCGGCCAAGGCGCCGCATCGCTCCCGGCAACCGCGTCAATGCTGTCCGATATGCCGGCACCCGCGGCGGCGGTACCGATGCGGGGCTCAGCCCTGATCCAGCCAAGTTCGCCCGCCAGCAACGCCTCAGGCTCCTGGGCAAGAATGACGATCCGCCCGACCGAAGGGCAGGCGAGCATCGTCCGCACCACGCGCCCCAGCATCGGCTCTCCGGCCACCGGGATCAACGCCTTGAACTCGACGCCATGCGAGCGCGCGAATGCATTCTCCCCCGGCCGCTGCCCGGCGAGGATGATTGCGGTCCAATTGTCGCCCGATTTCACTCCTAACGCTCCCCTCCGGCGGGCACGCGGGCGCGCCACCTTCTTCTGACGGGCTGCCCCATGCCGATCCAAAAAGCCATAGCTTTGAACGAGCCGGAGCTGCCGTCCCAGCGGACTATATGCGTGCTGGTCAAGGCTTGGCCGCGCGTCTCCACAACCTTCGTGGCTCAGGAGCTTGTCGGACTCGAGGAGCAAGGGCTGCACCTCTGGCTGGCTTCGCTCAGTCCGGGCGAACCTCATCGCCATTCCTTGCACGACCGGCTGCAGGCGCCGGTCCACTATCTGCCGGAGCCGTGGCGGTCGCCGCTGCGGGTGCTTCGCGCCTGGAAGCAGCTTCGAGGAACGGCAGGCTATCGGCGCGCCCTCTCGATGTTTCTAGAGGACCAGAAGCAGGAAACCCTGAAGCGCCGCGCCGTCCGCAGGGTGCATTTTTGGCAGAGTCTCGCGCTGGTGGCGGAGATGCCTCGGCATATCGGCTTGTTCTACGCCCACTTCATCCTCGGCGCTGGCTCGATCGGCCGTTATGCGTCGGCGATCACCGGCTTGCCCTTCGCTGCCAGCGCGCACGCCAAGGACATCTGGACCACGCCCGATTGGGACAAGCGCGACAAGCTGGCTGCAATGCGCTGGTGCGCAACTTGCACTACTCCAGGGGCAGAGAAGCTTCGGCAGCTGACTGACGATCCGGATAAGGTGAAGCTCATCTATCATGGCCTCTCCTTTTCCCTCTTTCCTCCAGATCAGCCCGTTCGGCCCCCGCGGGACGGGAGCCGGAAGGCCGATCCCGTGCGGCTACTGTCCGTCGGACGTGCGGTTGAGAAGAAGGGCCTCGACGTTCTTCTGAACGCCCTGGCGAGTCTGCCGCCGGACTTGTCTTGGCATCTCGATCATGTGGGCGGCGGACCTCTGCTGGCGAAGCTGCAGGCGCACGCACGCAGTCTGGGGCTCGAAGACCGGATCGAGTGGCATGGCGTGGAAACGCGCGCGGTGGTGGTCGAACGCTATCGAAGCTGCGATCTGTTCGTCCTCCCCTCGAGAGAAGGATCCGATGGTGATCGGGACGGCCTGCCCAACGTCTTGATGGAAGCGCAGAGTCAGGGGCTTGCCTGCCTGTCGACGCGCTTTTCGGCGATACCCGAGCTGATTGAGGACGGTGTAACCGGCATCCTTGTTCCGCCTGCTGATGTTGAAGCGCTGACCACAGCGCTTGAGCGGCTGATCCGCCAGGCCGATCTGCGCGAGGCGCTGGGTGAAGCCGGCTTCCACCGGGTGCGATCAGCCTTCCAGGCGGAAGCGGGGATTGCCGAAATTGCCGCCCTTTTGCGCGGCACGATGGCTGAACAGGCTAATTCGCCTCAGCCAGGTATTTCATGATGGCATCGGCTCCCTTCGGGGCGGTGTCATGTTCGGCCTCGGCGAACGTCTCCCGAACGTAGTCGAGCTGCAACGCGCGGTATTTGCCGTCATCGCTCAGCGCCTCGTCCAAAGCTGACTCCAGTCCTGCCACATCGTCGACTACTGGGCCGAGCGTCCAAAAGCGGTAATTGGGGTCTCCCGCCCAATCGACATGGTGCGAATTAAGGAACACGCAGGGCCGCGGCCGCACGAGGAATTCGGCCACCTGGCTGCTCACGTCCCCTAGATAGAGGTCGGCGGCGAACAGATACGTCATGTCCGCGCTTGCCTCGCTGCCAAGATCGATGTGCATGTGCGGCAGCTTCATATAGGCGCTGAAGTCATCATACTTGTCGGGCCGCGGCGGATAGAAAAGCCTGATGTGAGGTGCGAAGATCAGGTTGAACCGATCGCTACACGCAAAGAAATCGAGCACGCGCTGACCGTCTGTGGGCCAGGATGAAAGGCTCCGCCAGAAATGCGGATTATAGACGACGGTGGGCCTCCCATTATCGAACAGCGGCGGATGGGGCATACGTCGGACCAGATCGAACTTGGCATAGACGCCCGTTGCGTACTGGCCCGGCTTGATCAGCTTTTGCTCGAGAAGGCGCTGCTCGATCTTACTGCCGGCCATCAGCACGAAGTCGAACTTCGCAATCTCCGGCTCGAAACCGTTGGCCCGGTCGCCTGCTCCGTGCCGCGTCCAGATCATGCGGATGCGGCGCGGCAAAAGCCGCCGGATGAGCAAAGTCGTGCGTTCCGGCACCACGAGCGCATCGAATGTCCGAAAGTAGCCGAGATTGCCGAAGAGGGCGAAAAGCTTCGGCACAATGCCTTGGCCAATCCGGGGCATGAGTTTTCGTATGATAGAGGGCAGGCGCAGCAGATCCACTTTCACTTCTGCATCGGGATAATAGCTGCGCTGAACCTTCTTGACGAAGGTCCTGTGCGCTTCCGTCAGACAGGCCAGACGAACCTCTACGTCGGGACACCTGCGCGCTATCTCCAGCGCGATCGGGAGGGAGTGGAAGGTTTGATGAACCTGCGCGATGTAGGAAAAGCAGATCCTCATGCCGCTCCTTTGTCGAGGTCGACAATTGCAAACTGACCCTCCAGCACCGCCGATTGGGCCCAGGCGAGCTCGTCGGCCAGATAGCGGTCGGAGGCGTAATGCGGCACCTCGGCGCGGATCGCGTCCACCACCGGCTGCAGCTTGGCCGACGTTTTCACCGGCGCGTGGAAGTCTAGGCCTTGTACCGCCGCCAGCAACTCGACGCCGATCACCCCCGCCGCGTTGCGTGCAATTCTGCCGGCCTTCCGCGCGCCTGCAGTTGCCATCGAGACATGGTCTTCCTGATTGGCGCTGGTCGGGATGGAATCGACGCTGGACGGGAAGGCGAGGGTCTTGTTCTCCGAAACCAGCGCCGCCGCCGTAACTTGCGCAATCATGAAGCCTGAGTTGACGCCGCTGTCCTTGACGAGGAAGGGCGGCAATCCGCTCATCTTCGGATCGACGAGCACCGCGGTCCGCCGCTCGCTAATCGATCCGACTTCGCAGAGCGCCATCGCGATCATGTCGGCAGCAAAGGCGACCGGCTGCGCATGGAAATTGCCGCCCGATAGCGCCTCATCTTCGCCCGGGAAGATTAGCGGATTATCGGTGACGCCATTCGCCTCGATCTCCAGGGTCCGCGCGGCATGTCGCAACAGATCCAGAGCCGCGCCGACCACCTGCGGCTGGCAGCGGAAGCTGTAGGGGTCCTGCACCTTGCCGCAATCTTCGTGGCTGCGCTTGATCTCGCTCGGGCCTTCCAGAAGGCTCCGAAGCGCCGCAGCCACAGCGATCTGTCCCGGCTGTCCGCGCACTTCGTGGATGCGCGGGTCGAAGGCGGCGTCGGTGCCCTTGAAGGCCTCGACGGAAAGCGCGCCCGCAACCACTGCTGAGGCAAGCACCCGCTCGCCGGTGAACAGGGCATCGAGCGCAAGCGCAGTTGAAACCTGGGTGCCGTTGATAAGCGCCAGGCCCTCCTTCGGCCCAAGCACCAGCGGCTCGAGGCCAAGCCGCTGCAGCGCCTCCGACGCGGGAAGCACTTCATCCCGCAGCGTGATCTTTCCCTCACCGAGGAGCGCGGCGCTGAGATGCGCCAACGGTGCGAGGTCACCTGACGCGCCTACCGAGCCCTGTGCTGGAATGACCGGCAGCGCGTCGGCTTCGAGCAACGCAAGCAGCCGCTCCACCACCAGCTGCCTGACGCCGCTATGGCCGCGGGCAAGCCCGATCACCTTCAGCGCGACAATCAGCCGCACGACATTCGGCTCCAGCGCTTCCCCAAGGCCGCAGCTGTGCGAAAGGATCAGGTTCCGCTGAAGCTCTTCCAGCCGATCGTCCGGAATGCGCGTCTGCGCCAGCAGGCCGAAGCCCGTGTTGACGCCATAGACGGTGCGGCCGGACCCCACGATCCGGGACACAGCTTCCGCCGCTGCGTCCAGTGCCGCCCAGCCTTCCTCTGAAAGCTTGAACCGCGCGCCCGCCCAGATCGTACGCAGCGCGTCCAGCGTGACTGCACCGGGCTTCAGCGTGACTGCACCGGGCTTCAGCGTGACCGTCTCCACTTCAGCGCACCATCGGCAGGTCGAGGCCCTGCTCGCGCGCGCAGTCGAGGGCAATGTCGTAGCCAGCATCGGCGTGGCGCATGACGCCGGTGCCTGGGTCGTTCCAGAGCACCCGCTCCAGCCGCCGTGCCGCAGCGTCACTGCCGTCGGCAACGATCACCATTCCCGCATGCTGCGAATAGCCCATGCCGACACCGCCGCCATGATGGAGCGACACCCAGGTCGCGCCCGACGCGGTGTTGAGCAAAGCGTTGAGCAAAGGCCAGTCCGACACGGCGTCGGACCCGTCCTTCATCGCCTCCGTCTCGCGATTGGGGGATGCGACCGATCCGCTGTCGAGATGGTCGCGGCCGATCACGACGGGCGCCTTCAGCTCGCCGCGAGCCACCATCTCGTTGAAGGCGAGTCCGAGCCGGTGCCTTTGCCCAAGCCCCACCCAGCAGATGCGCGCCGGAAGCCCCTGAAACGCGATCCGCTCCCGCGCCATGTCGAGCCAGCGGTGGAGGTGCGGATCGTCCGGGATCAGCTCCTTCACCTTCTCGTCCGTGCGATAAATGTCCTCCGGATCACCCGACAACGCGCACCAGCGGAACGGGCCGATGCCGCGACAGAAGAGCGGCCGCACATAAGCGGGCACGAAGCCCGGAAAATCGAAGGCGTGGGCGACGCCCTCATCCTTGGCGACCTGGCGGATGTTGTTGCCGTAGTCGAAGGTCGGAACGCCCATACTCTTATAGGCGAGCATCGCTTCGACATGCGCGGCCATAGATTTGCGCGCGGCTTCTTCGACAGCCTTGGGGTCGCGCTCCCGCATCTCCACCCACTTTTCGACCGTCCAGCCAATGGGGAGATAGCCGTTCACCGGATCGTGCGCCGATGTCTGGTCGGTAAGCGCATCCGGCTTGATGCCGCGCCTCACCATCTCCGGCAGGATCTCGGCCGCATTGCCGAGCAGGCCCACGGACGTAGGCTCGTCCGCCGTACGAATGATTTCAAGCGCCTCATCGATGCTTTCGGCGCGGCGGTCGAGGTAGCGCGTCTCGAGCCTCTTCTCGATCCGGCTCTCCTGACACTCGATGGCAATGCAGTGCGCGCCCGCCATCACCGCGGCGAGCGGCTGAGCGCCGCCCATGCCTCCGAGGCCAGCGGTCAATATCCAGCGGCCGCGAAGATCGCCGCCATAATGCTGTCGCCCCATCTCGGCGAAGGTTTCGTAGGTGCCCTGAACGATGCCCTGCGTGCCGATGTAGATCCACGAACCGGCCGTCATCTGGCCGTACATCATCAGGCCCTTGCGATCGAGCTCGCTGAAATGCTCCCAGGTCGCCCATTTCGGCACCAGGTTCGAATTGGCGAGCAGCACGCGGGGCGCGTCTTCATGCGTCCGAAACACGCCCACCGGCTTGCCGGACTGAACGAGAAGCGTCTCATTCTCCTCCAGCCGCTTCAGCGTTTCGACGATCCGGTCATAGCTTTCCCAATCCCGCGCCGCCCGGCCGATGCCGCCATAAACGACCAGCTCTTCCGGCGCTTCGGCAACCCGCGGATCGAGATTGTTCATCAGCATCCGCATCGCCGCCTCGGTCGTCCAGCTCTTGGCTGTGATCTCCGTACCCGTCGGCGCCTCGATATGGCGGCTATTGTCGCGTCTCGGATTCAATTCATTCCCCCTGAAGATCCACGCCGCCGAAGATGCGGCGCTCCGGCCCCGGATGGCCGATCCAGTAGCAGAGCTCGGCCGGCCGCGAGACCCGCCAGACGCAGAGATCGGCGGCCTTGCCGGCGGCGATCGTGCCGATCTCGTCCTGCAGCCCAAGCGCCTTTGCCCCTTCCCGCGTCATCCCCGCAAGCGCTTCTTCGGGCGTGAGGCCGAACAGAGTGCAGGCCATGCTCAGCATCAGGGTGGGCGACAGCACCGGCGACGTGCCCGGATTGCAATCGGTGGCGACGGCGATCGGCACCTTATGCTTTCGCAGCAGGTCGACTGGCGGCTTTCTCGTTTCCTTCAGCGCGTAGAAAGCGCCCGGCAGCAGCACGGCGACCATGCCTGCGCGCGCCATGGCTTCGATGCCGGCCTCATCCGCATGCTCAAGATGGTCGGCGGAGAGCGCGGCATATTCGGCCGCCATCGCCGCTCCGCTCATGTTGCTGAGCTGCTCGGCATGAAGCTTCACGGGAAGGCCGTGCGCTTTCGCAGCATCGAACAAAGTCCGCACTTCCTCGATGGTGAAGCCGATATTTTCGGCAAACGCGTCGACCGCCTTAGCCAGACCCGCCGCCGCCGGGATCATTTCCTCGGTGGCAATCCGAACGAACTCCTCGCGCCGCTCCTTATATTCCGGGGGCAGGGCGTGAAGCGCGAGCAGGGTGGGGGCGACCCGCACCGCCTCGCTCTCGCCCAGCCTCTTGGCTGCCTGCAGCATCTTCAGCTCGGTCTCGACGTCAAGGCCATAGCCCGACTTGATCTCGACTGCGGTGACGCCGCCTTGCATCAGCGCGCGGAGGCGCGGCCGCGACTGCTCCACCAGTTCTTCCAGCGTTGCGCCACGCGTCGCCTTTACCGACGAAACGATGCCCCCGCCGGCGCGCGCAATCTCCTCATAGGTCGCGCCCTGGAGCCTCTGCTCGAACTCGCCTGCGCGGTTGCCGCCAAAGACGAGGTGTGTGTGGCAATCGACCAGGCCTGGCGTCACCCAGGCGCCGCCGAGCGGTTCGATGCTCTTCGCCTTGGATCCGGCAAGCTCCACCCGCCGCCCGACCCGGACGATGCGCCCGTCTTGGATGCCGACGGCGCCGTCTTCGATCGCTCCGAACGGAGCGGCGACGGCCGGATCCATCGTCGCGATATTGCAGTCGGTGAGGAGGCGGTCCCACATGGCTCGCCTTATTGGCAAAGGCCGGTGTAAAGGTCCACTTATGGCGACGAACCCCTGGCCCCGCATCACCGATCTGTTCACCGAAGGCGCGGCAGACGTGGCGATTCTCGGCGCGCCGATGGAGGCCGGATCGGTCACCCACGGCCGCTGCGACCTTGCGCCGGAGACTGTCCGCGCCGCCCTCCGCCGCTTCAGCACCTATGACGTCGAGACGCGGAAGGAGCTCGCGCTCTCGATAGCCGACAAAGGCGATGTGCCGGTCGCCGGACTGATGCCGGCGGAGGGCTTCGAGCCGATCCGGGATGCTGTCACGCAGTCCACGTCCGCGCATGGCCTCACGCTGCTCCTCGGTGGCAACAATGCCGTGACGCGGCCGGCGGCGCACGGGCTGGGGCTGCCTCTGGACAAAGTCGGCCTCGTTACCCTCGACGCGCATTTTGACCTCCGCGACACGGACGAGGGGCCGCGCAACGGCAACCCTACCCGCTGCCTGCTGGAGGACGGGCTTCCCGGCCGCAACATCTGCCAGATCGGCCTCTCGCCGTTCGCCAACACCGCACGCATGCATGCCACGGCGGACGAGGAAGGCATCGGCGTCTACACCATCGCGGACGTCAAGCGGCGCGGCATCGCGTCAGTGCTGGACGAGGTGCTGGCGCGGATCGGCCATGCCGAGGCAATCATGATCGATTTCGACATCGACGTGATCGACCGCTCGCAATGCCCCGGCGCTCCCGGCGCTCGTCCCGGCGGGATGCCGGTCGACATGTTCTTCGCCGCCGCCCGCATTCTCGGCGCTCACCCCAAGGTGAAGCTGGCCGATCTGACCGAATTCGACCCGAGCCTCGACGTCAGCGACATCACGGCCCTGACGGCGGGCCGCTGGGTCTGTGAAATTCTGGCGGGCTATTCGGCGCGCTTGATGTAATCGTTTTCCCCCGCCATCCTCCTCTGAAAGAGAGGAGCGGGATATGCGTAAGACTTTGTTGGCCTTTGGGCCGCTGATGTTGATGAGTCCACTTGCGGCGGCGCAAACGCCTTCCTCGGCCCCGGCTCAGGCCCCGTCTGCAAAAGCGCAATGGGGCACTTTCGGCGTCGACTTCGACTCAATGGACAAGTCGGTAAAGCCCGGCGACGATTTCTGGTCCTACGTCAACGGCACCTGGGCTAAGACCGCGGTCATCCCTGCGGACAGAGGTGCCCTTGGTCAGGTTGCCCGCCTCAACGATCTCTCTTTCGGCCAAGTGCGCGACATCCTTGATGAGCTCAAGCCGCGCCGTGCGAGCCTTACCGGCGACGACCGACAGATGGTCGATTATTATGCGAGCTTAATGGATCAAGCCGCGATCGACGCACGCGGCGCTGCGCCATTGCTCGCCGAGCTGGCGCCGATCCGGCAAGCCGCGTCGCACTCCGCATTGGCTGCGGAGATGGGACGGCTTGCCCGGGGCTATCAGGGGCCGCCGCCGCTCGGCCGAATGCCCCGTTACTTCCCCTCGCTCTTTCCCTTCGCCATCGGGCCGGACAGCAAGGATCCGACGCGCTATGTGCCGACTTTGGGCCAAGGCGGGCTCGCCATGCCGAACCGCGATTATTATCTGAACACCGATGAAGGTTCGAAGAAGACGCAGGACGCTTACCGCGCCCACTTAGCCGCGATGCTGAAGTTGACCGGCGCGAGCGATGCGGAGGCCGCCGCCCGCGCTGCTGCCATTTACGATTTCGAGCGGAAGATCGCCGAAGCCCACTGGCCGATCGCCGAAAGCCGCGATGCGGACAAGACTTACAATCCGTGGAGTCCCGTCGATCTCGGGGTGAAGGCGCCAGGCTTCGACTGGCAGGCCTATCTCGGTGCTGCTGGCCTCGCTCAGCGGCCGGCGATCGTCGTGGGTGAGACTACCGCCGTCAGCGCGATGGCGAAGCTGTTCGGCGAAACGCCGCTGCCGGTGCTGAAGGACTGGCTCGCTGTCCGCCTCGCCAAGGATCGGGCGCTTGTGCTGCCGAGGGCCTTCGCAAAGGAGGAGTTCGCCTTTTCAGGCGGCGTGCTCGGCGGCACGACTGAGGCGCCCGCGCGCTGGCTGCAAGCGGTGGAACTGACCGCCACGGCGATGACTGACGCCGTCTCAAAGCCCTATATTGATCAGCATTTCCCCCCCGAAACCAAGAAGGCGATGGACGAACTCGTCGGCAATCTCTTGAAGGCGATGGATCAACGCCTCGCCAATCTCAGCTGGATGGCGCCGGAGACGAAGGTGAAGGCGCGCGCCAAGCTTGCCGCCTTCACGCCGATGATCGGCTTCCCGGACACTTGGCGGAGCTATGAGGGCCTAGGTGTGAAGGCGGGCGACGCCTATGGCAATTTCCAGCGCGCCGGCCGCTTCGACTATGAGCGGCGGCTTGCCCGCATAGGTCAGCCGGTCGACCGGAAGGAGTGGCTGATGATGCCGATCACCGCCAATGCCTATGCCGATCCGTCCAACAATGCGATCGTCTTTCCGGCCGCTTTCCTTCAGGCGCCGCACTTCGACGCTTATGCGGATCCGGCCGTGAATTACGGCGGCATCGGCTATGTGATCGGCCACGAGATCAGCCATCATTTCGACGATCAGGGATCTAAATATGATCCCACTGGAAGGCTGGTCAAATGGTGGACGGACGAGGACCTCGCTCGTTTCAAGGAGCGGACGGCAAGGCTCGTTGCCCAGTATGACGCATACGAAGTGCTGCCGGGCCTCAAGCTCCGTGGCGCACAGACGCTGGGGGAGAATATTGCCGACAACGCCGGGCTCGCCATCGCTTACGATGCCTACAAATTGTCGCTCGGTGGCAAGCCGGCACCCGTGATCGACGGTTATACGGGCGACCAGCGCTTTTTCATGGGGCGGGCGCAGATGAACAAGGTGCTGTTCCGGGAGCCCGCGCTTCGCCAACAGGTCGTCTCCGGCGTTCACAGCCCCAGCAAATGGCGCACCTGGGAAGTCCGCAACCACGACGCCTGGTATGATGCGTTCGGCGTCAAGCCGGGCGAAGCCCTCTACCTCTCGCCCGAACAGCGCGTGAAGGTCTGGGAATGAAGCCGCGCTGGCGAGACTGTTGTTTAGGCTAGGCCTCGCCTAAGGAGCGTCGGGCATGACGGATTCCGCCGCTCCTCTTGTCGATGATTTCAAACAGGCGATGCGGCGCGTCGCCTCGACCGTGAACGTCATCACCATCTGCGTCGGCGGGAAGCCGATGGGCATCACCGCCACGGCCATGTCGTCGCTGGCGATGGACCCGCCGAGCCTCCTTGTCTGCATCAATCGCGCCGCAGCGCTCTACGCCTCAATCAAGGACGTCACCCATTTCGGCGTCAACGTGCTGCATCGGGACCAGGCGCATCTCGCCCAGATGTTCGCCGACCGCGCGCAGGCGGCGAGCCGTTTCATCGAAGGCTGGCACCTAGATGATGTCGGCCCGCCGCGCCTCGTCGACGCGCAGGCCTCCATCCTCTGCCGACGCACTGATCATCACCAGTTCGGCACGCACAGCATCATCATCGGCGTGGTCGAGGAGGTGAATTTCCGGCCCGATACGCACCCGCTCATCTATCTGGACGGCCAATATGGCAGTGTCGCTTCCGATCGCTGAGCTTCGGACGCCGTGCCTCCTCCTCGACGAGGAGAAGATGCGGCGGAATATTGAAGTTATGCGCGACGGCCTCAAGCGACTGGGCGTGCCGCTCCGCCCGCACGTCAAGACGGCGAAATGCATCGAGGCTGCACGGGCGATGGTGGAGGGCCAGCCGGGCGGCATCACCGTCTCGACACTGGCGGAAGCGGATTTCTTCCTCCGCCATGGCTTCACCGACATTCTTTACGCGGTCGGCATCGCTCCCGGCCGGCTGCCGCAGGTGGCCGAGCTGGCGTCACGCGGCGCCTGCATGTCGATCATCCTCGACAGCGTCGAGGCGGCGCGTGCGGTTGCCGACTTCACGGCTCCGACCGGCGTCGAGATCGGCGTCTTTATCGAGATCGATTCAGGCGGGCACCGGGCGGGAGTTGACTGCCGAGATCCGGTACTCATCGAAATTGCCCGTGCACTTGCTCCGGCACGTTCGGCCCGCTTGCAAGGCGTGCTCGTCCATGCCGGACAATCCTATGATTGCGCGGATACCGAATGCATTGCGCAAGTGGCGGAGGAGGAGCGGCGGCAGGCGGTCGCCGCGGCGGAGATGCTCCGTGCGAGCGGCTTCGATGCTCCCATCGTCAGCGTCGGCTCGACGCCCACCGCGACATTCGCCCGATCGCTCGAAGGGGTGAGCGAGGTGCGCGCCGGCGTGTACGTCTTCCACGACCTCGTCATGGCGGGGCTCGGCGTCTGCACGATTAAGGACATCGCAATGTCCGTCCTGACGACCGTGATTGGCTCAAGCGCGGGGAAGGTCGTGGTGAACGCCGGCTGGACCGCCTTGTCGCGCGATCGCGGTACCTCGAGCCACGCCGTCGACCAATTTTACGGGCTCGTCTGCGATGCCGACGGCACGCCGCTCGGCGATCTCGTGGTGCGCGAGACCAATCAGGAGCATGGCGTCATTGGTCGGCGGGACGGCAGTCCCTTCGAGGCATCACGTTTTCCAGTCGGAACGCGTCTCCGGATCTTGCCTAATCACGCCTGCGCCACCGCGACGATGCACGACCGGTTTCAGGTCCTGCGCGACGGCGTGGTTATGGACGAATGGAAGAGGTGCGGCGGCTGGTAGTCAGGCCGCGGGCCGCTCACCCCGGATGAAATCCTCCAGCGCCGCATAGGCTTCGTCGTCGGTCATCTGCTCGGGCGGGTGCTTGCAGAAATAGGCGGAGGCAGGATGGATCGGGCCGCCGAGGCCGCGGTCCTTCGCCAGCTTGGCGCAGCGGATCATGTCGATGGCGACGCCGGCGCTGTTCGGGCTGTCCTCGACCGACAGGCGAAGCTCCAGGTTCATTGGCACGCCGCCGAACAGCTGACCCTCCATGCGCAGGAAGCAGACCTTGTTGTCGTTCTGCCAGGCCACGTAATCGGACGGGCCGATATGGATATTCTCGTCGTCCAGCCGGTGATGGGCGACCGACTGCACCGCCTCGGTCTTCGAAATCTTCTTGGACTTAAGCCGCGCCCGCTCCTTCATGTTGAGGAAGTCGGTATTGCCGCCGGTGTTGAGCTGGTAGGTCCGGTCGAGCTTCACGCCGCGCTTCTTGAACAGGTCGGTGAGGACGCGGTGTACGATCGTCGCGCCGAGCTGCGCCTTAATGTCGTCGCCGATGATCGGAACGCCGGCCTCCTCGAACCGCCGTGCCCAATCCGGATCGCTGGCGATGAAGACCGGCATGTTGTTGACGAAGGCCACGCCCGCTTCCAGCGCGCACTCGGCATAGAATTCCGTCGCCTCCTGGCTTCCCACTGGAAGATAGTTGAGGAGCACGTCCGTCTCCGTCTCCTTCAGCGTCCGGATCACGTCCGCCTTGTCGGGCTCGGGCGCATCGGCGAGGAGGAACGTGCGCTCGGCGGGCGCGTCTGCCATATGGTCGGAATAGCCGTCGAGGACGCGGCCCATCCGCACCTTCGCGCCGGTCGGCTTCACATGGTCGCAGAACACCGCGGTGCAATTGGGCTTCTCGAATATCGCTTCGGCAATGTCGCGGCCGACTTTCCGCTCGTCGATATCCCAAGCGGCGACGAGGCGAATGTCCTTCGGCCGATAGCCGCCGAGGTCCCAGTGGGAGAGCCCGATCTGTTCGTTGGCGCCGCCATTCTGGTAATACGCGATGCCCTGCACGAGCGAACTCGCGCAATTGCCGACGCCAACGATGGCGACGTTGATGTCGGTGGCCTTGGGGTCGTGCAGGCTCATTCGGCGGCGACCTTCTCTTCGGACCTCGGCGCATAGCGCTCGATCATCCGCGCGCAGAAATCGGCGAAATACATCGGGTCCTTGGGCGGGCTGGTGTGGTGCGGTGCGATGCCGAGGTGATCCGGCGTGAAGCAGAAGGTGACGGTCGTGTCGAACTCGGCGAGCGCGTCCATCTGCCGGTCGAACCAGCTCTCCCAGCCGGGCCGGTAGCTGTCCCACCAGCTGAGGCCTGTGCGAAGATGCGTGACGCCGAGCCGCCGAAGCCACTCGACCGCATCATCCAGCCGGTGATCCTCAAAGTGGAACCACTGCATGATGCCCATGTCGGGCGTGTGGCGCGCGAAATGATCGAGGGCGAGCTTCGGGGTCCCGTCCTCCTTGATGAGGCCCATGTAGAAATGGCGATAATAGCTGGAGCCTTCCGCCTGCTTGTGCCGCGTCGTCGCCTCCCAGGCCTGCGGCAGGTCGAACAGCGAGTACCAGAAGACCCGCGGCACGCGGCCGAGCAGCAATTCGGCGGTCTTGTCGACGCCGAACACCTGCACTTCCTCCGCGCCGAAGCTGCCGACGCCCACTTCCGTTGCCCAGATTTCGTGATCCGGCGCCACCGCCTCGATCTCGGCGATCCGGTCCGGCCATTCGTGGATCGGCCACAAATTCCAGTCGAGGGGGAAGCCGTGCACCGCGACCACGTCGACATGGTCGAGCACGCCATAGCCTTTTAGCGTGTTCACGAAATGCGGGTCGATCGGGGACATGCCGCCGAGCACGCGCTTCACGTTCGGATTCACGCTTTCGATCGCTTTGGCCGCTTCGATCACGGTCCGGCCGAAGATCGACCAATCGGGATCGAGCTCCGGGTCCCAATGAGACTTGTTGTTGGGCTCGTTCCAGATCATCGCGGCTTCGATCATGCGCTCTTCCCCCTCGCGGGGTAGACTGCGCCGGCATTCTCGCCCCAATTGTCGTACGGCCGTTCCGCCCGGCGGCAGATATAGACTTCATCCTCGGCCCGCGTTTCGATGCTGAAGCCTGACGCGCGCAGCATCGCCTCCGCGCAGGCGCGGTTCGGGATCCACCAATTGGTCCAGTCGTCCGCATATTCCCGCTCGACGAAGTGCAGCTTCGGATAGCCGGGCTCGTCGAAATAAGCCGGCGCCTCATGCGTACCGGGGACGTAGAAGGGATGGTTCTCGGGCACCTTCGTCACATCGCTGCTTCCGCGCTGCAGCGACTGGAAGATCAGGATGTCGCTCGCGACGTGTTCGTAGATAAGGTCGAGCGCGAGCAGCGGGTGCCTGAGGTGATAGAGGACGCCCATGAAGATGACGACGTCGAATATCCGTCCCAGCGCGCCGACATCGTAGACGGAGAGGTTCCGGAACTCGATATCCTGATACCCGAGCGCTTCCGCCGCCAGCCGCCCCTGCGCGAGATAGCGCTCGTCGCTGTCGATCCCGAGCACATAGTCGGCGCCGCGCCGCTTCATCTCCATCGCGTAGAAGCCGGCATTGCAGCCGATATCGAGCACCGTCTTGCCCGTGAGGTCCTTCGGCAGATGCGGGGCGAAACGCTGGAACTTGAAGTTCGGATAGTCGCCCAGGAAGTGATCGGGCGCGGTCTCAATGCCGTTCAGGTTCATGTTGTGGAACCAGGGGGCGAGCGCCTCGATCCGCTCCTTGAGGTCTGCGTCGGCCTCCGGCGCGATGCTCCGTTCCGCAAGGTTCATTGATAGAGCCTCTCATTCACGCTCTGTACCCGCGCGCCCCATTCGCCGACGACCAGCCGGGAAACTGAGGCAGGCTCCACGTCGAAGCGCAGCAGATTGTCGAGCGGCAGTCCCAGGTAGTGGGCGACGACGCCGCGGATGATGTCGCAATGGCTCACCGCCGCCACCGTCCGGTCCGGGTTGAGCCGCGCCATCTCCTCGATGCCGGCGATGGCGCGGGTCACGGCTTCGCCCATGCTTTCGCCTTCCGGTGGCCTCGCGGATCCGCGAGCGGAGTTCCACGCGTCCCAGGCAGGGTCGCCTTCAAGATCGTCGAAGCTCTTGCCCGTCCAGTCGCCGAAATCCACTTCGTCGAGCGCGTCCGACACTTCGACCTTCATCTCATGCTGATCGGCGATGGCGCGGGCGGTGTAGTAGGCGCGCTCGCGCGGGGAGGAATAGACCGCTGCCAGCGGCTCGACTCCGAGCAGGTCGGCGACGATCTCAGCCTGTTCGAGACCTTCCCTGCTGAGCGCCACATCGCGTCTCCGTCCACTCAATATCCGTCCCAGTTCTACGTGCGATGCGTGGCGAATGAGGATGATGTTCGCCGTCACGCCGCCTCCCGATCAGCTGGATCATCCAAGCATCTACAATGCTGCCCCAACAGAAAACCGGGGTGGTTGTTCCGTCGAAACGGAACGCTGCGGGAATGACACTCGGGCGGAACAAAGGCCGCAGAAATTATGTTGGGGGGAACGAGGTGGGAAGATGAAGATGCTGATACTAACTTATATTAGCAAAACGATTTTTTCCGCTTCCGTAACGAAGTCAGGAACGGGGAAGATCATTGGCTGAGAGGATTCTGATCACCGGCGGCGCCGGATTCATCGGTCGCGCCGTCGCGCGGGAAGTATTAAAGCGCGGGCACGAAGTCAGGATTCTCGACAGCCTAATCGAGCAGGTGCACGGCGACCGTGAATGGCCGGAGGACCTTCCCGACGAGGTTGAGCTGATCCGCGCCGATGTCCGCAACGGCGACGCCGTCACCAAGGCGCTGAAGGGCGTCGACAGCGTCATCCATCTCGCCGCCGAAGTCGGGGTCGGCCAGTCCATGTATGCGGTCGAACGCTACACCTCGGTCAACGATGTCGGCACGGCCGTCCTCTTCGAAAAGTTGATCGACGATCCGGTCCGCCGCGTCGTCACCGCCTCCTCGATGAGCATCTACGGCGAAGGCCTTTATCGCACAGCCGACGGCGAACTCGTCCAGGATGCAGTGCGCGAAGTGCGCACCCGCGAGGATCAGAGCTGGGATCCCGTTGACGCTCAGGGCCGGCCGCTGCAGCCGATCGCGACGCCCGAATGGAAGCGGCCCGATCTCGCCTCCATCTACGCGCTCAACAAATATGTGCAGGAGCGCACGACCATGATCATGGCCGGCGCTTACGGCATGGAAGGCGTGTGCCTCCGCCTGTTCAACGTCTACGGTCCCGGCCAGGCGCTCTCCAATCCCTATACGGGCGTGCTGGCGATCTTCGCCTCGCGGCTTCTGAACGGGCAGCAGCCGATGATTTTCGAGGATGGCGAGCAGCGCCGCGACTTCGTCTATGTCGGCGATGTCGCCCGCGCCTTCGCCGATGCGCTTGAGCTGCCGCAGGCGAAGGGCGAGATCTTCAACATCGGCTCCGGCAACGACCGCTCCGTCACCGAAGTGGCGGAGGAGCTTGCCCGGGCGATGGGCAAGAACGACATCGCGCCGCAGATCGTCCGCAAGAGCCGGATCGGCGACATTCGCCACTGCTTCTGCGACACGTCGAAGGCGGAGCAGATACTCGGCTTCCGCGCCACGCAGGATTTCGGCGAGGGTCTTGCCGAGCTTGCCGAATGGGTCGCTGGCGAGACCGCCGACGACCGCGTCGACCAGGCGCGCGCCGAACTGGAAGCGCGGGGGCTCGTCGCATGAGCAGGGACGACGCTCCTAAGAAAGACGATTGGCCGGACAAGGGCGACCGGCGGCCGGTGCTCGTCACCGGCGGCGCGGGCTTCATCGGCTGCAACATCGCCAACCGCCTCTGCGAGCTCGGCCATGATGTCGTGATCTACGACGCCCTATCGCGGCCGGGCGTCGAGACGAACCTCGCCTGGCTGAAGGAACGCCATCCCGACCAGATCACCAGCATCGTGGCCGACATTCGGGACGAGGACGCACTCGCCCGCGCTGCGCGCGAAGCGAAGGCCGTGTTCCACATGGCAGCCCAGGTCGCCGTCACCACCTCTATGGTCGATCCGCGCGAAGACTTCGAAATCAACATCCGCGGCACCCTCAACCTTCTCGACGCGCTCCGGACGTTCAACCCGACCGCTCCGGTGATCTTCGCCTCCACTAACAAGGTCTATGGCGACCTTGGCGACATTGATTTCCGGCTGGAAGGCGAGCGCTACGTGCCGCTCGACGCGGAGGTCGCGCAGCACGGCATCGGCGAAGCACGCCCGCTCGACTTCCATACGCCCTATGGCTGCTCCAAGGGCGCGGCCGATCAGTATGTGCTGGATTATGCACGGAGCTTCGGCCTTCCCGCCGCCGTCATTCGGATGAGCTGCATCTACGGCGTCCGGCAGATGGGCACCGAAGATCAGGGCTGGGTCGCCCACTTCCTCATCCAGGCGCTGGAGGGGAAGCCGATCACGCTCTACGGCGACGGCTATCAGGTTCGCGACATCCTCAATGTAGAAAATGCGGTCGAGGCCTATCTCGCCGCCTGGAAGAAGATCGGCCTTATCAAGGGCCGCGCCTTCAATCTCGGTGGGGGTCCGGCGAACGCGGTTTCCTTGCGCGAACTCCTCGCCCATATGGCGGCTCTGCTCGGGCGCGAGATCGACGTCGAATTCTCCGACTGGCGCGCCGGCGACCAGCGCTATTTCGTCGCCGACACGCGCGCGATCCGGAGCGAGCTTGGCCTACGGGAAGCAAGCAGCTGGAAGGAGGGCGTCGCCCATCTCGCCGAATGGCTCCGCGAGGCGCGCGGACTTTCCGAAGCGCCGATCTTCGCCACCCGTCCTCCCGCCGCCGCCGAAAGCACTCCGGCGTGAAGGAGGACGCTCTACGCATATTGCTGACCGCGGATGCGGTAGGCGGAGTCTGGCAATATTCGCTGGATCTGGCGCGCGGTCTCTCTGTCCAAGGCATCGAGAGCATCGTCGCGGTGCTCGGCCCGTCTCCGTCCAAGGCGCAGCTCAAGGCCGCTTCCGGCATCGAGGGGCTGACCCTCGTGGATACCGGTCTCCCGCTCGACTGGCTCGCCCGCACCCGCACGTCGGTGCGGACCGCGGGGGAGAAGATCGCCAAGCTAGCGGCCGGCCATAATGTCGACCTGGTCCAGCTCAATGCTCCGGCTCTGGCCGCAGAGGCGAGGTTCGGCGTTCCGGTCGTCGCGGTCGCACATAGCTGCCTCGCCACCTGGTGGGCGGCGGTGAAAGGCAACGACATCGATCCGGTCTACAAATGGCGGTCTGATCTTGCGGGTGAGGGGTTGCGGAAGGCCGATCTGGTGGTAGCGCCGTCGGCGGCCTTTGCCGAAGCGACGCGGCTCGCCCATCAGCTCGAAAAGGCGCCGGTGACGGTCCATAACGGCCGCTCGCCGCTGCCGCTGCCGCGGGTGGCGCCGCACGACTTCGCCTTCACCGCTGGCCGCCTGTGGGACAAGGGCAAGAATGCCGCCACGCTCGACCGCGTCGCGGCTCGTCTCGCCATCCCTTTCTACGCGGCAGGACCGGAGCGGGGCCCGAACGGAGACTCGATCGAGCTCCTCAACGCTCGCCCGCTCGGCAATCTCGGCGAGCGGGAGCTGGCCCGCCGGCTGGCAGCGAAACCGGTCTTCGTCTCCGCCGCGATTTACGAGCCGTTCGGACTTGCCGCGCTCGAAGCCGCCAATGCCGGCTGTCCCCTGATCCTGTCGGACATACCCACCTTCCGCGAGCTTTGGGAGGGCCCGGCGACGTTCGTCGATCCGATGGATCATGAAGGCTATGCCCGGGCCGTCAGCGAAATCATTGGCGACGAACCGCTCCGCGCCAGCCTAGGCAAGGCGGCGAAGGAGCGCGCGTCCCGCTACACGCCGGAAGCCATGGCTCAGGCTATGGCCGGCATCTACCGGAAGCTCGTCAAATCTGGCGCCGCCGCGAAGGTGGCGGCATGAAGATCGTCTATTTCACCCACTCGCTCGTCTCCTGCTGGAACCATGGCAACGCCCACTTCGTGCGGGGAGTGCTTCGCGAGCTGATCGCGCGCGGCCATGACGTTACCGCCTATGAGCCCGCCAAAGGCTGGAGCATGGAGAACCTCCTCAAGGATCATGGTGAGGAGGGGCTGGAGCCCTATCGCCGCGCCTACCCTGAGTTGAGCTCCACCACCTTCGGAAAGCGTCCGCCGCTGGGGCGGATGCTGGACGGCGCCGATCTCGTCATCGTCCACGAATGGAACGATCATGATCTCGTCGCCGCGATCGGTGAGAGAAGGAAGCGGGGAGGGCGCTTCACCCTCCTGTTCCACGACACGCATCACCGCGCCGTCAGCGAACCCAAATCGATGAAGGCCTACGATCTTTCGGGATATGACGGTGTGCTCGCCTTTGGAGAGACGCTGGCGGACGTGTATCGCGGGTGGGGCTGGGGCAACAATGTCTTCGCCTGGCACGAAGCGGCCGACATCCGACACTTCCATCCGCCCCCCGAGGAAGACGAACGCCGAGGCCTAGTCTGGATCGGCAATTGGGGCGAGGGAGAGCGGACGAAGGAGCTGAAGGAGTTCCTATTCACCCCCGCGCGCCAAGCCGGGCTCCCGCTCGACATATACGGCGTTCGCTACCATCAGACGGCGAAGAACACCGTTCGGCGCCATGGCGGCCGCTACCATGGCTGGCTCGCCAACGCGCAGGCGCCGGAGATTTTCGCTCGGCACCTCGCCACCGTCCACGTGCCGCGCCGCTTCTACGCCAGGATGTTACCCGGCATTCCTACCATCCGCCCATTCGAGGCGCTCGCCTGCGGCATCCCTCTGCTCTCAGCTCCATGGGATGATAGCGAAGGCCTGTTCCGCGTCGGCGAGGACTTCCTGATGGTTTCGAACGGCGCCGAGATGGCCGAGGCAATGAACCGCCTCAAGAACGATCCGGATCTCCGCCGCTCGCTCGTAGAACATGGCTTGGAAACTATCCGCGCCCGCCACACCTGCGGCCACCGCGCCGATGAACTTCTCGATATCGTCGGGCGCCTCCGCGCTCCCGAACCGCTCAGGAGCGTTGCATGAAGATTGCCTTTTACGGCTCCAGCCTGTTGTCCAGCTACTGGAACGGCGCGGCCACCTACTATCGCGGCCTGCTCCGCGACCTCGCCGGCCGCGGCTACGACATCACCTTCTACGAACCTGACGCCTTCGACCGGCAGCAGCATCGCGACATCGACCCGCCGGAATGGGCACGCTCGGTCGTCTATCCCGCGACTGAGGAGGGACTTCGCTCGGTTCTGTCCGAGGCACGTGGCGCCGACATAGTGGTCAAGGCAAACGGCGTCGGCGTCTTCGACACCGACCTTCTCGAAGGCATCGTCGACCATAGCCGCGACGACGCCCTCCGCATCTTCTGGGACGTCGATGCGGCGGCGACCCTAGACGAGATGCGCGCCGACGAAAGCCATGTCGTCCGCCGCATGCTCCCCTCGCTCGACATGGTGCTCACCTATGGCGGCGGCCCGCCGGTGGTAGATGCCTACGAAGGCTTCGGCGCCCGCCGCTGCGTCCCGATCTACAATGCGCTCGACCCTACCACTCACTTCCCGGTCGAAAGCGACTCGCTGTTCGCTTCGGACCTCGCCTTCCTCGGCAACCGCCTTCCCGACCGGGAGGCGCGGGTGGAAGAATTCTTCCTCCGGCCAGCCGCCGCACTGCCCGAACGCAGCTTCCTGATCGGCGGTAACGGCTGGGAGACGAAGCAGATGCCGGACAACGTCCGCCATCTCGGCCACGTCTATACGCACCAGCACAACGCCTTTAACTGCACGCCGCTGGCGGTCCTTAACGTCGCCCGCGATAGCATGGCGCATATCGGCTTCTCGCCCGCCACCCGCGTGTTCGAAGCCGCAGGCGCCGCCGCCTGCCTCATCACCGACGCCTGGGAGGGGATCGAACAGTTCCTCACCCCCGACGAGGAAGTGCTCGTCGCCCGCGACGGCCAGGACGTCGCCGATCACATGCGCAGCCTCACACCCGAACGCGCCCGCTCCATCGGCAAGGCCGCGCTCGCTCGCGTGCTGGCCGAGCACACCTACACGCATCGCGGCGCCGAGGTGGACGCGCTTTTCCGCGAACATGCACGCTCGCAAAGGAGCGCCGCATGAGGCTCGTCGTCCTCGGCCTCTCCCTCTCTTCATCTTGGGGCAACGGCCACGCCACGACGTTCCGCGCGCTTCTGAAGGAGTTCGCCGCGCGGGGGCACGATATCCTGTTCCTCGAGCGGGACGTGCCCTGGTACCGCGACAATCGCGACATCGCCGACCCGGATTATTGCGAGCTCCGCTTCTATTCGGACCTGGACGACCTCCGGCAATGGCAGGGTGAGATCGCCCGCGCCGACGCTGTGATGGTCGGCTCCTACGTCCCCGAAGGCGTCGCCGTCGGCCGCCTCGTTCAGGAAACGGCGCAGGGCGTCACCGCCTTCTACGACATCGACACACCGGTTACGCTCGCGAAGCTTCGCCGCGGCGATTACGAATATCTCTCACCGGAAGTGATTCCCGGCTACGACGTCTACCTCTCCTTCACCGGCGGCCCAACACTGCGCCACATCGAGGAAGAGTATGGCTCCCCCGCCGCCCGCGCCCTCTATTGCTCGGTCGATCCCGACGCCTATCCGCCGCTGGACGTGCCGAAGAAGTGGGCGCTTTCCTATCTCGGCACCTACAGCCCGGATCGGCAGCCGGCGCTGGAGCGGCTGCTGATCGAACCCGCCCGCGCCTTGCCGAACGAACGCCTCGTTGTCGCCGGCCCGCAATATCCCGCTGACATAGATTGGCCGAAAAATGTCGAGCGGATCGAGCATTGCCCGCCCGCCGATCACCCCGCTTTCTACGCCGCCTCCCGCTTCACCCTCAACGTCACCCGCGCCGACATGATCGCCGCCGGCTGGTCGCCGTCGGTGCGCCTCTTCGAAGCCGCCGCCTGCGGCATCCCCGTTATCTCCGACAAATGGCAGGGCATTGAAGAGCTGCTCACCCCCGGCCGCGAGATCATCCTCGCCGATAAGAGCGAGGATGTGATCGCCGCCCTCAGCCACGATGCCTCCGGGCTAGGGCAGGCTGCCCGCACCCGCATCCTCGCCGCCCACACGGCCAGCCATCGCGCCGCGGAGCTGGAAATACACCTCCAGGAAGCCGCAAAGGCGGACGTGCTGGCGCTCAGCGCCTAGGCATCACTCGAGGTCAATTCTTGTCCGCGGCGATCAATGAGCGGACCGTTGCCGTGAGCTGATCAAGGCTCGCCTTTGATTTAGTCAACACGACATCGGCGGCGCCCTCGAGTTCGGGGGTTGCGTCCTGTGCGGTGAAGATGACGATGGGCATGGAGCAGCCTTTGTCTTTGCGGAGTTCGGGCAGCAACTCGAGGCCGCACTCGCTGCCCAGCGCAAGATCCAGAATAGCGAGATCGAAATGCCGTGTCGCCAGAGCTGAGCGAGCGTTCGTCAGATTCGACGCGGAGGTAAAGCGTACCTCGCTGCCGAGGGCTTCTTTGACGAGCCCGACAATGTCCTCATCATCTTCGATGTGAAGGATGGAGGGTAGGCCGGCCTCTTCTTCCTGGCTTAGAGAGGGCGATCCGTCGCTCCCTGGCTTCTGGAGCCAGTCCACGATCGAAAGCATCCGCAGAACGCCGGCGTCCGCAGTTCCTATTGGAGCGGACATTATGATGATGGGCGTTGCCACAGCGTCGGGATCGTTCTTGACGATACGGATCATCTCCATCCGGTCGTCATCCGAAAGTACGGAATCGAGCACGAAGGCGGAGAATTGCGTCGACCGCATCAGCGTCTGCATCTCATCAATACTGTTCGCGATGCAGCAATGAATACCGCTTGCTTCGAGGCTCTCCCCGTTCGCGCCGGTTCCGGCATCCGCAGTCGTGCAGATGAGGATCTGCTCTTCCGCTTGCGCGTGCGGAAACGCAGCGGGAAGTTCGAAATGGAACGTAGCGCCTTTGCCAGGCGCGCTGTCGAACCCGATACGCCCATCCAGTTTCTCAACGATTTCCTTGACGATGCTGAGACCGAGGCCAGTACCGCCGCGGGCACGGGTGGCGGATCCGTCCGCTTGCGCGAACTTTGAGAAGATGCGGCTTTTAAACTCTTCCGGTATTCCTTCGCCGTTGTTGGTCACCGCGACCCGCCAGGCGGCGTCGGCTTTTGTTACTTTCACCGACACGGTTTCGCCCTGCGGCGAAAATTTTGCGGCGTTTGAGATGAGGTTGGTGATGACCTGCATCAGGCGATCGGCATCGGCCATGACCGCGGCTTTGTTGAAGCCGGGCTCCAGCACGAGCCGGACATTGTATTGGGCCGCAAATCCGGCGTTTGCCTGCACGCATTGATCCAAAAGATCGTGCAGTTTCACCGGCTTTATGTCGAAGACCATCTTGCCTGATTCGATTTTCTCGATGTCGAGGATGTCATTGATGAGCCGGACCAACCGCTCGCTGTTGGTATGAGCGATCTTTATCAGCCGCGCCGCGTTTGGCGTGAGTTCGCCGGCCACTCCGCCCGCGAGCAAACCCAGGGACCCGGCGATCGACGTAAGCGGCGTTCTGAGTTCGTGGCTGACGGTGGCGACGAACTCGTCCTTCATCTGCTCGAGGCGGCGGCGCTCGGTTATGTCCTGCACGACCGCCACGTAGACGTCGCCGGTGGACAAAGCGGCGGAGCTCACGGCAACCCGGCAGAGCAAGGCCGTGCCGTCCTTTGTCTTTCCGATCAGCTCCAGATCTTCGGCCGCGCCACCCTTCCGCCGCGCATATCGTAGATAGGCTCTGATCCTCCGCTCCGTTGGAGGCTTTTCGAAGAGCATGGAGAGGCTACGGCCGGCAATCTCCCGCTCCAGATAGCCGAACATCCGCTCGACGGAGGGATTGATGCCGTGGATTTGCCCGTTCGGGAATATTCCGATGATGCCGTCCCGCGCGGCATTGAGGATCATGCGGTGGATCTCGCCGGCATCGCTCGCCGTCACGGCCTTCACCTCACGTTGAGGCGTGCCCAAATCCAGGTCCGCGGGAAGAGCCGAGTTACCCGCCGCTGGCAGGCTTCGCCTATTCATCTGCCACATGCCCACGCTCGGATCGCTACCTTTAAGTAGTTTGATCCATTGGGCTTTACACGCCCTGGCTCTCCTTATGGTTAACCGGCGCCTGCGGTTATTACTGTGCCGCCCGTTGGGCACCAGGAACGCGGCCGGCACTCTATGTGGAAAGGCATGGAGGCGAGCGATGCGCAGCAAAAGCTGGGGTAGGGGGATTGACCCAAGCCTAAGTCTCACCGGCATCGGCATATTCGCCGCAGTGAAGCAATCGCTGTTGCGAGCTCTCCCCGTCGACTGGCCCGCTTCCCGCTCGACGCGAGTTCAGTTCTTCTAAGAGCGGAGCTTAAGCTGCAGCAAGATTAATCAAGCTCGCAAAGTGTCGCGCATGGTGCTCATGTCTGTTATAACTGTGTCTCTTAAGCGAAAGGGGCATCGATGGATAACCCTGCAGTTGGAGGCTTTTCGCAGTTTCTTAATTACGGGGGCTTGGGGCTTCTGGCGATCTTGTGTCTGGTCGTCCTCGGGTACAATGCTTGGAGCCTTAATCGTCTCGTCGCCACGTCGGCGCCCGCCAAAGTCAATGCTGCGCGGCCGCTGCTACTCGCGCAGATGGCGGTCTCTCTCATCGGCCTCTTTGTAGTCGGTGCCGGTGCGGTTTACCTCGAGAACATCAAGGACCGCCAGACGCGGATGGCGCAGATCATCATCGATCCCTGGGAAAGGAACATCGACAGCAGCTTTCTTCCCGACATTCGTCTGGCCGGCAAGCCGCTGATCGACCGGCCGATCAACATCACCTGTACCCCGGGCTCCCCCACGACGGTGACGGTCGATCTTGACAGGTTCATCGCCTACCGCATTTCCAAGAGCATCGAGGCTCAGCGCGCTCTTCCGCCGGTCGCGCTGTCGTCGCGCTGACATGCGGACCGGATTTCTCGCAGCGCTCGCGCTTTTTGGAGTATCGATGGCAACCTGTTCCGCGACCGCGCAGCCTTCGGTGCTGGAGCAGGCGAGAACGGCTCGATTTGCCGGAAATATTGACGAAGCGGAGCGGTTGCTGACCGCTTTCCTGCGCAGCGACCCGAACCATTATCTTGGCCTGTACAATATGGGCCTGGTGTACGAAGCGCGGGCAGTGCGAGCCCCACTAGGAAAAGCGCGGCTAAGCTATTACCGGACCGCAGCGCAATGGCTGGAGAAAGCGTACCGGTCGCCGGGACGGCGGACTGCCGGCGCCGACGCCTATACCATCTATAATTCGCTTGGGACCATGTACCTGGGCCTAGGGGATCTCACCAATGCCGCGCGTTACCTCAATGAAGGGCTGAAGAACGAGGGCCGGCTCAGCAATTTCTCGAAAGGTCGCCTCTACGCCAATCTTGGCTATCTCCACGCACTGCAGGGGGACATCCCGCAGGCGCGTCGCTATTTCCAAGCGGGCGCCCAGCTCGACAGCGACTTCGCTAAGGAAAGCCTTCGTCGTCTGGATGCAGCGAAAGTGCGTTAGAAAAGGCCCCGCGCTCGCGCACGGGGCCTTTTCTGGTTCAGCTCAGGGGTTGCCCAGGCTCTAATCGTCATCCCGCGTCAAGAACGCTGGCGCGAATTCGGGATCGCTCCCGCCTTCGCCGCCCTCGTTCCGGTCGCGGCGCTCACTCCGATCGCCGTCGCGACGCGGGCCACGGTCGCGGCCGCCGCGGCCGCGATCACGTCCGCCGCGGCCTTCGCGGTCACGTCCGCCACGGTCGCCGCGATCACCACGGCCTTCGCCGCGGGGCCGCTCCTCCCTCGGCGGGCGGGTGTCCTCCAGCTCGGCGCCGGTTTCCTGGTCGACGACCCGCATCGACAGGCGAACCTTGCCTCGCTGGTCGACTTCGAGCACCTTGACCTTTACTTCCTGGCCTTCGGAGACGACGTCGGTAGGCTTTTCGACCCGCTCGTTCTTCATTTCGGAGACGTGGACGAGACCGTCCTTGCCGCCCATGAAGTTCACGAACGCGCCGAAATCGACGATGTTAACCACCTTGCCGGTGTAGATCTTGCCGACCTCGGGCTCCTCGACGATGCCGAGGATCCACTTCCGCGCAGCCTCGATCTGGTTGATGTCGGAGGACGAGATCTTGATCACGCCTTCATCGTCAATATCGACCTTGGCGCCGGTTTCGGCGACAATCTCGCGGATCACCTTGCCGCCGGTGCCGATGACGTCGCGGATCTTCGCCTTGTCGATCTGCATCGTCTCGATCCGCGGCGCGTGGGCGGAGAGCTCACCGCGCGTATGGTCGAGCGCCTTGGCCATCTCGCCGAGGATGTGAGCACGGCCGTCATGCGCCTGCTGAAGCGCGACCTTCATGATCTCCTCGGTGATGCCGGCGATCTTGATGTCCATCTGGAGCGAGGTGATTCCACGCTCCGTGCCGGCCACCTTGAAGTCCATGTCGCCGAGATGGTCCTCGTCGCCGAGGATGTCGGAAAGGACCGCAAAGTCCTTGCCTTCGAGGATGAGGCCCATGGCGATGCCGGAGACCGGCCGCTTGATCGGAACGCCCGCATCCATCAGCGCAAGGCTGCCGCCGCACACCGTCGCCATCGACGAGGAGCCGTTGGACTCCGTGATGTCGGAGATGATGCGGATCGTGTACGGGAATTCCTCGTGCGTCGGGAGCACCGGGTGGAGCGCCCGCCAGGCAAGCTTGCCGTGGCCGACTTCGCGGCGGCCGGGCGCGCCGAACCGTCCGACTTCGCCGACCGAATAAGGCGGGAAGTTGTAGTGGAGCAGGAATCGCTCGTAGCTGAGGCCGGTGAGGCCGTCGATCATCTGCTCGGCTTCCTTGGTGCCCAAGGTGGTCGTGCAGATCGCCTGCGTCTCGCCGCGGGTGAAAAGGGCCGAACCGTGCGTGCGCGGCAGGAAGCCGACCATCGCTTCGATCGGGCGGACCGTCTTCGTATCGCGGCCGTCGATGCGGCGGCCTTCCTTCAGGATCGCGCCACGGACGATGTCGGCCTCGAGGCTCTTCACGAGCTTGATGGCGACCATCTGTTCCTGCGGGGTTGCGTCGGCAAAGGCTTCCTTTGCCTTGGCGCGGGCGGCGTCGAGCTGCTCGCGGCGGCTGCCTTTGTCGAGCGTCTTGTAGGCCGCCTCGATGTCGCTGCCGATGATGTCCTTGAGCTTCGCCTTGACCGCGGCCTTGTCGTCGCTCTGGGAAAGCTCCCAAGGCTCCTTGGCGGCCTGTTCGGCAAGACGGATGATAGCGTCGATCACCTTGCGGCTTTCGTTATGGGCGAAGACGACCGCGCCCAGCATCACGTCTTCCGAAAGCTCCTTGGCTTCGGATTCGACCATCATCACCGCGTCGCGGGTGGCGGCGACGACGAGGTCGAGCTCGCCTTCCTTCAGCTGGTCGAGCGTCGGGTTGAGGATATAATCGCCGTCCTGGTAGCCGACGCGGGCAGCGCCGATCGGGCCCATGAACGGAACGCCGGAGATGGTGAGCGCCGCGGACGCAGCGATCATCGCGACGATGTCGGGCTCGTTCTCGCCGTCATAGGACAGGACCTGCGCGATGACGTTGATCTCGTTGTAGAAGCCCTCCGGGAAGAGCGGGCGGACCGGACGGTCGATCAGGCGGCTGGTCAGCGTTTCCTTTTCGGTGGCGCCGCGCTCCCGCTTGAAGAAGCCGCCCGGGATACGGCCGGCTGCCGAGAATTTTTCCTGATAGTGAACGGTGAGGGGGAAGAAATCCTGTCCCTCCTTCACGCTCTTGGCCGCGGTGACGGCGCAAAGGACGACGGTTTCGCCCAGGGTGGCCAGAACGGCGCCGTCGGCTTGACGGGCAACGCGGCCGGTTTCGAGTGTCAGGGTCTTTCCGCCCCACTCGATTTCTACTTTCTTCATGTCGAACATTTGGTTTTTCCTTCCATCACCGGAGCCGGATGCTCCGGTGGGCCTGCAAAGGAGCGTCTTGCTCCCGTGGTGGACCGATATGGTCCGCCGGGCGCCGCCGAATTGCGGACGCCCGATATGCGAAGCGGCCCCGAAGGGCCGCCTCAGCGATTACTTGCGAAGGCCGAGCTTCGCGATCAGTGCGGTGTAGCGCTCCCCATCCGTCTTCCGGAGATAGTCCAGAAGCGAGCGGCGCTTGTTGACGAGCATCAGAAGGCCGCGGCGGGAATGGTTGTCCTTGGCGTGCGTCTTGAAATGCTCGGTAAGGTTGTTGATGCGTTCCGTGAGGATCGCGACCTGGACTTCCGGCGAACCCGTATCGGTCTTGGCGCGGGCGTTGTCCTTGATAATCTCTTGCTTGCGTTCGGCGGTTACCGACATCGTCAAACTCCTTTAAAAATCTATAGGTTGAAGCCGCGCACCACCCGAAGCTCCGGGCCTTCAAGCTCCACAAGCGCAACCGGAACAGACTGGTCGGTCGCTAGGTGAAGCCCTGGCTGTGCGGCGATCCCGATCAATTTCTGCCCCTGTCGGAGCAGCCTTGCCTGATCGGGGGTGACGGGAAGAGCCGGGATGTCGTCCAGCCCTGCCGTCAGCGGCAAGAGTGCCTGTTCAAGCTGGCGCGCATGGCCGAGCTCGGCCAGTTTGTCCAGCGAAATCGCCTGTGCCAGCGTGAAGGGCCCAGCCTTCAGCCGCCTCAACATGGTGACGTGGCCGACGGCGCCAAGCGCCCGCGCGATGTCCCGTGCAAGCGAGCGGATGTACGTGCCTTTGGAGACGTGGGCGGTGAGGGTTGCGGCATCCCCGTTTACGTCATTCAGATTGAGGCTGTGGATGGTGACGGCGCGGGTCTTCATCTCCAGCGTCTCGCCCGCACGCGCGCGAGCATAGGCCGCTTTTCCGTCGATCTTGAGAGCGGAATAGATAGGCGGCGTCTGTTCAATGGCGCCGGTGAAGCGGGGCAGGATTTGTTCGATTTCCCGCGGCGCCGGGCGCGCGGCCGAAGTTTCGACCGCCTGGCCTTCCGCATCCAGGGTATCCGTCTCAAGGCCGAAGCCGATGCTGAAGGTGTAGACCTTGTCGCTGTCCAGCATGCGGCCGCAGAGCTTGGTCGCTTCGCCGAGTGCGACGGGAAGGACGCCGCTCGCCAGCGGATCGAGCGTGCCGCCATGGCCGACCTTCAGCTTCGGATAACCGCCGCCCCGCAGCGCCCGCTTCACGGCGGAGACGGCGTCGGTCGAGCCGGGCCCGACCGGCTTGTCGAGGATCAGCCAGCCATGCACGGGTCTAGGCTTGCGCCCGCGCGGCAAGTTCCAGCGGCAGGGGCTGCTGCTCGGCATCATTGATTCGCTGCATGAAGTGGCGGCGGCAAAGCGCGATATAGCGGTCGTTGCCGCCGATCTCGGTCTGGGCGCCGCTCTTCATTGCTCTTCCTTCCGCATCGACGCGGAGGTTCATCGTCGCCTTCCGCCCGCATTCGCAGACCGCCTTCAGCTCGACGAGCGCATCGGCAAGCGCGAGCAAAGCCCCGCTCCCCTCGAACAAATTGCCCTGAAAGTCGGTCCTGAGGCCGTAGGCGAGCACCGGGATGCCGAGCGTGTCGCAGACCGAGGCAAGCTGCCACACCTGATCGCGGCTGAGAAACTGCGCTTCATCGACCATGATGCAGTCGACCCTCCGCACTTCCAGCTCGTCTTCGACTTCGGCACGAAATTGGGTGTGGGCGTCGTACGGCCGCGCTTCCGCCGAAAGGCCGATGCGGGAGTCGATCACGCCATAGCCTGAGCGGTCATGTACCGCGGCGGTGTAGAGCAAGGTCTCCATGCCCCGCTCGCGATAGTTGAAGTCCGCCTGCAGCAGGGTCGTCGACTTCCCCGCATTCATGGAGGCGTAGTAGAAATAGAGCTTGGCCATCGGACGACCTTAATCAGTCGTCGTCGCCCTCGCCAAGATCGCGTGCGACCGTCGGCGAGCGGAGCAGGCGGTCGATATGGCTGCCTTCGTCGAAGCTTTCATCCGGCAGGAATTTGAGCCGCGAAGCATATTTGAGGTTCACCCGCCGCGCGACTTCCGACTGCAGATAGGCCGTGTTGGTGCGGAGCGCCTTGATCACTGCCGCCTCGTCCTTGCCCAGCAGCGGCTTCACGAACACGGTCGCATGCCGGAGGTCGGGCGACATGCGGACCTCCGTCACCGACACGGTGTGGCTGGCGAGCACATCGTCATGCACGTCGCCGCGCATCAATATGTCGCTCAGCGCGTGGCGCACCTGCTCGCCGACCCGAAGCAGGCGCACCGACCGGCCTTCCTGTGACTCGTTATGCCGCATGACGTACCCTTAAAGAGTGCGCTCGCGCTCCTCGACCTCGAACACTTCGAGATGGTCGCCCGGCTTGATGTCGTTCGTGTCGGCCAGGAGCACACCGCATTCGAGACCGGCGCGGACCTCCGCAACGTCGTCCTTGAAGCGGCGAAGCGACGAGATCGTGGTCTTGGAGACGATGACGTCCTCGCGGGTAAGGCGCGCATGAAGGCCCTTGCGGAGGATACCCTCCAGCACGAGCAGACCGGCGGCCTTGTCCTTCTTGCCGGCGGGGAAGACTTCCTTCACCTCGGCGCGGCCGACCACATTCTCGATCATCAGCGGGCCAAGCTCGCCTGCCATCGCCGACCGCACCGCATCGGTGAGGTGGTAGATGACGTCGTAATATTGGAACTCGACGCTGTTCCGCTCCGCAACCTCGCGTGCCTTAGCATTGGGACGGACGTTGAAGCCGATGATCGGCGCCCGTGATGCGCTGGCGAGGATCACGTCGCTTTCCGTAATCGCGCCGACGCCCGAATGGAGAATGCGGACGCGGATATCCTCGTTCGAAATGCGGTTGAGCGCGCTGACGATCGCTTCGACCGAACCCTGCACGTCTGCCTTGACGACCAGAGGATATTCGACGGTCGTGCTCGCTTTCGAGGCGAACATATTCTCGAGGCTCACAGGCGCGCTGGTGGTGCGCTTCCGGTCGATGAGGCTCTGACGATAGGCCGCGACCTCGCGGGCACGCGCGTCATTCTCGACGACGGTGAGCGTGTCGCCCGCCGACGGAACGCCGGACAGGCCGAGCACCTCGACAGGAACGGACGGGCCGGCTTCCTTCACCTGACGGCCCTTGTCGTCGATCATCGCGCGCACCTTGCCGGGCACGGCGCCGACCACGAAAATGTCGCCGACGCGGAGCGTGCCGCGCTGGACGAGCACGGTCGCGAGCGGGCCGCGGCCCTTGTCGAGCTTGGCTTCGACCACGGCGCCTTCGGCGGCACGGTTCGGATTGGCCTTGAGCTCCAGGATTTCGGCCTGGAGGTTAATCGCCTCTAGGAGCCCGTCGAGATTGGTCTTCTTCAGCGCCGAAACTTCGACGTCCTGAACGTCGCCGCCCATCGCCTCGACGATGATCTCGTGCTGGAGCAGCTCTTCGCGGACTTTCTGCGGATTGGCGCCGGGCTTGTCGATCTTGTTGATCGCAACGATCATCGGCACGCCGGCTGCCTTGGTATGGTTGATAGCCTCGATCGTCTGCGGCTTCAGGCCGTCGTCGGCCGCGACCACTAGCACCACGATGTCAGTGACGTTGGCGCCGCGGGCGCGCATTTCGGTGAAGGCTTCATGGCCCGGTGTGTCGAGGAAGCTGATCTTCGACTTGTCCGGCAACGACACCTGATAGGCGCCGATATGCTGGGTGATGCCGCCGGCTTCGCCCGAAACCACGTTGGCGCCGCGGATCGCGTCAAGAAGTGACGTCTTGCCGTGATCGACGTGGCCCATGATGGTGACCACCGGCGGACGCGGCTGCAGCGTTTCCGGCGCATCCACGTCGGCCTCGGCCTGGATGTCGACGTCGGCTTCCGACACGCGGTTGATGCGGTGGCCGAACTCTTCGATCAGCAGCTCCGCCGTGTCCTGGTCGATCGTCTCGGTGATCGTGACGGGCGTACCCATCTTGAACAGAGCCTTCACGAGGTCGGCGCCGCGCTCGCCCATACGCTTGGCGAGTTCCTGGACGGTGATCGTCTCGGGCACATCGACGTCCCGATATTGCTTGGCGGACGGGCCTGCCTGCTGATGGGCGCGCTTTTCCTTTTCGCGAGCGCGCTTCAGCGCGGCCAGCGAACGGGCGCGATTGTCGTCATCGCCGCCTGAAAGGGCGCGAGTGACGGTGAGCTTGCCGGCATGGCGGCGGTCGTCGCGGCCGCGGGCCGGACGCGCCGGCTCCGGACGCTTAACCGGCGTGAAGCCGCGCGGCTTCGGACGGCGATCGCCTTCATCATCCTCGGCAGCAGCGGGCGCTGCGGGCTGCGGCTCGGCGGCGGCGCGCGCGGCTTCCTCGGCAGCGCGGCGCGCTTCCTCTTCGGCTTTGACGCGCGCTTCTTCCTCGGCGCGGCGATTTTCCTCGGCGCGGCGGCGTTCTTCCTCGGTCGCCTGCTGCGCCTGCTTGTCCTCGCGGCGGCGGGCTTCCTCAAGCGCTGTCATGCGCGCTTCCTCGGCCTCGCGGAGCAGGCGCTCCTGAAGCTCGCGGCGCGATGCGGCATCGTTCACCGGGCGCGCGGCGGGCTTTGCCGCAGCAGGCTTCGGCGCCGGAGCGGCGGGCGCGGGTGCAGGCGCTTCCGCCTTCGGAGCCTCTTCGACCTTCGACGCTTCCTGAGCGGAGCCCGGGCCGAGGATGCGGCGCTTCTTCACCTCGACCACGACGGTGTTCGACCGACCGTGGCTGAAGCTCTGCTTCACCTTGCCGGTTTCGACCGTGCGCTTCAGGCCCAGGGGCGCGCGCGCTCCAAGCTTCGGCTTATCTGTCGTCTCGCTCATTCTAATCCTTCATTCACATCAACAGCCGATGCACCCGGCAACTCCGCCGAGGCGGCGCTTAGCCCATCATCCAGTCCGATAAAAGCGCGCCAGCGGGACAGCGCGTGGCGCACGCGCGTCGCGGCAGCGCGATCGATTATGGCGATATGTACCACATTCTGCCGCCCCAGCGCCAATGACAATATGGTCCTTTCCGCTGGAAAAACCAACCCTTGCGGATCGCCTTCTCCCACGCGCCACGCCTGATCTAGCTTGCGCCGCCCGTCTTCGCCCGCATCCGACGCCTGGAGGAGCAGATGAACCTCCCCGCGGCGCGCGGCAGTTTCGATCTTTTCGCTGCCCGTGAGAAGCGTTCCGGCACGCGCCTCAAGGCCGAGCCGGTCAAGGACAGAGCGGCGCAGTGCGTCCTCAATCCGCGCGCCGAGGTCGTCGGGCGCGGACACGTTGGTCTTGAACGCCCGCTGCAGGGCCCCCTTCAGCTTGCCTTTGGCCTGGGCCGCCTCAAGCTCGGCGCGGGACACGCCGATCCAGGCGCCGCGGCCCGGCGCCTTGGCGCGCACGTCCGGCAGCACCTGACCGTCCGGCCCC
Organism: Allosphingosinicella sp.; assembly: GCF_036402135.1. Lineage (GTDB taxonomy): Bacteria > Pseudomonadota > Alphaproteobacteria > Sphingomonadales > Sphingomonadaceae > Allosphingosinicella. Next base: position 12,451 of record NZ_DASWTN010000035.1, on the reverse strand, counting down.
AGCGCCAGGCGGATGAGGTCGTCACGGGCGGAATGCTGGCCGGAGAGGATGCATTTCCTCTCCGGGACGTGCTTCGCTTCGTCGTCTAGCGTGTCATTGGGAGGTTTCCGCAACCGCGTCCTCCCCAGCTTTCGGCTCTTCGTCCTCGAACCAGTGGGCGCGGGCGGCCATGATGATTTCATTGCCCTGCTCGTCGCTGAGGCCATAGTCGGCGAGAATGCCGCCCTTGTCCTCGGACCGGTTGCTTTCGCGCTGGCGGCGCTGTTCGGGCCGCTTCTTCTGCACCAGTTCGTCGGTGGCGAGATCGGCGAGATCGTCGAGCGTCTTGATGCCCGCTTTGCCGAGCGTCACCAGCATGGCTTCGGTGAGGTAGGGCATTTCGGCCAGCTCATCCGACACGCCGAGGCCGCGGCGCTCCTCACGGGCCGCTTCCTCGCGGCGCTCAAGCGCTTCCTGCGCGCGGCTCTGAAGCTCGGCGGCAAGCTCCTCGTCGAAGCCTTCGATCGAAGCGATTTCGTCGGCTTCGACATATGCGACCTCCTCAAGCGCGCCGAAGCCTTCGGCGACGAGCAGCTGCGCCAGCGTCTCGTCCACATCGAGCTCGTTCTGGAACATCTCGGACCGCTCGACGAACTCGCGCTGGCGCTTCTCGCTGGCGTCGGCTTCCGTCATGATGTCGATGGCCGAACCGGTGAGCTGCGAGGCAAGGCGCACATTCTGGCCGCGGCGGCCGATGGCAAGCGAAAGCTGATCGTCGGGAACGACGACTTCGATGCGGCTCTCTTCCTCGTCGATGACGACGCGGGCGACGGTCGCCGGCTGAAGCGCATTGACGACGAAGGTGGCGAGATCCTCAGACCAGGGAATGATGTCGATCTTCTCGCCCTGCATTTCCTGGACCACCGCCTGGACGCGGCTGCCCTTCATGCCGACGCAGGCGCCAACCGGATCGATCGAGCCGTCGTGGCTGATGACGCCGATCTTGGCGCGGCTGCCCGGATCGCGGGCGGCGGCCTTGATCTCGATGATGCCGTCGTAGATTTCGGGCACTTCCTGCGCGAACAGCTTCTTCATGAAGTCGGGGTGCGCGCGGCTGAGGAAAATCTGCGGCCCACGATTTTCGCGGCGGACGTTGAGGATGAGGCTGCGGACGCGGTCGCCGACGCGAAGCACTTCGCGCGGGATCTGCTGGTCGCGGCGGATGACGCCCTCGGCGCGGCCGAGATCGACGACGACGTGGCCGAATTCGACGCGCTTCACGACGCCGGTGATGATCTCGCCAGCGCGGTCCTTGAACTCTTCATATTGCCGCTCACGCTCAGCGTCGCGGACCTTCTGGAAGATGACCTGCTTGGCGGCTTGCGCGGCAATGCGACCGAACTCGATCGGCGGCAGCGGATCGACAATGAAGTCGCCGAGTGCAGCGCCCGGCTGAAGCTTCTCGGCGTCCTTCTGGCTCACCTGCTTGAAATGGTCGTCCACCTGCTCGACCACCTCGACGACGCGCCACAGGCGGAGGTCGCCCGTGTTCGGGTCGAGCTTGGCGCGGATGTCGTTCTCGGCGCCGTAGCGGGCGCGGGCCGCGCGCTGGATCGCATCCTCCATCGCCTCGATGACGATGCCCTTGTCGATCAGCTTCTCGCGCGCGACGGCGTCGGCGATGGCGATCAGTTCGGCCTTGTTGGCGGAAACAGCGCCCGGAGCAGCGGCAGTGGTGGCCATGTCTTAGTCCTGTCCTTCTTCTTCGATTTCTTCAACTTCGTCGGCGCCTTCCGCGGAAAGCGGAGCGGTCGCCTGGATGAGCCGGTCGGTCATGACGAGCTTCGCCGAATGCAGCATGGAAAAGGGAAGGCGGGTCTCGCCGAGCCCCTGCACGTCCATCACCATATTCTCGCCTTCGGCACCAATCAGGTCGCCGGTGAATTGCTTGCGGCCTTCGAGCTTCTCGGTGAGGGTGATCTTCGCCTCATGCCCCTTCCAGTCCTCGAAATCCTGGAGGCGCGTCAGCGGCCGGTCGATGCCGGGCGAGCTGACCTCGAGCCGGTAGGCATTCTCGATCGGATCAAGCTCGTCGAGACGCTCCGAAAGCCGACGCGACAGCCGCGCGCAATCCTCTAGGGTCAGCTGCCGCGTATCGGGCCGCTCGGCCATCACCTGGAGCGTCGGATCGGACGTCCCGCCCATCATCTTGACGCGGACGAGCGCGAGCCCCTCGGCCTTCGCCTCGGTCTCGATCATCTTCGTCAGTTCGGCGAAATCCGCCATGCGCGCTCCAACAGGTAAAGCCTTCCCGTGCCGGCCCCTCCCGGGACCAGCCTCAACACGTTACCGATGTCGAGAAAGGTGAGCGCTATATAGACCTTGGCTGCCGCGGGAGCAAGCGAGAAGCTATTCGGGTCGTAAAGTTATGAGCCAGATGTCTGGCGGCGCCAGCAGGCGCAGCGGAAGGACACTCGTTCCTACTCCGCCGCTGACGACGAGGACCTTGTCACCTTCCTTGATGATGCCGCAGGCAAAGCGGCGGCCATAATTCGACGCTGTCCTTACTATTCCGAAGAAGGGCAGGGCTATTTGCCCGCAGTGCGTGTGTCCGCTCAGCGTAAGCTTCACATCCTCCGGAACCCGCGGAAAAATATCGGGGCTGTGACTGAGGAGCAGCTTAGCGCCCCCGACTTCCGCCATTGCGATGGACGTGGCGGTAATATCATCGTGCCCTGTATGAATATCATCGACGCCTCCGACAGCCAGCGGCCCGCGCCGAACGGCTCCATTCTCAAGAACCGTTATTCCGTTTCGCTGTAGAGCCTCCCGCACAGTTTTTGCGTCCAGCCAATGGTCGTGATTGCCCAGCACCGCCAAGGTGCCGAGCGGAGCCCGAAGCGCACCAAGAGGAGCAACGGAGTCTTCGATCGAATTGCGCCTAGCCGGAAATTCTTTGTCGCTGATGAAGTCTCCCGCGAGCAGCACCAGGTCCGGCTTCAGTGAGTTTGCTTTCTCGACGAGTTGCGACACACGGGCAGGACTCATGTCGGAGGTGCCAGCGTGAATGTCCGAAATCAGGATGATCCGGATAGGCGCTTTGCGAGAGGATAGGCCTTCAAGCGTGAGGCCTAATCTTCGTACCCTGGGCTCCGCCTGCGCGAGCAAGCCCATGTAGAGCAGCAGGGAAAAGCCGGCAGCGAGGAGTGCCAGCCCAACACGCCGCACCATCCTGAAGATCAGCGGGTTCCCCAAGCCGGCGGGGGTGCTGTTACCGGCTGGGTGAGATCGAAATCGACGCGGAAGAAGCGACCGGGGCGGCGGAGTTCGTAGGCGAACGTACGGGCCTGATCGACCTCCATAGCCCACACATTGGTAGTGGAGACGGCGGCGTTCTGCCGGTTGAACAGATCCTTCGAGAACTGGTCGACAGGGAATTCCTGCCGCTGCGCCGTGCCCGCTGTCACCGTCTCGCCGCCATATTGGGTGAGCACGTCCTCGCTTCCGTCCTCGTGCCGATGATCGTGCTTCAGCCTCAGGCCGGAGCCGGTTCGGGTCACCACCCAGGTGCGGGAGCGGTCCTCGCCGACCTGAAAGGGCATACGGATCTCATTCTCGGAGCAGTTTCGCACATGCATGATCAGCCGCTTGCCCGCGAAATTTGCATCCGCGGGGACGGCCGGGCTGACGATGTGCCCCTCATAGGCTTTGCCGCACAGCGCGGAGAGGCGGGCGAAGAATTGGTCCTGCGGCGAAGTCGCTGAGGGTGCCGAGGCACAGGAAGTGAGCGCCAGAAAGGCCGCACAAAGAATATTTCTCATGCCTCAGGCTAGGACGAAGCTTGGGCGGACGCCAGCGCCCTCTCTTCCGCCCGGATACGCACGGCCAATACCGCTGCATTAAGCAGCGAAAAGACGAGTGCCGCCTCCCACAGGCCGAAGGCGAGGGGAAGGAGGGCAATCTCTCCGACGACGATCCAGTAATTGGGATGGCGGACGAAACGGAACGGACCGCTTCGCACCAGCTTTTCGCCTGGAACGACAATGATGCGCGTCGTCCAGCGGCGGCCGAGCGTCGCCAGCACCCAGAGGCGACCCGCTTGCAGGAGAAGGAAGAGGCCGATCAGCGGCCAGTCCACAGGGCGGCCCGGAGCCAGCCACCATAAGGTGCCTAGCCAGAGCGTATGGACGGCGACGATCAGCGGATAGTGGTCCGGCGACGCTTCGTAGGCGCCCTGCGCGAGCAGCGCCTTCGTGTTGCGCCGAGCGATCACGAGCTCGCTCAATCTTTGCAGCGTCACGAGCGCGAGGATGATGGCGGCACTCATGCCCGCAGCAGCGACAATCCGCTGGCGGTGAAGCCGGGGCCGAGGGCCAGCAGCATCGACCGGTCCGGAAGCCCCTCCCGGATCAGCCGATCGAGCACGAACAGCACTGTGGGCGCGGACATATTGCCATAGTGACGAAGCACCTCCCGCTCATGATCAAGCGAACCGGACGCGAGACCGAGGCTTTCCTCCAGCGCCGTCACCACCTTGGCGCCGCCTGGGTGGCAGACGAAGCGGTCAATATCCTCCCGCTCGATGCCGATATTGCCGCCGATCCGCTCGACCGCTTCGGCCATATTCTTGCCGACGAACGGCGGAATGGCGCGGTCAAAGATGACGCCGAGGCCCGGATCTTCGACGTCCCAACCCATGATGCCGAGCGTGTCCGGCCACAGCATCTCGCCGCCGCCCTCAATCATGCCGATGCCGCCTTCGCCGCCGCGCACGACGCAAGCCGCCGCGCCGTCACCGAACAGGGCCGTGGCGACGATGTTTGCCTTGGTGAGCTTGTCGAGCCGGATGGAGGTCGAGCAAAGCTCCACCGTTACGAACAGGATCGTCTTGCCGGCGGCGGCGAGCCGCGCTGCGATGGCGAGCCCGCTCACGCCTCCGGCACAGCCGAGGCCGAAGACCGGCACGCGTTCGGCATCGCTCTGAAAGCCCATCCGTCCCGCCGCCCGCGCTTCGAGGCTGGGCGTGGCGATGCCGGTCGTGGAGACGGTGACCAGCCCGTCCACTTCGTCCGCTGCTATGCCGGCAGCCGCCAGCGCCTTTTCCGCCGCCTCGACGTAGAGCCCTTCGGCGGCGGCGAGATAGACGTCGTTCCGCGCTTTCCAGCGATGATCGCCTTCATACCATTCGAGCGGCATGACGAGGTGCCGGGTCTCGATACCCGCATTGTCGAAAACGGGCGCGAGCCGGTCGAAATGGCCGGCGCGGCGGCCGAACAGCCGCGCTGCAATCTCCTTCGCCTCCTTCTGGTGCAGGAGGTGCGGGGGCACGGCCGTGGCGAGGGATAGGAGCGAGACTGGCGGCAACGGGGGCAAGCGGACTTCCTGTAAGGCGGGAGATGTTGACGCAACTCCGCCCTTCCTGAAAAGGTTCTCCCATTATCCGTCAATCGGGAGCCGATCATGCGCGCTTTGAGCCTCGTTCTTCTGCCTGCCATCGCCCTTGCCGCCTGCGGCCAGCCGTCGGAGCCGGTCGAAGCGGCCAATGGCGCAGCGCCGCCCGCTGCTATGGTCGAAGACGGAAGGCCTTTCGCTGTCGCGGAGGTCGGCCAGTTTGATGAGCCGTGGGCGATGACCTTCCTTCCGAACGGCATCCTCCTCATCACGGAGAAGAAGGGTAATATCCGCTTCATCGATTTCATGGGCGGCGGACAGCAGCAGCGGCTGGGAAGTATTTCGGGCGTTCCGCAGGTGGATCATGGCGGCCAGGGCGGTCTGGGCGACATCGTCCCGCATCCGGACTTCCGCAACAACAGCCTCATCTATTTAAGCTATGCGGAGGCGGGGCCGAACGACACGCGCGGCGCGGTGGTAGCCCGTGCGCGGCTGGTGCTCGACCAAGCCGATGAAGGCCGGCTCGAGAATCTTCAGGTGATCTGGCGGCAGGATCCGAAGGTCACGGGCCGCGGCCATTATGCGCACAAACTCGCCTTCTCGCCCGACGGCCGCTACCTCTTCATCTCCAGCGGCGACCGGCAAAAGTTCGATCCGGCGCAGGATATGAACGCCAATCTGGGCAAAATCCTGCGCGTCACGGACGCCGGCGGCATTCCGAGCGACAATCCGTGGTACGATCAGGGCGGCGCCGTGCGTGGCGCGATCTGGTCGCTCGGCCACCGCAATCCGCTTGGCCTAGCCTTTGCCCCCGATGGGCGTTTGTGGAGCCACGAAATGGGCCCTGCTGGCGGCGACGAAATGAACCTCATCGAACGCGGGTCCAACTATGGCTATCCGATCGTGTCGAACGGCGACCATTATGATGGCCGCCCGATCCCCGACCACGATACGCAGCCGCAATTCAACGCGCCGGAAATCACCTGGACGCCCGTCATCTCCCCTTCGAGCATGATCTTCTACACGGGCTCGCTCTTCCCGGAATGGCGGGGCAACGCGCTGATCGGCGCCCTGTCCGGCGAAGCGCTGGTGCGGGTCGCGATCAGCGGCAACAGCGCTCGCGAAGTCGCACGCTACCCGATGGGGCAGCGCATCCGCGAAGTCGAGCAGGGGCCCGACGGCGCAGTCTACGTGCTGGAGGACGAGCGCGGCGGCTCGGGCGGAAAACTGCTGAGGCTTACGCCCGCCCGCTGACCTTCGTCTTAGGGCAGTTCGCGGCCCGTTCGCCCGCCCTGCGGGACGAAAGGCGGGCCTCCTCAAGCACGATCGGCAGATAGCGCTCGGAAGTCAGGTAGTCTGAACAAAGGTTCTGAATCCGATAAATACCGCCATCACCGCCCGCGAGGATCAGCACCTTCCGCTCACCCCGGTTCAACAGCAGATCGCACGATGCGCTGCTCGCAAATGAGCTTCGTTCAATTATGAAGGTTTGCGGCGCTTCCCCGAACAAGGTCCGGTGGACGCGTATCTGCTCGCCCAGGCCTCCAGGGCGATACTCGCTGAGCACCTCTGCCTCGACGATCGCCACAACACCGCGCACGGCGTAGCGCGCCTCATCCCGCGATTCTTCCGGCGTGCCGGGCGGCACACAGGAACATGCGAGTGCGGCACCTTCGATACCGACGAGCAAAGCAATAAAGATAATGAGTTTACGCATCAGGACCTCCGGTATCGAAAGTACCATACTTCATGGCCTTTGCGGCGGGCTTTCGCTTCGTAGCGGGTTTCGGGCCAGCCGCCGGGGCGGGTGAGGAAGTCCTTGGCGCTCTCCGCCAGCCATTCGAAGTCGCGGCGCTGGTTCATGATCATCATTGCCCAGCGGCAATAGGTCGGGTCGTCCGTGCCGAGCCGGAATTCGCCGCCGGGCTGGAGCTTCGCCGCGATGATGTCGAGCGGACCGTGATTGACCATGCGGCGCTTGGCATGGCGGGCCTTCGGCCATGGATCGGGGTGGAGGAGGTAGACGAAGCGGAGGCTCGCATCCGGCAGCCGTTCCAGCACTTCCAGCGCATCGCCCATGTGGAGGCGGATGTTGGCCAGGCGCTTGTCGCGGACATGGACGAGCGCGCCCACGACCCCGTTCAGGAACGGCTCCGCGCCGATGAAGCCATGATCGGGGAGTAGGTCGGCGCGATAGGCGAGATGCTCGCCGGAGCCGAAGCCGATCTCGAAATGGAGCGGACGATCGTCGCCGAACAGACTTTGGGCGGTGAGCGGCCCTTCCTCCGGCACGCTGAGCGCCGGAAGCAGCTCTTCGACCAAAGCCGCTTGGCCCTCGCGGAGCTTATGGCCGGAGCGGCGGCCGTAGAGGCGGCGGATCGTTGTCGGGTCGGACATGATCCGCCGCCTTTACACGTGCGTTAGAGCGCCGCCTTCAGCTTTTCGACGAGATCGGTTTTCTCCCACGGGAAGAAGTCGCCGTCCGCCTTGCGGCCGAAGTGGCCGTAAGCCGCGGTGCGCTGGTAGATGGGCTTGTTGAGCCCCAGATGCGTCCGGATACCGCGTGGGGTGAGGCCGCCAAGCTCCTGGATCGACATGATCGCCTTTTCAATCTCGGCATCGCCGACGGTGCCGGTGCCGTGCGTGTCGACATAGAGCGAAAGCGGCTCCGAAACGCCGATCGCATAGGCAAGCTGGATCGTGCAGCGGCGGGCGAGGCCAGCGGCGACGATGTTCTTAGCGAGATGGCGGCTGATATAGGCGGCCGAGCGGTCGACCTTGGTCGGGTCCTTGCCGGAGAAGGCGCCGCCGCCATGCGGAGATGCGCCGCCATAGGTGTCGACAATGATCTTACGGCCGGTAAGGCCGGCGTCGCCGTCCGGACCGCCAATCTCGAAGCTGCCGGTCGGGTTGATGTGGTAGACAGTTCCGTTCGACAGCAGGTCGGCCGGGATCACGTCCGAAACGACCTGCTTCACATAATTGTGAAGCTCGGCCTCCTTGTCGCCCTGGTCGTAGCCCGCAGCATGCTGGGTGGAGACGACGATAGCGGTCGCGGCGACCGGCTTTCCGTTCTCGAACTTCAGCGTCACCTGGCTCTTGGCGTCGGGCTCGAGGAAAGCGGCAGCGCCGGAATGGCGGTCGGCGGCCATGCGCTCGAGGATCTTATGGCTGTAATAAAGCGTCGCGGGCATCAGGTCCGGCGTTTCGTCACAGGCGAAGCCGAACATGATGCCCTGATCGCCCGCGCCTTCATCCTTGTTGCCCGTCGCGTCCACGCCCTGCGCGATATGCGCGGACTGGCCGTGAAGGTTGTTGATGAAGTTGAGGCTTTCCCAGTGGAAGCCGTCCTGCTCGTAGCCGATCCGCTTCACCGTCTCGCGGACGGTGCGCTCGATCTCTTCCTTCGCGCCCGGCGCCCATTCGTCATTTTCATAGACGCCCTTGCAGCGGATTTCGCCGGCGAGGACGACGAGTTGGGTGGTGGTCAGCGTCTCGCAGGCGATGCGCGCCTCCGGATCCTTTGACAGGAACAGGTCGACGATCGCGTCCGAAATCTGGTCGGCGACCTTGTCGGGATGGCCTTCAGACACCGACTCGGACGTGAAGAGATAATTGCTGCGCATCTTCGGAAATCAGCCTTTTGCAGGAGCTAGAAACAAGGGAATGCGGATATAAAGATATCCTTATATGCGCCCCTTAGCGTGCTCTGCGGTGCACTGCAATCGCGATGCCGACAAGGATCAACGAGAGTAGAAACGGCACGATGTTACCGAAACGCGCGAAGAAGGTCGGTGCCTTGGCCGGCGGCAGCAGCGCGTCGATCTTCCCCATCTGCCGCCAGGGAATGGACTGAAGCAAGGTGCCGTCCGCGTCGACCACGGCGGAAATGCCGGTCGGCGTCGAGCGGACCACGGGCAATCCTTCCTCAATCGCGCGGAGCCGCGCCTGCGCCAGATGCTGCGGCGGGCCCCAGCGGCCGAACCAGGCGTCGTTAGAAGGATTGAAGATGAAGTTTGGTCGGTTCTTCCGGTCGACGACATGGCCGGAGAAGATGATTTCGTAGCAAATCTGGAGACCCACCTTGCCGACGCCGGGGAGGGTGAGGCTGCGCGGCCCCGGCCCCTCGTCGAAATCGACATCGCCGGGGGACAGGCGCGACAGCCCAATCGCGGAAAGGATCGGCCGCGCGGGGAGATATTCGCCGTAGGGAACAAGATGGGCTTTGTCGTAGCGGCCGAAGATGCGTCCTGACGTGTCCATGGCGAACACGCTGTTGGTGCCGCTGGTGACGTAGCGACCGTCGGACGACTGGAAGGTCACGCCGCCGGTGAGCAAAGTGTCGCCCGGTCGTAGCACGCTTGCCAAGCGCTGCTGCACGCCCGCCGCCCGGAGCGGATAGAGGGGAAGCAGGCGGCGCTCGTCTTGCAGCGGCTCGGTGATTGCCGCTTCCGGCCAAAGGAGGAGACGCGGGCCCGGCTTGTCGGTCGCCGACAGCTGGCGGAGCCGCGCGAAATTCACGTCCTCGAAGCCGTCGGTCCATTTAAGCTCCTGCCCGACGTTCGGCTGGACGATTGTCAGCGGGGCGCCGGCAGGCCCGGAACTCGGCCGGTCGAAACCGAAGCGGACGAGCGCTAGGCCGACCACGACCGCGAGCAGGATGAAGCCGGTCTTGCGGTAGCGCTCGTAGATAAGCACGAGGGCACCCGCCATCAGCACGGTGATGCCGGAGAGGCCATAGGTGCCGATGATGCTTGCAAGCCGCGCCGCCGCCGTCGGGAGCAGCGACACGCCGACCGGGTTCCAGGCAAAGCCGGTAAACATGGTGGCGCGGAGCCATTCGGTGACGATCCAGGCGGCTGCGAACAGGAAAACGAAGGCCAGCCGGTCGGTCTTCCCGTACCGCCAGGCGAGCCCCGCCGCCATCGCCGGATAGACGGCCAGGTAGAGCGAGAGCAGCACCACCGACACCCAGCCGAGCCAAGCGGGCATTGCCGACTGATAGGTGAAGGCGGTCGCGATCCAGTTCAGCCCCAGCACAAACTGGCCGACGCCGAACCACCAGCCGAGCGCAAGCGCCCGCCGCTTCCGCCAGGCGTGCTGGAGCAGCCACATCAACCAGCCGAAGCCGGCGAGCGTCAGCGGCCAGAGATTGAGAGGCTCGAAGCCCAGCGCCGAAAGGAGGCCGGCAAGGAAGGCGAAAAGAAAAGGCTTCAGCCGGGGCAGCGTCCAGGGCTGCGGGATTTCATGAGCGGGGGCAGCAGGCATATTTCTCCGCTAGCCGATCTGCCGGGGCCTTGGAAAGCGTTGCCCGGAGGAGGCGCCAGTCCTACAGGTCGACGGAAGGAGCGGCGCGGCGCTGCCCGGCATGATGGATCAGGAAAGCGCATGAAGTCAGCAACCGACGTGATGCAGGAGATCGTCTTCGCCGCGGTGATCGACGCCGTTGCCGCGCTGAAGACCGCGTCCAAGGGGCTGCCGAACACCCTGCTCCGCGACATCAACGCCATACATGCCAATGCCACGTTCCGCGATCTTCCGCCGGAGCTGCAGGCGGCGATCTCCGAGAGCGTTCGCGCCGCCTTCACCCGCCTCCTGAAGGAAGGCTATGCGATCGGGCCGAAGCAGGCCGCGCCGCAGCGGACCGCATCCGCCCCCCATGGACCAACAGGCCACGACCGCCGGTCGCGGCGGCCGCCGCCCAAGGGAGACCGGCCGCGCCCAGGCGGGCCGCCGCGCGGCGGCGGACCGGGCCGCGGTCCCAAGCCGGGCGGGAAGGGGAAATGACACTTCCGCCCTTCCATCTCGCTTTTCCAGTGCACGATCTGGACGCGGCCCGCAGCTTCTACGGCGGCTTGCTCGGCTGTCCAGAGGGGCGGAGTTCGGACGAGTGGATCGATTACGACTTCTTCGGGCACCAGATCGTCGCCCATCTGTCGCGGGGTATGGCGCCGCGGCGGCACAGCAATGAAGTGGACGGCCATGACGTACCGGTGCCGCATTTCGGCGCTGTGCTGCCGATGGAGGAGTGGCGCGCGCTTGCGGAAAAGCTGAAGGGTGCGGGGGTCGAGTTCGTGATGGAGCCGACGATCCGGTTCGAGGGCCTGCCGGGGGAGCAGGCGACCATGTTCTTCTTCGATCCGTCCGGCAACGCCCTGGAGATCAAGGCTATGCGCGATCCGGCGAAGCTGTTCGCAAAGAACTGACGCAAAGGGCCGCCGGATCGCTCCGGCGGCCCCGCCCGATAATCGGGTTTTTTACTGCGCGTTTTCTTCTGCGGCTTCGGCCTGGTTCTCGCCAGCCTCACGCGTCGCTTCGGCCTGGTTCTCAAGCGCCGCGGCCTGATTTTCGAGGCTGTTGGCGGCGTCGCCAGTCACGTTGTCGGCCTGCTGCGACAGGTTGTCAGCCTGGTTCTCCAGCATTTCGGCCTCGTTGTCGGCAGCGGCCTGGATGTTGTCGTCGGCCTCGTTGCCGCCGCACGCCGCAAGCGCGGCAAAGCTCGCAACGGCAAGAATTTTGGCGAAAGTGTTCATTCCCAACTCCCCTGATGTGGACGGGGAATAAAGCGTGAAAGCCGTTTCGGTTCCGCAACCTTGCGCTAAGTGGTGGTGAGGGCGAAAGGAAGGTGGGGAGCTTCTGTTGCCCGGCGCTCGGCGTCTTTGGCAGAAGGTCCGGGAGGTTCTGTTGCCCGGCCCTCCCGGCGGCCGCTGAACTCCCCTTCTGTTGCCCGGTGGGGTTCGAACCGCGCTTTAGCTTTGTAACTTCACCCGTGAGGGATCAGTTACGCGGCAATCGCGAGTGCTTCGTTATCGTTGGCACTTGTGTACGGGCCGTCACGGTGGTCCCATTCCGAGCGAAAAACAGCGCCTTTCAACACACGTCGATCCTAGTTCGGCCCCATCAGAAGCGGCGGAAAACCGCCTTTTTTGGTGGAGCCGCCGGGTACCGCCCCCGGGTCCGCTGCGTCTATTACACGCCGCAGTTTATCGCCATAGCCGGCTCAAAGCCGGCACCTCCCTATATAGGGAATCGACGAAGGATGTGAAGTGACCGGCCGGGCCGGCGCCGCGTCAGGACGGAT
>NZ_DASWTN010000034.1:0-80614 GCF_036402135.1 Allosphingosinicella sp. | reverse complement strand
GAGGCCCCAGAAGCGGGACAGAAGCCGGAGCGCGGAGGCGGCGTCCGCCGAACCGCCGCCGATGCCGGAAGCAACGGGCAGGCGCTTGTCGAGGAACAGAGCCGCGCCCGCCCCTACCCCGAACCTGTTTCGAAGCGCCTCGCCAGCGCGGAGGACGAGATTGTCCTCGGCCCCTCCTAAAGCGGCGGCAAAGGGGCCGGAGACTTGGAGGCTGAGGGTGGTCGAAGGCTCCGCGCGGAGCAGATCGCCGTCCTCGGCGAAGGCGAACAGGGTTTCGATACTGTGATAGCCGTCTGCCTCCCGCGCCCGGACGTGGAGCGCCAGGTTGATCTTGGCGTAGGCGATTTCCTCCATCAGCGGGAGGCGAGCTCCGGCGTCCAGCCGGCGTCGATCTTGGCCTGCAGCCGGGGCGCGTCCTTCGCCTCGGCATAGAGCAAGGCGGCCTTCCAGGCGTAGCGCGCCTCATAGCGGCGGCCGACCTTGAAATAAGCGTCGCCGAGATGCTCGTTGATCTCTGGATCGGCGGCGGCGCCTTGCGCAGCCCGCTCCAGCAGCTCGATGGCTTTGGCGGTGTCGCCGGTGAGGAAATGCGCCCAGCCGAGGGAGTCGGTGATTTCGGCGCTGTCGGGCTGAAGCTTCGCCGCTTCGGCAATGAGCTTCATGGCCGCATCAATGTTCTCGCGGCGTTCGAGCTGCGCATAGCCGAGATAATTCAGAACCACCGCCTGCGTGGGCGCGAGCTTGTAAGCCGCTTCGAGCGCCGCCTTCGCCTCCGGCCAGCGCTCCGCCTGTTCGAGCGAGCCGCCGCGGAGGAGGTGGAGGGTCCATTCCGGCTGCGCGTCCGGATCCTCCTTGAGGAGCGTCAGCGCGCGGCCATAAGCTTCCGCCGCCTCCTGATGCCGGTCGAGGTCGCCGTAAATATCGCCGAGGGCCGAATAGGCCGTCACCGAGGGCCGCGCTTCGGCCGCCGCCTTCGCTTCGGCAAGCGCCTTTTCCGACCGGCCGGTCGAAGCGAGAAGGCCGATGCGGGCGCTGCTTGCGGTGTCCGCAAAAGGATCTGAAGCGGGGACCTGCGAAAGCGCGATCAGCGCGGCGTCATTCTGCTTGGCGGCCGTCAGGATATCGCTCGTCACCAGCCAGGTTTCGCTGTTTTCAGGCGCAAGGAAGGTGGCGATGCGAGCAAAGCGCAGACCGATCTCGGTGCCGCCCTGCCGCTGGAGATCGCCCGCAAGGCGGATCAGAAGCTCGGCAACGCCAGCCGAGGGCGTCGAAACGTCGCCCGGCAGCCCGCCGCGGGCTTCGACGATCTCGCGCGCTCGCAGGAGGGCGGGTGCATTCCCGTCGAGCAGGCGAAGCGCCGTCTTGCGGTCGCCCTTTCGCGCGAGGGTGGCGGCGCCGGCAATGCGGAGGCGCTGGTCGCGAAGGTTCTCGCCGCCGGCAAGCTTCAGAAGCTCTTCCGCGCCCGACTTGCGCCGGGTCGCGAGAAGGAGGAGCGGACGATGCTCGGCAGCATAGGATTGGGTGAGCGGGTTTGGCGCAGCGGCGAGAGAAGCGAGCGGGTCGCCACGCTTCGAGCCGACCGCCATCCAGGCGCGAAGCACCGGGCCGAGGAAGCTCAGCCCCTGATTCATTTCGATTGAGCCAATATAGGCGGAGGCCCGCTTCCAGTTCTTGGTACTGAAAGCCTCGCCGAGGAGAACGAGCTGCGAATCCGTGCTCGACTGGCCCGCCGCTTCGAGAGCCCTTGCCGCATTGACGGCAAGGACGCGATTTCCCGCCTCGAGCGCCTGCGCGAAAGCCTGGGTCGCAAGCACCTCGTTGCGAGGCGAGAGGGCGAGCGCCGCCGCGTAGCTTCGTGCTGCCTCGTCTGAGACGCCGGCGCTCCCCGCCACCCGCGCCTTGGCATAGGCGATAAGCGCGGCCCGATCTTCCTTCCCCGCCACAGCGGGAGAAGCGATGCCGGCCAGCAGCAGGCCGATGAGGCCAAGCCTACATGTTCGGGTAATTGGGGCCTCCGCCGCCTTCCGGGACCACCCAGTTGATGTTCTGTGTCGGGTCCTTGATGTCGCAGGTCTTGCAGTGGACGCAGTTCTGCGCGTTGATCTGAAGCCGCGGCCGCCCGCCTTCCTCGACATATTCGTAGACCCCCGCTGGGCAGTATCTCTGCTCCGGCCCGTCATATTCGGCCAGATTCACCTCCACGGGTATCTCAGCGTCCTTGAGCGTCAGGTGAATGGGCTGATCTTCCTCATGATTGGTGTTGGAGAGGAAGACGGAGGACAAGCGGTCGAAGCTGATGACGCCGTCGGGCTTCGGATAGGCGATCGGCCGCGCCATATCCTTCCGCCAGAGCGTCTCATTGTCCGGATGGTGCCGCATGGTGAAGGACAGGCCGATGCGGAGCTGGCGCATCCACATGTCGGCGCCGGCGAGCAGGGTCCCGACGGTGCCGCCGAACTTCGCCACCATCGGCTCGACGTTGCGGACCATCTTCAGTTCGTCCGCGATCCAGCTTGAGCGGAGCGCGCCTTCGTAGGCGGTGAGTTCGTCAGCCTCGCGGCCGGCGGCGATCGCCTCAAACGCGGCCTCGGCGGCGAGCATGCCGGACTTCATCGCCGTGTGGCTGCCCTTGATGCGGGGCACGTTCACGAAGCCGGCCGAACAGCCGATCAGGGCACCGCCGTTGAACTGGAGACGCGGTACGGCCTGCCAGCCGCCCTCGTTGATCGCGCGGGCGCCGTAGGAGACGCGGCGGCCGCCCTCCAGCACTTCGCGGATCGCCGGATGCTGCTTCCAGCGCTGGAATTCCTCGAACGGCGAGAGATAGGGGTTCTTGTAATTGAGCGCGACGACGAAGCCCAAGGCGACCTGATTGTTCGCCTGATGATAGAGGAAGCCGCCGCCCCAGGCGTCGTCCAGCGGCCAGCCCTGGGTGTGGATGACGCGGCCAGGCTCGTGCTTGGCCGGGTCGATGTCCCAGAGTTCTTTCAGGCCAATCCCATAGACTTGCGGCTGACTGTTCGCATCGAGATCGAAGATGCGCTTCAGTTCCTTGGTGAGGTGGCCGCGGGCGCCTTCGGCAAAGAAGGTGTATTTGCCGTGGAGCTCCATTCCCGGCTGGTAATCGGGCCGGTGGGTGCCGTCGCGGGCGACGCCCATGTCGCCAGTGGCGACGCCCTTCACCGATCCGTTTTCATGGAACAGCACTTCGGCCGCCGCGAAGCCGGGGAAGATTTCGACGCCGAGCGCTTCCGCCTGCCCCGCCAGCCAGCGGCAGAGGTTGCCGAGGCTGAGCGTATAGGTGCCCTTGTTGTTCATGAAGGGCGGCATCATCAGATGCGGCATCGAATATTTCTTAGTGGCGGTGAGCACCCAATGGTGGTTCTCGGTCACCGGCACGGTGAGCGGGCTGTCGAGGTCCTTCCAGTTCGGCAGAAGCTCGTCGAGGGCACGCGGATCGATGACGGCGCCGGACAGGATGTGGGCGCCGACTTCGGAGCCTTTTTCGAGGATGCAGACGCTGAGTTCGCGTCCGGCTTCGTTGGCGAGCTGCTTCAGGCGGATGGAGGCGGCGAGACCCGCTGGGCCGGCCCCGACGATAACGACGTCATAGGCCATGGACTCGCGTTCGGACATTCGTTCGTCTCCATCTGTCGCTGCCGTGACTCCTGTCGTCGCAAACAGCCTCGTCACGGCAGATAAGCAGCAATTTTCCGGTTGACCAGCCCGCCTGCGGCTGACTCAATGCGGCCCGTGGAGCGGGACCCTTCAAGCGCGGCAGCGGCGGCAAGCGTGCTGCAATGGTGGCAGGATGCGGGCGTCGATGTGATGATCGACGAGGAACCGCGCGACTGGCTGCGCCCGAAGGCGAAGGCGCCTGCCGCGCCTGCGCCTGTCGTAGAGGCTGCGCCCCCGGCGGAGGTGCTGCCCGGCCAGCTCGACCTGTTCCAGGCCTATTTGCGGGAAAATGGCGCCCTTCCCTTCGCTTCGCCCTCCGCGCCGCGCGTCTGCCCCTCCGGCGATCCTGCGTCCGGCCTGATGATGATCACCGACATGCCGGCGGCCGAGGATTGCAGTGCGGGCACTTTGCTTTCGGGAGAGGCCGGGCGGCTGTTCGACCGGATGCTGGCCGCAATCGGCCGCGACCGGGGCAGCATCTATCTCGCTTCGCTCGCCTGCTTCCGCTCGCCAGACGGGCGGTTCACCGATCCCGCGGCGACGCGGTGCGCGACGCTTGCGCGGCACCATATCGGGCTGGTGGCGCCCAGGGCGGCGTTGCTGATGGGCGATGCGGCGTCGAAAGCGCTGATCGGGCTGCCCACGATGAAGGCGCGCGGGCGCTGGCACGAGATCGCGACCCATGCGGGGCCGGTTAAGGCAGTCGCAACCTTCCCGCCCGATTATCTCCTGAAACTTCCGTCGGCCAAGGCGATGGCCTGGGCCGATCTTCAGCTGCTGATGCAGGGACTGAACGAATGAAGATGTTGCGTAAGCTCCTCCTTGCCGCCGCCATTGCCTTTCCTGCCGTTCCGACTGTCGTCTATGCCGCCCCTGCATCCGAGCTGAACCAGAGCCAGCGGACGAACTATCGCGAGATATTCGCGGCGATCCGCGCCGGCGACTGGGCCAATGCAGCGGCGCGGCTCGACGGCATGGGCGACGGACCGCTCCATCACGTGGCGCGGGCGGAACTCTATCTCGCCAAGGGTTCGCCGCGGGTGGAGCTTGAGCAGATATTGCCGCTGCTCGCGCGGGCGCCGGACATGCCGCAGGCGGCGCAGCTTGCGCGGCTTGCGGAGACGCGGGGCGCGACCGACCTTCCGCCGATCCCGCAGGCGCAGAACCTCGCCTGGGCGGGAAGCCAGCCGCGGCGGGCACGGGCGCGGCCGGTGAAAGGCGATCCGATCGCGGATTCGCTGGAGCCGCAGATCCAGCCGCTGATCGTCGCGGATCAGCCGGCGGCGGCCGAAGCTTTGCTTCAGCAGAGCGAATTCGCGCTGTCGAACGAGGCGCTGACGTCTTTCCGGCAGCGGATCGCCTGGGCACATTATCTGATCGGCAATTACACGGCGGCGCGGACGCTGGCGCTGCGGGGCGCGCGGGAAGGCTCGACCGAATGGGCAGTGCATGCCGAATGGGTTGCAGCACTCGCGGCGTGGCGGATGAACGACTGCCGCGAGGCTGGGCAGAGCTTCAGCCTGGTCGGCTCGCGCTCCGGCGACCAGGAGCTGTCCGCCGCCGGCCATTATTGGGCGGCGCGGGCGGACATGATGTGCGCCCATCCGGAGCGGGTGCAGGCGCATCTTCGCAATGCGGCCCGGCACCGGGAGACGTTCTACGGCCTGATCGCGGCGAGCGCGCTCGGCATCAAGGACAAGAATTACAGCGGCCTCCACGACTATCGCGATCCCGATTGGCGGCGTGTGGCGCAGCGGCCGAACGTGCGCGCAGCAGTTGCGCTCGCGGACATCGGCGAGATGCGGCTGGCGGACGAGTTCATCCGGCACCAGGCGCGGATCGGCGGTGCCGCGGATCACGACGGCCTCCTCCACCTCGCCGAGACGATGAGCCTTGCCTCCACACAATATTGGCTTGCGCACAATGCGCCGCGGGGGACGCAGGTGAATGCGTCGGCGCGCTACCCGATGCCGAACTGGCAGCCGACGCGCGGCTGGCGGGTGGATCCTTCGCTTGCCTTTGCGCACGCGCTTCAGGAATCGAGCTTCCGTGCGGAGGTGGTGAGCCCTGCTGGCGCAACCGGCGTCATGCAGGTGCGTCCGGGCACGGCAGGCGACATGGCCCGGAAGCGCGGCGAATATTTCAGCCCGGAGCAGCTGAAGCAGCCGTCGGCAAACATCGAATATGGCCAGAGCTATCTCGAATATCTGCGCGATTATCCGAGCACCGGCGGGCTGCTGCCGAAGGTGATCGCCTCCTACAATGCCGGGCCGGCGCCGATTTCGGAATGGAATGCGCGCCCGTCGGTGATGTCGGCCGATCCCCTGCTCTACATCGAGAGCATCCCTTATTGGGAGACGCGCGGATACGTGCCGATCGTGCTCCGCAATTACTGGATCTACGAGCAGAAGGCCGGGAAAGGATCGACGAGCCGGCAGGCGCTGGCGCAGGGCATGTGGCCGCGTTTTCCGGGCATGCCGGGGGCAACCGCGGTGCGGATGAACCCCGTGGGCGGCTTCGCGCAGGGCAGCAACTGAGTTCTTGCTTTGTTCTCCTGCTGAACCCATAAAGGCGGGATGCATCGACCGGATGTCCGCCACGGCAGAGGCGCGCCCGAAAACCGGACGCCGACCCGCTACAACCTTCCCGAACGCGAGGCGGACGGCGACTGGCTCGACGCGCGGGAGGAACTGGACGAAGGGCTGCCGCCGCTTCGAACCACGGTCACGGTCGAAAAGCCGAAAACGATCATCACGAAGAACAGCTCGCCCGACATAGGTTTCGACCGCTCCGTGAACGCCTATCGCGGCTGCGAGCATGGCTGCATCTACTGCTTCGCGCGGCCGACCCATGCCTTCCACGATTTGTCGCCGGGTCTCGATTTTGAATCGCGCCTGTTCGCCAAGCCCGACGCGGCGAAGCTGCTCCGCGAGGAATTGGGAAAGAAAGGCTACAGCCCCCGCCCGATTGCGATGGGTACCAACACGGACCCCTATCAGCCGATCGAGAGCAAATGGCGGATCACACGCGCCTGCGTCGAGGTGCTGCTGGAGACGCGGCATCCGCTGACCATCACAACCAAGTCGGACCGCGTGCTGCGCGACCTCGATCTGCTGGAGCCGATGGCGGAGCTGGGAATCGTCAGTGTCGCCGTGTCGATCACGTCGCTGAACCCTGACGTGTCGCGGACGCTGGAGCCGCGCGCGCCGGCGGGAAGAAAGCGGCTTGCGGCGGTGAAGCGGCTAAACGAAGCGGGCGTGCAGGCATGGGTAGCCATCGCGCCGGTTATCCCCGCTATCACCGACTATGAGCTTGAGCATATCGTCGAAGCCGCGGCAGAAGCGGGCGCGAAAGGCTGTTTCTACCTCCCCGTCCGCCTTCCTTACGAGGTGGCGCCGTTATTCCGCGCCTGGCTCGACGAACATTATCCCGACCGGGCGGCCAAGGTGATGGGCATTATCCAGTCCCTCCGCGGCGGCAAGGACAATGACCCGAACTGGTTCACCCGCATGCAGGGCTTCGGGCCTTGGGCAGACCTGCTCAGGACCCGCTTCGAGAAAGCGGTGAAAAAGCACGGCATCCCGCAGGAGCGGCTGTCGCTCAGGACGGACCTGTTCCGCCCGCCCGAGGGGCCGCAGATGCGGCTGTTCTAGGAGACGAGCGCGAGGCGGGGCGCTTCGGCGACGGAGAGGCGGACGGCGGTGACGCCTTCGACGCGTTCGATGCGGGCTGCCATTTCGGCGTCGAGCAGGAAGTCGCGGCCTAAGATAAGGTCGGCGTCGCCTGTGTCGAGGCGCGCCTTGAGGCGAAGCTGGCCTCCGCCGCCGCGATCGTTCGCCACCGCATCGGCGAGGCGGCGGATGGCGCCCGCATCCTCCACCTCGACTTCAAGCTGGAGGCGCGTGCGCTTCGACAGGTTCTCGAACGACTGGATGCTGCGGATGGTGACGCGCGGGGTTTCCTCGCCGGGGCGGCGGTCAAGCTCCACGTTGAGGAGGCCGCAGCCGCCCGCTTTTGCGGCGTCTTCGACCTGCGTGGCGACAAGGTCATCAAACACGGTGGCAACGAACTGACCGGAGGAATCGGACAAGGTTGCCATCAGGTAGCGGCGGCCCTTGGCGGAGGTGCGCCAACGCGCTTCCTCGACGAGACCCGCCATCACCGCCGCCGAGCGGCCGCCATCGGCGGGTGCCGGGAGCT
Source organism: Allosphingosinicella sp. (assembly GCF_036402135.1). Lineage (GTDB taxonomy): Bacteria > Pseudomonadota > Alphaproteobacteria > Sphingomonadales > Sphingomonadaceae > Allosphingosinicella. The sequence goes on along the minus strand of NZ_DASWTN010000034.1, from coordinate 72,736 downwards.
CGGCAAGCTGGGCGAAGCTCCGGGCGCCATGGGCGCTGGCGAGGTGCCGGTAATTGTCAACGGGATGCGCGGAGAAATAGAAGCCGAAGCTTTCCTTCTCGGCCGCCATGCGCTGCGCGAGCGACCAGCTTTCTGAGGAGGGCATGCGGATCGGCACGACATTGGCCGCGCCTTCACCGAACAGGCCGCCCTGCCCGCTGGTCCGCGCATCGGCAGCGCTTGCGGCATGGGCGAGGATGGTCTCGGCCGCGGCGAAGACGGCGGCGCGGTTCGGCGCGACCTCGTCGAACGCGCCGCCGCCGGCGAGGCTTTCGATCTGGCGGCGGTTGAGGAGGCGCGGATCGACGCGCTCGGCAAAGTCGTCGAGCGTCTTGAAGGCGCCGTTCGTCCGCCTTTCCTCGACGAGCTGCTCCATCGCCTTTTCGCCGACGCCCTTGAGCGCGCCTAGGGCGTAGCGGACCGCGTGGCCCTCCTCCCGCTCCTCGACGACGAATTCCGCTTCGCTCGCGTTGATCGACGGCGGCAGGCATTCGACCTCGAGCCGCCGCATATCCTCGACAAAGATAGCGAGCTTGTCCGTCTGGTGCATGTCGAAGCACATGGAGGCGGCATAGAATTCCACCGGATAATGCGTCTTCAGCCACGCGGTCTGATAGGCGACGAGCGCGTAAGCGGCCGCGTGGCTCTTGTTGAAGCCGTAGCCTGCGAACTTGTCGATCAAGTCGAACAATTCGTTGGCCTTGGCCTTGCCGATGTCATTGGCGGCGCAGCCGGTGACGAAGCGTTCGCGCTGGGCGTCCATCTCCGACTTGATCTTCTTCCCCATGGCGCGGCGGAGAAGGTCGGCCTCGCCCAACGAATAGCCAGCGAGGACCTGCGCCGCCTGCATGACCTGTTCCTGATAGACGAAGATGCCGTAGGTTTCCTTCAGCACCTCCTCCAGCATGGCATGCGGATATTCGATTGGCTCGCGGCCGTTCTTGCGCGCGCCGAACATCGGGATGTTGTCCATCGGGCCCGGCCGGTAGAGCGAGACGAGCGCGATGATGTCGCCGAAATTGTCCGGCTTCACCGCCGCGAGCGTGCGCCGCATGCCTTCCGATTCCAACTGGAAGACACCGACCGTCTCGCCGCGCTGCAGGAGCTTGTAGACTTCTGGATCGTCCCATGAGAGGCGGTCCAGATCGACCCTGATGCCCCGCAGGGCGAGCATCTGCACCGCCTTTTGAAGGACGGAGAGAGTCTTCAAACCGAGGAAGTCGAACTTCACGAGGCCGGCCGCCTCAACATATTTCATGTCGAACTGCGTGACCGGCATGTCGGAGCGCGGGTCGCGGTAGAGCGGGACGAGCTTGTCGAGCCGCCGGTCGCCGATCACCACGCCGGCTGCGTGAGTCGAGCTGTGCCGCGGCAGGCCTTCGAGCTTCATCGCAAGGTCGAACAGGCGGCGGACGTCCGCGTCGTTCTTATACTCGGCGGCCAGCTCGGAGACGCCGTTCAGAGCCCGCTCCAGTGTCCACGGGTCGGTCGGATGGTTGGGGATGAGCTTGGCGAGCCGGTCGACCTGGCCGTAGCTCATCTGGAGAACGCGGCCGGTGTCCTTCAGAACGGCGCGCGCCTTCAGCTTACCGAAGGTGATGATCTGCGCAACCTTGTCCGAACCATAACGCTGCTGGACGTAGCGGATCACCTCGCCGCGACGGGTTTCGCAGAAGTCGATGTCGAAGTCCGGCATCGACACGCGTTCCGGATTGAGAAAGCGTTCGAACAACAGGTTCAATTTGATCGGATCGAGATCGGTGATGGTGAGCGCCCAGGCGACCACCGAGCCCGCGCCGGAGCCGCGTCCGGGCCCCACTGGGATGTCGTTTTCCTTCGCCCATTTGATGAAGTCGGCAACGATCAGGAAATAGCCCGGAAAGCCCATGCCGACGATCACGTCGACCTCGAAATCGAGCCGGTCGAAATAGGCTTTCCGTGCTTCTTCGCCGAGATCGTTATAGTTGGCCAGCCGCGCCTCGAGCCCTGCCCGCGCGTCGACCCGAAGCTGCTCTGCCTCCGCATCCGTATTGCCGGCGATGCTAGGAAGGATCGGCTTCCGCTTCGGCGCGCCGTAAGCGCAGCGGCGGGCGATGACGGAGGTGTTTTCGATCGCTTCCGGAATATCCTCGAACAGCTTCCGCATGTCAGCGGGCGGCTTCATCCAGGCCTCGGACGAAGATTTGATGCGGTCGTCGCGATCGAGCTGGCTCGATTGGGCGATGCAAAGCATCGCGTCATGGGCGCGGTGGAAGGCCGGGTCGACGAAGCTTGCCGGATTGGTGGCGGCGAGCGGCAGGTCGCGAGCATAAGCGAGGTCGATCAGCCCTTCTTCGGCACGCTGCTCCACGGCCTCGCCGCGGCGGCTCAGTTCTATGTACAGGCGCCCGGGGAACAGGCGATGCAGAGCATCGAGATAAGCCTGCGCCTTATCCGTCTGCTCCTCTGCGAGAAGCCGGGCGAGCGCGCCCTCCCCGCCCGCCGTGAGCGCGATCAGGCCGTCGGTGCGGCCTTCCAACGCGGCGAAGGATACGTGCGCCTCTTCCTCAAGCGGCCGGTCCATATGAGCCGACGAGACGAGGCCGCAGAGATTTTCATAGCCTCGCTCGTTCTGAACATAGAGGGCCAGCCAGTCGAGCTGCCCCTTCCCGTCGGGCCGAGCCACGCCGAGCATCGCGCCGATGATCGGCTGCACGCCCTCTCCCTTACAGGCGTCGGTGAAGGGCATGGCGGCGTAGAGGCCGTTGCGGTCGGTGACGGCAGCGGCGGGGAAGTCGAGGCACTTAGCCTGCTTGGCGATCGCCTTCGGCTCGATCGCCCCTTCGAGCATCGTGTAGCTGGAGAATATGCGGAGGGGCACATAGGGCGCGGCCATGTGCCCTGTATGGGCACTTAGGTGGCCGATTGGAACAGCCGCAGCCGCTTTTCCACAGCTTTGGAAGGGCCTAGTTCAGGTCCTCCATGATGTCGTCGATTTCCTCCATCCGTCCTTCATAGGCTTCCTCGATGCACTCCGCGTCTGGGCAACGTTCGCGATAGGCGAGGAAGCGGCCGCGCGTCTGTTCGAGCACGCGGCGGGCGCGCGGATTGGCTCTGGAAAGGGCGGAAAAATAGCGGGCGGACATGGCTCGATCCCGGGCGGCGAGGCGGTCGCTCGAGCAGACCATCCGCTCGCTCCGCGTCCGAGCATTTCGGCAGTTGAAGCTTGGGTTCGAGCTTGCGGTGCGCGTGGGCGCCGGCTGCGCCTTGGGTTGCGGCGGGACGGGCCTCGCGACCGGGGCCGGCTGCCTTGCAGGGGGCGGCGGGGCTGCGACAGGCTCCGCATCGTCGGTATCGACGTCATTTTCGGCGAGTTCGGTCACTTGCGGATCCTCGCCCGGCGTCTGGAGCGGCTCGCCACCAAGGTCAAAGGCGGCGAGCCTGGCGACGATCGGCTCCGCACCGGTGAGGCGGTAGACGAGGCCGCTGCCGTCCGCCGCCGGCTGCGCGATATATTCGATGTCGGCGGCAAGGCGGCGCTGGCCGCCGAGACCCCGCTCGGCGCCCGGGGGAACCTCCAGCACGATGCGGCCTTCGCAGACGGTCACGTTACGAGCCGGATCGCGGCTAGTGACGACAGGGTTTTCCATGCGGACGACGCTGCTCGCGGCAAGCGCGTCGAAATCGCTGTCGGCGGGGCGGTTCTGCGCGGCCGTGCTGAACATGGCCTGCTTCAGCTGGTTGTAGGCCGCGGCGGATGCGCAGGCACGCTGCCCCGCCTGATCCTGGACCTCGGCCACCTCGACCTTTCGCGCGGGCTCCCTCGTCTCCTCCGCCGGGGGCAAGGAATAGCCCAAAGCTGCCGCCGCAACGGCTGCAACGCCTGTCAAAGCCCAGATCGATCTTCTGTCCATCCTGCCGCCCTATCGAAGCCGAAGTCGCGCCATGAACGCGCGAAGGCTTGCATATTTGCATGGCCGACGCGGAAAGCCGGAAGTTACCTTATTCGAGGACGCCCTCATGGAGGCGGACCACGCGGTCCATCTTCGCAGCCAGCCGCTCGTTATGGGTAGCGACGAGCGCTGCGCGTCCTTCCTCACGGACGAGGCGGAGGAATTCGGCGAGAACGACGTCGGCTGTGGCTTCGTCGAGATTGCCAGTGGGTTCGTCGGCGAGGACGAGCGCAGGCCGGTTCGCCAGCGCTCGGGCCACGGCCACGCGCTGCTGCTCGCCGCCCGAGAGCTTGCTCGGCTTGTGCGTCAGGCGGTGGCCGAGCCCGAGCGAGGTCAGCAGCGATTCCGCCCGCTCCCGCGCATCAGCCGTCTCCGCGCCGTGGATGAGCTGGGGGAGAATCACGTTCTCGGCCGCGTTGAAATCCGGGAGCAAGTGGTGGAACTGGTAGACGAAGCCGAGCGCGTCGCGGCGAAGGCGGGTGCGGCCGTCATTGTCCAGCCGCGCAGCCTCTTCGCCGTTGATTCGGATCGAACCCTCGAAGCCGCCTTCGAGCAGCCCGACAGCCTGGAGCAAGGTCGACTTGCCCGAGCCCGATGGACCGAGCAGAGCAACGATCTCGCCCTGCCCCACGTCGAGGTCGATGCCGCGGAGCACGTGGATCGTCTCGCCGCCCTGCTCGAAATTGCGGCGCAGGTCGCGGACCCCCAGAACCTTACTCATAGCGGAGGACCTGCACCGGATCGGTATTCGCAGCCTTGTAGGCGGGGTAAAGTGTGAAGAGGAAACTTGCGCCGACCGCCATGGCGATGACGGCGATCACCTCGAATGGGTCGGTCTTGGACGGAAGGTCGGTGAGAATTCGGACGGTCGGGTCCCACAAATTCTGCCCTGACACATATTGGACGAAATTCACGACCGGCTGCCTGAAGTAGAGCGCGATCGCCGCAAGGATCAGACCCGCCACCGTACCGAGGGTGCCGATGGTGGTGCCGACCGTGAGGAAAATCTTGAGCAGGCTCCGGCGTGAGGCGCCCATCGTGCGAAGGATGGCGATGTCGCGGGTCTTGGCGCGGACCAGCATGATCAGCGAGGAGAGGATGTTGAACACCGCAACGAGGATGATCAGCGACAGAATCACGAACATCGCGACGCGCTCGACCGACAGCGCCTCGAAAATCGCGGAATTGGTGGAACGCCAGTCGGCGACCACCGCCTGCCCAGCGACTGCCTGCTGAAGCGGCGCGAGGATCTCGCCAACCCGGTCGGCGTCGACCGTCTGCACCTCGACCATTCCAACCGCATTATCGAGCATCAGCAGGGTCTGCGCGTCCTCGATAGGCATCAGCACGAACACCTTGTCGAAATCGTAGACGCCGACTTCGAAGATAGCGCCGACCTCGTAGGAGACGATGCGAGGCACTGTACCGAACGGCGTCGTCGGCCCGTCCGGGCTGATGAGGCTGATCTGTCCGCCGACGGTGGCGCCGAGCGACTGGGCAAGCTGCGATCCGATCCCAACCCTTTCCGACCCTGGCTGAAGCGATTCCAGCGAGCCGGCAAGAACCTTCCCCTGAAGCGTCGAATTGTCGAGTATGTCCTCGCGCCGCATGCCGCGGACGAGAATGCCTTCGACGCGGCCCTGATAGCTTGCCATCAAAGGCTGCTCGATCAGCGGCACGGCGGAGGTGACGCCCTCTGTCCGCCGCGCCTGCTCGGCGATCTGCTGCCAGTTCTGGAGGCGGCCGCCATAGCCCTGGATCACGGCGTGGCCGTTAAGGCCCACAACCTTCTCGAACAGCTCGGCGCGAAAACCGTTCATCACGCTCATCACGATGATGAGCGCGGCGACGCCGAGCATCACGCCCGCAAGGCTGAACCCAGCGACCAGAGCGATGATGCCGTCACCTTTTCCGGGCAGCAGGTAGCGCTTCGCGATAACACGCTCGTAGCGGGAGAGGATCATGCGGCGGCGAGCCTCGCTATCGCGCTCTCCAGCGACAATTCCTCGCGTTCGCCGGTGGCGCGCCGCTTCAGCTCGACCACACCTTTCTCAAGCCCCTTCGGCCCGACGATCAGCTGCCAGGGCAGGCCGATCACGTCCATGGTGGCGAACTTGGCGCCGCCGCGTTCGTCGCGGTCGTCATAGAGTGTCTCGACGCCTGCCGCCTGGAGCTGGCGGTAGATCTCGTCCGCGGCGCTGGTGCAGTTCGCATCATCCGCCCGCATGTTGATGAGCCCGACACGGTAGGGCGCAACGCTTTCCGGCCAGACGATCCCGTTTTCGTCATGGCTCGCCTCGATGATCGCGCCCATGAGACGAGAGACGCCGATGCCGTAGCTTCCCATCTGCGGGTGAACGGTGCCGCCGTCCGCCGTCTGCACGGACATGCCCATGGAAGCGCTATATTTGGTACCGAAGGCGAAGATATGGCCGACCTCGATCCCGCGCCGCTGACGGAGGCGATCGGCGGGCACGGGGCAGTTCTCGACCTTCTGATGCTCCTCCTCCTCCATTGCATAGAGGCCCGTGAGCTTGGCGATGGTGGAAGCGTCGGCGGAAAGCAGCTCCTCCTTCGACACGTCCTCAAGGGCCGCGTCGTAGAAGACCGCGCTTTCCCCGGTTTCGGCGAGAATGTGAAATTCATGGCTGAGGTCGCCGCCGATGGGACCAGTGGGCGCCTTCACCGGCACCGCCTGCAAACCGAGACGGGCGAAGGTACGAAGATAGGCGACGAACATCGCCTCGTAGCTCGCCCTGAGGCCTTCCTCGTCGAGATCGAAGCTATAGGCGTCCTTCATCAGAAATTCGCGGCCGCGCATAACGCCGAAGCGGGGGCGAACCTCGTCCCGGAACTTCCACTGGATATGATAGAGCGTGCGCGGGAGGTCGCGATAGCTCTTCACGGCGTCGCGGAAGAGGATGGTGATCATCTCTTCGTTGGTGGGCCCGTAGAGCATCTCCCGGTCATGCCGGTCGCGGAGGCGCAGCATTTCAGGACCATAGGCGTCGTAGCGGCCGGACTGGCGCCAGAGGTCGGCGGACTGGATAGTCGGCATCAGAAGTTCGACCGCGCCCGCCTTGTCCTGCTCCTCGCGGACGATCTGCTCGATCTTCTTCAGCACGCGGAAGCCGAGCGGCAGCCATGCATAGATGCCCGCGGCGGTCTGGCGGATGAGCCCCGCACGCAGCATCAGCTTATGGCTGACGATCTGCGCATCGGCAGGCGTTTCCTTCGTGACGGGCAGGAAGTAGCGGGAAAGACGCATAGGCTGAGGCTGAAGTCCGGTGAGGCAAAAAAGATGCGCGACCTCTAGGAGAGGCCCCGGCGCAAGGCAACTGCGGGTGCATTGTGGCTATCGCGACACAGCACAGCGTCAAATTGCCACACAGGTCGATTGCGGCATGACAAAGATTGTGACTTTGCATAGCCTTATGATCACGAAACGAAAGCCGTAACGGCCACGGTTCGGGGAGCTTCGGCCCCGCTTTCCTCTGCGAGGTGAGGACGGCGCGCGGGCTGAAGATCAAAAAGGGGGTTTGGCGATTCTCAATCGTCACGCAGGTGCCCGGACCGAAAGGTTCGGGCACTTGTCGCATCTGAATAGCGCAAACTTCGTTGCAGCTTCGAAAAGGCTCTGCTTAGAGGGGGCTAATGACGGCGGCGGAAAAGCAGAGATCGCGAAACGGGCATCGCAATTTCGCGATGCTGAGCATAGTCGCCGTTCCACTCATCCTCATTCTGACGACGCTGCTTCTGGCGCAGCAGTTCGACGAGACGCGGAGCATTCGGCAGCAAGTCGATAAATCCTACGTGACCCGGGCTCAAATCCAGACAGTGCTCTCGCTCCATCAGGATCTCGAGACGGGACAGCGCGGCTATATCCTCACAGGCAACGCCGATTTCCTCGAGCCCTATCGCGAGGCACGACAGAAGGTAGCGCCGGCGCTCGACAGTCTGGAAAGAAGCATCAGCCAAGAACCCGATTTCGGCAGCGGATTTGCGGAGGTGAGGCAGCTCAGCCGGGAGAAACTCGCCTTCGCCGATGAAGCCGTGCGCCTGAGGCAGCAAGTCTCACTGGACGCTTCCATGCGGCTGATTGTCACCGGGCGCGGCAAGGCGATCATGGATCAGCTGCGCGCGCGGCTGCGCGACCTGGATGCAATCGAGCAGCGCCATCTGGCCGAGGCGACGGCAGATGCGGAGGCCTCCCGGCAACGGACGAAATTTCTGACCCTCGGACTTCAGGCACTGCTGCTCTCCCTCCTCGTCGCGGCGGCGTGGATCACGCACCGGGCGATGCGTGCGCGGAGGAAGGATCTGGACCGGCTTCGCGACCTCAGTGCGCGACAGGAAGCGATCTTTGACGCCACGACCGACGGCATGATCACGCATGATCCAAAGGGGTATATCGAAAGCCTCAATCCCGCTGCAGCGGCCATGTACGGCTATGCGCCCGAAGAGCTGATCGGCCGCCATGTCGAAGTGCTCTTCGCCGATCCGCCGAAGCCGGAGCATCTTGAACTCTTCTTGGAGCGCCTGGCCGGCAACAAGGTGAGCAGGTCTTCGCACGTCCAGGAATTTGTCGGCAAGCGCCGGGACGGCAGCACCTTCACCACGGACGTCGCGACGAGCGCCGTTCCGCTCGCCGACGGGCTTCATTTCGTGGCGGTCATCCGCGATGTCACCGAACGTCGCCGCGTCGAGCAGATGAAGACGGAATTCGTATCCACCGTCAGCCACGAACTGCGCACCCCGCTCACATCCATCGCCGGATCGCTTGGACTGCTCGCGGGCGGCGCGGCCGGCGCGCTCCCGGAGCGTGCCGACAAGCTCATCAAGATCGCCCATTCGAACAGCGAACGACTGGTGCGGCTCATCAACGACATTCTCGATATCGAGAAGATCGAGTCCGGCAAGATGACGTTCGACATTCAGGAGGTGCCTTTAAAGCCGCTCGTCGAGCAGGCGGTTCAGGCCAACCGCGCTTTTGCCGACGGCTTCGGAGTCAATCTGGAGCTGGAGCCGGGCGGCGACGAAGCCGTCGTGCTTGCCGATCCGGACCGGCTGACGCAGGTCGTCACTAACCTCCTGTCCAATGCCGCGAAATTCTCGCCGCGCGGCGAGACAGTTTCGATCCTGCTGACACCGGTGGGCAAAATGCACCGGCTAACGGTGACGGACAAAGGGCCCGGCATTCCCGAAGAATTCAAGAACCGCATCTTTTCGAAGTTCGCCCAGGCGGATGCTTCGGACACGCGGCAGATGGGAGGCACCGGCCTCGGCCTCAGCATCGTCAAGGAGATCGTCAGCGCGTTCGGCGGAACGATAAGCTTCGAAACGGCCGAGGGACGTGGCACGTCGTTCCACGTCGATCTGCCGGCCGCCAAGGCAGCTAAGGCTCCAAAGCCGCAACCGGCTTCCGATGAAGAAGCGCCAGATGAACGGCCGCGTATCCTCATCTGCCAGGGCGAACCGGATAGTGCCGAACAGTTGCGGCAGAGCCTCCAGAAGACGTGCTGCGACACCGATGTCGCCCGGTCTGAGGAGGAGTTGCGGGCCTTCACGGCCGAGAATGTCTATGCGGCAATCCTTCTCGACCTGTCGCTGCTCGGCGAGGGGTCGAGCCGCCTAATCCGCGAGCTGCGTTCCGATCCGCGGCACGCCGCGACGCCAATCCTCGTGGCTTCATCAGAAGCGGACGGAGAGGTTTCCCAAGCCCTTTCGATCGCCGACTGGCTGCATCGCCCGCTGACGCCGGACCGGCTTGTCGATGAAGTCGGAGAGGCCGTCGCCCGGCTCCCAGGAGACAAGCCCTGCATCCTCCATGTCGAAGACGATCCCGACGTGCTTCGGGTCGTCGCAAGCGCATTCGAGGATAAGGCGGACCTGAAGTCCGTCATGAACATCGCCTCCGCGCGCGCCGCGCTTCAAGCCCGCTCCTATGACCTCGTCATTCTGGATCTGGAGCTTCCCGGCGGAAATGGGCTCGACCTGTTGCCGGAGATGAGAAATGAAGATGGGAAGCCTATTCCGGTCGTGATCTTCACCGCCCGCGACAGCGTTCCCGAAGTCGCACGGCAGGTCGAGGCGACGCTGGTCAAATCGCGCGCCAGCCTTGCAGACCTCGTCGAGACCGTCGAAAGCCTCGTTAACCGCAGCAGCCGGAGGGCCTAATGACCAGCCGCATTCTCTATGTCGACGACGAGGAGGATATCCGGGAGGTCGCTTCCATGTCGCTGGAGCTCGACCCCGGTCTGGAAGTGCGCACCTGCTCATCGGGCATCGAGGCCATCCCAGCCGCCGCCGAATGGCAGCCGGACCTCATCCTTCTCGACGTCATGATGCCGAACATGGACGGGCCGACGACCTTCTCGAAGCTGAAAGCACAAGCGGAGACGGCGGACATACCGGTCGTCTTCATTACGGCGCGGACTCAGGCGCAGGAGGTCGAGGCCTTCAAGGCGCTCGGCGCGAAAGGCGTCATCGCCAAGCCGTTCGACCCGATGAGCCTTGCCGGGAAAGTGCGCGAGTATCTCGCCCAATGAGCGCATTCGACGAGCGGATGGCGCAGCTTCGCGCCCGCTTCGTCGTCCGCGCCGCCGAGCAACGGGAACAGCTCACCGCCGCCTTGATGGCTGGGGACCGGGATGAGGTGCGGCGGCTTGCACACGGCCTTTCCGGAAGCGCGGGCGTGTTCGGCTTCCCCGAAATCAGCGTGGACGCGCAGGCGGTCGAGGAAGCGGTGGATGAGGGCGCGTCCGATGAAGAGCTGAAGCCGCTTGCATCGAAGCTGCTCGACCGGCTTGCCGCTGCGTCTCAGGATGCAGACTGAAAGCCTTTCCGGGTCATCTGACCCCATCCCTGCTGCTTCCGTAAGAACTGCCAGAAGCCGCGCAGGCGCCAGAAATTGCTGAGCTGGCGATAGCCGAAATTCTCAATGACCGAGATGAAGGTCAGGATGACGAGATCGCTCGCGCGGGGAAAGCGGCGGAGCTCCACCTCTTCCAGAATGAGGGTCGCGACGCTGACGAAAATGCCGAAAGTGAAGGTGATCGCGACGAAGGCGAGTAGATATTCGACCGCGAGCAGCCCGACCGCCCAGAGGAGCGGGACGAGCACATAGCCAAGCACTTCGACGATGGGGCCCAGCACGTCGACGATCAGCACCTGGCCGAAGCCGAGGAAGCCGATGCGTCCGTAGCGCGGATTGAACAACATATCCTTGTGCTTGAAGAAGCATTCGAGGGCGCCGCGCTGCCAGCGGGCGCGCTGCCGGCCGAGAATAGTGAGATCGTCCGGCGCTTCCGTCCAGCAGACGGGCTCCGGGATGAATTCGATGCGGTAGGGCTGCTTTCGATCCCGCAGAAGCCGGTGGAGCTTGACGATCAGCTCCATATCCTCGCCGACCGTGCCGTGGCTGTACCCGCCGACCTCGACCGCAAGCTCACGCTTGAAGAGTCCGAAGGCGCCCGAGATGACCATCAGTATCTGCATCTTCGACAGCGCGAGACGCGCCATCAGGAAGGCGCGGAGATATTCGACGATTTGGACGAGCGCGAGGAACTTGGCCGGGAGCTTCACCTCCAGCACCCGGCCAGCCGCGATTTTGCTACCGTTAGCGATGCGGATCGTGCCGCCGACAGCAACCGTCAGCGTCGGCTCCTCGATATAAGGCCGGACCGCGCGGAGCAGAGCGTCCGATTCCAGCAACGAATCCGCATCGATCGAGCAGAAGAGCGGCGCGCGCGAGACGTTAATGCCGGCGTTGAGCGCGTCCGACTTGCCTCCATTTTCCTTGTCGACCACCAGCAGTCGCGGAAGCCGTGGCGAGGCGTAGAGGCCGCGGATCGGCTGATGCTGGACGCTGAGGTCGTAGAAACGCTCCACCCGCTCGACGCCGAAATGGTCGATCATGCGCTGGAGCGTCCCGTCCTTAGACCCGTCGTTGATCACGATCACTTCGAAGTCGGGATAGTGGAGGGCTAGCAGCGAATTGACGCTTTCGACGATCGTCACCTCCTCGTTGAAGGCGGGCGCAAGTACGGCGATGGGCGGCGCGTGATCGGCGTAGCGGCGCCAGAGGAGCGAGGCGCGGGAGATGGGCGGCCGTGCGGCAAGCGCGGCGCCCGCATAGACGAGCTGGACGATGTAGAAGCCGGTCTGGATGAGGCCCGTCGCAATGACGACCATTGCGATTGTCGACGCGCTGTCGATGGCGAGCTGATGCCAATCAATCATGCGAGGCCCCGTTCGGCGAGGGTGAGCTGGGCGGTGGACCTGGCGGGTTCCGGCGCGTGCTCGGCGGCTTCGGTAAGCGCCCAGCGTCCGGTTTCGCCGAGCAGCGCCAGCGCCTCCCCTGCCCTGAAGCGCACCCACCAGTGGCTGTCGCTGAGGAGCGCGGCAAGACGGTTGGCAGCGTCAGTCATGCCGATCTTGCCCGCCGCTTCGGCCGCGGCCGCCCTCACTTTCCATTCCGGACTGTCCAGCACCTTGGACACGGCGCTGGCCGCGGCAGGATGGCCGAAGTCGCCCAGCGCGTCGAGATAGCGGGGAAGCTCCTCCGCATCGTCCGGCGCAGCGAGGACAAGCTTGGCAATGATCGGCACCAGCGAATAATCGCCCGAGGCGGACAGCGCGTCGATAGCCGCAACCTTGACATAGGGATGCGTGTCAGGCGCCTCGATCAGCTCGCGTATCTCGCCCGGCCGCTCGCGCGCGACCTCCTCGAACAGGCCGACGGTCAAGGCGGAAGATTCATGCGTGCCGAGCCCCAGTTTCTCGACAAGCTCCCGCGCCGGCGGCGCCTGGCCGACGGACGCAAGGGCGAGGGCTGCGGCAAGCCGGACGTCGGCATTGGGATCATCCAGCGCCCGGCGGAGCCGGTCCATCGAAATCGCATCGTCTGCGAAGTCGGCGAGCGCCTCGGCAGCGGCAAGGCGGGTACGCGGCGAGCCGTGGTCGAGCCGGTAGCGGAGGCGTTCGGCCACACCCAGGCGCTCGGCGCTGGCGACGAAATTCTCCTTATCCTCGCCGCGCACCATCTGGATCAGCTCGGTCGCGAGATCGGTGAGGAGGTCCGGCGCGCGCTCCGCCTCGGCAAGCTGCTCACCGTTCGCCTCGCCGCCGAGGAGCAGGGGCACGAGGCGGCGGCGTTCGGCCTCCCGCGCCCGCGCCCGCCGCTGCGAAATCCAGCGGGCGATGATGAGGCCGACCATGATCGCGAGGGCGATCAGCGAGATTATAAGCGAGACGAGCCAGAGCGCGTAAAGCGTGCTCAAAAGCGCCAGCCCATCCCGAGGCCAAGCTGCAGCCGGTCGAAGCCGTTCTCCCGGTCCTCATGCGCCAGCGAAAGGCGGAGGGTGGAGCGGTCGGTCACATCGTAGCTGAGGCCGCCGAAGACGCTGAACGTGTCGATTACCACACCTTCGGACGTGTCGGGCGCATCGGAGAGGCCGGCGAAGAGGCGGAGGCGCGGGCTTGCCAGCACGTCGCCGCGGGCGAGCCAGCCGGACTGATGGTCGCCATCTTCGTCCCAGATGTTGATCCAGCGGGCGCTGATCCACGCATTGCCGTTGGCGAGATATTGTTCGATGCCGGGCGACAGCGTCTGGATGTCGCCGGAGCGATATTCGGCATGGCGCGCGTCGAGCGTAAGGACGGTCGCGGTGGGGCCGGTCGAGACACGGACGCCGCCGCCGAGACCCACCTGCCATTCGGGGCGGAAGTCCGCGTTCGGGGTCGCGCCGAAGAAGACGTAGCCGTTAGCACCCGGCGAGAAACGGCGCTCGGCGCGGAGCTCGCCATAGGTGTCGGTGCGGCCGAAGCGGCGGGAGAGTTCGACGCCGCCGCTGACGAGGGTGCCGGGGCTCGGCTGATAGCCGAGGCGGATTGCGCCTTCCTTCCAGTCCTGCTGCTGCTCCACCCAGGAGTAGTTGCCGTCGAGATCGAGGCGCCAGCGCCAGAGGTTGAGTTCCTCGGCGCCCCTTGCGTCGATCAGGACCGCAAGCTGCCTTCGGAGGGCAGAGGCCTCCGCGTTCGAAGGATCGACCGGCTCCAGTGCCGCAAGCGCGGCGGCCCTGTCGCCGCGGCGCTGGGCGACGCGGGCAAGGCCGATGCGGGCGTCGGTGTAATCGGGGGCGAGGCTCAGGGTACGGCGGAAGGCGGCCTCCGCATGATCGAGATTGCCGGCGGCGAGCTGGGCGAGGCCGAGCTGCAGCCAGGCGTCGGAGTTGCGCGGCTCCGCGACGGTCGCGCGTTCGAGCAGCGTTATGGCGCGGGCGGGATCGCCAGCGAGACGCGCGGCCACGCCGGCCTGATAATCCTGCTCCGCCGTCTGCGCGAGTGCGGGCGCTGCGGCGGCAAAAGCGAGCAGTGCCGCGGCCAGCCTCATTTGCCATTCTCCATCAGGCGGGACAGGCGGGCGACCAGCTCCTCCGGGATGAACGGCTTCACGATATAGTCGCTGGCGCCGAGTTCCAGCGCACCTACGATGTCGCGTTCCTGCTTGCGCGCGGTCAGCATGATCACCGGGATGGTGGCGGTCGCCGGCTCTTCGCGGAGACGGCGGAGCACTTCATAGCCGTCCACCACCGGCATCATCGCATCAAGCACGACCGCGTCCGGCGTGCCTTCGGCCACGCGCGCCAGCGCCTCGCCGCCATCGCGGGCAACGACGACGTCATAGCCGCGGCCGCGGAGGCGATATTCGAGAAGGTCGACGAGCAAGGGATCATCGTCGCAGACAAGGACGCGTTTCGGTTCAGTCATCATTCCCCGCAAGCATAACAAAATTATCGGTAGCGGGGTCCCGGCGCGGGTTAAAGTTCGAATTTCGGCCTAAAACATGCCGTTGGTTGCTATTTTGGGCTCCAGCCCCCATATGAACAGTGCAGACGTCGCCTGGACGTGAATTGTCGACCGCCTTCCGCACAGCGAAGCGCCGGTCCATTCTTCCCATTCAAGCTATCGGCTCCGCCGCCTTGGGCGCGTATTCGCGGCCCTAAAGCAGCAGTCCCGCGCGTCGGCATTTCATCGAACGAATGACGGAGAAAGCTCCGTCCAAGGAATAATCATGCAAGTACAGACACTGGGCGGCAGCCGCCCGAAACTCACATTGGCCTATGGCGCGAAGACGCCCGGCCAGGCCCCGGCCGAGCGCCGGTCGCCGACGCTTTCCGCACGCGAACTGCGTCGGATCGTCGCAGACCTCATCGACTAAACAAATCGCGGGGGGCGGCACCTAACGGTCCGTCCCTTCGTTCCCCTTTTCAGCAACGGAGATACTTCATGGCCAAGCCGATCGCACCCTTCCTCATCAACAAGGACGAAGAGGGCAATTTCCGCCTGACAGTTCGCGAAACGCGCTACAACAGCCAGAATTATCCGCTCGTCACCTCAACCAGGCTCGACGAAAGCTTCAAGACCGCCACCGCCGCGCGCAACCACGCGAAGGAAGAGTTCGGCGCCGAAGCCGGCCAGTTTGCGACCAAGTAATTCAGAAGCGGCTAGCGGGCGGCCTGCTCGTTCGCCGCGCTGACATCCTCGCTCGTCATGTTGCCGCCGACCGCCGCGTCGGCTGCCTCGGCCTGCGCAGCCGCATCGGCAAGCGCCGCATCCGCGGCCAAATCGGCATCATTCTGCGCAGGTGCGTCGGCCACCGGCGCGGCCGCGTTGCCGCCCGCCTCCTCGCCCTCACCTGCCCCGTCGCAGGCGGCGAGTGCCAGCATCCCTAAAACGACTGCAAAGCGGCGAAGCATATCGGCCCTTCCTTTTCGGCATGAACGCCGAACCGCCCCGCTTGTTCAGCGCGCGAGCCTCCGCCGCGCCGGCGGAAGGTCACACTAAGGTCACACCAAAACGATCGCCGCAACCGAGCGAGGCGGGTGGAAGAAGTGGATCGGGGAGCTGAGGCGCATGCGTTCATCCGGCATGATGGAGCATGAAAGAGGGGGTGTAGGAAAGTTCTCTCAATGGCTGCACGTTAGCTAGCCTAAGGAGTAGCAAAACAGCCGCGCTCACTAGGGACTGCTTCTGGCGTAAGCAGACGGGTTGTCCCGAAGCTGCGAGATCTCACACTCGCCTTCTGCTGTGGATCAATAGGCGTCACCGGCCGTTCTTGCTGCCAGGAAGGTATTCCATATTACCGACAAGCAAGACCGTGCCGAGAGGCGCGCGCGGCAGGATCGCGAATTCGAGGACAACCAGCAGGATCTGAAAGACAGCATCGCAGAAAGCGAGCGGCTGGTCGGGGAAGCGGACAAGATGATCCAGCGCCACCGGGACGAATGCGAGGCCGCCGATGGCAAATAGCACCCGCATGAACGGCACGGGACGCTATCGGCGAAAAGGCTTCACGGGTATGCCGGACATCGCCTGGGTAACGGACCGCAGCATTTCCTTTGAGATCGTCGAGAACCTCTATCGCTGGCGCGGCTACCAACCTCCTTATGACGAGCTGCCCTGGCAGCACGAGCTTCCGGCGGCCTGAATGTCCGCCCTTTCGATCCGCAGTCGCAGCGCGAGCTTTCTTCGTTCTGCTTCTATGCACGCTCCAAGGCTGCGGCGATTTGCCCTAAAGCAACGCTTCTCCAAGTGCTCAGATGGAGCGCGCGATGGAAGAAGTAGTGGCTGGCCAAGAGAGAAGCGATATCAACGTCGCAGAGTTGGATGAGGATAGAAAGGCTTTGAAGACGAAGTAAAGCCCCAGATACTCCCAAAGATTGCGACAACCGAATCCTTATATTTATTTACTGACGCTATGGTTATTAGCCGTGGGTCATGCTACATGCTTCCTATCACCTGATCTTTTCCGCAAGCATCCCGTGACAGAGAGACACTCATGTGCTCCCGCTTGCACCTAAAGAGGTGATCTCATGGACAAGACATTCTGGCTCAAGAGGCAGCAGGAATCCGCCGACATGGCGCGCAACGCCACTAGCGCGGCGGCCCGCCTCGTCCATCTGGAACTGGCCGGCCGCTACAGCATCGAAGCGGCGGCGGCCGATGACAGGCCTGCGCTACACCTTGAACCGCCAACTTCGATGGAAAAGCCGTCGGACCGGGAGGAACGGCAATGAACCATTGGAAAAAACGCAGCTCCATTCCGCACCTTTCACCCGAGGAAAAGGCGCGGCAAGGGCAGGCCGTGCGGGCGACCCAGGCGGCGCTGACCTCCACCGATGCGGTGCGAGGTTTCCTCAACACCCACCAGAGCTTGCTTGGCGGACGGCCGCTTGATGTCGCGATCGAAAGCGCCGGCGGATTAGTGCGTGTCGAACAGTTCCTCGCAGGAGTAGCGGAGATCGAGGCGGAGCAGGGCCGAACGATGGCAGAGCCGCGATGATCACGCAATTTCCGGAACTCGCCCGGGACGCACAAGGCAGTCCGCAGGACCAGGCGGATCGGATGGCGCGCCACTTCGCGGAACGGGCTTCGGACGGCTCCTTCTGCGGCCGCCCTGGCCTCTTCGAGCACCATTCGAGGGTGCTCCGGCAAACGAGAGCGGAACTCGTAATGAAAGGGAAATCAATATGACGTCCGCAACGCATGCACAGCCAAGCGAGCTAAGCGCCGCCGAAGCGGACAAGGAGATGAAGCAATACGGCATCGTCCGCGTGCCCGCCGACTTCTTCGAGTATGGCGGCTATCGCTACACGAACCTTCAAGACGCCGTGGCCGAAGCGCGGAGGCATCCCTGCGGCGACATCGAGGAATAGCTTTGCGTGTAAACCCGAAGACTTTATCGCGGAAAGTAAACCGAAGCCGGCCACGCCCTGGAGCGACAGAGGCGCTTGCGCGACGCCTCTCCTCGTGGGACTGTACGGATCAGGGGGCGACTCATGAAACACTACAGAGTTCACAAGGTCACTAAGCCCGGCGGCACGATCCTAAAGACAAAACACATCATCGCAGTCGATGATGTGAAGGCCATGAAGAAGGCGTCGGACGATGCCGATTGCCCGGTCTGCGAGGTTCAACGGGACGACGTCACAGTCGGCACGCTAATCTGACGAGCCCTTCCGGCACACCACAAGCCGTCCATCAGCCGCTGGTCATCGCACGTTTTGATCCAGATCAGGAACGGAAGCGCCTCCGCCTCGCTGTGCGCCCATGCCGCGCTTCTATTTCCATGTATGCAACGGCAACGGCCTGACTGAAGATGAGGAAGGTCAGGAGCTTCCGAGCGTGGAAGCTGCACGGAAGCAAGCCCTTCTCGAAGCCCGCTCCATCATGAGTGAGGAGATGCGGGAAGGCGAGCTGAACCTGGCATCGTTCATCGAAGTGCAGAACGACGCAGGCGAGTATCTGTTTACGCTGCCGTTTGAAGAGGCCTTCAAGGTAAACCGCGACCGCCGCTGCTGAACCTGAAACACAGTATCTCAAATCCGCCTCGGGGTGGGCTAACGGCTCCAGACGCCGACACTAATCCTGTGTGAAAGCAACAGCTCCGCAGAAAACGATGATCCGAGCTTGCAAAAGCGTACGCCAATGTCCGCTTTCCACCCATAGCAGATATTGTTGGTGCTGCGATGTCGGCTCGGAACGTCCGCTGCCGGTGCTTGCCAGATTTAATCTAAACCAACCGGCTCTGCTTCACCGCCGCTTCGATGAAGCTTGCGAACAGCGGGTGCGGGTCGAAAGGCTTCGACTTTAACTCCGGGTGGAACTGGACGCCTACGAACCAGGGGTGGTCGGGGCGTTCGACGATTTCCGGGAGTTGGCCGTCGGGGCTCATGCCTGAGAAGACGAGGCCGCCTTTTTCCAGCGCGTCCTTGTAGTGGATGTTGACTTCGTAGCGGTGGCGGTGGCGTTCGCTGATCCTGGTGCCGCCATAGATGCTGGCGACGTGGCTGTTGCCGCCGAGTTCCGCTTCATAGGCGCCTAAGCGCATGGTGCCGCCGAGGTCGCCGTTCGCCTCGCGGTGCTGCTGCACGCCTTCGGGCGTCATCCATTCGGTGATGAGGCCTACTACAGGCTCCGCCGTCTCGCCGAATTCGGTGGAGCTTGCGCCCGCGACGCCGGCCGTGTTCCGGGCGCCTTCGATACAGGCCATCTGCATGCCGAGGCAGATGCCGAAATAGGGCACTTTTCGCTCGCGCGCGAACTGGACGGAGAGGATCTTGCCCTCGGTGCCGCGCTCGCCAAAGCCGCCGGGGACGAGGATGGCGTGGCAGGGCTCTAGGCTAGCCGCCACCTCCGCATCGCCATGCTCGAACAATTCCGCGTCGAGCCAGCGGATGTTGACCTTGACCCGGTTGGCGATGCCGCCGTGGACGAGCGCCTCGGTAAGGCTCTTATAGGCGTCCTGAAGCCCGACATATTTGCCGACGACGCCGACCGTCACCTCGCCTTCCTGATTGGTGAGGCGGTCGATGATTTCGTGCCATTGGGAAAGGTCCGGCGCGGGCGCGTCCATGATGCCGAAGGCGCGGAGCACCTCGGTATCGAGGCCTTCCTCATGATATTGGAGCGGGACGGAATAGATGCTCTTCGCGTCGAGCGCAGGGATGACGGCTTCCTTCCGCACGTTGCAGAAGAGCGCGATCTTGGCGCGCTCGCTGTCGGGAAGCGGCCGGTCAACGCGGCAAAGGAGGACGTCGGGCTGGATGCCGAGCGAAGTGAGGTCGCGGACGCTGTGCTGCGTCGGCTTCGTCTTCAGCTCGCCCGCCGCGGCGATATAGGGGACGAGCGTGGTGTGGACGAAGACGGTGTTCTCGCGCCCGATGTCGTTCCGGAGCTGGCGAAGCGCCTCGATGAAGGGGAGGCTTTCGATGTCACCGACGGTGCCGCCGATCTCGCAGATGATGAAGTCGTGGCCTTCCGTTTCGGCGAGTGCGAAGGCCTTGATCTCGTTGGTGACGTGCGGGATCACCTGGACGGTGGCGCCGAGATAGTCGCCGCGCCGTTCCTTAGCGATAATGTCGCGGTAGATGCGGCCGGTGGTGATATTGTCCGACTGCCGCGCCGCGACGCCGGTGAAGCGCTCATAATGGCCGAGGTCGAGGTCGGTCTCCGCCCCGTCGTCGGTCACATAGACTTCGCCATGCTGATAGGGCGACATCGTGCCCGGATCGACGTTCAGATAGGGGTCGAACTTACGGATGCGGACCTTGTAGCCGCGCGCCTGAAGGAGGGCCGCCAGAGAGGCAGCCATGAGACCCTTGCCAAGCGATGAGACCACGCCGCCGGTGATGAAAATGAACCGCGCCATGGGAGTCGAGGCTTAAGCGGGTCGCCGTCGCTAACGCAAGGGCAGGAATCACGTTTTCGGCCAAAGTGGTACTTTGGCCGAGGTTTTTCTGGGGATTATTGGGCGAGCGGGACTGCGCCGTTCGTCTCCGGAGCCGGAGCGGCTGCATTGGCTGCAGGAGCGGCCGTCCCTGCGGCGGGCGCTGCGGGGGCGAGGCCGGCGAGCGGGTCGATGGTCGGGACGCCGCCGGGGGCCTGCACGGGCGCGGCGGGTTGACCGGCGAGCGAGGGATCGATGGTGGTCGGTGCGCGGTCGACGGCGGCGAGGCCGGCAAGCGCGATCGACAAAACGATGAAGAGCGTGCCGAGTACCGCGGTGGCGCGGGTCAGGAAATCGGCGGCGCCGCGCGCGGTCATCAGGCTTCCGCTCGACGAAGCGACCAGCCCGCCCCCTTCTGAACGCTGCATCAGGATGACGATGACGAGGCTGGCGGCGACGATCGTCTGGACGATGAGGAGGAAGGTGAACACGTGGGCTGTCTTTCGATTTCGGGAAATTGCTGCGCTGCGATCTAGTCGATGTGCGCGCCGGGTTCAACCGCGGGGATGGCCGCGGGACCGATCATGTTCTATCCTGGCGACGATACAAATGTTGAGGCAGCGATGCAGATGATCCTGGCGGCATGGTTATTGGCGGTTGCGGCCCCGGCGGCGAGCCAAAGCGCGCTTGAGCGCACGCTCCTGGCGCTCGAGGAGGAAAGGCAGGCCGCCTATGTCAAAGGCGATCGGGCGGTGCTGGAGCGGCAATTCGCCGCCGAATATAGCCACACCAACCTTCGCGGCGGCACGACGAACCGGGCGGAGGAGCTTGCCTTCTACGCGCCGGGCACTTTCTCGCTGAAGAGCGGGAAGATCGAGGATGTCACCGTGCACGATTACGGCAACACCGCCGTATTGCTGGGCACCGTCGTCTGGGAAGGCGCGACTTTCCGGCCGCAGCCCAACGTGCCCATCGACCTAAGCGGCCGCTTCCGCGTCACCCGCGTCTATGTGAACCGGGCCGGCCGCTGGCAGCTTTCCACTTCGCATGCCAGCCTGATCCCTCCGGCGGAACCGGCAGCCGCCAGCGAATAAACTCCTCAGACGCCTGCCGCCGCTTCGATGATCGGCACGAATTGGGCGGCGGTGAGGCTTGCGCCCCCGACCAGGGCGCCGTCGACATTGGGGGTGGCGAAAAGCTCGGCGGCGTTGTCGGCCTTGACCGAGCCGCCGTAGAGGATGCGGACGCCCTTCCCCACATGGTTGCGGATAGCAGCGTGCATTTCGCGCACGTCTTCCGGCGTCGCGGTCTTGCCTGTGCCGATCGCCCAGATCGGTTCGTAGGCGATCACCAGCTCGCCGCTGCCGCGCTCGGTAGGGAGCGAGCCCTGAAGCTGCCGCGTGACGACCGCGATATGCTCGCCCGCCTCCCGCTGCGCCTCGCTTTCGCCGACGCAGACGATGGTCTGGAGGCCGGCGGCCAGAGCGGCGGTCGCCTTGGCGCGGACTTCCTCGTCCTTTTCATATTGGTCGGCGCGGCGCTCCGAATGGCCGACGATGACGAGCCGCGCGCCCGCTTCCTTCAGCATCGGGGCGGAGATGCAGCCGGTATGGGCGCCGCAATCCTTGGCATGAACGTCCTGGGCGCCGATGGCGAGGCCGGGCGCGCGCTCGCGGGCGGGAACGATCAGGGTGAAGGGAGGGCAGACGGCGACGTCGACGCCCGAATTGGCTTCGGCGGCGGCGGCGATGGCGTCGAGCTCCGCAAGCTGCGCCAGATTGCCGTTCATCTTCCAGTTTCCAGCCACCAGCTTCCGCAACTTACCTCTCCCTGTTCGTGAATGGCGCGCGCCTAGCAAGCTGGCGGCCCCGCGCCAAGCTTGCCGCATGCCGCAGCCTTTTCTATGACGGCGCCCTCCCGTTCCTTTTCAAGGTAAGTCATGCTCTCCTTCTTCCGCCGCGGCATCATGTCCAAGCTCATGCTGGGGGTGCTCGCAATCGGCCTCTTCGCGATCGTCATTACCGGCTTCGGCACGGGCGGGAGCGGGCTTGGCGGTGTCGGGGCGGGAAGCTCCACCCTTGCCAGCGTCGGCGACGAGACGGTCACCTCGACGGAGCTGACCGACCAGGTGAACCGGCAGCTGACCCGCGCGCGGGAGCAGCAGCCTGAGCTCGACTTGCCCCGTTTCCTTCGCACCGGCGTGTTCGAAGAGGCGCTTCGCGGCCTCATCTCGGTGAAGGCTTTGCTTTCGTTCGGCCGCGACGTCGGATTGGCCGCGTCGAAGCTGATGGTGGACCGCGAGATCGCTAGCATTCCGGCGTTTCAGAACCTTGCCGGCCAGTTCGACAATGCGGCCTTCCAGGCGGCGCTCGCCCGGCAGAACGTGACCGAGCAGGCGCTCCGTAGCGAGATCGAGGCGTCAATCATCCAGCGCCAGCTGCTCCTGCCGATCGCCGGCAACGCGCGGGTGCCGCAGAGCCTTGCGCTTCAATATGCCTCGCTACTGCTCGAGCGGCGGCAGGGGTCTGTGGGGATTGTGCCCGCAGAAGCTATGCCGGCTGGGCCGGCACCGACGGATGCGGAACTGCAGACTTTCTATAACCAGAACCGCACCCGCTACACGCTGCCGGAGCGGCGCGTGCTTCGCTATGCGGTGTTCGGGCCCGACAAGGTGGCGGCGCAGGCACGTCCGACCGATGCCGAGATCGCCAATTATTACCGCACCAACGCGGCACGTTATGCGGCGCAGGAGACCCGCGATCTGAGCCAGGTGGTGCTGCCGACGCAGCAGGCCGCCCAGCAATTCGCGGCCAAGCTCGCCCGCGGCACCAGCTTCCAACAGGCGGCGGCGGAAGCGGGCTTCAGCGCCGGCGATATCCGTCAGGCGGGGCAGAACCGCCAGGGCTTTAGCGGGATCAGCTCGCCGGCCATTGCCAATGCTGCCTTCGGCGCGGCGGAAGGCGCCGTGACGCAGCCCATCCAGTCGGAGCTTGGCTGGCACATCGTCCGCATCGACAAGATCAACCGCACGCCTGCCCGTGCGCTCGAGGCCGTGCGCGGCGAGATTGCAGCAGCGCTTACGCAGCAGAAGACGGAGGCCGGCCTTGCCGACCTCGTCACGCGGATCGAGGATTCACTCGCTGATGGATCGAGCTTCGAGGAAGTCGCCCGGGCGAATGGCCTTCAGGTGCAGGAAACACCGCCCGTCACGGCCGCTGGTGCTGGGGCGACCACCGACATTCAGCCGCTGCTGAAGACCGCCTTCGAGATGGCCGAGGACGAGGATCCGGTCGTCGAGACGATCCAACAGGGCCAGCGCTTCGCCATGCTTGCCGTCGGCCGCATCGTCCCCGCCGCGCCGCCGCCGCTCGCGCAGATCGCCGACCGCGTACGCACCGACCTCGTCGCCCAGCGTCAGGCGCAGCGCGCCCGGCAAGTCGCCGCCGCCATCGTCGCCAAGATCAATGCGGGCACCGCGCCTGCACAGGCCTTTGCGCAGGCGGGCATCGCCCTCCCCGCGCCGCAGCCGATCAACGCCCGCCGCATGGACATCAGCCAGGGTGGCGCTGAGGTTCCGCCGCCGCTCCAGATGATGTTCAGCATGAAGCGCGGCACCGCCAAGCTTCTCGAGGCGCCGAACCGCGGCGGCTGGTTCGTCGTGCATCTCGCCACGACGGAAGCGGGCGATGCGCGCGGCAACCAGCAGCTCATCCAGGCGACTCAGGCCCAGTTCGGGCAGGTGGCGAGCGACGAGCTTGCCCAGCAATTCACCAATGCGGTGGAGCGCCAGCTGGAGGTAGAGCGCAACGAGGACGCGATCCGCGCGCTGAAGCGTCAGCTGCAGGGGCCCGGCGCGCAGTAAGGCTAGGGCGGGATCGGGCGCCTTGATCCTCGTCATCGACAATTATGACAGCTTCACCTGGAACCTGGTCCATTATCTGAAGGAATTGGGCACCGAGGTAGAGGTGGCCCGGAACGACGAGATCAGCGCCGCCGAGGCTATGGCCGCGGGCGCCGAGGCGTTCCTGATCTCACCCGGCCCGGGCACGCCTGATCAAGCGGGCATTTCGCTGGAGCTGGTCGGGCTATGCGCCGAGGCGGAAAAGCCGCTGCTCGGCGTCTGCCTCGGGCATCAGGCGATCGCGCAGCATTTCGGGGGACGCGTGAAGCGGGCCAAGCAGATCATGCACGGCAAGACCTGCCCAGTCGTGCATGACGGGACCGGCGTTTTCGACGGCATCCCCTCCCCGTTCACCGCGGCCCGCTACCATTCGCTGGACGTCGATGAGGAAGGACTGCCGGAGGAGCTGATCATCAATGCGGCGGCACCCGATGCCTGCGTGATGGGCATGCGGCACGCGCATCTCCCGATCCACGGCATCCAGTTCCATCCGGAAAGCGTCGCCTCCGAATATGGCCACAAGCTGCTCTTTACGTTCCTGAAGCTGGCAAGAAAGGCAGCGTTGGCCTGAGGCGCAGCACACCTCTCGAAATCTGCCGCTTGACAAGCATCCGTAACGTTTCATAGGTGTTCCACATTCGTTCCTTCTTAGGGAGCCGGAACAATGCTGACCCGCAAGCAGAATGAGCTTCTCCGCTACATCCATGGCCATCTCGCCACGAACGGCGTGTCGCCTTCGTTCGAGGAGATGAAGGAGGCGCTGGAGCTCAAGTCCAAGTCCGGCGTGCACCGGCTCATCTCGGCGCTTGAGGAGCGCGGTTTCATCCGGCGGTTGCCGAACCGGGCGCGGGCGCTGGAAGTGCTGCGAATGCCGGACGCCGCGGCGCCGGTGCCGCAGGCGGCAAACCGAAACGATGCGCCGAAGAGCATCCCGATCGCGGCCAACGACATCATGGAGATCCCGCTTCACGGCCGGATCGCGGCGGGCACCCCCATCGAGGCGCTGCAGGGAACGGAAAGCCTTGCCGTTCCTGCCGCCCTGCTTGGGCCTGGCGAACATTATGCACTGGAGGTCGCCGGCGATTCCATGGTCGAAGAAGGCATTCTCGACGGCGACTATGCCCTCATTCGCAAGACCGACACGGCGCGCGACGGCGAGATCGTGGTGGCACTGATCGACAATGAGGAAGCGACCCTGAAAACCTTCCGCCGGGAAGGCCAGATGATCCGCCTCGATCCCGCCAACCGCAGCTATGATCCGCAGCGTTACCGGCCCGAGCAAGTGCAGGTGCAGGGCCGCCTCGCCGGACTACTGCGGCGCTACTGACGATGGCACGGTTAAATTATGTCGAACTGCCGGTGCGGGATATCGGCGCGGCGAAGAGCTTCTACGAGCAGGTGTTCGGCTGGTCGCTGACAGAGTTCGGGCCGACCTACGCAGCGACGATCACCGGCGACACCGATATCGGCCTGCAGGCGGACCCGGCGGAAGCAACCAAGGCGCCGCTGCCGGTGATCGAAGTCGAGGACCTTGAAGCCGCGTTCGAAGCAGTGAAAGCCGCGGGCGCGGAGATCGTTCGCCCCATCTTCGCCTTTCCGGGGGGACGCCGCTTCCAGTTTCTAGACCCGAGTGGCAACGAGGTCGCTTGCGTGAAGTCGGAGCATTAGGCGCTACCCTGCGTAGGGGGTAGCGGAGGCGGACATCACCTTGCCCAAGGATGGCTGCCCACACGTTCGGCAACGGTGGTGACGCGAGGTTGTTCTTCGAGGGTGACGGCGAAACCGCCGCTTTTGGCTAGGAAGGTGCGATCGGCTTTAAGCCAGCGGGGGCTGCAGGCGCGGGGAAGAAGGCGGTCGGCGACGACGATGTCGGCCCCGGCGCAGGCGCGGACCATGTCCTTCCATTCGACGAAGCGCGGGCTACGGGTGGCGAGGAGGCGCCAGCGGCGGCCGTCCCGCACGATGTCGGCGGCGCAGAGGTCGGCGCTGCAGGCGGCGGCGGGAAGATCCTCAATGCTGAGCAGCTCGCCTTCATAGCCAGATGTTTCCGAAAGCATGTCGCGGACATAGTCGCCGGCGCGGCCGCGGAGCAGGGCGAAGCCGCCGGATGAGGTGCGGATGGCGAGGTGGCGGCCGTCGCCGGTGACGATAAGATCGGGTGCGGGCGTGGACACGGCCCAGGTAGCGCCTGCGAGGGCGGGCAGCAGACCCCAGCGGCGCCAGCGTGTCTTCCAGAGGCAGATCCAGAGGCCGCCGAGCACCATCATTGCGAAGGCGCCGCGCGGCATGGTCGGGAGCAGTGCGACAGCGCCCGGCGCATTCGCAGTGGCGTGGGCGAGGTCGAGCAGAAGCGACAGGCTCTTGCCGGTCAGCCACCAGAAGGGTGCGCCAAGGCCAGCCAAGTCGAAGAGCAGCGCCAAGGCCTCCAGCGGCATGACGATGAAGGTGGTGAGCGGGATGGCGACGATATTGGCGAGCGCACCGTAAAAGCCCGCCTTGTGGAAGTGGTAGAGGGCGATCGGCGCCAAAGCGATCTCGACGGCTAGGCCGGTGAGGATGAGGCCGAGGAGGAAGCGTCCCGAGCGCTGGAGGAAGCCTTCGTCCCG
Source organism: Allosphingosinicella sp. (assembly GCF_036402135.1). Classification (GTDB taxonomy): domain Bacteria; phylum Pseudomonadota; class Alphaproteobacteria; order Sphingomonadales; family Sphingomonadaceae; genus Allosphingosinicella. Next base: position 46,027 of record NZ_DASWTN010000034.1, on the reverse strand, counting down.
GCGGGAGAGGAGCGCCTTCACCTTCGGATGCTCGTGGAGTGCGACGATTGCGGCGATGGCGGCGAAGCTGAGCTGAAAACTGGGGCCGGCGAGCGATTCCGGCCAGAAGAGGAGCACGATAAGCGCGCCAACCGCGAGCAGCCGCATTGTGAAGGCTTCACGCCCGAGCGCCAGGCCGAGCAGGATCAGCAAAGCCGCCACGCAGGCGCGGACGGTCGGCACCTCCGCGCCGGTGAGCAGCGTATAGGCGATGCCCGCTGTCGCACCCGCCGCGGCCGCGATCAGGACGAGCGGCCAGCGGAGCGCGAGCGTGGGACTGAGCGCAAGCAACTTTAGCGTCAGCAGCATCACCGCTCCGACCACGGCCGTGAGGTGGAGGCCGCTGACCGAGAGAAGATGGGCGAGGCCGGAGCGGCGCATCGCTTCGGCATCCTCTTCCGAGATCGCGCCCTGATCGCCGGTCGCCAGCGCGGTGGCGATGCCGCCTTCCCCTCCGCCGAGGCGGGAGCCGACATGGTCGGCGAGCCGCTGCCGTGCAGCCGCGATCCGCGCGACGAAGCCTTGCGTCCTCGGCGGCGAAATTAGTTCATTCTCGCCCAAGGCGCGGCCGGTGCCGCCGATCCCTTGGAACCAAGCGACGCGGGCGAAATCATAGGCGCCGGGGACAGCCATCTGTGCTGGCGGCATCAGCCAGGCCCTGAGGCGGATCGTCGAGCCCGGGGCTATATTCCGCGCCTTCTCCTCATCCACGTTGATACGGAGCTTCGTCGGCAGGTTGGGAGCCTCGACGGGGGAGACGATGAGGCGCACAGACTGCTTGGCCGGGACACGTTGGAAGCTTTGCACTGCAGCGGCGAATTCCGCCATCTGCGCACGTTCGAGGCGCGGGGCTGCGGCGCGTTCCGCTTTCCACCAAATGAGGCCGCAGCCGAGCGCGACGGCGAGCGAGAAGATGGCGAGCGCCCTTCCCCAGCGTGTCCCGCCCGCCGTGAGGAAGCCGAAGAAGAGCGCACCCGATGCGAGCAGGAACGCCGTCCAGCTTGCGCTGTCCGGAAGCGCGAACCAAGCCGCGATGCCAAGCCCCAGCCCCACCGGAAGCCAGAGCGGAAGCTGGTCCCGCTCCGCCTCGAACAGCCTCTCCAGTCGCTCCGAAGCCCGCGAAAAGAACCTCCCCACGCCCGTTTGTAGCGGTGCATCCGCTATGCTAGGGGCGCGTCCGTCACTGGCCATCGGCCGCATCCTTGGAGAATGTGCGCGTGAGCGCAAGCACCCCCGTCGTCACCCGCTTTGCGCCCTCGCCCACCGGTTTCCTTCATATCGGCGGCGCGCGCACCGCGCTCTTCAACTGGCTGTTCGCGCGTCATCACGGCGGCAAGTTCCTGCTCCGCATCGAGGATACGGACCGGGCGCGGTCCACCCAGGCGGCGATCGAAGCGATCCTCGAGGGCATGCGCTGGCTCGGGCTCGATTGGGACGGGCCGGAATATTACCAGTCGCAGTTCGGCGAGCGGCATGCCGAGGTGGCGCACCAGCTGCTCGCCAGCGGCAATGCCTATAAATGCTATGCGACGGCCGAGGAGCTTGAGCAGATGCGGGCCGAGCAGCGCGCCAACAAGCAGCCGCTCCGCTATGACGGCCGCTGGCGCGACCGCGAATGCGGCCCTGAGCAGGAGGGCATGCCGTTCAGCATCCGCCTCCGCGCGCCGAAGGAAGGCGCGACCACGATCCACGACAAGGTGCAGGGCGAAGTCACGGTCCAGAATAGCGAGCTGGACGACATGATCCTGCTCCGTTCGGACGGCACGCCCACCTACATGCTCGCGGTCGTTGTGGACGACCACGACATGGGGGTGACCCACGTCATCCGCGGCGACGATCACCTCAACAACGCTTTCCGGCAGCTCGGAATCATCAAGGCGATGGGCTGGCCGGAGCCGACCTACGCCCATGTTCCATTGATCCACGGTCAGGACGGCGCCAAGATGTCTAAGCGGCACGGCGCGACCGGCGTCATGGACTATCATGAGCTGGGCATCCTGCCGGAAGCCCTGTCCAATTACCTGCTCCGGCTCGGCTGGGGCCATGGCGACGACGAGATCATCAGCCGCGAGGATGCGGTACGCTGGTTCGACCTCGATCATGTCGGTCGCTCGCCCTCCCGCTTCGACATCAAGAAGCTGGAGAACTTGAACGGCCACTATATCCGCGAAGCGTCCGACGGGCGGCTAGCGGGGCTTGCCGGCGCGAAGATCGAGCAGCTTCTGGACCGCGCTTTGTCGAACGACGAGCTGGCGCTCCTCACCCGCGCCATGGAGGGGCTGAAGCCCCGCGCCAAAAACATCAATGAACTTGCAGAAGGCGGCACGTTTCTTTTCAAATCACTGCCGCTCGACATGGACGAACGCGCTCTTGCCTTGCTAGAGGGCGAAGGGCCGGACCTGCTCGCCCTCGTCCATGCCCGCTTGTCCGCAATCGCGGACTGGTCGGCCGAGGCGACGGAGCAGGCCGTTCGGGAGGTGGCGGAAGGCGCGGGCGTAAAGCTCGGCCAGGTGGCGCAGCCGCTCCGGGCGGCGCTCACCGGCAGGGCGACATCGCCCGGCATTTTCGATGTGCTGGTGCTGCTGGGCAAGGCCGAAAGCCTCGCCCGCATCGCCGACCGGATGACGAAGTAAGGAAGAAGATATGGCCGACGGCAGCGCGAAACTCGATCTTGGCGGGCAGCAATTCGATTATCCGGTCAAATCGGGAAGCGTAGGGCCCGACGTCATCGATATCCGGAAGCTCTATGGCCAGACCGGCGCCTTCACCTACGATCCCGGCTTCACCTCGACCGCGGCCTGCGAGAGCGCGATCACCTATATCGACGGCGATCAGGGCATCCTGCTCCATCGCGGCTATCCGATCGATCAGCTGGCCGAACATTCGACCTTCATGGAGGTCTCATACCTGCTCCTGAATGGCGAGCTTCCGACGCAGGGAGAGCTGGACAAGTTCGGCTACACGATTTCGCGCCATACGATGTTGCACGAGCAGCTTTCGACCTTCTACCGCGGCTTCCGGCGCGATGCGCATCCGATGGCGATCATGTGCGGCGTCGTCGGCGCACTTTCCGCTTTCTATCATGATTCCACGGACATCACCGATCCGAAGCAGCGGATGATCGCCAGCCACCGGCTGATCGCGAAAATGCCGACCATCGCCGCGATGGCGTATAAATATTCGGTCGGGCAGCCGTTCATGTATCCGGACAACAGCCTGTCCTATACCGGCAACTTCCTCCGCATGACCTTCGGCGTTCCGGCGGAGCAATATGAGGTCAACCCGATCATCGAGCGGGCGATGGACCGGATCTTCATCCTCCATGCCGATCACGAGCAGAATGCGTCCACCTCGACCGTCCGCCTTGCGGGCTCGTCGGGCGCCAATCCTTTCGCGTGCATCGCGGCGGGCATCGCCTGCCTCTGGGGCCCTGCGCATGGCGGCGCCAACGAAGCCGCGCTCAACATGCTGCGCGAGATCGGCACGCCCGACCGCATTCCGGAATATATCGCCCGCGCCAAGGACAAGGACGATCCGTTCCGCCTGATGGGCTTCGGCCACCGCGTCTACAAGAATTACGATCCGCGTGCGAAGGTGATGCAGCAGACCGCCGAGGAAGTGCTGAAGGAGCTCAACATCTCCGATCCGGTCCTCGACGTGGCCCGGGAGCTCGAGCAGATTGCGCTCAACGATCCCTATTTCATCGAGAAGAAGCTGTATCCGAACGTCGATTTTTATTCGGGTGTGATCCTGTCGGCGATCGGCTTCCCAACGTCGATGTTCACCGCCCTCTTCGCGCTCGCCCGCACCGTCGGCTGGGTCGCGCAGTGGAACGAAATGATCTCCGACCCCGACCAGAAGATCGGCCGCCCGCGCCAGCTCTACACCGGCCCGACGCAGCGCGATTACGTACCGGTCGGCCAGCGCTGACCTAGCGGCGGCGTTCCAGTGGCAAGCCGAAGGTAAAGCGGGCGCCCTCGCCCGGAGCGCTGTCGACGGCGAGAGTGCCGCCCATCGCTTCGGCCAGTCGGCGCGCGATGTAGAGACCAAGGCCGGTTCCTCCCGGCTCGCTGGCGTCCACCCGTTCGAATTTCTCGAAGATGCGTTGCTGGTCGGCGAGGGCGATGCCCTTTCCTTCATCGGCGACGGAGATCGAGCCGACGCCCTTCTGCGCCGACGCGGCGATCCTCACCGTGCCGCCTTCCGGCGAGTAGCGGATCGCGTTGGTGACGAGGTTCATCACGATCTGGAGCGCGCGTTTATATTCGCCGCGCACGGGAAGCTTTAGCGCCTCGGCCGGCGCTTCGATGGTGACGCTCTTGCCGGACGCGCGGACGCCGAGGAGCTGGGCGGCATGTCGCGCCACCTCAGCGAGGTCCATCGGGTCAGAGGCCGGCTTGAAGTCCGGGCGCTCGATCGCCTGCAGGTCTACGAGGTCGTCGACGAGGGTCAGGAGGTGGCGCCCCGCCGAGGCAATATCGCCCGCATAGCCTGCATAATCGGGCTGAAGCGGCCCTTCCTTCTGCGCCTCGATATCCTCGGCATAATGGATGATGTGGTCGAGCGGGTCGCGAAGGGCCTTGTCGATCCGCTCGCCGAAAGCGGTGAGGTCGTGCTCCTCCTGCGCGGGGGGCGTCACATCATTGGCGGCAGCGTCCCGAAGCGAGGCGGAGATACTGGTGGCGGAGCCGCGAAAGCCGGCAAAGCGCCCGGCGCCGTCGATCAGCGGCACGCCGCTGAGGGTGAAGGCCTCTCGTGTGCCGATGCGAAGCTCGGCAAGCTGGTCGTCGAAGCGGCGGCGCTCGGCAAGCGCGTTGAGGATCGGGAGCGAGCCGTCCTCATGTTCCTTGAAGCGGAAAAGGCTGGTGAGCTGCTCGCCGGTGAGTTCGGCGGGAAGCCTTCCGGTCGCCTGCGCCGCGCCCGGGCCAAGCGCGGTGAAGCGGAGCGTCTCGTCCGTCTCCCAGGTCCAGTCGACGGCCGCGCGGACGAAATCCGCCTCCTGCTCGGCCGCGGGCCCTGAGATGGGGCGATGCGCCGCCCGTTCGGTCCAGCCGCCGATCGAAAGCTCGATCCGGTCGCCCGCCGGCTCCGCCCGCACCCACAGTTCAAGATCGCGGTCGCCGTCCGCGGCAATGGCGCCGCGCGAGATCACCACGCCCAAGCGCCGGGCGAGCCGGGCCAGCGCTGCCACTTGCGGCACAGCGAGCACGCCCCCTTCCCTGCCGCCCGCGCGGCGGTGGAGGTCGACAAGCTGCGGATCGGCCGTGATGAGGCGGCAATCGCCGTCGAGCGTCGCCCGTACGGTCATGAGTTCGGGTGCCACGCCGGCGCTCACGCTGCTTCGGAGCCCGAACGGCTGCGGGTCGAAAGCCGGGTGATGGCGGCGCGGTAGCCGGGGTCGACCCGCCAGAGATGAAGCACGTCCTCCGCGGCGGGCTGGCCAGTGCCGTCGAACAGGTCGAGCTGCGCCGCGGCGGCATCCCCTTCCGCGCCCGAGAAGAGCTTGCCCCGCGAGTTGAGGAGCAAAAGGATCCAGGCGGCGCTGTCCCGAGGGATGTTGCCGGAGCGGAGCATCAAGGCCGAACCGCGCCCATGCGGATCGGAGAGGATTTCCCAGGCCGACGCATAGTCGAGCCCGCAGCGCACGGCGAGGCCGGCGACGAACAGCGGCAGCTGCCCCTCCTCCAGGATGCGGGAGAGGTCCGTGCCTTCGAGCCGCCCCGCCTGATGAAGGCGCCGCGCGAGCCGCATGGCCGTCGCTTCGAGGCCGTGGCTCTCGTCATGACCCGCGATCACGTCGCCAGCGGCAGCGGAAATAGCCGCATCGGCCTGGCCCGAAGGCAATTTGTGCTGCTGGACGAGATATTGGCGAAGCGCGGCGGCGATCATCCAGACGAGGCGGTGCTGAAGCTCGGCCGGCAGGTCCGTGTGGCCCATCACCGGCTCCTGAAAGCGGTCGAAGCGGCGGCTACGGGCGATCAGCAACGTCATGGCTTCGGCGGCGATGCCGTCGTCATCATCCCGGATCAGCTCCGACAGATATTCGTCGGCCCGGGCATGTTCCTTCCAGAAGCGATGCTCCTCCACCCGGCGGACGAGGATGGTGCCGATCTCCGCGTCGCGAAGCACCTGCGCTCGCTCCAGCAGCGGAAGCGCGATCTCCAGCCGCGTCGCGCCCAAAGCTGCATAGATGGCTTCATTGTCCCGAAACTGCCCTGCCAGCCGCGCGCGAAGATCGTCTTCGATGCTGCGGACGAGGCGGAGCAAAAGGGCCGAGGCAGTGAGCCGCTGCCATTCGGTAAGGCGCGACTGTTCGGGAAGCAGGATGTCCGTCGCCGCGACCGAGAAGCGCTCACGCGCCGCGGCAAGCAACAGCCGCGCGGCGTCGCCCATGGGTTCCGGCTGTTTCAACCCGCGGTCGGACATCGGTCGTTCCTAGCGGAGACAAGGTTAAAACGCCGCTAATCCTTTGGCGAGAGCCCTTTCGGCCCATGGACTTGCCGCTGCCCCCAGAAGAAGGAGCCGGCGGCATAAAGCGCCAGCGCGCCGAGCCCCGCCGCCCATTGTCCGGTGGCGGCAAAGGGCAGCATCAGCCAAGCCATGCCCTTTGGTTCGGCAAGGAAGGCCCCGGCGCGTGTGCCGCGAGGCGCCCTTTCCCCTGCAAGCGCGACCAGGAAAGCGATAGCGGCGACCGTCAAAACCATGCAGCCCCAGCCACTTAGAGGCGTCAGCGCATAACCGAGCGCAAGAAGCGCGGCGGCCGCTGCGACGGGCGTGAGACGGGAGAGCCAGACGTCGGGCTGGCGTCCGTGGAAGCGGAGGCGGCCGAGCCGCTCCGCCATGCCGGCGAGCGGCGTCGCGAGCAGGAAGAGGACGAGCCCGGCCCAGAGCCAGGATCGGGAGAAGGAGATTGCGCTGAGACCGCTGAGGACGAGACCGAGCAGCGACAATTGCGTCGGCGTGACCCCGGTCGGCATCAGCCGCCGCACCGCCGCATGCTCCAGCGGCGCGAGCAGATAGCGGGAGACCCAGTCCGTCTGATAGGCGCTGGCATGTTCGAGAATGCGGCTTTCGAGGTCCGCAAGGTCCGCCCCGCGCTCCGCCACCAGCAGCCGCGTCGCTACCGGATCGCCGCTCAGCGAGAGATGGCGCGCCCCGCCCTGCACCGCGCGCCGCAGCAGGGTCGACTGCAAATCCCAGTCCTGCAGCATGGCGGCTGTATGCTTCAGCGTCTGCCCGTCGATGAGCGCAAGGCCGCCCCAGCGCGAGTCGGCGTCGATCCGCTCGAACTGCTCGTCGAAACGGAGATCGGGCACCGTGAGAAGCGCATTCCCTTCAAAGGATACCAGCCGCTGCACCTCGTCCTCGTCGGCAAGAAGCCCATCCGCCATCAGCAGCAGGCGGTCGGAAGACTGAACGGCCTTGGCCGCATCGCCGGCGGTGCGGGCGATCAGCATATCGAGTCCCTCGGCACGGAGCCGATCGATGGCGGCGGTGAGTTCGGGCGGCTGCCGCTCCACCGCGACGATAATCGGCCGCGCGCCGGCATTGGCGGCGATCCGCGCCTGCCGCTCGATCAGGGTGCGGCCAGCAAGCGGCAGGGTGGCGCGAAGCGGCCCGCCAATCTCCTCGCTCTCATGATAGGCGCAGATTAGCGCGGCCAGCGTCATCGGCGGTGAATCCCTCCCCATGCCTCACCGTAGGCTTCGCGAGGCGTTTTTGGAAAGAGCAGCTCACCGCACGGAAAGGGTGGCTCGCCTCGCCCAAGTCCCACTTCCCCGGCGGCGGAAAGATGATAGAGTAGCGGCATGATCACAGGGGCACAGCGCGCAGAGGCGGAGCCGGAAGGCGTCGCCCAGGATAACGGCTCAAACGCCTGGCTCGGCTCGGCCGACGAGGTTTATGAGCCCGCGGTGCCGATCGAAAGCGAGATGTCGGGCGGGCTCAAGGCGCTGGCGGTGCTGCTGGGGCTTGCCGCCTTCGCCTGGCTCGCATTCGCGGTGTGGTCGCTGATCCCGACATTCCGGCAGCCGACGCTCCCCGGCATCGTCACCTCCGTAGCCCTCGTGTCGGGGCCGCTCATCCTCCTCGCCCTCATCTGGCTGATCTTCGGCAAGACGACCCGGCGCGAGACGCAGCGCTTCCGCGCCGTCGTTGCCGAGATGCACCGCGAAAGCGTGGCGCTGCAGAGCATCCTCCAGATCGTCGCGACGCAGCTCGAGGACAATCATGCGCGCCTCACCGGCGAAGCGGCGAAGCTGATGAAGCTTGGCGACGAAGCCGCGGACCGGCTTGGGCGGGTGACGCACTACATTTCCAAGGAGACGGTGACGCTCGACCGCAAGGCGGAGCAGCTCGAAGCCGCGGCCAATGCGGCGCGCGTCGACATCGGCGTGCTGCTCACCGACCTTCCCAAGGCCGAGGAGCAGGCGCGGACGGTTGCCGAAGCGATGAAGCAGGCCGGGCTGGCGGCGCTCGGCGAGGCGGGGCAACTCGAAAGCCAGCTTTCGGCGCTGGTGGCTCGGGGACGCGAGGCGGACGAAGTGGTCGGCGGCACGGCGCAGCGGCTCGCGGCGCACCTCCAGCGGATCGAAACCAGCACGGCCGCCGCCAAGGTTCAGCTCGACGACGCCACCCAGAGCATGACCAGCGCGGTCGACGAAAGCCTGGTGCGCACGTCGGAGGCTGTCGCGGCAGCACGGTCGAGCCTGCAGGCGCAGGGTGAGGCCATGCTGGCGATGATCGAGCAGAGCCGTGTCGCACTCGAAACGGCCGGCGAAGCGTCGGGCCGGAGCCTTGCCCAGCGGCTGGAGCAGGTCAGCGGCCAGATCGAGCAGCTTGCGAGCCAGCTTGCTGCGCAGGACGCGGCGAGTCAGACGCTCGTGTCCGGCCTTTCCAGCAACCTTGCCGAGCTCGACCAGAGATTTGTGGCGCTCGGCGCAACCGGCGGGACCCAGAACGAACAGCTTGGCAGCTCCATCGAGCTGCTTCGCAGCCGCGTGCAGGAGCTGCAGAACGAGGTGACGGGCGGCCAGGACCGCGCCGCGGAGCTGATCGGCCGCGCCGAGGAGATGGCGCGAGCCCTCACCGGCATCACCAGCCAGCTGCAGAGCGACATTCCCTCGGCGCTGTCCGAGGTGGAGGCGCAGGCCGGGCGCACCAAACGCGCGGCGGAAGAATTGGCGCCGGTCGTGGAAGCGGTGCAGGTCGCCGCCTGCGACGCGGCCAGCCAAGCCGCTGCCGCCGAGGCGAGCATCGCGCGCCAGAAGGAGGCGCTGGACACTCTCCTCGCCCGCCTCCGCGAAAATGTGGCGGGCGCCGAAGAGCAGCTCAGGGCGCTTGGGCAGGCGGCGGAAGGCGCGGACGCTGCGGCCGCCCGCATCGGCGGCGAGACCGGGCCGCAGCTCATCGACGCTCTGGTGCGCGTGCGCGAAACCGCCAATCAGGCGGCGAACCACGCGCGCGAGACGATCAGCGCCGTCATCCCCGGCGCGGCCGCGGAGATCGGCGAAGCAAGCCGCCGCGCCATCGGCGAGGCCATTGCGGAGACGTTCAGAACACAGGTCGAGGAGCTTTCGGCGCTTTCCGAACGCGCCACCGAAACGGCACGGGCGGCTTCGGAACGCCTCACCCGGCAGATGCTCGCCATCGGCGACTCCGCCGCTGCGGTCGAGGCGCGGATCGAGGAAGAGCGCCGCGCCGAGGAAGCGACCAGCAGCGAGGCTTTCTCCCGGCGCGTGTCCCTCCTCATAGAAGCACTCAATTCTACCGCCATCGACGTCACCAAGATACTGTCGAACGAAGTCACCGACGCCGAATGGGCGGCCTACCTCAAGGGCGACCGCGGCGTCTTCACGCGGCGCGCGGTGCGCCTCCTCGACAATTCGGAAGCGCGGGAGGTGGGCCAATATTATGAAATGGACGCCGAATTCCGCGAGCAGGTGAACCGCTACATCGCCGATTTCGAAACCATGCTCCGCCGCGTCCTTGCGGATCGGGACGGCAATGCGCTCGGCGTCACCATCCTCTCATCCGACATGGGCAAGCTCTACGTCGCCCTCGCGCAGGCGATCGAGCGGCTCAGGAACTAATCCTTGGGCGGCGCGGCCCAATCGAGGGCGCCGACGCCGATCCAGCCGTAAATATAGTTCAGGTAGAAAAGCGCGAAGAGCAACGCTGAGAGCAGAGTCGCGCGCAGCGCGGCCTTGCCGAAGCTGAAGCGATGCGGCGCGCTCTCCGCATGCCCTGCAGCGCGCTCAACGCCGGCTTCCTCGTCGGTCCGGACGCCGAACGGCAGAACGAGGAAAAAGCTCATCACCCAGAATAGTGCGTAGATGGCGAGCGCCGAGCCTAGCTTCATGCCGCCTCCTTACCGCTCCGGCCGAGCTTGTCGAAGCCTTGTTTTCTGGTCTCAGACGCGAACGATAAGGACTTCGACGATCGGCTTCTTGCCGGTCCATTCGGTGGCGCAGCGGCGGACGGCGAGGCGAATGCCTTCCTTCAATTTGTCCTCGCGCCCGCTATTGGCACGCGCGGCGGAAGCGGCGGCTTCGCAAGCTTCCTCAAGGAAAGCCTCGCGATCCTCTTCGACCGGGACGCCCTGGATGCTGATCTCGACGCCGCCCTGCACCCGGTCGGCATCGTCCAGCGCCAGCGCGACCGAGATGGTGCCGTTCTGGCCAAGCTTCCGCCGCTCGTTCATCGTCGAGCCGTCGGCGGCGAGGATCACGTCGCCGTCGAGGATGAGGCGCCCTACCCTCTCCTCGCCGATCTTCTTGGGGCCATCGGGCGCGAGCCGGATGACATCGCCATTCTTCTGAAGGATGCCGCGCGGAACGCCGTTCGCGCGGGCGAAGCCGTCATGCTCAGCCATGTGGCGAAGCTCGCCATGAACGGGCACGATGATCTCCGGCCTGATCCAGCGATACATGGCGGCAAGCTCCGGCCGGCCCGGGTGGCCGGACACGTGGACGTCGGCCTGCCGGTCGGTGATCATGTGGACGCCGCGCGCGGCAAGCTCGTTCTGGATGCGGCCGATGGCGATTTCGTTGCCGGGGATCTGCTTCGAAGAGAAGACGACGAGGTCGCCGTCGGCCAGCTTCAATTTGTGCTGGTCGAAGGCGATGCGGGCGAGCGCGGCGCGATATTCGCCCTGCCCCCCGGTGGCGATGATCATCACCTCGCGGCGCGGCAGCTGCATCGCAGCTTCGAAGTCGATCGTGTCGGGGAAATCGAGCAGATAGCCGACGCTCCTCGCGACGCGGAGGATGCGATCCAATGAGCGTCCGGCGACGCAGACCTGGCGCCCGGTGTCGCGGGCGACATTGCCGAGCGTACGGAGGCGCGCCGCGTTGGAGGCAAAGGTGGTGACGAGCACCCGGCCTTCCGCCCGGCCGATCACCTCGTCCAGGCCCTTCCGCACCTCCTCTTCGGAGCCGGAAGCCTCCTCCTGAAACACGTTGGTGGAATCGCAAACGAGCGCGAGAATGCCCTCATCGCCGACCTTGATCAGCTCGCCCTCGTCCGCCGGATCGCCAAGCTGCGGAAACTCATCCAGCTTCCAGTCGCCGGTGTGGAAGATCTTCCCGTAAGGCGTCTCTATAAGCAGCGCGTTCCCCTCGGGGATCGAGTGTGCCAGCGGCACGAAGCGGAAGCCGAACGGCCCAATCTGCATCGTCCCGCCAATATCGATGACGTTGACCTTCACGTCCTCAGTCAGGCCCTCCTCCTGAAGCTTTTCCGCAATCAGGCCAGCCGTGAAAGGCGTCGCGTAAAGCGGCACGCCGAGATCGTGCGCGAGGTAGGGAATGGCGCCGATATGGTCCTCGTGGCCGTGCGTCAGCACAATGCCCAGCAAGTCGTTCCGCCGCTCCTCGATAAAAGCGAGATCGGGGAGGACGAGGTCGATGCCGGGGTAGGCGGGATCGGCAAAGGTCATGCCGAGATCGACCATGATCCACTTGCCGTCGCAGCCGTAGAGATTGACGTTCATCCCAATCTCGCCCGAGCCGCCAAGCGCGAGGAAGAGCAGTTCTTTTCCGGGTTTCATGGCTGTTCCAACATTCGTGAAGGCGGAGGGTTCAAGCGCGCCCCTTGGCCCGATCGTAAAGCATTCCGAGGCCGGTGATGGTGAGGTCCGGCTCGATCGCGTCGAAGATGCTCGTATGCTTGTCGAAGAGAAGCGCAAGCCCGCCGGTGGCGATCACCTTCGTCTGGCGGCCGATTTCTTGTCTCATCCGCGCGACCATGCCCTCCATCATGGAGACATAGCCCCAGTAGATGCCGGACAGCATCGCCTCCTCGGTGCTGCGGCCGATAACGGCACTCCCTTCGGCAGGGGCCTCGATGGCGATGCGCGGGAGCTTGGCGGCGGCGGCGACGAGCGCGTCGAGCGAGAGATTGATGCCGGGGGCGATCACGCCGCCTTTATAGGTGCCGGTATAATCCACGACATCGAAGGTAGTCGCGGTGCCGAAATCGATGATGATGAGGTCGCCCTTATGCGCCTCATGCGCCGCAAGCGCGTTGATGACGCGGTCCGCGCCCACCGTCTCCGGCTGCGGCAGGTCGATGGCCATGCCGAATTCGACCGGTGCGCGGCCGGCGACCAGCGCCTTCACCCCGAAATATTTCTCGGCAAGCACTTCGAGATTGTGGAGCGCGCGCGGCACGACGGTGGCGATGATCACCGCCTCGACCTCCGCCTTGCTGCGTCCGTCGAGCCCGATCAGCTGGTGGAGCCAGACCGCATATTCGTCCGCAGTCCGGCGCGGATCGGTCGCGATCCGCCAGCGCGCCTTGATCTCCTGCCCCTCGATGAGGGCGAAGACCACATTGGTGTTTCCGGCATCGATGGCGAGCAACATTTGGGATCAGGCCTTCAGATCAGGAACACGTCGCCGGCGTGAATGACACGGGACGCGCCATCCGCCAAGCGGAGGCGAAGTGCGCCGCTTTCGTCGAGACCATCGAACATGCCTTCACCTTCGGGTGTCGAAAGGGCAGTGCCGAGCGGATGAGCGTGCGCTAGCCAGCGGCCTCGGATCGGCTCCAGCCCCTCTGTCCGCCAGCGGGAGAGCCATTGCGCGAAGCTTTCCGCCAGTATCTCGAGGAAAGCGGCAGGCTCGGGAGCCGCGCCGACCAGTGCGGCAACACTGGTGACGGGCCGTCCCAGCCCCTCCGGATGAAAAGCAAGATTGACGCCGATGCCGATGATGACGGCGTCATCGGCCCGTTCGAGCAGGATGCCGCTGAGCTTCGCCCCGTCTACCAGAAGGTCGTTCGGCCACTTGATGATGAATTGCGGCCCGGACGCTGCGATGGACAAGCTTTCGTGCAGAGCGACGGCAGCGACAAGCGCGAGCGTGGGCGCGGGAGGATCGTGCGGCTGGAGCCTCACCAGGGTGCTGGCGAAAAGATTGCCCGGCGGAGACTGCCAGCCCCTGCCCTGCCGCCCGCGGCCGCCGGTCTGGCGCTCGGCGCGGAGCCACAGGCCTTCGGCCGCGCCCCCACGTGCGAGCGCCGCCATATCGTCATTGGTGGAGCCGGTCTCCTCGACCGTCCTGATCATTCTTACCGGGGCGGAGCGGCGGGGGCCCGGGCGACCACCTTGATTTCGACGAGACCCCTGTCCGGAACAAGGCGAGAGACGCCGATCGCTGTCCAAGCCGGGAAGGGCGCCTTCACGTAGCGCGACTTAACGGACCGGAAGACGTCCATCTGCGCGCCGAGATCGGTGTGGTAGGAGGTCATATCCACCACATCGTCCCAACTGGCGCCGGCCAGCGCCAGCGTCTTCGAAAGGGCTTCGAAGGCTCGGACAAACCCCTGCTCCGGACCGGTTTCGTTTGGCCGTTGGGTGCCGACTACGCCGGAGACATAGATCATGTCACCACTTCGGACCGCACCGGAAAAGCCCCAGCTGTCATAGAATTGCTGAGCCTCGGGAGTGGGAGCCGGGGAAACCTGTTTCGTGGGAGCGGCGGCTGAGGCCGGCGCGGCCGCAAGCAATGAAGCGATGGTCAGGCAGAAGATGCGCATGTCGGTCCCCCCTCAATGGATCAGGCTTCTAGAATAACGCCCCCGCAGCATTTCGCGAAACGGTATCTAACGGCCCGATCAGGAGGTAGCCGAGCGGCGACACGAAGAGAGCCGCGGCAAGGATGAGCAGGCTTTCGACGCCGAAGCCGCGCCGTTCGAAGGCGGGAGCAACCTCGTCGAAATACATGATCTTGATGATCTTCAGATAATAATAGGCACCAATCACCGAGGTCGCGATGCCGACCGCCGCGAGCCAGGTGAGGTCCGCCTCGACCGCCGCGTTGAAGACGTAGAATTTCGGCCAGAAGCCCATCAGCGGCGGAATGCCGGCGAGGCTGAACATGAAGAGCGCCATGGCGAGCGCGAGGCCGGGGCGCGAGCGAGACAGGCCGGAGAGCGCGCCAATACCTTCGACCGGCTGGCCGGCTTCGTCCCGCATCTTCAGGATGATGAAGAAGGTGCCGAGCGTCATCACGACATAGACGGCCATGTAGAAGAGGACCGAGGCGACGCCCGCCTGCGTGCCGGCGGCAATGCCGATCAGCGCGAAGCCGACATTGTTGATCGACGAGTAAGCAAGCAGGCGCTTAATATTGTTCTGTCCGATCGCCGCGACGCCGCCGAGGATGGTGGAGGCGAGCGCCATGAAGATGACGATCTGCCGCCATTCGAACGTGGCGGGCCCAAGCGCCTCGATGCAGACGCGGGCGAGGAGTGCCATTGCGGCGACTTTCGGCGCCGAGGCAAAGAAGGCGGTCACCGGCGTCGGCGCGCCTTCATAGACGTCGGGCGTCCACATGTGGAACGGCACCGCGGAAACCTTGAAGGCCACGCCGGCGAGCACGAACACCATGCCGAACAGCTCGCCCGTCGAGACGCCGTTCTCGAGCCCGAGCGCTACGCCCGCGAAAAGGGTCGTGCCGGTGAAGCCGTAGAGCAGCGACGTGCCGTAGAGCAGGATGCCGGAGGCAAGCGCGCCGAGGACGAAATATTTGAGCCCCGCTTCGGCCGAGCGCATGTCGCGCCGCTGGAAAGAGGCGAGGACGTAGGCGGCGAGGCTCTGCAGTTCGAGGCCGATATAGAGGGTGAGGAGATCTCCGGCCGAGACCATGATGCCCATACCAATCGACGAGAGGAGCACGAGGATCGGATATTCGGCACGGAAGTCGCGGTCCCGCGTGAACCAGCCCAAAGCCGCCAGCATGGAAGCGGCCGCGGCGATATAGACGAGGATCTTCGAGAAAGCAGCGAAGCTGTCGGCGATGAACAGGCCGTCGAAGCCGATCGCGCCCGCGTCGTTGACGCCTGGAATGAAGAAGGCGGCCACGGCAAGCGTCAGCACGGACAGCCAGGTGACCAGCTTGCCGGACTTATCGCCCGCCCAGGCGACGATCATCAGCAGTATCAGCGAGCCGGCCGTCAGGATCAACTCGGGCAGCGTGAGGAGGAGGGATTCTTTCATCAATGGCCTCCTGCCGCCGGCGCGTGCGCAGCGGGCGCTGCCGCCTTGGGCGCGCTCCCCATCGCAAGGTGCGCGTCGCTTTCCGGCGCTGCCCGCTCAACCCGGGCCAGAAGCAGGCCGACATCGTTCCGCATCGGCGCGAGGAAGGATTCAGGATAAATGCCCATCCACAGCACGACGGCGGCGATGGGGGCGAGGATGGCAAGCTCGCGCCGCGTCAGATCCGGCATTGCAGCGGCATCGGCATTACGCTGCACGCCGTAGGAGACGCGCCAGTAGAGGTAGAGCATGTAAGCGGCGCCCAAAATGATGCCGGTGGTCGCCACCGCGCCGACGAAGCTGTTCGCCTTGTAGGCGCCGACGAGGCTGAGGAACTCGCCGACGAAGCCCGCAGTGCCCGGGAGGCCGATCGAGGCCATGGTGAAGAGCAGGAACAGCACCGCATAAGCCGGCATGTTGGTGGCAAGGCCGCCATAGCGGTCGATCTCGCGGGTGTGCAGCCGGTCGTAGATCACGCCGACGCAGAGGAAGAGCGCGCCCGAGACGAGACCATGCGAGAGCATCACGATCAGTGCGCCTTCCAGCCCCTGCCGGTTGAAGGCGAAGAGGCCGATGGTGACGAACGCCATGTGCGCGACTGAGGAATAAGCGATCAGCTTCTTCATGTCCTGCTGCACCAGCGCCACGAGCGAGGTGTAGACGATGGCGACGAGGCTGAGGCCCATGACGAGCCAGAAGAGCTGCGACGAAGCTTCCGGGAACATCGGCAGAGAGAAGCGGATGAAGCCGTAGCCGCCCATCTTCAGGAGCACGCCCGCAAGGATCACCGAACCCGCGGTCGGCGCCTGCACGTGCGCGTCGGGTAGCCAGGTGTGGACCGGCCACATCGGCATCTTCACCGCGAAGGAAGCAAAGAAAGCGAGGAACAGCCACGTCTGCGCCTGAGGCGGGAAGTCGTAGGCCATCAGGGTCGGGATGTCGGTCGTGCCGGCAGTCTGCACCATCCACAGCATTGCGACCAGCATCAGCACCGATCCCAGAAGCGTGTAGAGGAAGAATTTGAAGCTGGCGTAGATGCGGTTCGAACCGCCCCAGATGCCGATGATCAGGTACATCGGGATGAGGCCGGCCTCGAAGAACAGATAGAAGAGGAAGATGTCCTGCGCCGCGAAGACGCCGATCATCAGCGTCTCCATCAGCATGAAGCTCGCCATATATTCCGGGATGCGGTGCTCGATCGAGGACCAGCTGGCGAGGATGCAGAAGGGCATCAGGAAGACGGACAGGAGGATCAGCATCAAGGCGATGCCGTCGATGCCGAGCTTCCAGGCGAACGGCCCGAACGCACCGGCATTCTCGACGAACTGCCATTGCGGCCCGCCGATCTGATAGGCGTTCCAGAGGAGGATGCCCAGCGCGAGGTCGATCAGGGTCGCGGCAAGCGCCACCCAACGCGCGGCATTGCTGCTGACGAACAGGCAGAGGATGCCGGCGACGATCGGCACCGCCAGCATGACGGAGAGGATCGGGAAACCGAGAACGTTCATCGCGCCATGACCCAGGTCGCAGCGGCAGCGAGGCCGAGCAGCATCACCAGCGCATAAGTGTAGAGATAGCCGGTCTGGAGCCGCGAAGTGAGAAGGTTACCGACGCGGACCACGCCCGCCGCCCCGTTAGGTCCGAAGCGGTCGATCGTGCCCTCGTCCCCGCGCTTCCAGAAGACGCGGCCGAGCCAGAGCGAGGGGCGGATGAAGAGGACGTTATACGCCTCGTCGAAGAACCACTTGTTATAGAGGAAGCGGTAGAGGACGCCGAACTGGCCGACGAAGCGCCGAGGCATCGATGTGTCGCGGATATAGGCGGCATAGGCGATGAGGAAACCGAGGATCATCACGACCGCGGGCGACAGCTTCACCCACAGAGGCACGTGGTGGATGTCCTCCATCAGATGCGCGTTGAAATGGATGCTGCCGCCCCAGAATTCGGCGCCTTCGTGCAGGTCGATGAAGGCGTGGTGGAAGACCATGCCGGCGAAGATCGCGCCGAGCGTCAGCACGCCCAATGGCACCAGCATCGTCCAGGGGCTTTCATGCGGATGATAGCCGCCGGTGCCGGCCGGAACCTCATGCGCATGCGCCTCGTCCGGACGCGTGTCGTGGCCGGCATGCTCCTGGATAGGATCGTTGTGATCGTGGGCGTCATGGCCATGGCCGTGCGCGTCGTGGATCGCATGCTGGATATGCTCCGACGCCGCCCAGCGGGGTTTGCCGAAGAAGGTAAGGAAAATCAGGCGCCAGCTATAAAAGCTGGTGAGCAGGGCCGCGAAAATACCGACGACGAAAGCGATGCCGCCCGCAGTCGTGCCGGACGCGAAGGCACTTTCGATAATCGCATCCTTTGAGAAGAAGCCCGCAAAACCGAAGCTCGGCAGCCCCGCCACCTGGATGATACCGACGCCGGTGATCGCAAGGGTTCCGAACAGCATCGCCCAGAAGGTGAGCGGGATTTCCTTACGAAGGCCGCCGTAGAAGCGCATGTCCTGCTCGTGATGCATGGCGTGGATGACGCTGCCCGCGCCGAGGAACAGCAAGGCCTTGAAGAAAGCGTGCGTGAACAGGTGGAACATCGCCGCGCCGTATGCGCCGACGCCTGCCGCGAAGAACATGTACCCAAGCTGCGAGCAGGTCGAATAGGCGATGACGCGCTTGATGTCGTTCTGCACCGTGCCAACGGTGGCTGCGAACAGAGCCGTGATCGCGCCGACGAAGGTGACGATGGTGAGCGCGGTCGGGCTTACCTCGAACATCGGCGACAGGCGGCAGACCATGAACACGCCCGCCGTCACCATGGTGGCGGCATGGATCAGCGCCGAGACGGGCGTCGGGCCTTCCATCGCGTCCGGAAGCCAGGTGTGAAGCGGAAGCTGTGCCGATTTCCCCATCGCCCCGATGAAGAGCAGGATGCAGATCAAGGTCATCGTATCGACGCGGAGGCCGAGGAAGCCAATCGTGGAGTTTGCCATGGACGGCGCGGCGGCGAGGATTTCCGGGATAGAGACGGTGCCGAAGACGAGGAAGGTCGCGAAGATGCCGAGCGAGAAGCCGAAATCGCCGACGCGGTTGACGACGAAGGCCTTGAGCGCCGCGGCGTTGGCGGAAGGCTTCTGATACCAGAAGCCGATCAGCAGGTAGGAAGCGAGGCCGACGCCTTCCCAGCCGAAGAACATCTGGACGAGATTGTCCGCCGTCACGAGCATCAGCATCGCGAAGGTAAAGAGGCTGAGATACGCGAAGAAGCGCGGCTGATCCGGATCCTCCGCCATATAGCCCCAGCTATAAAGGTGGACGAGGCTGGAGACGGTGGTGACGACGACCAGCATGACGGCGGTGAGCGCGTCGATCTGCAGCGACCAGTTCACCTGCAGGTCGCCGGAGCTGATCCACTTCAGAATGGTGACGTTATAGGGCTCGACGCTGTGCGCCATGAAGCCGAGGAAGATCGGCCAGCTGAGCGCCGCCGACGCAAACAATGCGCCGGTGGTGATGATCTTGGCAGGCACGCGGCCGATGATGCGGCCGCCGAGCCCTGCGACGATCGCCGCCAGCAGCGGCAGGAAGACGATGAGCTGGACGTCCATCTCAGCCCCTCATCTGGTTGATGTCGTCGACCGCGATCGAGCCGCGGCCGCGGAAATAAATGACGAGGATGGCAAGGCCGATGGCGGCTTCGCCCGCCGCGACAGTCAGGACGAACATCGCGAACACCTGCCCCACCATGTCGCCCAGATAGGCGGAGAAGGCGACGAGGTTGATATTCACGGCGAGCAGGATGAGCTCGATCGCCATCAGGATGACGATCACGTTCTTCCGGTTCAGGAAGATCCCGAACACGCCCATCACGAACAGGATCGCGCCGACGGCGAGATAATGGCCCAGGCCGATCATAGCTCCACCCCCTGCCCCACGCCGGGATTGACGTTGCGGGTCGCTTCGTCCGGACGGCGGCGGATCTGCTTCGACACGTTCTGCGGCCGCGTCCCGCCGCGGGTGCGGTGGGTGAGAACGATCGCGCCGATCATTGCGACGAGCAGAACGAGGCCGGCCGCTTCGAAGATGAAGAGGTAGCGCGTGTAGAGCACCGTCCCCAGCGCCTCGATATTAGGCGTGTGCGGATTAGTCGGAGCAGCGCGAACGCCGGGATCGAACGCGCCCATGTCCCATGCCACCAAAGCCGCGCCGATCTCGACCAGCAGCACCAAGGCAAGCAGCACCGCAAACGGCCAGTATTTGGCGAAGCCGGCGCGAAGCTCGGCAAAGTCGACGTCCAGCATCATGACGACGAACAGGAACAGCACCGCGACCGCGCCGACGTAGACGATGACCAAAAGGAAGGCGAGGAACTCGGCGCCGAGCAGCAGCATCAGCCCCGCCGCGTTGAAGCAGGCGAGGATCAGCCACAGCACGCTGTGCACCGGATTGCGCGCAAGGATGGTGAGCGCTCCGGAAAGCACCACAAGGCTTGCGAACAGATAAAAGATGAAGGCCTGAATCACTTGGTCGGTCGTGCCCCTGAACTGGCTGGCCGCTTAACGATAGGGTGCATCGGCGGCAAGGTTCGCGGCGAGTGCGCGCTCCCACTTGTCGCCGTTGGCGAGGAGCTTCGCCTTGTCGTACATCAGCTCCTCCCGCGTTTCGGTTGAAAAATCCATATTGGGCCCCTCGACAATGGCATCGACCGGGCACGCTTCCTGGCAGAAGCCGCAATAGATGCACTTCGTCATGTCGATGTCGTAGCGCGTAGTGCGGCGGCTGCCGTCCTCGCGCGGTTCGGCCTCGATCGTGATGGCGAGCGCGGGGCAGACCGCTTCGCACAGCTTGCAGGCGATGCAGCGTTCCTCCCCGTTCGGATAGCGGCGAAGCGCATGTTCGCCGCGAAAACGGGGCGAGATCGGGTTCTTCTCATAAGGGTAGTTGATGGTCGCCTTGGGCTTGAAGAAATACTTCAAGGTGATCCAGTGCGCCTTCAGAAACTCCCAGAGGAAGAATGACTTGGCGTAATGCGCGACGCTCATGAAAGCGCTCCGTAACGGTCGATCATCAGATAGCCGGATACGATGCCGACCCAGAGCAGCGAGATCGGAAGGAAGATTTTCCAACCGAGCCGCATCAGCTGGTCGTAGCGGAAGCGCGGCACCGTCGCCTTCACCCAGCTGAAGATGAAGAAGAACAGGAATATTTTCAGGAATAGCCAGAAGATGCCTGGAATCGCATAAAGCGGCTCCCAGTCGATCGGGGGCAGCCATCCACCCCAGAAGAGCGTCGCATTGAGCGCGCACATCAGCAGGACGTTGCCATATTCGCCGAGCCAAAAGAGCGCGAAGCTCATCGAGCTATATTCGGTCTGATAGCCGGCAACGAGCTCCGATTCCGCCTCGGTCAGGTCGAACGGGGCACGCGCGGTTTCCGCCATCGAGGAGATGAGGAAGATCACTGCCATCGGGAAAAGCAGCGGGTTAAAGCCGAAGCCGTTCAAGAAGAACACATGGCTCTCCTGCGCAGCGATGATCCCGCCGAGGTTGAACGTGCCCGCCCAGAGGATGACCGGAATGAGGACGAAGCCGATCGAGACTTCATAGCTCACCATCTGCGCCGCGGCGCGGAGCGCGGAGAAGAAGGGATATTTGGAGTTGGACGCCCAGCCGGCGATGATGACGCCGTAGACGCCCAGCGAGGACGCCGCGAGCAGGAACAGGAGCCCGACATTGATGTCGGACAGCACCATGTCCGGCCCGAACGGAATCACCGCCCAGGCGATCAGCGCCACCGTGAAGGTGATGATCGGGGCGATGATGAAGAGGCCGCGGTTGGCGCCGGACGGGATGATCGTTTCCTTGAGGAACACCTTCAAACCGTCGGCAAAGCTTTGCAGGAGGCCGAACGGCCCCACCACGTTCGGTCCGCGCCGGAGCGCCATCGCCGCCCAGATCTTGCGGTCGGCATAGATGATCATCGCGACCGCAAGCATCAGCGGCAGCGCGATCATCAGGATGAGGATAAGCGTCGCGACGAACCAGCCGAAGCCGTAGCCAAGCGTGCCCTGGAACCATTCGGTCATTCCGCGGCCTCCGCGAAGGTCTGGCCGTGGAGGATCTCGGCCGAGCAGCGCTGCAGCGTCGGCGACGCGCGGGCGATCGGGTTGGTCAAGTAGAAGTCCTTGATCGGGTAAGCGACAGCACTGTCCTTGGCGAGCTTCACCGCCGGCAGAGCGGGCGGCGCCCAGTCGAAGGTCAACAACCCCGGATTGGCGAAGACGGGATAGTCCTCGAACAGGCGCTGGCGAAGCGCATGGAAGCTGTCGAACGGCAGCGGCTTACCGAGCACGTCGGAAAGCGCGCGGAAGATCGCCCAATCCTCGCGAGCGTCGCCCGGCGGATCGACGGCACGCTCGCTATATTGCACACGGCCTTCGACGTTCACGTAGATGCCGTGCTTTTCGGTGTAAGCAGCGCCCGGCAGGATCACGTCGGCACTGGACGCGCCCTTGTCGCCATGATGCCCGACATAGACTTTGAAGCTCTTGGCGAACGGCGCGAAATCCATTTCGTCCGCGCCGAGCACGAACAGCAGCTTTGGCGCCGCTTCGGCAAGCGCCCGCATGCCGCCCGGCTGCGCATAGCCGAGCATTAGCCCGCCCGTCCGCGCCGCGACGGTGTGAAGCACGTTATAGCCGTTCCAGCCGACCCGGTTGAGGTTGAACTGATCAACGAGCGCAAGCGTCGCCGCCTGCCCTCCTTCGGCTGCGAGTGCCGCGCCGCCGACGATCACCGCCGGACGAAGAGCGTCCTTGAGCGCCGCCGCAACCGTCTTGGGCAATTTCTGGAGCAGCGAAAGGTCGTTGCCGAGCCATTCGACCGGATAGGTGAGATCGACCTCGGGACCGATGCCGAACACCTTCGCGCCGGCCTTCACGGCCTTGCGGATACGGGTGTTGACGAGGCTCGCCTCCCAGCGCGGATTGGTGCCGACGAGCAGGATCGCGTCCGCCGTCTCGATGCCGGCGATGGTCGAATTGAAGCTGACAGCGCCGAGGTTCGTCGCGTCATAGGCAAGGCCGGTCTGCCGCCCCTCGATCAGGTTCGATCCGAGCGACTGCAGCAGCTTCTTCGCCGCATACATGGTCTCGACGTCGAGCAGATCGCCCGCCACGGCGGCAACACTGCTGCCCGCACTTTTGGCGACCTTGGCAATGGCCGCGAACGGCTCTTCCCAAGTCGCCTGCGCTAGCTTGCCGCCCTTCCGCACCCAAGGCCGATCGAGGCGGTTGCGGAGCAGCCCGTCAACCGCGTGACGCGTCTTGTCGTGCGCCCACTCCTCGTTCACGTCCTCGTTGATGCGGGGCAAAACGCGCATCACTTCCCGCATGCGCGCATCGATGCGGATGTTGGTGCCGACCCCATCCATCACGTCGATGCCGGGAATCTTGCGAAGCTCCCAGGGCCGCGCCTCAAAGCTGTAGGGCTTCGACACAAGCGCACCGACCGGGCAGAGATCGACGACATTGCCGGAAAGCTCCGACGTCACCGCGCCCTCGAGATAGGAGGTGATCTCCATATTCTCGCCGCGGTTGATCGCTCCGATCTCCTCGACTCCGGCGACTTCCTCGGCGAAGCGCACACAGCGCGTACACTGGATGCAGCGGGTCATGATCGTCTTGACGACCGGACCCATATATTTTTCGGTCACCGCGCGCTTATTCTCGGCGAAGCGCGAATGGCCGCGGCCATAGGCCATCGCCTGATCCTGAAGATCGCATTCACCGCCCTGGTCGCAAATCGGGCAGTCGAGCGGGTGGTTGATGAGGAGGAACTCCATCACCCCTTCCCGCGCCTTCTTCACGGTCAGCGAATTGGTGACGATCTCCTGCCCCTCGGCCACTGGCAGCGCACAACTTGCCTGCGGCTTCGGCGGCCCCGGCTTCACCTCGACGAGGCACATGCGGCAATTGCCAGCGATGGTCAGCCGCTCATGATAGCAGAAGCGCGGAATCTCTTTCCCCGCAAGCTCGCAAGCCTGCAGGACGGTCGCGCCTGCCGGTACTTCGATCTCCTGGCCATCAACTTTGACTAGAGGCATGAGTTACTCCGCGGCCTCCAATTGATTGTCGCCGTTCTTCTCGATGATGCGCCGCTCTATTTCCGGACGGAAGTGGCGGATGAGGCCTTGGATCGGCCAGGCGGCGGCGTCGCCGAGGGCGCAGATGGTGTGGCCTTCGACCTGCTTGGTGACGTCGTAAAGCTGGTCGATCTCGCCGATGTCCGCATTGCCCTCGCGGAGGCGCTCCATCATGCGCCACATCCAGCCGGTGCCTTCTCGGCAGGGCGTGCACTGGCCGCAGCTTTCATGCTTGTAGAAGTAGCTGATGCGGCTGATCGCTTTCACGATGTCGGTGGACTTGTCCATGACGATCACCGCCGCCGTGCCAAGGCCGGAGCCGAGATCGCGGAGGCCGTCGAAATCCATCGGAGCGTCCATGATCTGCGCCGCCGGTACGAGCGGGACGGACGAGCCGCCGGGGATTACGGCCAGAAGATTGTCCCAGCCGCCGCGGATGCCGCCGGCATGGCGGTCGATCAGCTCGCGGAACGGGATCGACATGGCTTCCTCGACCACGCACGGCTTATTCACATGCCCGGATATCTGGAAGAGCTTGGTGCCTTCATTCTTCTCGCGGCCGAAGCTCTTGAACCAGTTCGCGCCGCGGCGGAGGATCGTCGGGACGACCGCGATGCTCTCGACATTGTTGACCGTGGTCGGGCAGCCATAGAGGCCCGCGCCCGCCGGGAACGGCGGCTTCAGCCGCGGAAAGCCCTTTTTCCCCTCGAGGCTGTTGAGGAGCGCCGTTTCCTCGCCGCAAATATAGGCGCCGGCGCCGCGGTGGACGAAGACATCGAAGTCGTAGCCCGATTTGGCTGCGTTCTTGCCGAGCAGGCCGGCGTCATAGGCCTCCTGCACGGCGGCGAAGAGCGTCTCCGCCTCGCGGATAAACTCGCCGCGAATGTAGATGTAGCAGGCCCGCGCGCGCATCGCGTAGCCGGCAATCAAAGCGCCTTCGATCAGCTTGTGCGGATCGTGGCGGATGATCTCGCGGTCCTTGCAGCTTCCGGGCTCGGATTCGTCCGCGTTGATGACGAGGAAGTTGGGGCGCCCCTCGGTCGGCTCCTTCGGCATGAAGCTCCACTTCATGCCGGTCGGGAACCCGGCGCCGCCGCGTCCGCGAAGGCCTGAATTCTTGATCTCGTCGATGATGGCGTCCTGCCCCAACGCCATCAGCTTCTTGGTATTGTCCCAGTCGCCGCGCGCCTGCGCGCCCTTCAGCCCCCAGGGCTGATAGCCGTAGACGTTGGTGAAGATGCGGTCCTTGTCGTCAAGGGAGGTGATCGGCATCAGGCACCCATTCCGAAATAAAGCGCGGCAACGAGCGCGACGATGATCGCGATGCCGACAAGCTTCACGACGCCCTTCAGCACCTTAAGGACGATGATCAGGCCGACGACGCCGATGATGACGGGAAGCAGCTGTTCCATCAGCTCCACTGGCCCCGATAATCGTGATTTTCGTTCACCATCTCCGGCAGCGAGGTCGGGCCGCCTTCAGGCGCGCTGGTCTGGCGGGCGACCTGCGGGCCCGGCTTCGGCGTTTCGCCGCGGGCGAGCGCGTCGAGGATAGCGGTGGTGCTTTCGAAGGTCAGATCTTCGTAATTGTCGTCGTTGATCTGAACCATCGGCGCGTTGGCGCAGGCGCCGAGGCACTCGACTTCGGACAAAGTGAATAGGCCGTCCGGCGTCGTCTGCCCTTTCTTCATGCCCTTCTTGTGACAGGCGTCGAACACGTCGTCGGAGCCGCGTAGCATGCAGGGCGTCGTGCCGCAGACCTGCACATGGTAGCGGCCGACGGGCCGAAGGTTGAACATGGTGTAGAAGGTCGCGACCTCGAGCGCCCGCATGTAAGGCATGCCTAGATAGGCGGCGACATATTCGATCACCGGCACCGGCAGCCAGCCCTGCGTTCCCGTCTCCGCCCCCACCTGCCGCTGGGCAAGGTCAAGAAGCGGCAGGATCGCGCTCTGCTGTCGCCCAGGCGGATAGCGGCCGATCACTACCTTCGCCTGCGCCTCATTCTCCGCCGTGAAGGCAAAGCCGCCCCAGCGGGCGCGAAGCTCCGCGATATCGGGCAGGCTGTTGGGAAGCGTGTCAGCCATTTCGTTCGCTCTTATTCGTCGTATCGAACCGAGCTTCGCCGATTTCGTCACGATGGCTGGAGATAAATCTCGCGAGTAACCAGGCCGCCGCCAAGAGAAGTAGAAGCAGCCCAACGCCGGCAATCCTGTATGCCGTTCCCCCAGAAACGAAAAATTCTTGGAGACCTATAACGCCCGTTAAAACTAGGACACCCACGCCTCCAGCTAATGGCCAGTTTCGGGCTTTCTCCCGATCCATCACCGGTCGCACTCCCCGAATACGATGTCCATGGCGCCGAGGATCGCGGTGGCGTCGGCGAGCATGTGGCCCTTCGTCATGAAATCCATCGCCTGAAGGTGGCTGAAGGCGGTCGGGCGGATCTTCACGCGGTAAGGCTTATTGGTGCCGTCGGAGACGAGATAGACGCCGAATTCGCCCTTGGGGCTTTCGGTGGCGACATAGACCTCGCCCTCGGGCACGTGGAAGCCCTCGGTGTAGAGCTTGAAGTGGTGGATGAGCGCTTCCATCGACTGCTTCATCTCGCCGCGCTTCGGCGGGAAGACCTTTCGGTCGAGCGTTGCGATCGGCCCCTCCGGCATTTGCTGGAGGCACTGCTTCATGATCTTTGCGGACTGGCGGACTTCCTCGACGCGGACCATCATGCGGTCATAGCAGTCGCCGTTGGTGCCGACCGGCACCTCGAACTCCATGCGGTCGTAGACGTCGTAGGGCTGCGCCTTGCGGATATCCCAGGGAATGCCAGAGGCGCGGATCATCGGGCCGGAGAAGCCCCAGGCGAGCGCATCTTCCTTCGACACGACCGCGATATCGACGTTCCGCTGCTTGAAGATGCGGTTGTCGACGACCAGCGCCATCGAATCCTCGAACAGGCGGAACAGGCGGTTGTCGAGCCAGTCGGCGATGTCGGTCAGCAGCTTCAGCGGCACGTCCTGATGGACGCCGCCCGGACGGAAATAGGCCGCATGCATACGCGCGCCCGACGCCCGCTCGTAGAAGTTCATGATGTCTTCGCGAAGCTCGAACAGCCAGAGGTTCGGAGTCATCGCGCCGACGTCCATCACGTGGCTGCCGATGTTCAAAAGGTGGTTTTTGATCCGCGTCAGCTCGGCGAAGAAGACGCGGAGATACTGGGCGCGGAGCGGCACTTCGAGGTCGAGCAGCTTCTCGATGGCGAGCACATAGCTGTGCTCCATGCACATCGGCGACACGTAATCGAGTCGGTCGAAGTAGGGCAGCGCCTGCAGGTAGGTCTTGTACTCGCAGAACTTCTCGGTGCCGCGGTGGAGCAGGCCGACGTGCGGGTCGACGCGCTCGACGATCTCGCCGTCCAGCTCCAGCACGAGGCGGAGCACGCCGTGCGCAGCCGGATGCTGCGGGCCGAAATTGATCGTGTAGTTGGCAATCTCGGATTCGGTGCCGCCGGAGCGGGCGACCTGCGTCTCAAGATCCTGAGCGGAGGAGGCGATCGTCATTTCTTCGTCTCTCCCGCTTTCGCAGGCGTGGGCGCTCCGGGAGCTTCACCCTGCACCTTCTCGTCTCCGGGGAGCACATATTCGGCGCCCTCCCACGGGCTCATGAAATCGAAGGCGCGGAAATCCTGGGCCAGCCGCACAGGCTCGTAGACGACCCGCTTCTGCTCTTCGGAATAGCGCATCTCGACATAGCCGGAGAGCGGGAAGTCCTTGCGGAACGGGTGGCCGCGGAAGCCATAGTCGGTGAGGATGCGGCGAAGGTCGTTATTGCCTTCGAACAGCACACCGTAAAGGTCGAACACCTCCCGCTCCAGCCAGCCCGCGACCGGGAAAAGGCCTGTCACCGAAGGCACTGGCTTTTCTTCGTCGGTCGTGACGCGAACACGGATGCGGTGGTTCTTCGTCACCGACAGCATGTGATAGACGACGTCGAAGCGCTCGACCCGCTGCGGATAGTCGACGCCCGCAATCTCCATCAGCTGCTGATACGCGAAGCTGTCGCGGAGCGTGCGGAGCACTTCGACGATGCTCTCGCGGCGAACCGTGATGCTGTCTTCGTAGGCGGCGTGCTTCGCCTCGACGAAAGCGTCGCCGATAGCGGCCTTAACCTCGTCGATAATGCCTTCGCGCGGCGCGATCCTTGGGGCGCTGTTGTTCATGGCTCAGCGCTCGATCGTGCCGATGCGGCGGATTTTCCGCTGCAGCTGCATGATTCCGTAAAGAAGCGCCTCGGCGGTCGGCGGACAGCCGGGAACGTAGATGTCCACCGGCACGATCCGGTCGCAGCCACGCACCACCGAATAGCTGTAATGATAATAGCCGCCGCCGTTGGCGCAGCTGCCCATGGAGATGACGTAGCGCGGCTCCGACATCTGGTCGTAGACGCGGCGAAGCGCCGGAGCCATCTTGTTGCAGAGCGTACCGGCGACGATCATCACGTCCGACTGACGCGGCGACGCGCGGGGCGCGACGCCAAATCTTTCAAGGTCGTAGCGCGGCATGTTCACATGGATCATCTCAACCGCGCAGCAGGCGAGGCCGAACGTCATCCACCAGAGCGATCCGGTGCGCGCCCACTGAAACAGGTCCTCGGTCGAGGTGACGATGAAGCCCTTGTTCGAAACTTCGGACGAGAGGTGGTTGAAGAAATAGGGGTCCGGCTGCTGAAGATCGGCCGGACGCTCATTCTCATGACGCGGGTCGAGGATCACTCCCATTCGAGCGCTCCCTTCTTCCAAGCATAGACGAAGCCGAGCGTGAGCTCGATCAGGAAGATCATCATCGCGGCCCAGCCTGCAATGCCGATGGCACCGAGCGACACCGCCCACGGAAAGAGGAAGGCCGCCTCAAGGTCGAAGATGATGAACAGGATCGCGACGAGGTAGAAGCGCACGTCGAACTGAGCCCGGCTGTCCTCGAAGGCGGGAAAGCCGCATTCATATTCGGCGAGCTTGTCCGGATACGGGTTCGCGGCGCCGGTGAACTTCGATGCTATCATCGGCAGAAAGACAAAGGACGCCGACAGCGAAAGCGCCACGCCGAGAAACAGGAGGATAGGCAGATATTCGGCGGCGGCGGACGCCATCGAGACTCTCCGAGGAAACGAGGTTGCGCGGCTTCTAGGCTAGGAAGTGCGTCGCCGCAACCGCTTAGCGGGGCAGGTTGGCACAAGCCATCCGTTTGCCGCTCAGTCGAGCGAAAGCGCCCTGATCACAGTGGGTTCGGGAGCACCGTTTCCGGTCGGTGCGCCGCCTGGGCCGTACCGTTCCCACTGCGCGTTCGCCACATAGAGCAGCCGGTTTCCCGCGATCGTGCCCAAAGTGGGTTCGCCCCAGGCGGGATTGGCGCGTTCGAGCACCCTCAGCCGCTCCACGCGGCGGCCATCGCGGGACAGGGAGAGGCGCACGATCCGGGCCGGGAAGGTGCCGCCCTGGATGCCGATGAGGTCACCATCATAAGCAAACAACCCGTCGATCCCGTCGAGCATCATGTCGGACGGTGCCGCAACTTGCGACACTTGGCCGGTCGCCAAATCCACCGATGCGAGGCCGTAGCGGAAGTCGGCAACATAAAGCCGCTTCTGGTCCTGCGAGACAGCCATGCCATGGGCGCTCCGCAAGGTGCGCGGCGTGACGAAGGTCTCAGGCGCTGAGCAGCCGGGGCGGCACCGGTAGATCGCCCCCGTCACCATGTCGCTGACATAGAGCGTGCCATCCCTGGCCGCAGCGATGTCGTTCGGGCCGGCCTCGCCCGCCGCCGGCAGCGGAAGGCGGATGACGGCGGCGGGAGCAGCGGGGGAGAAGGAAAGCAGCCCCGCAAAGCGGCCGCCGTCTGCCGGCGTCTGTTCGACGCTGGCGGCCACAAGCCAGATCCGATCGTTGGCGCTGTCGTAATGGCCGGTGAAGAGGCTGCCGATGCCGGAAGGTCCGGCCACCTCGCGCACGCCTTCTCTGGTTACAGCGAGCAAGCGGCGGTCGACCACGCTGGTCGCATAAAGCTGGCTGCGTCTCGAGTCCCACGCCACACCCTCGATCAACCGGTGCGCGGCTGGGATCGTCGCGTGAACGTTGCTGGGAGCGATTGGCGCAGAATTGCTATTGAAGATGGGAATGAGCCGTTCCGCGGCTTCAGCGCCGATGACTTTCCCAAGCTGTTCCCTCACAGGCGGCGGCAGGCCTGCCCCCATCGAGGCCAGTCGTGAAGCGGCATCCAGTGCGGTGGCGGCATCGCTGGCGTTGAGGGCCAGGTCGAGCCGGCGCTGCTGAAGGGCGGCGCTGTTCGGAAAGCGGGCTACGGCTTCATTGAGATCGCCGACGGCGGCAAAGGCGGTCGGCAGTGGAGGCCAGGGCGCGGCGGGAGTGGTGAGATCGGTTGCCGCGCACGCGCTCAGCATCAGCGCCGACAGAATGGCCAACTTCCCCCGCATATTCCCCCTTTTGTCGCTCAGCTCCTTACGGCGCGGCCGACGAGCTTGTGCAGCTTCGAATGTATCTGGTCATTTGCAGCCAGCACCTGTCCTTTGGCAAGACCCGCCTCCGAACCTCGGAAATCGGTGACGAAACCGCCGGCTTCGCGGACCAGCAGAAGCCCCGCAGCAATGTCCCATTGCTGGAGGTCTTCTTCCCAGAAGCCGTCGTAGCGCCCCGCGGCGACCCAAGCGAGATCGAGAGCCGCGGAGCCGAAGCGGCGGATGCCCGCCACTTCGGGCGAAACGGCGTCCAATATCTTCTGGAAACGGTCGAGATGGCCGTGCCCTTTGTAGGGAACACCGGTCGCGATGAGCGCGTCGGCGAGATCGCGGCGGGAGGACACGCGGAGCCGCCGCTCGTTGAGCCAGGACCCCCTGCCCTTTTCGGCCCAAAAGCTTTCGTCCGTAAGCGGCTGATAGACGAGCCCCTGCGTGATCTCGCCCCAGCCACCGCCGAGCTTCGGCTCCTGCACCGCGATGGCGATGGCGAAATGCGGGATGCCATGGAGGAAGTTGGAAGTGCCGTCGATCGGATCCAGGATCCAGCGCGGCTTCGAAGGATCGCCTTCGATCGTGCCGCCTTCCTCCATGTAGAAGCCCCAGTTCGGCCGGGCGTGCTGGAGTTCCTCCATCACCGTCTGCTCGGCGCGCTTGTCGGCCATCGACACGAAGTCGGCCGGACCCTTGCGGCTGACCTGCAACTGCTCGACCTCGCCGAAGTCGCGCCGAAGCCGCGGCGCCGCCTTGCGAGCGGCGCGCTGCATCACGGTGATGAGGCCGGAATGGCTTACCAAATCAATTCTCCGCCCAGACCCTTAATCCGCGCGGCGGACGTAGGTCTGTTCGTAAACGTCGACGACGATGCGGGTTCCGCTGGAAATGTGCGGGGGCACCATCACGCGGACGCCGTTGTCGAGGATTGCGGGTTTGTAGCTGGAGGAAGCGGTCTGTCCCTTCACCACCGCGTCGGCCTCAACGATGGTGGCTTCGGTCGTGTCGGGGAGCTGCACCGAGATCGGCTTCTCATTGTAGAGCTCCATCACGACATCCATGCCGTCCTGGAGGAAGGCCGCGGCGTCGCCCAAAAGGTCGCGCGGCAGCGAAACCTGCTCGTAGGTTTCCTTGTCCATGAAGGTCAGCATGTCGCCCTCGGCGAACAGGAACTGGAAGTCCTTGGTGTCGAGCCGCACGCGCTCCACCGTTTCGGCCGAGCGGAAGCGGACATTGTTCTTGCGCCCGTCGATCAGGTTCTTCAGCTCCACCTGCATATAGGCGCCGCCCTTGCCGGGCTGGGTGTGCTGAATCTTCACGGCGCGCCAGATGCCGCCTTCATATTCGATGATGTTGCCGGGACGAATGTCCACGCCGCTGATCTTCATGGGTCACTCACTGTTGGAAAAGAGCCGCTGAGGCCCTTAGCGGCGCTACCGCTTTCCGGCAAGCAGGGGGTAGGGATTGATCGCCGTCCCCTCGTGCCAATCCTCACCCGAGACCATCCGGTGGATCGCGAAATGCAGGTGCGGCCCGTCGGGATTGGCGTTGCCGGTGGCGCCGACACGGCCGATCGGGCTTCCGCGCTCCACCTTCTGCCCTTCCTTCAGGCCTGGCGCATAATCCTGAAGGTGCGCGTAATAATAGATCCACTTGCCGTCGTCGGAGCGGACATAAGCGGTGATGCCGCCCCCGCCCTTGCTGAAGAAGAGCTTCTCCACCCGGCCCGGAGCGGCGGCGATGACCGGCGTTCCGTGAGGTGCCATGATGTCGATAGCGTCGTGAACGCGGGCGCCGCCCGCCCGCGCCTGCTTATATGTGTCCACGAGCTGGTTCGGGCGAATGCCGGACACCGGAATCGCAAGCCCCGTCGGCCCCAACGACACTTCCACCGGCCCTTCCGCCGTGGCGACCGCCTTCTCCACCAATTCCGGACCCGGCTCCGCCCTCGCGCCGCCCGATCCGCGCCCATAGGTGCCGTACCAATACAGGCTGGTGATCGCGGCCGTGAGGACCGCGGTCAGAAGGTGCGTGAATATGCGCCGAAGAGCCCTCAAGCCTGGAAGATGACCTGCATTCCGTTATCGATCATCTGAGTTAGGCGCCCGGCGTCCCAATTTGTCAACCGGACGCAGCCATGGCTCTCGGCCCGCTTAATCGTCTCCGGCGAATTGGTGCCGTGGATGCCGATATGCTCCTTGTTGAGGTCGATCCAGACCACGCCCACCGGCCCGTTTGGCCCCGGCGGAAGCATCTGCTCCTGTTCAGTATCTTCGACGTCCCAGAAGAGCTTCGGCTGATATTTGAACGGCGGATTGAAGGCGACCGTATTCACCTTCCACTGGCCGAGCGGCAGCGGGTCCTTCTCGCTTCCCATCGTCGCCGGGAATTGCGCGACGAGGCGGTTGTTCTGCCCATAGACGCGGACGACCTTGTCGGACTTGTCGACCACGACGCGGCTCGCCTGCGGCTGCTGGCCGCTGACGTTTAGGTCGCTAAGGAGCTGGGCATGCTCGCCCTCGACGCCCTGATAGCTGCGCGACGAGGGAAGCACGTTCGGGAGCACCAGCACCGTACCCGCCTGCAGAGTCTGCTTCGGATCATTAAGCGAGATGATCGTCTGCGGCGTCGTGTGGAATTTCTCGGCGATCTTTTCGAGAAGATTGCGATAGCCGAGCCGCTGCATCTTCGCCTGCTCGGCCGGATCCTTCGGGATCGAGCCGACGAACTGTCCCTGCGCATCGCTTTCATGGATACGGAGCCGCCGCGTCGAAGGCGCCTTGTCCTGCAGCAAGGCTTGGCGCGTCGCTTGGTCAAGCTGGCCCGTCACCTGCAGGCCGCGCGCTTCCTGGAAGCCCTTCACGGCGGCTTCGAAGGAGATGCCGGATTCGCCGTCGATCACGCCGGGCGAGAAGCCGGCGCGATCGAGCAGTACCTGCGCGTGAAAGACGGTGCCGTCGATCTTCGGCTTTTCCGCGCCTTGCTGCTGTCCCTGTTGGGCCTGCTTGCTTTGAGCGCCCGCCTTTGCCTTCTGCTCAGGGTCCTGTGCCACGGCAGCACCGGCGATTGCGATGCCCATCGTTCCTACCAGGAACCCGTTGATCCACTTACTGTCCGGCACTTCACGCTCCACTGATGGTTCACACGTCCGCGAGCCCAACGATTGTAGGAGCGAACATTTCCATGGCGGGGCAAATCCGCATCGGCTGCTCAGGCTGGAACTACAAACACTGGCGCGAGCTCTTCTACCCGAAGGGCATGCCGGTCCGGCTCTGGTTCGAACATTATGCGGCGACGTTCGACACCGTGGAGATCAACAACAGCTTCTACCGCCTCCCCAAGGCCGAGACGTTCGACAAATGGCGGGAGCAGGCGCCGCCGGGCTTCTGCTATGCGGTGAAGGCGAACCGCTTCCTCACCCAGGCCAAGAAGCTGAAGGATTGCGCGGAGCCGCTGCAAAGGATGCTGACGCCTTTCCGGCATCTCGGCGATCGCCTCGGCCCGATCCTCTATCAGCTTCCGCCCCGCCTTCGCCTCAACCTCGATCGTCTGCGCGATTTTCTGGACCTTCTCCCAGGGGACCTGACGCATGTCTTCGAGTTCCGGGAGAAGAGCTGGTACACGGACGAGGTGCTTGCGCTCCTGGAAAGCAGAAGCGTCTCCTTCTGTGTCCACGACATGCCGGGCTCGCAAAGCCCGCGCTGGGCGGCGGGTCCGATCGCCTACGTCCGCTTCCACGGCGGCGAAGGCAAATATTGGGGCCGCTATTCGGATGAGGGGCTGCTCGGCTGGACCGACTGGATCGTCGAGCAGTCGCGCGTCGGCCGCGACGTCTGGTGCTATTTCAACAACGACATCCACGCCCACGCCATCGACGATGCGCTGACGCTGCGGGCGATGGTGGGACAGGCTATTCGGTAGCTTCGGGCTCCCGCCGCTCCAGCATCGAGATGACGATCAGGGAGAGGCCGGCGACGGCGAGGCTCACGGCCACTACCAGCGAGAAATTCGCCACCACCTCCTCGGTCGGGCCGAACAGGCTGAGCGTGAGAGCAGTGACCGGAAGGCCGACGAGCAGCACCACGAAGAGGCCAATGTCGGCAAAGCCGCTGACGGCAAGCCAGGCATGTTCGGGGTCGGTCCACGGAATGGAAGCGAACAGCAGCAGGACGCCGCGCGAGAAGAGCCACAGGATGATGAGATAGGATGTGGGGACGAGGTGAAGCGACGGATTGAAGAGGAACAGCGCCCCAAGCACCATTGCGACGACGCCTGCGCCGAGCGCTGACCGGCCGGTCCTCAGTCGCCGCCTCAGCCATCCCGTGCCCGCTTCGGCGAGGCCGGCGAGGAGCAGGAGCAGGCCCAATAGCTCTCCGCGCGGCGAATCCTGGATGACGGGAAGGAAGAGCGCCACCGCCGCAAGGCCGCAGATCACGATCCCGGCGATCAGCGCCGAATAGGAACCCACCCTTACCTGATCGTCCACCATAAGCCCTCGCCTCCGGTTAACGCTTCAGCACCTCCTGAAACGCCGCGACCGCGGCGCCCGGACCATCCTTATGCGCCCAGACGGCGCTGCATACAGCAAGAAAATCCGCGCCCGCCTTCACCAGTTCCCGTCCGTTGTCCGGGGTGATGCCGCCGATCGCGACGCAGGGAAGCTCGAACAGGGTTGACCACCAGCTGAGGATCGACGGCTCCGGCTGGTGCAGCACCTCCTTGGTCGTGGTCGGGAAGAAGGAGCCGAAGGCGACATAATCTGCCCCCGCCTCGCCTGCTTCCATCGCGAGATGGCGGCTGTCGTGACAGGTGACGCCGATCTGCGCCGACGGGCCGAGCAGCGCCCGCGCCTCCCGTGGATCGCCGTCGCCCTGCCCCAGATGGACGCCGTCCGCGCCCAGCCTTTTCGCCAGCGCCATGCTATCGTTGACGAGGAAGGCGACGTCGCGCTCGGCGCAGATTGCCTGCAGCGGCTCCGCGGCGCGGGCGACGGCATGATCGTTCAAGCCCTTCAGGCGGAGCTGGAAGGCGGCGACAGGTCCGCCGTCGAGCGCCGCCTTCAGCTGGTCGGCGAAGCCTTCGTCGATGCTTGCGGGAGAAACGAGATAGAGAAGGCAGGGCCCTCGGGGGGCTGCGTCGAAGCGGCGCGCGAAATCGGGATCGAGGGTCAGTTCGTCTTCGTTGTCCGTCATAGGCGCTCGGCCTTCACACAATAGATTTTGCCGAACTTCGGCTCCAGCCCTTCATGGATCTCGGCATTGCCGAAACCGGCTTCCTCGGCAAGTCGAACCACTTCAGCCGGTTCATAGACGGTGAATCCGTAGCGGTGCCCGGGCCAGGCCCGAAGCGTCTCCGGCGCCTCGAAGCCGAGGATGAGCGTTCCGCCAGGTCGGATCACCCGCGCCAGCTCCCGCATCCCCGCCTCGGGATCGGTCCAGAAATAGATCGTGTTGAGGCTGCAAGCCTTGTCGATCAGCCGGCTCTCCACCGGCAGCTTCTCGACCGGCCCAAGCGAGATTTCCGCTCGTCCCCGCGCTATGGCGCCGCGGAAGCGCCGACGCCCGCGCGCGACCATCTGCTTCGACGGGTCGACGCCGATCGCTTCGGCGGGATTCCTGTCCAGAATCGAGGCGAAGAGCGCTCCGCCCCCAAAGCCGACCTCCAGGATCCGATCGACTGGCTGCACGCGAAGAAGATCGAGGGCCAGGGCGTTCATGCCCTGGTTCACCCGGTCCAGCCAGCTTCCGAATATCCAGCGTCCCGCAAGCCCGCGCGGCCGCGCGAACTGGTAGGCAAGATAGCGTTGAATCAGGCTCAA
This sequence comes from Allosphingosinicella sp., assembly GCF_036402135.1. Lineage (GTDB taxonomy): Bacteria > Pseudomonadota > Alphaproteobacteria > Sphingomonadales > Sphingomonadaceae > Allosphingosinicella. The sequence goes on along the minus strand of NZ_DASWTN010000034.1, from coordinate 9,979 downwards.
TCTTGGCCCATCGAGGCTTTAAGCCGCCTGCTTGACGGTCGAAGCCTGGTAGATTTCGTCGATCGCGCCGCCGAGCGAGGAGTCGAACTCGTCTCCGCTCATCTGGTGGCGCAGGTCCTCGAGCAGGGCGCGGCTGAAGCTGGCGATCATGCCAGGGTTTTTGGCAAGCTCGCGGCAGGCGTCGGTGCGGCTGTATCCGCCCGACAAGGCGACGACGCGGAGCACGCGCGGATGATCCACCAAAGGCTGGAACAGGCCCGGCTGCTGCGGGATCGAAAGCTTCAGCATCACCTTGTCGTCGCCGGGAAGCGCGTCGAGCGCCTTCGTCAGCTCCTCGAGCAGGATGCGATCGGCTTCGGCGCGCTCGGGGCTCTTGATGTTGACCTCAGGCTCAATGATCGGGACTAGCCCGGCGGCAAGCACCTGACGCGCCACCTCGAACTGCTGGCGGACGACGGCGGCAATGCCCTCGCGGTTGGCGAGGTTGATCACCGAACGCTCCTTGGTGCCGAACACGCCGAGGCCGCGGGCGCGGCTGAGGAGCTGATCCAGATCCGGCATGGGCTTCATCAGCTGGACGCCGTTCGCTTCCTCTTCGAGGCCCTTGTCGATCTTGATGAAGGGAACCACGCCCTTTTCGATCAGCGCCTGCGGGGTCGGCTTGCCATTGACCTGCCCGTCCATCGTGCGTTCGAAGAGGATCGCGCCAATCACCTTGTCGCCGGTGAAGGAAGGCGAGGTGATGATGCGGCTCCGCATGTCGTGGATGAGGCCGAACATCTCCTCCTCATTCGACCAGCTGCCTTCCTCGACACCGTAACCCTTCAGCGCCTTGGGCGTCGAGCCGCCGCTCTGGTCGAGCGCAGCGATGAAGCCGTTGCCGCTTTCGATCTTCGTCCGCATTTCGGAAACTTGCATCTTTGGTCCTTCTTATCTTTTCAGGGCTTCGACGCCCGGCAGGGCCTTGCCTTCCATCCATTCCAGGAAGGCGCCGCCCGCGGTTGAAACGAATGTGAACTGGTCTGCCACACCGGCATGATTGAGCGCGGCAACGGTGTCGCCTCCGCCTGCAACCGAAACGAGGCTGCCGCTCTGAGTCAGCGCCGCCGCCGTCTGGGCGAGCTGCACGGTCGCCTTGTCGAACGGCGACGTTTCGAACGCGCCGAGAGGGCCATTCCAGACGAGGGTGCGGCAGGTCTTGATCGCATCCGCCAGCGCCTCGACGGCGGCCGGACCGACGTCGAGGATCATCTCGTCCGCGGCGACTTCATGCACATTGGCAATGCGGGTCGGCGGGTTGGGCGCAAACTCCTTCGCCACCACCACATCATAAGGCAAATGCACGGTGCAGTTCGCCCTGTCCGCGGCGTCGAGGATTTCGAGCGCCGTGTCCCTGAGGTCGTGCTCGCAGAGCGACTTGCCGACGTCGATCCCACGTGCCGCGAGGAAGGTGTTGGCCATTCCGCCGCCGATGATCAGGTAATCGACCTTGGCGACCAGGTTGCGGAGCACGTCGAGCTTGGTCGAAACCTTGGCGCCGCCAACCACCGCTGCGACGGGTCGCTCCGGATTACCGAGCGCCGCTTCCAGCGCCTTCAGCTCCGCTTCCATCGCCCGACCAGCATAAGCGGGAAGCAGGCGTGCTAAGCCTTCGGTGGAGGCGTGAGCGCGATGAGCGGCGGAAAAGGCGTCGTTGACGTAGAAGTCGCCGAGCCGGGCGAAACGCTCCGCAACCGCCGGGTCGTTCTTCTCCTCGCCCCCGAAGAAACGGGTATTTTCGAGGATCGCCACGTCTCCCGGCTGGAGCATGGCAACATTCTCCTGGTCCACCTCCCAGTCGACGTAACGCACCGGCCGGCCGAGCACCTGCTCATAGGGCCGTGTCACACGGGACAGGGAGAAGTCCGGCCCCGGCACCTTCGGCCGTCCGAAATGGGCGAGCAGCAGCACGATCGCGCCGCGGTCCGCGAGTTCCGTCACCGTCGGAAGCGTTGCGCGGAAGCGGGTGTCGTCGGTGACGTGCCCGTCCTGCATGGGGACGTTGAGGTCCACGCGCACCAGCGCGCGCTTGCCCCTCACATCCCCGAGATCGTCCAGCGTTCGAAAGGACGCCATTGCTTAGAGGAACCGGCCCATCGCCGCGGCCGTGTCGACCATGCGGTTCGAAAAGCCCCATTCATTGTCGTACCACGACACGACGCGGACGAGCTTGCCTTCCAGAACCGCCGTTTCAAGGCTGTCCACGGTTGACGAAGCCGGATTGTGGTTGAGGTCGATCGAAACCAGCGGCTCGTCGGTATAAGCCAAAATTCCCTTCAGCGGCCCGCTTTCAGAGGCCGCCTTCAGTGCACCATTCACTTCCTCCAGCGTCGTATCACGCTTCGGAGTGAAGGTGAGGTCGACGAGGCTGACATTAGGTGTCGGCACGCGGACGGCCGATCCGTCGAGCTTGCCCTTCAGCTCGGGAAGTACCTCGCCAACGGCGCGGGCGGCGCCGGTGGTGGTCGGAATCATCGACATGCCGGCGGCGCGGGCGCGGCGCATGTCGGAATGGATCTGGTCGAGGATCTTCTGATCGTTCGTATAGGCGTGGATCGTGGTCATCAGGCCGCGCTCGATGCCGACCGTGTCGTTCATCACCTTGGCGACGGGGGCGAGGCAGTTGGTGGTGCAGCTCGCGTTCGAAACGATGATGTCGTCCGCCGTCAGCTTCTCGTGGTTCACGCCGTAAACGACGGTGAGGTCGACGCCCTTTGCCGGAGCGGAGATCAGGACGCGCTTCGCGCCAGCGGTGATGTGCGCGTTCGCCTTGTCCCGGTCGGTGAAAAAGCCGGTGCATTCGAGCGCGATGTCGATATCGTTCTCGCGGTGCGGAAGCTTCGCCGGATCCCGCTCGGCAGTTACCTTGATGCGCTTGCCGTCGATGACGAGGTCGTTGCCGTCGGCGGACACTTCGCCCGGATAGGGGCCGTGGACGCTGTCGCGCTTGAACAGCAAAGCGTTCGACTTGGCGTCGGCGAGATCGTTGATGGCGACGAGTTCCAGACCGCTGTCCTTCTTTTCGAGGATTGCGCGCGCGACGAGGCGGCCGATCCGCCCGAAACCGTTGATCGCTACCCGTGTCGCCATGTCATTTCACTCCTGAATTGAGGGCCGCGACGATGCGCGGCGCGATTTGATCGGCGGTGAAGCCGAAGCGTTCAAAAAGATCTTCCGCAGGCGCGGACGCACCGAACCTGTCGAGGCCGATGCTGAGGTCGGCATAGCGTTCCCAGCCGAGCGTCGTCCCCGCCTCGATCGAGAGGCGGAGCACGCCCTTCGGCAATATGTCGGTGCGATATGCATCGTCCTGCCGGTCGAACAACGTCCAGCAGGGCATAGAGACGACATCGGCGCCGATGCCCTGCCCCTCCAGCGCCTCGGCGGTCTTCAGCGCCGTTTCCACCTCTGAACCGGTGGCGATGATGATGACGCGGCGCGCGGCCTTGGCGGCACGCAGCCGGTAGGCGCCCTTCGCGCAAAAATTGTCGGTCCGCTCCGTCCGGAGCTGCGACAAGTTCTGACGGGTGAGGCAGAGGAGCGAAGGGCCGTCCTGCCGCGCTAGCGACAAAGCCCAGCATTCCGCTGTCTCCACCGCATCTGCAGGCCGATAGACGTCGAGGTTCGGGATCATGCGAAGACTCATCACATGCTCGACCGGCTGATGGGTCGGGCCGTCTTCGCCGAGGCCGATGCTGTCGTGCGTCATCACGTAGACGACGCGGACGTTCTGCAGCGCCGACAGGCGAATGGCCGGCCGGCAGTAATCGGAGAAGACGAGGAAGGTGCCGCCATAGGGAATTACACCCCCGTGAAGCGCCATGCCGTTCATCGCGGCGGCCATGCCGAACTCGCGGATGCCGTAATAGATGTAGCGGCCGCCATAATTGTCGGCGGTGAGCGGGGCCTGCGCCTTCGTCTTGGTGTTGTTGGAGCCGGTCAGGTCGGCCGAGCCGCCGATCGTCTCGGGAAGCGCGGCGTTGATCGCTTCCAACGCCATTTCGGAGGCCTTGCGGGTGGCGACATTCTGCGGATTGGCGGAAAGCCAGTCCAGATAATCGCCTTTGGCCGATCCTTCTGGCAGGCGGCCTTCCATCCGGCGCACGAATTCCTCGCGCTGGGGGTTCGCCGCAAGCCGCGCCCGCCACTCTTCATGCACCTTACCGCCGCGAGCGCCGGCTTCACGCCAGGCGCGTTCGATCGGTTCCGGAAGGTCGAAGGGCTCGCTGTCCCAGACGAGGTGCTTGCGGGCAGCGGCGACTTCGTCGTCGCCGAGCGCGGCGCCGTGTGTCGCGGAGGTGCCCTGCTTGTTCGGTGCGCCCCAGCCGATGATGGTGCGGCAGTCGATCAGCGACGGGCGCGGATCGGCGATGGCCTCGTCCAGAGCGTTGCGGATGCTGTCGAAATCGTGGCCGTCGCAGGAGACGACGTGCCAGCCCGAGGCGCGGTAGCGGGCAGGAATGTCTTCGGAGGTCGACAAGTCGGTCGAACCGTCGATCGTGATCTTGTTATTGTCCCACAGGACGTTGAGCCGCCCGAGCTTCAGGTGTCCGGCAAGACCAACGGCTTCATGATTGATGCCCTCCATCAGGCAGCCGTCGCCGGCGATCACCCAGGTGCGATGATCCACCAGATCGTCGCCGAATACGGCGTTCAGGTGCCGCTCGGCGATCGCCATGCCGACCGCCATTGCGAAGCCCTGCCCCAGCGGACCTGTTGTGGCCTCGACGCCCTCCAGCATGAAGTTTTCGGGATGGCCAGCGCAGGGGCTTCCAAGCTTCCGGAAGCCGCGAATATCGTCCATCGTCGGCCGCGCATAGCCGGTGAGGTGGAGCAGCGAATAGATCAACATCGATCCGTGCCCCGCCGACAGCACAAAGCGGTCGCGGTCGTGCCAGTTGGGCTCCTTCGGATCGTATTTCAGGTATTCCTTAAAGAGGATCGTCGCCGCGTCCGCCATTCCCATCGGCATGCCGGGATGGCCGCTGTTCGCCGCTTGCACCGCGTCCATGGAAAGGGCGCGAATGGCATTGGCCATCAATCTTGGTTCGACGGACATGCTGCTCCCTGAAATGGAATGCCCGGGTGAAGGAGGCGGGCGGGACTCGAACGTTCCGCCTGCCGCTCCTTTAAGGATGGAGGCCCGGCCGTCAACCGCGGGCGCCCTCGGCAGCATGCTTGCCGAAGCGGCAAGTCGTGCTATTCCTACATTGATGCCAGATGAACGCGCCATTGTAGCCATCAGCCGGATCGAGCGGGCGCTTACCCGGATCGAGGCCGCCGCAGGTCGGCAGCCAGCTGGCAATGGCAGCGGAGAGGAGCTGGAGCAGCTGAAGCGCCAGCATCAGGCGCTGCGCGAGCGCGTCCAGGGCGCCGTCAGCCAGATCGACCAGCTGCTGGCGAGCCGCGAGGAGGCGATGCATGGCGACCATTGAAGTCGAGATCGCGTCCCGCCGCTATGCCGTCGCGTGCCGCGACGGCGAAGAGGAACATCTTCGCGAGATGGCGGCGGTGGTCGACCGAAAGGCGAAGGAGGCGGCGTCTGCGCTCGGCAGCCTTCCCGAAGCGCGGCAGCTTCTCTTCGCTTCGCTGCTACTCGCTGATGAAATCAAGGAGCGCGACGAGGGCAAGGCGCCTCCCCCCGCAGCGGAGCCGAGCTACGACCCCGCCGTCGCCAATGCGCTCGAACAACTTGCCGAGCGGATGGAAAAGCTTGCCGACAGGCTTGAGAGCGGGCGCGCAAACACCTAAATCGGTTTCTGACGGGTACTGCCCGGTACGAGCTTTTGCGAACATCCCTGAGGCGATAAGACATCCTAGGGAGCTGTCACTGCCCGGATCCAGGTCCGAAGCACATGGTTCCCACCTGACGTTCTGGCGTCAGAGGATATTCCAGCAAACGGCCACGGCGGTCCCGTCACCTTGAACAAGATCGAAATCCGGAACGACGCCCTTCTCTTCCGGCACAGCTACGCCTCGGCGCTCTGGCCGAACACCCGCAATTCGCTGGAGAAGCAGCTCGCGCAGATTGTGCTTCCGCGCCTGATCGGTGCGCGCGTGGTCGCGGGCTATCATCCGATGCGGGACGAGATCAGCCCCTATCCTATCCTCGATGCCCTCGGTGAAGGCCAGACGGCGGTCCTGCCTTGGTTCGGCGATCGGGACGAACAAATGATGTTCAGACAGGCGCCTGCGACGGAGTCCGGGCCCTGGAACGTGCTGCAGCCCGGTGCCGATGCCCCGGCGCTCGCGCCTGACGTGGTGCTGGTGCCGCTCGTAGCCGCGGACCGGCTAGGCACCCGGATCGGCCATGGCAAGGGCCATTACGACCGCGCCCTCTCCCATCTTCGCGAGGGCAATCCCGCGCTCGTCACGATCGGCCTTGCCTGGGAGCCGCAGATCAGGAAGGAGCCGCTGGAGCCCGACCCCTGGGACGTGCCGCTCGACGCCATTGCGACCCCGGCGGAATGGATACAGTGCAAATGAACGAACCCACCTGGCGAAAGCCCGCCGGAATGCTCCTTATCCTGCTGCTGATCGCCATCTGGTCGGTGGCGGTGGTGATGCTCGTCGAAGAACTTGGCCTACCGCTTTGGGCGAGCGGAATTGCTTTCGTCGCGGGCGGCGTGGCGTGGCTCTGGCTCTTTCCGATGAAGCGGCTGCTTCGCTGGATGGAGCTTGGTTCGTGGAGGTGAAGGAGAGCGGCCTGTTTCAGCGCGCTTTGGTCCTCACCTTTTGGGTCCTGATCGTCGTCACCTTCCTCGTCTCCACTTGGCCGAGGCCGTTCCGCGTCCCAGGAGATCCGTCCGACAAGCTCCTGCATTTCAGCATCTTCCTGGTGCTGACGGCATTGGCAGCCGCTGCCTATCCGAAGGCCCGACTGGCGCGGATCGGCGTTGGCATGGCGCTGTTCGGCGCGGCTATCGAAGCGGTTCAGGCGATGCCGTTTGTCAATCGCTCGCCGGAATTCCTCGACTGGATTGCGGACATAGCGGGCGCGGGACTCGCGCTGATGGCGGCAGCGCTGATCCGAAGGCTATAAGTTTCTGGGAAATGGCGCGAGTGACGGGGCTCGAACCCGCGACCTCCGGCGTGACAGGCCGGCGCTCTAACCAACTGAGCTACACCCGCGTGGGTAGTGGTGGGGGGCGAACTAGGCGACCGCCCTAAGGCTGTCAAGCAAGCCTAGCGGCTATTCGTCGCAGGCTGTGTTCCCTCCGCCAATTCATCATGGTGATGGCCGGTTAAGGTCCCCTCCTCGAACAGGAATCCGGCGATGTCGGGCTTGCCGGCAGCGGCGATGACGGTGCGGATGATGATCAGCAAGGGTACTGCGAGAAGCGCCCCGGTGGTTCCCCAAATCCAGCTCCAGAAGCTTAGAGATACAAGGATGAGGAGCGGGTTGATCGTCAGCCTCCGCCCCACGATCATCGGCGTGATAAAATTGGCCTCGATCAGGTGGACGAGGACGAAGATCATCGCCGGAAGCAGCGCCTGCCACGGATCCGAAAAGGCCATGAGGCCGCCAAGCGCGAGCAGCAAGGTAGAGGCGATGGGTCCCAAATAAGGAATGTAGTTCAGCACCGCGACAATGCCGCCCCACATGAGCGGCGTCGGCATGCCGATCGCCCACAGCGCAACCGCGACAAGCAGGCCCATCAGTATGTTCACGACAGTGATCGTGCCGAGATAGGTCGAGGTGGAATCGACTACCTGCTGGATGACGCGCGCAGTCGTCATCGCGCCGCCGAAGCTGGCGCGGCCGGTGATCGTGCTTTTCCGCATCCGCGTCCAGCCGGACAGGAAGAAGAAGATGACCAGCACCGCGAAGAACATCTGGATTGCCGCATAGGGCGCGGAGGTGGCGATGATGTCGACCATGGAATTCGGCGTCTCCACCGTCACGGTCCTCTGCTCGGGACCGCTCTCCGCACCGAACTCGGTGACGATGTCATCAATGAAGCGTTCAAGGTTCGAGTAGACTTCGAGGAGCGGCGCAAGCGTCTCCTGAATGCGCCCAATCCGTTCTGGCAGAAGCCTTACCCATTCCGCGGCCGGAAGAACGATCGATGCGACAGCAATGTTCGCAATGGTGATGAGCAGGATCACGCATACAAGCGCGGACAAAGCGGAGGGCAATCCGTGCCGCTCGAACCATTCCAGCATCGGCACGAGCGCAATCGCGATCACCAGCGCTGCCGTTACCGGAAGGAAGAATTCGGCACCCGCGCGAAGCGCGAAAGGCAGAGCAATTGCAAGGCCAACGCCCGCCATCAGCGTTAGAGCAGCGAGCAAGCGGTCGCGGCGGTAGGCCGCCTCGGTCGCTTCGTGCAGCACATCTTGATGCGCATCATGTTCGTGATGCGGATCGACAGGCCTTTTCATTTTCTCGTTCGCGCCCATAGCCCCTCATACACGCAGCCGACCGGCGCCTGTCCAGATTTCTCGATTTCGTTCCATGGCGAGGAATGCTGTTGCCGAACCGTAACATATTGGCACAGGGATAACGTTGTTATTAAGAATTTATTGACAATTTCCGCCCCGCGCGTAGAGCCCTCAGTCACACGGCATACGGTACTAATACCGTATCATTGGATCGGCTGAAGCCGCAGCTTGTGGGGGTTTTCAAGATGACTCGTTTTGTGAAGTCGGCCATTGCGGTCGCGTTGCTTACCGGCATTTCTGCTCCTGCCTTCGGACAGGCGACCAATTCGGTCAACACGACCAGCACGACGACGATCATCCGCCCGGTAACCATTTCGCAGAACAATGCGCTGGTATTCGGCCGAATCGTCCGTCCGACCAGCGGCACGTCGACCGTCACCATTTCGTCGACCAGCGATACGCCATCCCAGTCCGGCGCGAACGTGATCTTTCTCGGCACTGGCCAGAGCCGCGCCAAATACACGGTCGCCGGTGAAGGGGGCCAGGTCGTGACCGTCGATCTCGGCACGGGCACATTCAATCTTCAGCGGAGCGGCGCTCCCGACATTCCGGTGACGCTGAGCCGCGACCCCGCCGGCAACCTGACCCTCGGCGGCAGCCTGGGCGACGTGGCCAACGGCACCGCACCGCTCAACATCGGCGGCAGCTTCGCAATTTCCGACAGCACGCCGACCGGGGACTATACCGGCACCTTTACAGTTACTGTCGCTTATCAATAAGCTTCCCCCGCCCGGCGCAGCATAGCCGCGCCGGGCGATCTTCCTGGTGAGGTGGATCCCATGCGGATTGCGCGTCCCACTGTTGCAGTTGCCGTGGCGCTCGCCTCTTCGATAGTCTTTTCCGCGCCCAGCTTTGCCCAGGTTCGCACGACAGCTTCCACAATTATCGAAGGACCTGGCACGGAGCAGGTCGTCCAGGATGTGCTTTCGAACGTGGCGGTGACCGTTACCGTGATCAATCATCTCGACGGCGGATTTGCCCGCGCTTCGCCCGCAGCGCCGACACCGCAGAACAATCTGGAACTCAGCGCGTCGAGCCAACTGCTGTTCGGTGGCGGGCTTTTGCTGGCGGAGGAGGCGGTGAGCGTCAGTGTCGGCGCGATAGGCGCGGAAACAGCGCTCGAGTGCGGCACCAGCAACTGCGAAAGCGTGATGGTCGTGCTGGCTCAGTACAACTGACTTTATCCTGTTGTTATAAGAAGAATTTGACGTAATATGCGCGGGAGCTTGGGGGAGCCGATGTCACAGAAATCTCAGACGCTTCGCAGCGGAAAAGCGGCGCGCAAAGGCATGAAAGCGGGCGCGGGACCGATCCTTGCTTCCCTGATGCTGCTGCCCGGCGCGGCCGTATCGCAGTCGGCGCAGCCGGCCCAGAGCGCCGTCTCGACGGTTGGGGTCAACCTCAATATCACACCGCGGCGCCTGACTTTCGACCGGAACACGCGCTCGGCAACCGTCTATATCTTCAACCAGGGCACAACGCCTGCGACGTTCGA